>CAWHCA010000057.1:0-56416 GCA_963827615.1 uncultured Gammaproteobacteria bacterium | reverse complement strand
GCACCCTGCGCTGCCCGGTCTTGTCCTCACGATTGATCTGGTCGACCGCCCGCACGACCGAGTCCACCGAGGTGCCGGTGAACTCGTCGCCGAGCACGTACAGGCTGATGCGCTTGCCCGAGCTGTAATACGTGCGGATCGCCTCGACGATGCCCTCGACCGGGCTCGAGTTGCTGAACGGGAACCAGTCGCGCAGCCGGTCCACCACGAGCTTGCGCTGCGCGGGCGTGTCGGGCAGCCAGCGGCCGCGATAGGACGGGAACATGTACGCGCCCTCGTCGCTCATGACCTGCCAGCCCTTCACCTGCGGGTAGGCGTCGAGCACTTCCTGCATCTTGCGCAACATCAGCGGCCAGGCGTAGTTGGCCATCGAACCCGAGGTGTCGATGATGAAGATGATGTACTCGCTGTCGACGGGCAGGCCGGCGACGGCGTCCTGCGGCGCGCGCCGGTATTGCGCGCCGAGCACCTTCTTCATTTCCTCGGTGAGTTCCTGCTGCGCCGAGACCAGCTGGCCCTGCAGCTTGTTCGCCACCTCGGCGTCCTGGTCGCTTGCCTTGAACTGGCCCTTCACGTCGCTCAGGTCCCCGCGCAGCCGCGCCAGCCTCTGCTTCACTTCCGACAGCTGCTGCTCGCGCTGCGTCAGGTCGCGATTGAGGATCTCGGTCTGGCCGCGAATGTCGTAGCGCTCCTCCTGCAGCTGCAGCAGGCGCCCCTCGAGATCCAGCCGTGACTTCTCGAGCGCCTTCGGCTCGCCGAACTTGCTCAGCATGAACAGCAGGATGATGGCGCCGAAGGCGCAGCAGATCGTGTCGAGGAACGACATGCTGAACACTTCGAAATCGCGCGCGCGACGCCGGTTCATGGCCAGTCCCTGGCGGGCATCAGGAACGACCCGTTGGTGCGACGGGCCAGCGTCCAGAACGCGCCGGGCGCGGCCGGGTCCCCTTCCATCGGCATCAGGATCACGTTCGCCGGCACGCGGTCTGGGATACTTGCCGAGCGCGCGCTCGAACAACCTGAGGCGCCCGTCGCCATCGATCGTCTTGCGGATGGCCGGCGGCGTGGCGCCCTGCGTCGGCAAGCCGTCGGTGATGATGAAGACGTTGTCGGGCGCGGGACTCAGCGAGTTCATCAGCGTGAACGCATTCTCGAGACTCGTGCCGTCCGCGGGCACCGTGCGGCGCAGGTTCACGACGACGTCGGTCAGCGCCTGCGCGTCGCTGCCGTCGAGCCAGCGTCCGTTGCTGCCGGGCACCACCGGCCACGCCTTCACGTTGAACGCGAGCACCTGGAATTTCGACTTCGGCGGAATCTGCGTCATCAGCCAGTCGACCGTGGCCACGGTGCGCCGCCACTTCTGCGACATCAGCCGGCGCGTTTCCGACATGTTGCGCAGCCGGATCACGTTGACGACCGTTTCGTCCAGCATGCTCGCCGAGACGTCGACGAGGATGACGATCCGCTCGCCGCCGAGCTTGAGACCGCTCAGGTACTGACGATCACCGGTGCCGACGAACCCCTTCACCCGGTTGCCCGGCTTGCCGGGCTCCGGCGTGCCGGCGGCGAGCCGCCGCTTCTCTTCGTCGATCTGCTTCAAGTCGGCCTTCAGCTTCTCGATCGCCTCGCGGCGCGAGATCGTCGTCTTGTCCGCGTCGGCGAGCTGCTCCCGGGTCTTCGCGGTTTCCTGCAGCACGCGGTCGGACAGGCCTTCGGCGCGCACGGTCTCGCTCGTCGTCGTTTTCAGGCTGTTGCGCAGCACGACGAGGTCGGCAAAACCCTGCAGCACCTCCTCCTCGAGCTTGTCCACTTCGGCGCGCAGTTCGGACGTCTCGTTCTTGAACGTCCTGTTGCCTGCCGCGTTCAGGATCATGTACAGCAGCACGATCGCGCCGAAGGCGCAGCAGATCGTGTCCAGGAAGGACATGCTGAAGATGTCGAACTTTTTTCTACGCCGCGCCATGGTCCTGCAACACGCGGATCAGTTCGAGCGCAACGCCCGGTGCGCCGAGTCGCAGCACGTCACCCACCTTCAGCGCGAGCCGGCCGCCGATGCGCTCGTCGTTGACGAACGTGCCATAGGTGCTGTGATCGACGACACAGGCCTGGCCGTCACGCAGTTCGAGCGTGCAGTGGGAACGCGACACGCCGGCGATGCCGGCGGGCAGGGTCAGGACGCGCGGCGCGGCGCCCACCGACCAACCCAGGGACAGGGGCACCGCGGTGATCGGCCAGGCGCGCCCGCGGAACAACACGTGCGTCGGCACTGCTGCGGCAGGCACCGCAGATGACGCCGGTTCGACGGTATCCGTCGAGTCCTGGGCATCCGCCAGCGGCAACCGGTGCACCAGCGCGATCGCGTCCGCGGGACGGACGATGGCCGCGGCTGCGCGCAATGCGCCGATCGCCGGCGCGCCCTGCGCCAGTTCGACGACGACGCAGTCCCGCAACGCGGCGAGCCGGCCGACCAGGCCAGGAATCGATGCCACACGGGGCGAGAAGCAGAGATGCAGGGCAGTGCCAGGCGGACGCGCGGCCTGCACCAGCCGCAGGATGTCGTCACTCAGCCGTTCCACGGCCGCTTCGAGCTGCGCGCGCGTCAGTGCAATGCGGTGCGTCGTCGAGCCCAGCTCGATTTCGGCCGCGATCTCGTCGGCCGTGGCGAGTGCCTGCAGCCAGGACGGCAGCAAGTCGTGCAGGCGTTGCTCGGACGCCGCCTGGTGCAACGGATCGAACCGCGTCTCGCGCACGAACGCCGTTGCGATGCTCTCGGCCATCACCTGCCGCAAGGCAAGCACGCCGGCGCCGGGCAGCAACTCGTAGCGCGTCCGGCGCAACGCGCCCTCGGCGCGTGACGCCTCGAGCAGCGTCGCCGACGCTTGATGCAGTTGCAGGTCCAGGTGCAGCAGGCAGGGCGCCGGCGCGACAGTGGCGACCGCGGCGAGCCCGGCATCCACGAGGCCACGCACCGACACGCCGCACTCGTTGGCGACGCCGACGAGCAGGCCGAGCTGCTCCCGCGTGTAGCCGGGAGGCACCGCGAGCAACAGCTCGTCCGCGCCTCTGTCGCGCATCCGCCGTGAGCAGGGCGGACAGGTGCATGTGCGCAAGATCGGCCGCCGTTGCGATGCCGCGGGCCGACCACGGCAACGCATCCAGGCTGAGCGCCTGCCAGAACCGGTTCTGCGCATGCAGCGGCGCGATGCGGTAGCGTCGCACGGCGTCGCCACCCACGTGGACGCGGCCCTCGTGCAGCACCGCGAGTCCCGGACTTTCTTCGCCGGCAAGCACGGGGGCGCCGTCGTCGCCCGTTCGCACGAGCAGCAGTCCGGCGTCATTCAGTTCGACCGCGAGCAGGCTCATGGCGCGGCCGCTTATCTCACCATCATCTGGCGTACGACGTTTTCGTCGAGGAACGCCTCGGTGTCGAGCACCGCGCGCTCCTGGCGCAACTGGATCTGGTGCAGCATGAACATCACGAGAATGCTCAGGCCCAACGCAACGAGCGTCGAATTGAAGGCGATGCCGAGGCCGGCGACCACGCCCGACACGTCGCCTTCGACCGCCTTGTGCGCCTGCTGCAACGCTTCACCGATGCCGCGCACGGTACCGATGAAGCCGATGGCGGGGATCGCCCACGCGACGTAGCGCACCATCGCGAGTTCCGCGTCGAGCCGGCCGAACTCGAGTTCGCACGTGTCGTGGATTGCCGACGAAACGTCCTGGATGTTGCGCGTGGCGCCGAACCGGTGCAGGCCGCTCATCAGCGCGCGCGGCAGCAGTTCGCCGCGCATGTCGTCGGGCAGCGCCTCGACCTGCCGCGCGTAGTCGCGCGAATCCTCGGGCAGGATCTTCATGCCTTCCGGCAGCCGCAGCAGGTCCGCGCCGAGCAGGCGCTGGCCGCGCCGCAGCGAGAACCCCTTGTACCCCATGATCGCCACGGACCAGAGCGCGAGCATGAAGCACACCTCCTGCTCGTAGTCCTTGATGATGATGTAGAAGTTGCGCGCCGGAGCGAAGTTCGGGTCCTTCGCCATCTGCGCCGCGTCGCTGGCGGCAACTGCCGCTGCCTGCGGGCGCACGACGGTGGCGTAGAAGCCCTGCACGATGATCACGATGACGATCAGCGAAAAGACCTCGAACATGAACTCGCTGGTCTTGAACTTCTTCATGGTGCGCTGGGCCTGTAGGTCAGATGTCGACGGGAAAGGCGACGTCGAAGTCGGGACGGACTTTTTCGGTGGGCTCGAAACGTTGCGGCGAACCCTTCGCGGCGACGGGCTTGGCCGCCGACGCTTCGTCGCCCGCCTTTGCCGCTGCGGCCTTGTCGTCGCCACCGGGTTGCGCGCCGGCAGCGGGTTCCGTTGCCGCCGGCTCCGCCGGCGCAGGCGTCGACGCCGGCAGGTTCTGCTGCGCGAACGCCAGGCCGGCCGCGAGGATCGTCAGGCCGATCAGCGGCGCCAGCGACACGGGGGTGGAGCGTCGTTCTCTTCTATTCGGCATAGCGTGCGATCCTGAAGCCGACGTCGTCACGCCGGCCGTTGCCTGAATCCCGGAAGGCGGCCCGCAGCTCCGTCACGGTGGCGTGACGCCAGCTCGAGCCGCGGATGACGTGCATGTTGCCTGGCGCGGCGGACAGCGGATCCACGACCACCGCGCTGCTCGCAGGTTGCACCGCGTAGAGGTCCGTCGTCCATTCCGCGACGTTGCCGCCGAGGTCGTACAACCCGAGCGGGTTCGGTGCGAACGAGCCCGTAGGTGCCGTGGCCGGGTAGCCATCGTCGAGGTCTGCGAGGAACTGTCTGCAGCAGCGGCTGCGCCCGGCGGTCGCCGAAGTTGCCCGCGCCCGCCGGCACCGGCAGCGCGTCACCCCATGGATACTTCCGCAGCGAACCATCGCGATTCGCTCGTGCCGCCCATTCCCACTCGGCTTCGGTGGGCAGCCGGTAGCCCGTCGTGACGGGCTGCACGGGCACCAGCTTGCCGCCCTGCGACTGGTAGGCCGGCGGCAGGCCGTCCTGCAGGCTCAACCAGTTGCAGTACTCGGCCGCATCCTGCCACGTCACGTTGACCACGGGCTGGCGTTCGAGTTCGAGCGTGTTCTGCCCGACGAAACCCGAACGGTGCTGGGCGCGGAACTGCTTGAATTCACCGTTGGTGACTTCACGCGTCGCCAGGTAGAAGCGCCGTCGCAGTTCCACCGCGCGCTGCGATTCATTGGCGCGGCGACCGGATTCGCGGCGCGGACTGCCCATCGTGAAGCTCGCCGGCCCGAGCAGTCGCAGCTCGGCACCGGACTTCGTGCGGATCGTCGGCGTGAGGGCTTGCGACGACGAGGCGGTCGCGCCGTCGCCGCTCGCTGCGCCTGCAGCTGCCCGCCCGCCGCTGCGCAACCGTGGCTGGCGGCGCATCGGTCGCGCCCCGCCCCGCTTCGAGCCGCACGTTCAGCACCTGCGGCAGGCCGGGGCGCGGCGTGACCGTCGTTCGATAAGGGCGGAATCCTGCCAGCCGCACTTCGATGTCGGTGCGCGCGGCCGGCAACCTGATGGTCTGCCCGGACTTGCCGACCGCACGGCCGTTGGCGAACACTTCGGCGGACGCCGGCTCCGCCATGCACCGTGACCTCGCCGAAGATCGGCGGCAGCGACAACTGCACTTCGCGTCGCTCGCCCGCTCCCACCGTCAACTGCGTGGTCCCGGGTTCGTAGCCCTCGCGCGACGCCACCAGCGCCAGCGCGACGTCGGGCCGCACGTCGAGCGTGACCGGCGAACGGCCACGGAATGCACCCCCGACGCTGACGCTGGCGCCCACCGGATCGGTGCGCACGACCAGCGTGCCGTCGGGCAGGCCGAGCCGCACCGGGCCCAGCGTCTGCGGCTGGTTCGCGACCACCTGCACGTCAGTCACCCAGGGCTTGAATCCGGCCTGGCGCAGTTCGATGCGATGCGTGCCGGCGTCGAGTTCGAGCTTCGCGGGCGTGGCGCCGCGCGCAGAGCCGTCCACGAGCACCGTGGCGCCGATAGGTTCGGTCAGCACCGTGACCGGGGCCCACGCGGCAACGAGTTTCGCCGTCAGCAACTGCCGCTGCTCCATGCCATTGATGTCGACGGTCGCCTTGAACGGCAGGTACCGCGGCGCAGTGACGAGCAGCTCGTGACGCCCGGCCGGCAGCCGAATCTCGCCGGGCGCGGCGCCGACATCCTTGCCTGCGACGCTGATGCGAGCAGCGACCGGCGTCTGCACCTGCAGGATGCCCGGGAGCTTCGCGAGCCGGTATCGGAACGACTGGTTTGGCGCGTCCGTGACCTTGATCGGCGCGCGCAGGGACGCGTAGCCCTTGCGCTGGATCTCGACGGTGTACTCGCCTGGACGCGCGAAGTGATTGCCGCCCACCGGCAAGACGAGTCCGCCGTGCAACCGGACCGCGCTGTCGGCCGGAGCGACATCGATCTTCACGGCGTGACCGGTCGCGAAGAACCACGTCGCCCACCCGAGCACCGTCAACGAGCAGGCCGCCGACCAGCCATGGCCCGACGCGTCGAGCGGACGCGGCTTGCGCCGCAGGTCGCCGGAACGCAACGGCGTCGATGCGTTCGTCGCCGTCGTCACCGCCGCCACTGACGACGTCGACGAGCGGCGCTGCGGGAGGAACGGTCAGGTTGCCGCCGCTGCCATCCTCGACGTCGAGGACGCGTCGGCCATCGCGCGCACCGACGCGCAGCCTGCCGCGCGCCACGTCGATGACGTCGCCTTCGTGCAGCCACGTCGGACGCGACACGGGCGCGCCATTGCAGAGCGGAGGCTCGCATCCTGCCGCCGGCTGCAGGAACAGCTGGCCGTCGTGCAGCGCAAGCCAGGCGAGCGTGCCCGCGCCCGCGCCCGGCAGCACGATCGTGTGCCCGGGGCCGCCGACGCTCACGGGAAAATCCGCAGCCGACAGCGCGCGCTCGCCGAGGGGATCGCGCAGGATCAGTTCGGTGGGACTCAAATCGGCTCCTCGCAGCGGACGACGAGCGTGGACGGCTGCGCGCCCGGCAGCAGGTTCAGTTCCTTGCGCACGTCGCGATAGCCCTGGCGTGTGCCCACTACGGTATAGCGGCCCGGCATCAGCTCGAGGTCCCGGTGTTCGAAGAGCCCAAGCTTACCAATCCGGTAGATCTGCACGTCCGTCGCATTGTCGGACGCCAGCGCCACCTTGATCGGCGTCTCGGCCTGCCGCAACTGCTCGGACAACCGCGCCTGCTGGGCCTGCAGTCGCGTGCCCGGCGTCGACACACGGGCCGCGCGCTCGAGCACGTTGCGCGCGATGTCCCGGCCGGAAGGACTGTAGAGCCGTTCGGGCTTGTCGATGAACGACTGCAGCTCGGCATCGATCATGGCGCGCGGCTCCGCACGCTCGACCCCTTCCTGTGCGGGCCGCAGCGCCGGCTCGACCTTGAGCGCCTCGCCGTACAGCGCCAGCGCTTGCGACCATTGCTCCGCGCGCTCGGCCGCGGCGGCGCGCTCGACGATGGCGGTCAGTGACTTCGTTTCGGTGGCGCGGCGGACCTGCTGCAGGCCATCGGCGACTTCCGGCGTGCCGGGTCGGATGCGTCCCGCCTGCTCGAACGCGCTCTGCGCCGCGGCGTAGTCGCGACGCGCCAACGCGGCCATGGCCTGCGCCATCGCCGTGGCGTAGGCGTCGTTGGCCTCGCGTGCGCCGAGTCGTGCGATGCCTGCGCGCGCCACGGTCGTCGCCGGATCGAGTTTCAGCGCACGCTGGTACGCCGCGATTGCGGCGCTGGTATCGCCTGCCTGCTCGGCACGCGCGCCGACCGCCGTTTCGCGCAGCACTTCGTCGAGCACGCGCGAGCGTGCGATGCCGCTGCGCGCGGCGGCATCGTCGGGCGCAACCTTCAGCACCGCCGCGTATTTTTCCTGCGCCTCGGCGGCGCGACCCGCAGCGAACGCGGCCTGCGCATCGGCCAGCCTGGTGCGAATCACTGCGGGCAGTCGCTGCTCGAGCTCGTCGAGGCCGCGCGCCATCGTCGTCGAAATGAGCGAGCGCCGACTCGAACTCGCGTCCGGTCATTGCCGCATCGCCGGCGGCCAGGTCGTTGCGGACCTGCGCGTACGACGCTCCACCCCAGGTGGCCACGTCCCGTTGCTCGAGTCGCTGCAGGCGCCCGGCAACGGACCGCGACGCTCCTCCGCCTTGCGCTTCAATGCCGCGAGGCGTTCGAAATCCGCGATCGGCTTCGTGACCGGCGCCGCGGCCGCGGGAGTCGCTGGAGGTCTCGGTGCTGGCGTCTGCGAGCCGACGAGACCGGGCAGGACGAAGAAGGTGAAGCCGGCCGCAGCAAGCGCCAGTCCCATCGCGCCGACCAGCAGGCCGCGGCGGAAGCCTTCGCTGCGCAGTGCCTTTGCCGAGGGCGCGTCGCCTCTCGTGCGGTGCCATTGCGGCTGCACGGGCAGGGCATCGGCGGGCGGACGCGGCTGCCACGTCGCAATGCCAGGTGCAACGGTCGCTGCCGCGTCACCTGGCGCCGTCTCGAGCAGCAGGTGCAGCTCCTCGTGCACGACGCGCATGGAGACCGGCCGGTCAGCCGGCTGTTTGGCGAGGCAGCGCGCCACCAGCGCACGGAAAGCCTCGGGCGGATCCGGCCTGCCGGCAACCGGTGGCGGGATCTCGTCATGCACGCGCGCGGGCGTGACGTCCGGGTAGAAGGGCGGATGCCCGCTCACGAGTTCGTAGAACAGCACGCCGAGGGCGTAAATGTCGTCCGCCACGGCGGCAGCGGCGCCGTCGAGCCGTTCGGGACTCGTCGAATAGGGCGAGGCGCCGGCCGGCTGCGTCGAACCGATCCTGCGCGCGCTGCCAAGATCGACGAGTCGCGGCAGGCCGTCGCCGTCGAGCAGCACGTTGGCCGACTTGAGATCGCCGTGAACCCAGCCCGCTGCATGGAGTTGCGACAGCGCCTCGATCACCGGCAGCAGCCGGCGCGCGATCAACGTCCAGGGACGCCCGCGCAGGCGGCCGATCTCGCCGCCCGGGAGGTACTCGAACACATCGAACGATTCGTCGCCCGTGTCGTGCGTGGCGAGCGGCGCGAGCAGCGTCGCGTGATCGACGACGGCGCGGATGCGTTCGCCGGCGACGTCGCCGGCCGCCCGGAATCGCAGCACGACGTCACGGCCGGCATGCGTGTCCCGCGCGAGCCAGGTGCCGCCGTCGTGCCCGGCCGCGAGTGGCCGCGTGAGTTCGTATCGCGCAGCCACGACCTGCCCGCCTGCGAGCGTCGTCCTGTTCGTCATCGGTCTGGGCTCAGGGCTTGCCGGTCGCCGGCTCGCGTCGTCTTCCGCCGTCGTCGCCGGCAGGCCAGTCTCGTTCTCGTACAGCTCGCGCAGGAGACGCCGCCATTCCGCGTACTGCTGCTCCGCCGAGCCCTTCAGCTCGAGCGTGCGGCCCTCGATGTCGACCACGCTCGGCTGCACTTCGTTCTGGAACGAACTGCCGAGCTGCTTCAGCGATTCGTCGTGCATCTTGATCTCGGCGCGCATGTCGAGGCCGCTCTTGAACGCATAGATGCCGCCGATGACGGCCGCCGTCGCGGCAGCATTGCCCGCGCTGCTGCTCGTGTTCTGTCCTGCCACGACGCCACCGATGACGGCCGCGGCGCCGAGCAATCCGCGCGTCAGCGCCTTGCGTTTCGCCTCGGCTGCCGCCGCGAGCTCCTCGTGCGAGTACTTGCGCCAGTTGACGTAAGCGTCGTCGATGGTCTCGCCGAAGTTCGTGTAGTGCTCGTTGAGCGTGTCGATCAGTGCGTAGTCGCGCTCGTGCACGCGGTCCATGCGCTGCACCACCGGATCGTCCTCGGCCGGCAGTCGCGCGATGGCATAGGTGCCGCGCTTCGGGTCGTGCGCCAGGTAGGGATTGAATGCATACGGCGCGAGTTCGGAGGCGAAACGCAGGTTGGCGACCTGGTGCACCTGCACGCGCTGCTCACGGGTGAGCTCGTTGCGCGCGGCGAGCAGGTCGTTCGCGATCGTCGCGTACACGTTGTCGAACGGGTCACGCGGCTTGACCGGCACGTCCTTGTAGGCGCGCGTGTCCGCCAGGCCTTCGTAGTCCTTGCGCAGCCACGTGCGGCCGGTGGCATCCGTCACGGTCACCGCGAGCTTCAGCACGCTGCCGTCGGATTCGAGGATCCGCGCGCCGATGTTCACGTCGCTGCTCGAGCTTTCGGCAGGCAGCACGCGCACCTGCCCCCACTGCCCGGTGCTTTCGAGCGTGTCGCGCAGCAGGACGGGCATGTAGCGCGACTCGGCCTTGCGCACGTCCGGGTAGATGCCGCGCTTTTCCTGCTCGGCCGGGTCCGGCGGAATGTTCGGGTCGAACATGCGCACGCCGACGTCGAGCAGTTCGGCCTGCGGAATTTCGGCCGTCGCCTTCTGCGCGACGACCGGCGCCATCGGGCGCTCGTCCTGCACGACGCAGCCGGCTGCACCGAGCATCAGCGCCAGCACGACACAGCACGCGCGCCTCGCGCTGGCGGGACCCAACGGGAATGATCGAAGACGTCACTGCGTGCTCTGCTTGTACTTGCGGTATTCCTCCCAGAGCCGCTCGCGCAGCTCCGGGTCCATTTCCTTCATCGCGGCCTCGCGCAACTGGCGCGCGACGATGTCGTCGTCGCGACCGTCGGGAATATCGGCCGGCACCTCACTGGGACCGGAGCCGCCCTTCGCACCACCGCCGACGCCACCGCCACCGCCCTGGGTGCCGGAGCCTGCTGCCACGTCGCCGCCCTCGCTGCCCGTGCCGGACGCGCCACCGCTTTCCTGTCCTTCCTGCCCTTCCTGCCCTTCCTGTCCTTCCTGCCCTTCCTGTCCTTCCTGTCCTTCCCTGCCTTCCTGCCCTGCCGTACCTTCGGCTCCACTGCCACCCGTCGAGCCATCACGGCCAGCGCGCTCCTGCGAGATGGTCTCCTGTTCCTTGCGCATGCGCGCGTCGAACACGGCGAACGTTTCGTCGAAGCGGCGATCGATCTCCGCACGCTTGTCTTCGGTGGTCACGGGACCACTGCCGCCGCCGCCGCCCGAGCCGGGCGTGCCGGCGGTTCCCGTCGATCCCGGTTGCCCCGCGGATCCCGCACTCGTGGATCCAGGCTGCCCTGCGGATCCCGCGCTCGTAGATCCCGGCTGCCCTGCCGCGATCCTGGCTGACCTCGCGGACGTCGGTTGACCGGCCGCTCCAGGTTGGCCTGCCAGTACCCGTAGATCCCGGTTGGCCGGCCGCTCCGGGCTGACCTCCGGTGCCAGTCGAGCCAGCAGGGCCAGTCGGGCCGCCGGCGCGTGTCGAATCGCCCTGGGTGCCAGGCGTGCCCCCGGCCGAACCCCCGCCGGACGGTGATCCGGACGATGATGGCGCGCTGCCCTGCGAACCGCCGGAGGACGGAGGCGTTGGCCAGCCTTGTGGCTGCGGCGGTGGGGGTGGCCCGGAACCGCCAGAACTGGAGCCGCCGCCTGCGGATGATCCGCCGGACTGGGACCCGCTCGGCGACGACGACCCCGGGCTGCCGGAAGAGCCGGAGCTACCCGAAGGCGACTGACTGACCGGGACTGCCCGACGCTGAGGGCGATGGACTGGCCGGACTCCCCGACGACGAGGGCGATTGCTGGCCCGAACTGCCGCCCGAACCGCCCCCGGACTCGACGGCGACGAACTGCCCGAGGTGGACGGTGACGAGGGCGACGAACTCGGCATGCCGCTCGGCATCGAACTGGAACTGGTCGTCAGGCACCCGCCCGTGGCGAGCGCAGCCGCAGCCACGAACGCTGCCGCAGTCAGTCCTGTAATGCCGTGCATGCGCTGGAACCCCTGGACGGTTGCCGGCGTGGACGATCCCGCAGCTCCGGTCCTACGTGCTTGGATGCGTCCGGCGGCCGGCAGTTCAACCGTCAACGCGAACCCGCGGCGCCGACCGCCTCGGCAGCGACCGCCCCGGGGGCCACCAGGTCGTCCCCGACGAGGAACGCGCGCAGCTGTTCGCTCAGTCGATTGCAGGCGGTATTGCGCACCGGGGTGATGATCGGGATCGGTGCGATGGCTCCGATCAGCACGGAAGTGCCGGTGACGTCGGTGCTGACCGAGCCGACCTCGCTCGCGTTCTGCATGTCCCAGACGGACGCGACATAACCCGACTCCTTCTCCCACCAGCCGACGCCGAAGCAGCCGCCGCCACCCGGCCCGATCGCGCACGCGACGCTGCCGCCGCCGTCGGTCTTGCGGGTATTGCCGTCGACCCAGACCACGTAGCGGACACCGATTTCCTGCAGCCGCTCGGTGACGCCCGGCCGCTGCAGCAGCACGCGCAGGCCATCCGCATTGGCCGGAGCCGTGCTCGGCTCGAACCATGGAAACAGCGCGTCGGTGAATTCCTGCTCGCCGTAGATCTTGAACGCCGTGCGCGCGGTCTTGCCCGAATGCGCGCTTCTGACCCTTCTCCGGATGGACCAGCTCGCCGCCGAGTCGCTCCTGGACGCAGTCGAGGAAGGCTTCCTCGGTGCCCACGCCCTCGAGCTGCGGCTTCTTCAGCAGGACGATCGATTCGTTGGCCTGGATCGGCGAGGCGACCTGGCGCGTCTCGTCGACCTTGGACGTCATGCAGCCGGACACCACGACTCCGAGCACGGCCACTCCCGCTGCGGCGCGCCACGGCGCGCGGACGCTCGCCGAGGTGACGGCGATCGAGCCTTGCGTGTGTCATGGCAGTCCTCCTTTGGCTGAGCGGCCTGCGCAGCGGCAACGAAGTCGGGGACGTCCGAGTATACGTCAAGGATTCGGGCCGAAATATCGGCATGACAGGAGTCAACTTCAGTCGAACAATCGCCCCTGCCGCGGGGCGCCGGGTTCGCGCTCGAACTGCTGCATGTCGAGTTTCGGCGCGGCTTCCTGATTGAGCCCGAGACGCCGGCAGGCCCGCGCAAACCGAGCCCCGACCATCGCTGCGTAGGCACCTTCGCCACGCATGCGATGACCGAAACGGGGATCGTTGAGACGGCCGCCACGCATCTCGCGCACGTGATTCAGCACGCGGTCCGCGCGCTCGGGGTAGTGCTCGCGCAGCCAGTTCTCGAACAGGGACGCGACCTCGAAGGGCAGCCGCAGCAGCAGGAACGCCGCGCGCCGGGCCCCTGCTGCGGCCGCGGCCTCGAGCAGGTGTTCGATCTCGTGGTCGGTCAGCGCTGGAATCACCGGGGCCATCATCACGCCGACGGGCACGCCGGCCGCCGTGAGTTCCCGGACCACGCGCAATCGAGCCTGCGGCGATGCGGCTCGCGGTTCCAGCGTCCGCTTCAGCTGGTCGTCGAGGCTCGTGATGCTGATGAAGACCGACACGAGCTGTCGCTCGGCCAGCGCGCGCAGCAGGTCGAGGTCGCGCAGGATCAGGGCGCCCTTGGTGATGATCGAGAGTGGATGCCGCCGTTCCAGCAGCAGCTCGAGTACCGCGCGTGTGGAACGCAGCTTGCGCTCGGCCGGCTGGTAGGGATCGGTATTGCCGCCGATGTGCAGCACCTTGCAGACGTAACGCGGCGACGAAATTTCCTGCTGCAACAGCGCCGCAAGACCGGGCTTGTGGAAGATGCGTGTCTCGAAGTCGAGCCCGGGACTCAGATTGAGGTAGGCGTGCGCGGGCCGTGCGAAACAGTAGATGCAGCCGTGCTCGCACCCCTGGTACGGGTTGAGCGACTGCTCGAACGGGACGTCCGGCGAACGGTTGGTGGTGATCGCGTGCCTGGGAAACTCGGGCGTCAGCGTCGTCGCGGAGTTCTGCAGCGGCTCGTCCAGGCTGCCCCAGCCGTCATCCTCCGGCGTGAGCGTGGTCGCTTCGAAGCGACCGGCCGGGTTCGTGACCGCGCCGCGACCTTTCTCCACCTGCTGTCGGTCTGCCCGCCGCATGCGCCGAGACTACTGTATGCATATACAGTTGTCACTCCCGGTCGGGGAACCGGTCCATGCGCCACAACTCGGGGAAAATGCGCGTCCACGCGAGCGCAACGAACAGCGTCGCGCAGCCGCCGATGACCACCGCCGGTATCGCGCCGACCCAGCGCGGCGACGAACCCGGACTCGAATTCGCCGAGTTCGTTCGAGGCGCCGATGAACACCGAGTTCACCGCGCTGACGCGGCCCCGGATGTCGTCGGGAGTCTGCAGCTGCACGAGCAGGTGGCGGATGTAGACGCTCACCATGTCACCGGCGCCCAGCACGGTGAGTGCGACGAGCGAAATCCAGAAGCTCGTCGACAAGCCGAACACGAGCGTTGCGATCCCGAAGACGATCACGCCGCCGAACATCCAGTGGCCGACACGCCGGGTCACGGGCAGCACGCCGAGCACGACACCGGTCAACGCAGCCCCCACTCCCGGCGCTGCACGCAGCCAGCCGAGCCCGCTCGGCCCGACGTGCAGCACGTCGGCGGCATACACCGGCAACAGCGCGGTCGCACCACCGAACAGCACCGCAAACAGGTCGAGGGAAATCGCTCCCAGCACGGGACGCCGGCCCCGAACGAACCGCAACCCTTCGAGCAGCGCGTGACGATCGAGCGGCGCCGTGCTGGCCGCCGCGCTCGCGTCGCCGCCCCGACGCAGCGTCGCGAGCATCACCAGCGACACGGCGAGCAGGGTCGCTACCGTGGCGTAAACGGTGGTGGCGCCCGCGAGATACAGCAGACCGCCGAGCGCGGGACCCACGATCGTCGAGACCTGCCACAGCGAGGAATTGAAGGCGACCGCCGTGCCGAAGTGCTCGCGCTCCACCAGGTTCGGCAGCAGGGCCTGGCTTGCCGGCATCGCGAACGCACGGGCGACGCCGAACAGCGTCATGATCCCGAACACGGGCCACGCGCTGCGCAGGCCATGCCATGAGAACGCGAGCAGCAGCAGCGCGCAGAGCAGCAACAGCACGTAACAGCCGGCGATGATGCGGCGACGGTCGCGAGTGTCCGCGAAGTGCCCCGCGGGCAGGATCAGCAGCACGAACGGCAGAAACTGCGACAGTCCGATCAGGCCGAGGTCGAGCGGACTGCGCGTGACTTCGTACACCTGCCAGCCGACGGCCACCGTCTGCATCTGCACGGCCAGCGAGCCCAGGAAACGCGCGAGGATATAGCGCGTGAAATCCGCGTTGCGCAGCAGCGCACGACGCTCGTTATTCATGCGCGGCCGTACCCGCGATGGCGTGAAAGCTGGCAGCTCATCGGTGCGCGGCAGGATAGCCGATGCACGCTCGGGCCGTGGACAGGCAGTAGCGTCGGGGCACGACTTCAAGTGACAATCGGTGACTTGCCGCCCTCGCGCGTGCCTGTCGCAAAGATCGGCAGGCGCGCCGGCCTACGGAGTAGTCATCCATGTACCGACCCCAGGTCTTCGTCCGCTGGCACTTCGCGCTGCTGCTCGCTGGCGCTGTGCGTCGTGCAACAGCCTGCAGCCCTCGCCGCCAGTGCCAGCGCAGACGCGCGCTTCGACGCGCTCAGCAAGCGCTTCGTCGAGGAGTTCGGCCGCTATTCGCCGGTCTCGGCGACGCAGCTCGGCGATCACCGTTTCGACGGCGAACTGGAGGACCTGAGCGCGTCGGGCCGCGCACGCACGCTGGCGTGGACCAAAGGAGTACTCGACGAATTGCAGGCGATCGACCGCTCCGGGCTCTCGCGCGCGAACCAGGTCGACGCGGCGATGCTCGACAACCAGCTGCGCTACTCGATCTGGTCGGAGGAAAAATACCGCGACTGGTCGTGGGACCCGCTCGTCTACACGCAGCTGGCCGGGCAATCGCTGTACGGGTTGCTCGCGCGCGAGTTCGCGCCGCTGCCCGAGCGCCTGCGCTCGGTCACGAGCCGGCTCGAGCAGCTGCCCGGCCTGCTGCAACAGATGCGCGCCAACATCGTGCCCGCGCGCGTGCCTGCGATCCACGCCGAGACGGCGGTCAAGCAGAACCCGGGTGTACTGAGCCTGGTGGACGAACTCGTGGTGCCGAACCTCGCGCAGCTGCCCGCGGCGGATCGCGAGCGCCTGGAGAAGGCGATCGCGAACGCCCGCGCCGCCGTGAAGACCCACCAGGAATGGCTCGAACAGCAGCTGCTGCCGCAGGCGAAGGGCGATTTCCGCATCGGTCGCGAGCTGTACGACGAGAAGCTCAAATTCGCGCTGATGTCGCCGCTCGACCGGGCCGAGATCCGGCGTCGCGCCGCAAGCGAGGCCATCGTCACGCGCGCGAAGATGTACGAAGTCTCGCGCAAGGTGCTGGCCGGTCGCGCCGACGCGCCCCCGACGCCGGCTGAGCCGACAGCCGCCGAGCAGCAGGCCGCTATCCGGGCCGCGCTCGACATCGCGGGTTCCGAGCGCACGCCGCGCGACGGTGTCGTGGACTTCGCGCGCCAGAAACTGCGCGAGACGACCGAGTTCGTCCGCGCGAAAGACTTCGTGACGGTACCCGACGAACCACTCGAAATCATCCTGATGCCCGAGTTCCAGCGCGGCGTCGCGGTCGCGTACTGCGACTCGCCGGGCCCGCTCGACAAAGGCCAGCGCACGTTCTACGCGGTGTCGCCGATTCCCGCCGACTGGACCGAAGCGCAGGTCGGCTCATTCCTGAGCGAGTACAACACGCGCTCGATCGCGAACCTGACGATTCACGAGGCGATGCCGGGCCACTACCTGCAGATCGCGCACTCCAACCGCTATCCCTCGACCCTGCGCGCGATGCTCGGCTCGGGCCCCTTCGTCGAAGGCTGGGCGGTCTACGCCGAGCGCGTGATGCAGGAGCAGGGTTTCGGCGGCGGCGACCCGCTCATGCAGCTGGTGCAGCTCAAGTGGTACCTGCGCTCGATCACCAACGCGATCATGGACTCGGCGATCCACGTCGACGGCATGACACGCGACGAAGCGATGCAGCTCATGGTCGAGACCGGCTTCCAGGAAGAACGCGAGGCCGCGGGCAAGTGGGTCCGCGCCCAGTTGAGCTCGGCGCAGCTGTCGACGTATTTCGTCGGCTACCAGGAGCACTCGGACATGCGCGCCGAGGCGGAGCGTCGCCAGGGCGCGAAATTCGACCTCAAGGCCTACCACGACCAGGCGCTGTCGTTTGGTTCACCGCCGGTGCGACTGGTGCGTGCGCTGATGTTCGACGAGCCGATTCACTGACCCTGGCTCAGCGCCCGCGCCCCGGGGCTGGCTCCCACTTGTACCGCAGGGAAGGCTGCAGCCGCAGCAGCTGCCGATCGTGGACTCGAGACAGCGACACCTGCGCGACGATGGCGCCGCAGCCGGCCAGGAACATGTCCCACTGCGTGTCCCAGACGTCGCCCTGCGTGCCGAGGAACGCGCCTGCCGCATCGCCGCCGGCGATTGCAGCCCACCACTCGGTGAACTCGTAGCTGGCGCTGACGCCGAGAATGCTGAGCGTGACCAGCGCAAACAGCCACTTGCCCGGACGCAGCGGCGACGTGCGCAGCAGCAACTCGCGCGCGATGATCGCGGGCCCGAAGCCCTGCATCAGGTGACCGATGCGATCGTAGTGATTGCGCGTGAAGCCGAACACGTCCTGCATCCAGTCGCCGAACGGCGTCAGGGCGTAGGTGTAATGACCGCCGTACATGAGGATCAGCGCGTGCACGGCGATCAGCACGTAGGCGAGCGGCGTCAGCGGAAAACTGCGTGCCGTCCACACCAGCAGCGGCACGGCGACCAGCACCGGCACGACCTCGAGAAACCACGTCAGCCGGTCGTACGGACCGATGCCGGACCACACGAGTCCGAGCAACACGACGACGGCGAGGAACAGGGGCAGTCGCAGGTTGGCCTTCGTGTCGTTCATGGCGCCGATTATAGGACCCTAGCGGTCGAGGAATTCCTGGACGAGCTGCGCGACCGCCGCAGGCTGGTCGTGATGCACCATGTGGCCCGCGGCAGCGACGATCCGCGGCTCCAGTTGCGGCACGAGGCGGCGCACCTTCTCCGGAGCGCCGGCGCCCTGCAGCCGCTCGAGGAAATCCGACTCCTCGCCCGCGACGTACAGCAGTGGCGCACGCACCTCGGCCCAGCAGGCTTCGACCTCCGCGCGCCGGTACAGGATGGGATTGACGCGCTTGTGCGCCGGGTCGAAGCAGGGACGGACGCGGCCGTCAGGCAGCGTTTCGCTCCACGCACGCGCGACGAAATCGGCGCGCTCGGCCGACAGGCGCGGATTGCGCTTGCGCAGCACGCCGGCAAACACGTCGAGGCTCGGAAACACCGCCGCCGGCTCCGGATCGCGCCATTGGTCGAGCCAGTCGCGGTAGCGGCCGGGCGCGAGTTCCGGCGGCGCGCCGGGCAGGCCGAAGCCTTCGAGCGTCACCAGCCGATGCACGCGCCCGGGCCTGAGTCCCGCATAGATCATCGCGACGTTGCCACCCATGCTGTGGCCAACGAGATCGACCGGCGTGCCGGGCGCGAGCCACTCGAGCATCGCGTCGAGATCCGCGAAGTAATCGGGGAACCAGTAACCCTGGGGATTCCAGCCGGAGCGGCCGAAGCCGCGCCAGTCGGGTGCGACCAGGCTCCGTGACGGCGCGATGGCGTCGGCGACGAACTGGAACGTCGCGCCGCAATCCATGAAACCGTGCAGCAGCACGATCGGCGGTGCATCGGCCCGGGTTCCCGCCCAGCGGGTGAAGTGATGCCGCAGGCCGCGAATGTCACGCTGCAGAGATTCCGGCAGTCGGCGAGGCAGGTAGTGAGCGCTCATGGGCGCTCATACTGCATCAACCCTGCGACGGCGGTCCGACCTTCGGCAGGTTGCGCGAGGCAGCGTCGCAACTGGCATTGAGCGCTCCGCCGCATTGACGCCAGAATGGTCGCTGCAGCCCGGTTCGCCGGCCCTCGAAGCAAAGCGCCCGCACATGTCGAAACTGCTCGTCTTCCAGCACGTCGCCTCCGAACCGCTCGGTCACCTCGATCCGCTGCTGCGTGCGTCCGGATTCCGCATCCGCTACGTGAATTTCGGCCGCGAGCCCGACGCGCAGCCGGACATTCGCCGGTATGACGGCCTCGTCGTGCTCGGCGGACCAATGAATGTCGACCAGGCGCGGCAGTTCCCTCACCTCGAGACCGAAATCGAGATCATCCGCGAGGCGGTGAATGCGCAAAAGCCCGTGCTCGGCATCTGCCTCGGCGGCCAGCTGCTGGCGGCGGCAATGGGAGGACGGGTGCAGCCGAATGCCGTTCCCGAAATTGGCTGGTACCGCCTGCATACGCGTCCGCAGGCCCATGGCGACAGGCTGTTTCGTCATTTCGAGCGAACGCCGCGCTACGTCTTCCAGTGGCACGCTTACGCGTTCGAGCCGCCGCCGGAGGCCGTGCCGTTGGCGTGGACCCGCAGCTGCCGGCAACAGGCCTATCGACTGGGCGATCACGCGTGGGGGCTGCAGTTTCACCTCGAAGCGGATGCCGCCCTGATCCACCGCTGGCTGCACCTGCCGGGCGGGCGCAGCGAGATCGAGCGCCACTGGAGTCCGTGCGCGGATCGCGCGGATTCAGGCGGCCACGCAACGCCACCTGCCGGTCGCCACACCGCTGAGCGAACGGGTGTTCGGGGAGTTCATCCAGTTGTTCTCACCGCGACGCTACGCGCACCTGCCCTCGCGCTGACGGACGTCAGTCGCCGAGGAACATGCGGTACGCGGGGTTATCGGTTTCTTCGGTGTAGACGTACCCGAGGTCGCCGAGATGCTCGGCGAATCGCCCGGCATCGCCGGCGCCACCTGCACACCGGCGAGCACGCGCCCGTAGTCGGACCCGTGATTGCGGTAATGGAACAGGCTGATGTTCCAGTGTGCGCCCACCGCCTCCAGGAAACGCAGCAGCGCGCCCGGGCGCTCCGGAAACTCGAAACGAAACAGGCGCTCGTGCTGCAGTCCGTGCGCGTGGCCGCCCACCATGTAGCGCACGTGCAGCTTTGCCATTTCGTCGTCGCTCATGTCGATGACGCGGTAACCCGCGTCGGCCACGAGCGCCAGCAGCGCTTCCTTCTCGCGCCTGCCTTCGGCGAGCGAAATGCCGGCGAAAATGCGGGCCGAGCGCGAGTCGTCGTAGCGGTAGTTGAACTCGGTGACGCTGCGGCGGCCGAGCAGGCGGCAGAAGCGCAGGAAGCTGCCGGGTTCCTCGGGAATCTCGACCGCCAGCAGTGCCTCGCGCTGTGCGCCGATGTCGGCCCGCTCGGCGATGTGACGCAGGCGGTCGAAGTTGACGTTGGCGCCGCAATTGAGCGCGACGAGCGTCTGGCCCGTGCATTGCTCGCGCGCGACGTAGCGCTTGATGCCGGCGACCGCGAGCGCGCCCGCGGGCTCGGCGATCGTGCGGTTGTCCTCGAAGATGTCCTGGATCGCCGCGCAGATTTCATCCGTGGTCACCAGCAGCACTTCGTCGACGTACTTGCGCGCGAGACGGAACGTCTCCTCGCCGACGCGACGCACGGCGACGCCGTCGGCAAAGATGCCGACACGGTCGAGCGTGACGCGCTCACCGGCGCGCAGCGAGTCGTGCATGCTCGCCGCGTCCTCGGGCTCGACGCCGACGATGCGCACCTGCGGATAGAGCGACTTCACGTACGTCGCGATACCGGCGATCAGGCCGCCGCCGCCGATCGGCACGAAGATCGCGTGCGGCGGCGAGGAACACTGCCGCAGGATTTCCATGCCGATCGTGCCCTGGCCCGGCGATCACGTCCGGGTCGTCGAACGGATGGATGAAGGTGAGCCCGCGCGCGTGCGCCACTGCCGTCGCGTGCTCGAACGCATGATCGAAATCGTCGCCCTCGAGCACCACTTCGCCGCCGAGGTCGAGCACCGCCTGCACCTTGATGTGCGGCGTCGTCCGCGGCATCACGATCACCGCCGTGATGCCACGCCGTCGTGCCGCGAGCGCGACGCCCTGCGCATGGTTGCCGGCCGACGCACAGATCACGCCGCGCGCCGCGGTGGCGTCGTCGAGCGTAGAGATCTTGTTGTAGGCGCCACGGAGCTTGAACGAGAAGACCGGCTGCAGGTCTTCTCGCTTGAACAGCACGTCGTTGCCGAGGCGCCGGCTCAGCCGGCGGGCCGGCTCGAGCGGGGATTCGATGGCGACGTCGTAGACGCGCGCCTTCAGGATGCGTTCGATGTAACTTTCTTGCATGGTCATGACTCGCGGGATCGCCTCGTACGTTAACATCCTTCGCTTCCGGAACCCGTACCGGGCACCAACGGCAAACCCGTCTTGCGCATCGAAATGATCATGACCGTGCTCGCCGGATTCGCGGGCGGGCTCGCTGGCACGCTCTGGGCCGGCATCGTCTCGTCGGCGCTCCTGGCCCGGCGGCCCGAACTGAGTGCCGCGGGCTGGCGTCCCGACACGGCGTGGCGCGTCCTGCACACGGCCGTCCTGTACGGCCTGTGTGGCGCAGCCGCGGGGCTCCTGTTCTGGCTGGGCTGGGGCCTGGTCGCGTTCACCGACGGGCCCTGGTTCGTGGTCGGTGCCAGCTTCGGACTGCTGCTCTGGTTCGCCGCGGCATTCCCGGCGTTGCTGCTGCTCTCGCTCCGGTTGCCCACGTTGCGGGCCGCCGGCGTCGTGATGGCCATCGAGACGCTGGTCGCGGCGGTCTCGGTCGGCCTCCTCTGCGCTTTCGTCTGGCACCGCGCCGCGTAGAATCACCGCTCTTTCGTCGGACCCATTGCTGGGGGAATTCGCATGCAGATGATCCACCGGGCGGCGCTCGGCCTCGCCCTGTTGCTCGCCGCGACCGCGGCGCACGCGCTGACGGCCACGGAACTCGTCGCGAAGAACATCGAGGCCAAGGGCGGCGCGGCGGCGCTGCAGGCCGTGAAATCGGTGCGCGCGAAGGCCGGCTCATCGTCAACGGCGGGCAGTACGTGCTCGAGTTGCGCGAGACCAAGCAGCGCCCCGACTCCATCCGCACGGAGATCAGCATGCAGGGCCTGTCGCAGGTCCAGGCGTACGACGGCAAGGAAGGCTGGCGCATCGACCCGTTCGGCGGCCGCAAGGACCCCGAGCGCATGCCGGCCGACGACGTGAAGGAATATCGTCGAGGACGCCACCATCGACGGCGTGCTGGCCGATGCCGTTGCCGCCGGCAGCAGCATCGAGTACCTCGGCACCGAGGACATCGACGGCACGCCGGCGCACAAGCTCAAGGTCGTGCGCAAGGACGGCGGCCTGCAGTACGTCTACCTCGATCCCGACTACTTCCTCGAGATCCGCGTCGAAAGCCAGCGCGTCGTGCGCGGCGTGAAGCGCACCTCGGTCACCGACTACGGCAACTACGAAAAGGTCGGCGGCGTGTTCTGGCCGCTCTCGATCGAGTCCGGCATCAAGGGCGCGGGCGACCCTGCCAAGTTCGAATACCGGTCGGCGGTCGTGAATCCGGAGATCGTCCCGGACTATTTCTCGTTTCCCGTGACCGTGAAGCAGTAAGGGAGTACCGACCATGAACATCCTGCGTAACTCCCTGCTCGCCGTGGCCCTGATGCCGTCGGCGCTCCTTGCAGCGGCACCCGCGCAGCCAGCGGCACCTGCCTTCGACTCGTCGATCGTGTCCGGCCTCGGCGCGCGCAACATCGGCTCCGCGGCCATGAGCGGCCGGATTTCGTCGCTCGACGCGGTGACGCTCGCGGACGGCAAGCTCGCGCTGTGGGTCGGCGCCGCGAGCGGCGGTGTCTGGAAATCGCTCGACGGCGGCACCACGTTCACTCCCGTGTTCGACGACCAGCCCGTGCAGTCGATCGGCGTGGTCGAGATCGACAAGCGCAATCCCGAAGCCGTCTGGGTCGGCACCGGCGAAGCCTGGACGCGCAACAGCGTGTCCATCGGCAACGGCATCTACAGGACGACCGACGGCGGCGACACCTGGCAGCACCTTGGGCTCGACGGCTCGGAGCGCATCAGCGACATCCGCATCGATCCTCGCGCCAGCGACACCGTGTATGCCTGCGTCACCGGGCGGCTCTGGAGCGATTCACTCGAGCGCGGCGTGTACCGCACGCGCGACGGCGGCAAGACGTGGCAACAGGTGCTGAAGGCGCCGAACGCCTCGACGGGCTGCGCCAGCCTGAGCATGGACGAGAAGAATCCCGACGTGCTTTACGCTGCCCTGTGGGATTTCCGCCGCAAGGGCTGGACGTTCCGCTCGGGCGGCGAATCACCGACGGCAACGTCGGCGAGCGCCCTGATGGTGACGCGCGACGGCGGCCAGACCTGGGCCGAAGTCACGCCCGAAAAGAACAAGGGCTTCGCGCAGAAGCCCTACGGCCGCATCGCGGTCAACGTCGCGCCGAGCGACTCGAAGCGCGTCTACGCATTCGTCGAGTCGCCGCAGAGCGCGCTTTACGTCAGCGACGACGGCGGCGCCACGTGGGAAGCGCGTGACCGCAGCCAGTGGATGGTCTGGCGTCCGTTCTACTTCGCGCGCATGACGGTCGACCCGAACAACGCCGACCGTGTCTTCAAGGACGACGGCAACCTGATTCTCTCCGAGGACGCCGGCCGCAGCTTCAGCGTGGTAGGCGGCTTCGAGGGCATGCATGGCGACATCCACGACGTGTGGGTCAACCCGGGCAACTCGAAGCACGTGGTGTCCGGCGACGACGGCGGCCTGTGGCAGAGCCACGACGGCGGCAGCAAGTGGTGGAAGGGCGAGAACCTGCCGATTTCGCAGTTCTACCACGTGAGCGTCGACGACGAGGATCCGTACCACGTGTACGGCGGCCTGCAGGACAACAGCAGCTGGATCGGCGACTCGGCCTACCCCGGCGGCATCACCAACAGCCGCTGGGAGAACATGTACGGCGGCGACGGCTTCTGGATGTTCTCCGATCCGGCGGACGCCGATTACCTCTATACCGAGTACCAGGGCGGCGCGATCGCGCGCGTGAACAAGCACACGCACGAAGCGCGCGACATCCAGCCAAAGGCGCGCGCAGGGGAAAAGCTGCGCTTCAACTGGAACACCCCGCTGCACCTGTCGCCCAACGAGAAGGGCACGCTCTACATGGGCGCGCAGTTCCTGTTCCGCACGCGCGACCAGGGCCAGTCCTGGGACCGCATTTCGCCGGACCTCACGACCAACGACCCGCAGAAGCAGCGCCAGGAAGAAACCGGCGGCGTCACCGTGGACAACTCGGCGGCCGAGATGCACACGACGATCTACTCGATCAGCGAATCGCCGAAGGCGGCGGGCACGATCTGGATCGGCACCGACGACGGCAACGTGCAGCTCACGCGTGACGGCGGCACGAGCTGGACCAACGTCACCGGCAACCTCAAGGGCGTGCCGAAGGCTTCGTGGGTGAGCTGGATCGAGGCGAGCCGGCACGACGCGGCCACGGCCTATGCGACGTTCGACCGCCACACCTTTGGCGACCACGACCCGTGGGTCTACGTCACGCGTGATTACGGCAAGAGCTGGCAGCCGCTGGTCACGCCGCAGGACGCGCGTGGCATCCGCGGCTATGCGCACGTCATCAGGGAAGATGCGCAGACGCCGAACCTGCTGTTCCTCGGCACGGAGCTCGGGCTCTGGATCTCGATCGACGGCGGCCAGTCGTGGGCCGGCTTCAAGGGCGACAAGTTCCCTGCGGTCGCGGTGCGCGACCTGGCGATCCAGCCGCGCGACAACGACCTCGTCATCGCCACCCATGGCCGCGGCATCTGGATCATCGACGACATCACGCCGCTGCGCGCCTTGAGCACCGACCTGATGTCCAGGGAGGCGGCGTTCGTCACGGCGCGACCGGTGCAGCAGCGCATCTCCGGACCGGGCGGCTGGGCCAATGGCGCGGCGGTTTTCGTGGGCGAGAACCCACCGGGCGGCGCCGTGATCACTTACTACCAGCGCACGCGCCACCTGTTCGGCCCCCTCAAGCTCGAGATCGTCGACGCCAGCGGGCGCGTGGTTGACGAACTGCCGGCCAGCAAGCGTCGCGGCCTGAACCGCATCGAGTGGTCGATGCGCGAGAAGCCGCCACGCGTCCCGCCGGCGGTGCAGCTGGCGTTCGCTGGCACGCAGGGCCCGCGCGTACTGCCCGGCACCTACACCGCACGCATGACCAAGGGCGGCCAGGTGTACGAGCACAAGTTCGACGTGGGCCTCGACCGCCGCGCCTCGTTCACCGCCGGGCAGCGCAAGCAGCAGTACGACGCGGCGATGCGGGTGCACCGGCTGTTCGGCGAGGAGACGGCGGTGCTCGACCGCATCCAGCAGCTGCGCGCCGGCGTCGCGGCGGCGGGAGCGAATACGGCCGTCGATGCGGCGACGAAGACGAAGCTCGCGGCGTTCGAGGCGAAGCTGGACGATGTCCGCAAGCGGATCGTGGCGACGAAGGAAGGCGGCGCGATCACGGGCGAGGAAAGGCTGCGCGAGCACACCGACCTGCTGTACGGCGCGATCATGAGCTACGAAGGCGCACCGAGCGACTATCAGGTCGAACGGATCGGCGTGCTCGAGGCCGAACTCGCCGACATCGAGCAGCAATTCGAACGGCTGGTCGCAGCCGACCTGCCCGCGGTGAACCAGGCGCTGCGCGACGCGGGTCAACCGCCAGTCGCAGTGCCGGCGAAGGTGCCGGCGATGGCGGACGCAGGGATCAGTTCGGCGAACGCCCACTGGTTGTCGACACGCAAGCGCAAGGACCGGAAGTCGATGTTCCACAGCCTGCCGCAGGACACGGTCAGGCTCCGGTAGCACAGGTTTGCAGGCCAGTCATGGGGACGCCGACCGGGGCGTCCCGTGCACTGGCCGCCGCTAGCGCAGGGCTTGCCGGGCCTTCTGCCCCAGGCCCACGAGCGCCACGGCAATCGCACCGGCGACGAGTCCGACGAGCAGGCTGGCCAGCACGGGCGTCAGCGCCGACAGGGCCGACCCGACGCCGTTCACGCCTGCGCCTCGCTCGGCGATACCCTTGATGCCGTGTTCGAGCCACGGAATGCCGTGCGCAAGGATGCCGCCACCGACAAGAAACATCGCCGCCGTGCCGAGGACCGACAGCAGCCTCATCAGCCACGGCGCGAAGGCAAGCAGACCGCGCCCGCACAGGCGCTGCAGCTTCGTCAACACGCCGTCACCCTCGCGCTGGACGAGGTAGAGACCAGCATCGTCGATCTTGACGATACCCGCGACGAGACCGTAGACACCCACCGTCATCAGCAGCGCGATGCCGACCAGCACCGCGACACGCACGCCGAAAGTGGCCGTGCCCACGGTGCCGAGCGCGATGACGATGATCTCGGCGGAAAGAATGAAGTCGGTGCGTATGGCACCCTTGATCTTGTCCTGCTCGACTGCGCGCAGGTCGACAAAAGGATCCACGATGGCCTCGTGCAGTTCCTGGCGATGCTCGTCCACTTGCGCGCGGTGCACCAGCAGGTGCCATATCTTCTCGAAGCCCTCGAAACACAGGAACAAGCCGCCGGCCATGAGCAGCGGCACGATCGCCCACGGCGCGATGGCGCTGATCGCGAGCGCCGCCGGGACCAGGATCGCCTTGTTGACGAGCGAACCCTTCGCGACTGCCCACACCACGGGCAGTTCGCGGTTGGCCTTGACCCCGGCAACCTGCTGCGCGTTGAGCGCGAGATCGTCTCCCAGGACCCCCGCGGTCTTCTTCGTGGCAGCCTTGGTCAGGACCGAGACGTCGTCCAGCACGCTGGCAATGTCGTCGAGCAGGGCAAGAAGACTGGCGACGGCCATGGGGTCACTCGGACTGCCGGGAAGCAAGCATGTTACGGCTCGCCGCAGGATGGTGCGACTGCCTGAGTGCGTCACCGCTCCGCTCGACTCCGGGAAATCCGCGCACGACGGGAACTTGCGTGGCCGCGCATCGGTCCATGACTGGCGTCCACGGGAGAGCAGGACGGGCAACGTCCCGCGGCATTCGACCCACGCTTCTTGTACTGTACTCATCGCACTGGCACCCGGCTGACGCTGCCTCGCCTGGAACGACCTTGAATTCACGCCTGCCCCTGCTGCTGCTCTCGGTCATGGCGAGCGCGGGATGTACGGTCGGCCCGGAGCCGAGGACGCCGTCACCGGAATCGCTCGGGGTGCCCGCCCGCTTCCAGTCGTCATCGGCGTCGCAGGCCGCGCACGCCGCTGCTCTCGCGAACTGGTGGGACACGTTCGACGATCCGGTACTCACCCAGCTCGTCGAGCAGGCGCTGGCCGCCAATTCGAACATCGATGCGGCGGGCGCGCGGGTCCGGCAGGCCCGGGCGGCGCTCAAGAGCACTCGCGCGGGATCGTGGCCGACGCTCGATTTCGGCACGTCGGCGTCGCGCCTCATGGGCGTTGGTCCGGAAGCGCAGGTACCTGATCGAACCACCTACGACGCCGGCTTCGACGCCCGCTACGAACTCGATCTGTTCGGTGGACAACGCAGGGCGGTGCAGGCATCCATGGCCGACCTCGCGGCAGTCGAGGCGAACCTGCACTCGACGCAGCTCACGGTCGCCGCCGAGGTCGCGCTCAACTACGTGGATGCCCGGCTGGCGCAACGCCAGCTGGCGATCGCACGGGCAAACCTGGGCTCCCAGGACGAGACGCTGCAGATCGTCCAGTGGCGCGTGCAAGCCGGGCTCGTCGGCGCGCTCGATCTCGAGCAGGCGCGACAGCTCCGCGCGCAGACGGCCGCGACGGTCCCGCTGCGCGAGCAGGCATTGTCTTCCGCGCTGAACCGGCTCTCGGTGCTGACGGGCTCTGCGCCAGGAACCGTGGACGCGCTGTTCGCGACCGCGACCCCGATCCCGCTGGCCGTCGCAGGTGACATTGCGGTCCCAGCCGAAATGCTGCGGCGACGTCCGGACGTGACCGCCGCCGAACGCACGCTGATCGCCGAGACCGCCCGCATCGGTGTGCGCGAGGCCGACCTGTATCCCTCACTGGGACTTTCTGGCTCGCTCAGCGGCAACACGTCGAACTGGGGCGACCTGACGAATGCATCGTACGGCAGCCTCGCCGCGGGCCTGACCGCGCCGATCTTCCAGGGCGGCCGACTGCGCGCGGCCGTGGAGCAACAGCGGGCCGCAGCGATCCAGGCGCTTGCCCTGTACCGCGACACGGTGCTCGTGGCGCTCGAGGAATCCGAGAACGCGCTGGTCGCGATCTCCGTGACGGAGCGGCGCGAGGGCGAACTGGCCATCGCCGAGGAAGCCGCACGTAACGCGACCATCCTGGCGCGCAGCCAGTACCAGGCCGGCATCATCGACTTCAACAGCCTGCTCGATTCGGAGCGCAGCCTGCTCACCACCGAGACCAGCCGCGCGGCCGCTCACGCCGACCGTGCAGCGGCGGCCGTGCAGCTCTACAAAGCGCTCGGCGGCGGCTGGGAGTACGCGCCCGCCCCGCGCTCTTTGACGTCCACCTTTCCGTGAAGGACCCAATGGCACCGCAGGCAGGCACAAGTCCGGAGCGTTCGACGCTCGATGAATTTCTCGGCCGGCAGCCGTCCTCGGAGCGCATGCGGCAGCTGCGCAGAGTCGCGCCCGTCGCCGCGCTGTTGCTGCTGGCAGGTCTCGCCGCCCTGTATTTCACGGGACGCGGCAACGACCAGCCGAATTACGCAACCACGCCCGTGCAACGGGGCGACCTGCGCGTCACGGTGTCAGCCACCGGCAATCTGCAGCCGACCAACGAAGTCGAGGTGGGATCGGAACTGTCGGGCCTCGTGACCGAAGTCAACGTGGACAACAACGACCAGGTGAAGAAAGGCCAGGTCCTGGCGCGGATCGACACCGCTCGGTTACAGGACTCCATTGCCCAGAGCCGCGCATCGCTGCAGTCGGCCATCGCCAGCGTCGCGCAGGCCGAAGCCACGGCGCAGCAGGCAAAGGCATCGCTCGCGCGATTCGAGGAAGTGCACAAGTTGTCGGGAGGCAAGGTCCCCTCGGCCGCCGAGTTCGACACGGCCAGGGCAGAGTACGCACGGGCGGTCGCCGGGGTGCGCACCGCGGAAGCCGGCGTGGCGCAGGCGCGAGCGCAGCTGTCGTCCGACCAGACGCAGTTTTCCAAGGCGCTCATCCTCTCGCCCGTGACGGGAGTCGTGCTCTCACGCGAGATCGATCCCGGCCAGACCGTGGCCGCCTCCTTCAACGCACCGGTGCTGTTCCTGATCGCCGAGGACCTGAGCGCAATGCGACTGGAGGTCAAGGTGGACGAAGCCGACGTGGGACAGGTCGCCGCCGGGCAACCGGCCACCTTCCAGGTCGATGCATTCCCCGGCCGCACGTTCCCTGCCCGGGTCGAGCGCGTGGATGTCGGTGCGAATGCCGGCACCGGTTCGACGACCTCGAGCAATGCATCCAACACGGTGGTTTCGTACACCGCCGTGCTCACGGTGGACAACGCGGATTCGACGCTTCGTCCAGGCATGACGGCCACCGCTGAGATCGTCACGAGCGAGAAGCGCGGCGTGCTGCTGGTGCCCAACGCCGCACTGCGCTTCTCCCCCGACGCCAGCGCGGCCAGTGGCGAACGCAGCGGTGTCACCAAGGTACTGATGCCGGGTCCGCCGCGCGGGACCGCGGGCAACAAGACTCGCGAAGTCAAGATCGGACGTGGCAGCGAGCAGAGAGTCTACGTTCTCGACGCGCAGGGCGAACCGGAGGCCGTGGCAGTCACGACGGGCGACACGAACGGTACCTTGACGGAAGTCTCGGGAGACTCATTGCGCGAAGGGGCAGCGGTGATCACGGGCAAACTCGCGCTGGAGGGCAATAGTGGGTGATGACGCCGGTGCCGCACAACCCGGCCGGGGCGACCCCCTCATCCAGCTGCGCGGCGTGACCAAGACCTTCGGCTCCGGTGCCGCGAGTTTCCAGGCACTGCGAGGCGTCGATCTCGACGTTGCGGCTGGCGACTTCGTTGCGGTGATGGGGCCATCGGGATCCGGCAAGTCGACGATGATGAACATCCTCGGCTGCCTCGACGTGCCGACTGCGGGCGAGTTCCTGTTCAAGGGTTTCCACGTCGAAAAGCTGACCCGCGACGAACGCGCGCTGCTGCGTCGCCGGTACCTCGGCTTCGTGTTCCAGGGCTTCAACCTGCTGGCGCGGACCAACGCCCTCGAGAACGTCGAGTTGCCCCTGCTCTACCGTGGCGAGAAGCCGCGCGCGCGGCGTGCAGCCGCAATGGACGCGCTGGCGCAGGTGGGTCTTGCCGACTGGTGGGATCACACTCCCGCCGAACTCTCGGGCGGCCAGCAGCAGCGCGTGGCCATCGCGCGCGCGATCGTGACTTCGCCGCAGGTGCTGCTCGCCGACGAGCCGACCGGCAACCTCGACACCGCGCGCGCGCTCGAGATCATGGAACTCCTGACCCGGTTCAACCGGGCCGGAATCACCATTCTCATGGTCACCCACGAAGCCGAGATGGCCGCCTACGCGCATACGGTGGCGCATGTGCGCGACGGCCTCGTGCAGCAAGGCGAGGGGCGCGGGCCATGAGCATGCTCGGCCCCACGCTGGTCCTCGCCCTGCGGGAAATCCGGCGTCACGTCTTGCGCTCGTTCCTGACCGTGCTGGGCATCGTGATCGGCGTCGCCGCCGTCGTCACGATGGTGACGCTCGGCAACGGGGCGACGGCGGCCGTGCGCGAGCAGATCTCGGGATTGGGCGTGAACATCCTGCAGATTCGCCCGGGACAGGGTTTCGGTCGCGGCGGCGGTGGCCCGGCGCCTGCGGACTTCGACCTGGGCGACGTCGCGGCCATCCGCGACCAGGTCGCCGGCGTCGTCGTGGTCGCGCCCCTCTCGCAGTCGTCGGGTACGGCCGTGCGCAATGCCGCCAACTGGTCGACGACCGTGAACGGCACGACGTCCGATTATTTCGCGGCACAGCAATGGGACACGGCCTCCGGACGCACGTTCACCGCAGCCGAGGAACAGGCAGGCAAGGCAGTGTGCGTGATCGGATCGACGGTGCAGCGCAACCTGTTTCGCGAGGAAGACCCGCTGGGGCAGCGCTTCCGCCTGCGCAACCTGTCATGCGAGGTCATCGGCACGCTCGTGACGCGAGGCCAGGGCGGCTTCGGCAACGACCAGGACGATGTCGTGCTGATGCCGATCAAGACCGTGCAGCGGCGCATGACCGGCAACCGCAACATCCGGCTGATGATGGTGAAGGTCGACCCGGCCTACGACATGGCGGCCGTGACAGCCTCGATCCAGTCGTTGCTGCGTGAACGCCGCAACATCCGCGGCGCGAAGCAGGACGACTTCAACATCTTCGACACGGCGCAGATCTCGCAGACGCTGCAGGGCACGACGCGCATCCTCACCTCGCTGCTGGGCGCCGTCGCAGCGGTCAGCCTGCTCGTCGGCGGCATCGGCATCATGAACATCATGCTGGTGTCCGTGACCGAGCGGACGCGCGAGATCGGCATCCGGCTCGCGATCGGCGCAGTCGGACGGGAGGTGCTGCTGCAGTTCCTGGTGGAAGCCACCGTGCTGGCCTGCCTCGGCGGAGTCGTCGGCCTGCTGCTGGCCCTGGTCGCCAGCTGGGCGCTGGCGCCGATGCTGCAGGTACCGTTCCTGTTCGACGTCCGCATCAACGCCGTCGCCTTCGTTTTCTCGGCGCTGATCGGCGTGATCTTCGGCTATTTCCCGGCACGCCAGGCGGCGCAGCTCAATCCGATCGACGCGCTGCGGCACGAATGACCGTGCGCCGGGCGCCTCGGGCACGGCGCGTGAGGCCGCAACGACGCAGCTCACGCGCTCACCGCGACCCGGCGGTGCTAGCGATCGAGGAAGTCGCGCGCGTACCGCACGACTTCTTCCGCGTCCGCGTCGAGCACGTTGCCCGTCGGGTCGGAAAGCTCAGCACGGCGCGCATCGCGCAGCAGCGACTCGGTGCGACCCGTCGACTCCCAGAACTCGTCACGCGCGCGCAGGATCATCACGGGCAGCTTGAGCAGCGGCAGGCGTTCGCCGACCTGGTAACCACTGTCAGACGACGGCACGCCGATCAGGATCAGTCGACGCACCTGCTCGGGCCGCGCAAGCGCGAGTTCGATCGCGGCCAGCGCGCCGGCCTGGTACCCGATCACGTCCACCTGCTTCAGGCGCAGCGAGTCGATCAGGTCGACGAACGCGGCGGCGTGATCCGCCACGACCGGCGTGTGCTCGGGCGCGTCGGACTCACCTGAGCCAGGCAGGTCCGGGGCATAGACGCTGCGGTCACGGCCAAGGTCGCGCAGCACCGGGCGGAATGCCCGGCCCGACTGGGTCGGCGGCGCAACACACAGCAGCGGCGTCAGTTCGTCGAAGCCGCCGCTCGAGGGAAACGACGTGTGCAGGTGCAATTGCCCGAACCGGCAGTCGACGTACATCTTGCGCAGGTGGATGGTCACGGTGGGGGAACTCCTGCTCGACAGTGCGGCGCTGCGGGCGATCGTGCGGGCGGAAATGCGGGTCACAGGCTGATCCTCGGTGGGCAATCGGCGTTCGTGCGGCGCATTCTCCGCGCGCCCGGCCAGCGTCACGTTGATTCAGCTCTCACTCCAGTGGCGATCGGCATGACTTAATGCTGCGCCGGGCACGCCGGGCGCGTCCACCGCGATGGCGGCAAAATTATGTCGCGTCGCGCTCACGTCGTGTCGAGGTACCACTCGTAGTCGCGGTCGCTCACGAGCGCACCGAATTTTTCGGCTTCCTGGCGCTTGATCGCGAGAAAGACATCGAGGAAGCCGGAGCCGAGCGTGTCGCGCAGGAACTCCGAGGACGCGGCCGTCGCGAGCGCATCGTGCCATTGCGTGGGCAGCGTGCCCTGCCGTGCCTGCGCATAGCCGTTGCCCTCGACCGGTGGCCCGGGATCCAGCTGGTTCTGGATGCCGTGCAGCATGCCGCCGAGCACCAGCGCGGCGACGAGGTAAGGGTTGGCGTCGGCGCCGGCCACGCGGTGCTCGACGTGCCGGCTCGCCGGCGGTCCGGCTGGCACACGCAGGCTGACGGAGCGGTTGTTGATGCCCCACGTGACGGCGACCGGCGCATAGCTCATCGACCGGAAACGCCGATACGAATTCGCGTTTGGCGCATGGATGGCCATGCCGTCCGCGAGCGTCGAGCGCAAGCCGCCGATCGCGTGGCGCAGCAGCGGACTGCCGGCGGGATCGTCCGCGGCGCAGGCATTGTTGCCGTCGGGGTCGGCGAGACTGGCGTGCAGGTGCATCCCTGACCCGGCTCGCTCCGCAAACGGCTTGGCCATGAAACACGCAAGGCGTCCATGGCGCGCGGCGACGCCGCGGACAGCGCGCTTGAACAGGATGGCCTCGTCGACCGCACGCATTGCGTCGGCCCGGTGTTCCAGCGTGATCTCGAACTGCCCCGGCGCGTACTCGGACATCAGCGTGCGCACGGGCAGCCCCAGCGCCTTCGCGGACGCATAGAGATCGTCGAACAGCGGCGACATGTCGTCGAGGCGGCCGAGGCCGTAAGCGTCGATGCGACTGCGACGCTCGCCGCTCAGCATGCCGGCCGCAGGCACCAGCCTGCCGGTCGCGTCTCGTTCGAGCAGGTAGAACTCGAGTTCGACGGCGACCACCGGCGTCAGGCCTGCGTCTTCGCAGCGCGCGACAATCCCTGCAAGCACGTGGCGCGGATCAGCTTTCGACGGCCGGCCGTCCAGTTCGTACATCGTGCCGAGGACCTGCGCAGAGGGCCGCTTCAGCCAGGGCGCACGAGCCAGGGATCCCGCAACGGGCCGGCAGCACTGGTCGGCGTCACCGACCTCCCACACCAGGCCGGTGCCCTCGACGTCCTCGCCGGTGACGTCGAGGCCGAGGATGGAGCCGGCGACGTTGCGGCCACTGCCGTACAGTGCCGCGAGTTCCTCCCGCGCCACGTTCTTGCCGCGGCCCACACCGCACGCATCGGTGATGACCAGCTGCACGGCCTCGATGTCGGGGTTTGCGTCGAGGAACGCCTGGGCTTCCGCGAGCGAGCCGACGCCGCGTGGCAATGTGTTGTCTGTATGCATGGTGGAGCGGGCCCTGCAGCAAGCGGCCTTGCACGAATAGTGACGGATGCACGCGCGCAGTGGCAAGCTCACCGCCCTCCGCCGCACGCCCCTGGAGGGCCGGATGGCCACCGCGTATTCGCTAGCCTGGGACGTGCCACTGCACGGCCGGAACACGTTCCATCTGGACGCGCATGCGGATTGCCTGGCGACCGTGCACGATGCAACGGCGCTGCCATCCCTGCTGGCAGAGCCGGCATTGCGCGGTCTGCCGCTGATGGTGCTGGGCGCAGGCAGCAACGTGCTCTTCGCCACCGACCGGTTCGCAGGCTGCCTGATTCACCTGCAGTGCGATTCGACCCGCATCGTGGACGATGCCGGCGAGCACGCGCTCGTGCACGTCGATGCCGGTTGCGAATGGGATGCGCTCGTCGACTGGACTCTCGACCACGGCCTGCAGGGCCTCGAGAACCTCGCGTTGATTCCTGGTCAGGCGGGTGCCGCACCCATTCAGAACATTGGCGCCTACGGCGTCGAGGTCGGCCAGTTCATCGCGGCCGTGCACGTCTACGACCGCCAGGCCGGTGCCTGCGACCGGCTGACGACCGAACGCTGCGAATTCAGCTATCGCGACAGCGTGTTCAAGCGCGAGCCCGAGCGCCGGATCGTCACGGCCATCGAGTTGCTGCTGCCGAAGGCCGGCGCGACCAACCTCTCGTATGCCGGACTCGGCGAGGAACTTGCCGCGATGGGCGGCTTGAGCCCGACGCCGCGCAACGTCGCCGCGGCGGTTCGACGAATTCGCAGGCGCAAGCTGCCGGACCCCGCCGTTGCGGGCAACGCCGGCAGCTTCTTCAAGAACCCGGTCGTGACGCGTGCAGTGGCTGCCGAACTGCAGTCGCGCTTCGCGGGCGTGCCGGTCTACCCGACGTCGACCGACGCCGAGTGCAAGCTGTCGGCGGCCTGGCTGATCGAGCAGGCGGGCTGGCGCGGCTTCCGCGATGGTGATGCTGCCGTATCGGCGCAGCACGCGTTGGTGCTGGTCAACCTTGGTCGGGCCACCGGCCCGCAGCTGCTGACGCTTGCGCAGCGCGTGGCGGACTCGGTGCAGGAAAAATTCAGTGTCGCACTGGAACCTGAGCCGCGCATCGTCGGTGCGACGTTCTGACCCTGGCGAACGTGCGAGCGACGCGTTACCAGGCGCCGGTGTTGGGCATGCTCGACCAGGGTTCGGCCGGCGGCAGCGCCGCCCCCTTCTGCAGCAATTCGATCGAAATGTGGTCCGGAGAGCGCACGAACGCCATGCGGCCGTCGCGTGGCGGACGGTTGATCGTGACGCCGTGCTCCATGAGGCGACGGCACGACTCGTAGACGTCATCGACCTCGTACGCGAGATGGCCGAAGGCGCGGCCGCTGCCGTACTCCTCGCGATCCCAGTTGTAGGTGAGTTCGACCTGCGCGTCGTCGTCCCCGGGCGCGGCCAGGAACACCAGCGTAAACCGGCCCTTGGGATACTCGGTGCGGCGCAATTCGCGCAGCCCGAGCGCGTCACAATAGAACCTGAGCGAGGCGTCGATGTCGGTGACGCGGACCATCGTGTGCAGGTACTTCATGTGCGGATGGTACCGCGTGCATCACGGTCCGGGCAGCGGCACTTGCGATCGTCCTCGTTCCGACGCAGGCTCTCACCCCATGCAGAGAAACCTTACGTCTTCCCTGCGGGCACTGCTCGTGCCAGCCCTTGTCGCACTGGTGGCTGCAACCGGGTGTGCGTCGACCGCACGCACGGCCGAGACCCCCGTCGCCGCACCGGCCCGCGGCACAGACATCGGCGGTCGATCAGCGCATCCTCGGTCCCGCAGACGCGCCGGTCATGATCATCGAGTTCACGGACCTGCAGTGCCCGTACTGCGCGCGGTTCGCCCGCGACACCTGGCCGCTGCTGCGCGAACGCTACGTGGATACCGGCAAGATCCGGTTCGCGACGCGCGACCTGCCGCTGCCGCTCCACGAGTTCGCCCTGCCCGCGGCCGTGGCCGCGCGCTGCGCAGGTCAGCAGGGCAAGTTCTGGGAGTATCGCGAGGCGCTGTTCCGCGACCAGTCGCTCCTGAGCCAGGGCCGCTACGCGGAGCTGGCGGGACGGTTTGGACTGGACAGCACCCGCTTCGAGAGTTGCCGCGCCGACTCGGCCGTACTGGCGGCCGTGCGTGCCGATGCGGCACTGGCTGCCTCGAGCGGCATCTCGTCAACACCTTCGTTCGTGATTGGCCGGGTCGTCAACGGCGAGTTCGCAGGCGAGGTGCTGTCCGGAGCCAAGCCCTTCGCGGTGTTCCAGCAGCGACTCGACTCACTGTTGCAGCAGCCGCAGGAATAGCCCGCTGGCAGCGGCGGCCAGCAGCACGGGCCCGAGCGGCCAGCGCGCACGCTCGAGCAGGAACCATGCCGCAAGCGCGATCAGCACGGCACTCCAGTCCGGCGCGGCGCGCCAACCGTCCGGAAACAGCACCACCTTGGCCAGCAGCAACGCCAGCGTTGCGATCACGCCGACGACAGCCGCGGTGATCGCACCGAGCGCACCAGCGATGCGCGCGTTGCGCGTGAGGCGCTCGACGTAAGGCGCCCCGAGCAGGATGAACACGAAGGACGGCAGAAACGTCGCCCAGGTTGCAAGCGCGCCTGCGAGCAGCGCCGAGCCGAGCGGCGACAACGGGCCCGGCTGGTTCCAGCCGGCCATGAACCCCATGAACTGCAGCACGATGATCAACGGGCCCGGCGTGGTTTCCGCCAGCGCCAGTCCTGCGACGGACTGGTCGGCCGTCACCCAGGCGAGCTTGTCGACGACCTGGCTCGTGACGTAGCCGAGCACGGCGTACGCGCCACCGAAAGTGACCAGCGCGGCCTTGGTGAAGAACAGGTAGACGGCGGTCCAGAGCGAAGTGGCGCCGAGCGTGGCCGTCACGACGAGCAGCGGAATCAGCCAGAGCGTGAGACCGACGGCAGCCACCCCGGCAGTCTGTGTGCCGCGCGCAGGGGTCACGCTGGCGGCGGCTCCCTCGATCGCCGTTGCGTGACGTGCCAGGTAGGCGCCGGCCGCCGCCGCGACCAGCAGCACGAGTGGAAACGGCAAGCGCGCAAACTCGAGCGCCACGAACGATCCGAGCGCGAGAACCACGTGCAGCGAGGACTGCAACGCACGGCGCGCGATGCGCACCAGCGCCTGCAGTACCAGCGCGACGACGGCGGCTTTGAGACCGTACAGCAGCGCCGCTACCCAGGGCAGCGAACCATGCGCCACGTAGGCATACGAGAGCGCGAACAGCAGCAGCACGGCCGGCAGGATGAAGCCGAGGCCGGCAACGAGACCGCCGCGGACGCCGTGCAGTTTCCAGCCGAGGAAGATCGCGAGTTGCAGCGCTTCGGGACCCGGCAGCAACATGCAGAAGTTCAGCGCACGCGTGAATTCGCCCTCGTCGAGCCAGTGGCGACGCTCGACGACTTCGCGGTGGAGGATGGCAATCTGGCCGGCGGGGCCGCCGAAGGAAACGAATCCGAGTTTCGCCCAGAAGCGGACAGCCTCGGCAAACGACGGCGGACTGCTGGGCGGGGGCGCCATGGGTGCAAGTATCACGGCAGGAAATCGGGGACGCTCACCTATTTCCGATAATAGGTGAGCGTCCCCATTTTTCGCATGCGACGTCAGAACATCTCGGACGCGCCGGGCTCCGCCGTCGTCCGGTGCGCCTCGCGCGATTCGATGAAATCTCCCGTGATCATTTCATCGTAGGCCTGGCCCGGGCCGACCATCGGGTACACACCAGCTTCGGTATCGATGATCACCTCGAGGAAGGCCGGGCCCTTGAACTCGATGAATTCCTTGACCACCCGCGGCACGTCCGCCTTGCGATCGAGCCGCACGGCGAACTGGTAGCCGTCGGCCTGCGCGGCCTTCACGAAGTCCTTCTTGTGCAGCGACTTGTCGCTGGCCGACAGGCGGCCCTTGAAAAACAGCTTCTGCCACTGCTTGACCATGCCGTCGCCGAAGTTGTTCAGCACCACCACCTTGATCGGCAGGTCGTAGGTCGTGACGGTCTCGAGTTCACCGAGATTCATGCGGATGCTGGCATCGCCGTCGATGTCGATCACGAGCTTGTCGCGACGCGCGAACTGCGCGCCGATGGCCGCGGGCAGGCCGAACCCCATCGTGCCCATGCTGCCCGACGTGAGCCACAGGCGCGGTTCACGGAAATCGAAGTACTGCGCCGCCCACATCTGGTGCTGGCCGACGCCGGTCGCAATCACGGCCTCGCCGCGCGTCAGGCGGTTGATCTCCTCGATCACGTAGTAAGGCTGGATCAGCTCGCTGTCACGATCGTAGTTCATCGCGTGACGGCGCTTCAGCCCGGCGACGTGCGCATGCCACGGCGACCAGTCGCGCTTGAAGCCCGCGTCCTTGCCGTGCAGCCGCAGCTTTTCGAGCGCCGGGCGCAGCAGGCCCACGTGACTCCACTGCACTCGCTTGACCTTGTTGATCTCCGACGCGTCGACGTCCATGTGCGCGATGCGCTTCGCGTTGCGCGCGAACTTGGCCGGCACGGCCGCGACGCGGTCGTCGAAGCGAGCGCCGAGGCAGAGCAGGAAGTCGCAGTCGTCCACCGCGTAGTTCGCGAACGCCGCGCCGTGCATGCCGAGCATGTGCAGCGAGAGCGGCTCCGTCGTGTCGTACGTGCCGATGCCCATCAGCGTGGTCACGACGGGAATGCCGAATTCGTGCGCGAATGCGCGCAGCTCCTCCGCCGCGTCGCTGTGGATGACGCCGCCGCCGGCGTAGATCAGCGGGCGTTCGGCTGCGCCGAGCATCTGGAAGAACTTCGCCGCGTGTTCGTCTTCGAGCGTGCGGGCGCGCAGCGCCTGCATGCGCGCGTGGTAGCCGCGCACCGGCAGCAGGCCGCTGCCCTGGTAGCTACCCGCCCAGTTCTGGACGTCCTTCGGGATGTCGATCACGACCGGGCCCGGGCGACCCGAACGCGCGATCTCGAACGCCGTGCGCACGGTCGCCTCGAGCTTGGCCGGATCCGTGACGAGGAAGCAGTGCTTCGCGACGGCGCCCATGATGTTGGAGACGGGCGCTTCCTGGAACGCGTCGGTGCCGATGGCGGAGGTGCCGACCTGGCCGCAGATCACCACGATCGGGATCGAATCCGCAGCGCAGTCGCGCACCGGTGTGACCGTGTTGGTGGCGCCTGGCCCCGACGTCACGACACAGACGCCCACCTTGCCGCTCGCGCGCGCATAACCAGCCGCCATGAAACCCGCGCCCTGCTCGTTCGCCGGGACGATCAGCGGCATCGGGCGCGCGCCTGCGGCCAGCTTCGACTGCTGGTCGTTGTGGCGGAAGATTGCGTCGTACGTCGGCAGGATCGCGCCGCCGCTGTACCCGAAAATGGTGTCGACGCCTTCGTCCGCCAGCACCTGCACGATGATTTCCGCGCCGCTCATGGACTGGCCGGTCCGCGGGTGCGCGGACGGGGTGGTCGGCAGTGGACTGGCGGCGATGCTGTTCACGGGCGCGCTCGTTGCGACGGGTGTGGAACGATTATGTTGCGATGCAAACGAGACTAACAGTCGCCGCGGCCGCGCGTCCATCTAGGCGGCTCGCACCCGATCCCCTATTCTGGGGTGCGGAATCCGGTCGTCTCGCTACCGGTTTCTGCAATGAAATCATAGAGATGCCGTCTCCGGGAGCCCGCCGTGCCAAGCCAGCGCCACATCATCGCCATCACCCTGCAGAATGAATCGGGCGCGCTCACCCGCGTGGCAGGCCTGTTCTCGACCCGCGGCTACAACATCGAATCGCTGAACGTAGCGGCGACGGACGATCCCACGGTCTCCCGCCTGACGCTGGTGACGACAGGCAACGACGCTGTCATTCACCAGATTACGCAGCAGTCGCTGAAGCTGGTCGACGTGGTCGACGTCGAGGACGTCACGCGCGAGGAGCACTTCGAACGCGAGTTGCTGCTGATCAAGGTCAAGGCCAAGGCAACCCAGGTGGGATCGCTGTGGTCGGCCACGCAGCGCGCGGGCGGTCGCGTGCTCTGGGACGCTGCCGACAGCTTCACCATCGAACTCACGAGCAGCGAGGCCGACATCAACCGCTTCATGGCGGAAGTCGGCGAACTTCGGCGAAGTGCTCGAAGTGGTGCGCAGCGGCGCGCTCGCGATCCAGAAGGGTCGGCAGATACTGGAGAGCTGAGCCGCGGCAGCGCGCCAGTCGCTGGAGTAATAGGGGACATGCACCTATTTCCCGAGATTCTGCCGGGAAATAGGTGCATGTCCCCTATTACTCTGCGATGCGCGGGAGACCCCGGAAAGCGGCGGAAGACGGCGAGTCCCCATCCGGCGCGGCGTAAGCGGGCTGTGCCGCGCGTGTTTCGGCACCCAGCGACGGGCGCGCTGAAGTTCAGGGCAGTGCCGCAAATCCGACGTAGCCGTCCTGGAGCGTCTGCAGCGCCGCGCGCACCTGCGACGGGATCGGCACCGGTCGGCGCGTCGTGCTGTCGACGTACACGTGCACGAAACGGCCGATGGCCGCGGGTTCGGACTCCTGGTTGCGGAACAGCCCGATGCGGTAGACGACGCTCGAATTGCCGAGCCGCTCGAGCGCAAGCCCGGCGTACACCGTGTCCGGAAAGCTCAGTTCGCTCATGAACTTGCAGCTCGTCTCCGCAACGATCCCGATGGCCGGCAGCTCCCGCACGTCGCAACCGCTGGCTTCGATCAGGTAGCCGTTCACGGCCGTGTCGAAGTACGAGTAGTACACGACGTTGTTGACGTGGCCGTACTGGTCGTTGTCCATCCAGCGCGTGGTGATCGCGCGCAGGACGGGAAACTCGTCGCGTCGCGTGGGAGGCGGTTTCTCAGCCGCTGTGTCTGTGGTCATGCTGTCCTGCTCCAGCGTCGCGCCGGTCTGTCGGCGCAAGCATTATTGCAGTGGAGCAGTGCCGCGCACATGGGCTACGCTCGGAGCCATGAAAACCAAGGCTGCCGTGCTGCGCGAGCTGGGCCGTCCCGGCCCGTATGCCCAATCGAAGCCGCTGGCGATCGAGGAGTTCGACCTTGCGCCACCAGGCCCGGGGGAGGTGCTCGTCCGCGTGCGGGCAGCCGGGCTTTGCCACTCCGACCTTTCGGTGATCGACGGCAATCGGCCGCGGCCATTGCCGATGGTGCTCGGGCACGAGATTGCGGGAATCGTCGAGGACGTCGGGCACGGCGTCACCGACCTGCAACGTGGCGATCACGTCGTCGCCTCGTTCGTGCCGAGCTGCGGCGTCTGCGGACCCTGCGTCGCAGGCCGGCCCGCGCTGTGCGAGCCCGGACTCGCGTCGAACACGGCGGGCACGCTGCTCTCGGGTGCGCGCCGGCTCTGCCAGCACGGCATGCCGGTCAATCATCACCTGGGCGTGTCGGGCTTTGCAGAGTGGACGACCGTGTCGCGCCGCTCGCTGGTGCGCGTGGATCCGACATTGCCGTTCGCGGAAGCGGCGCTGTTCGGCTGCGCCGTGATCACGGGCGTCGGTGCCGTGGTCAACACCGCGGCGATGCCGAAACACTCGTCGCTCGCCGTGATCGGGCTGGGTGGCGTCGGACTCGCCGCGCTGCTGGCAGGACGCATGCTCGAAGCCACGTCGATCGTCGCGATCGACCTGAACGAAACGAAGCTGGCCAAGGCCCGTGAACTCGGCGCCACGCACACCTTCAACGCGGCCGATCCCGACTGCGTCGACCGGGTGCGCGAGGCGACCGGTGGCGGCGTCGCGTACGCCTTCGAAATGGCCGGCTCGGCACGCGCGCTCGAACTCGCCTACCGCGTCACTCGCCGCGGCGGCACGACGGTGTCCGCGGGCCTGCCGCATCCGCAGCAGCAGGTTTCGTTGTCGCACGTGAGCCTCGTCGCCGAAGAACGGACACTCAAGGGCAGCTACCTCGGCAGCTGCGTGCCGGAGCGCGACATCCCCCAATACATCGAGTGGTATCGCGCAGGACGCCTGCCCGTCGACAAGTTGCTGAGCGAGCGCATCCGGCTCGACGACATCAATGGCGCATTCGACCGGCTCGCCGCCGGAGCGTCCATCCGGCAGGTGATCGAGATTGGCTGAGCGGCTGGTCGACTTCGCCTGCAGCGACGCGACGATGGACTGGCACCCGATCGACGACGTCGTCATGGGCGGCGTCTCGCAGAGCGCACTGCAGCCATATTCGCCTGGCGTCGCTTGTTTCCGCGGCGTCGTGTCGCTCGAACACGGGGGCGGTTTCGCCTCGGTTCGCACCGGACCGCGCAAGTGGAACACGGCGGGTGCGCGGGCCTTCGTCGTACGCTGCCGGGGCGATGGCCGACAGTACAAGTTCACGGTGCGCACGGACGACGGGTTCGATGGCGTGCAATACCAGTCGCGGTTCCAGCCGCCCCGGGGCAAATGGGCCGAGGTCGAGTTGCCGGTCACGAGCTTCGCGGCCAGTTTTCGCGGTCGCCCGGTCGCGGGGGCTGGTCCGCTCGATGCTGCGATGGTGCGTTGTGTCGGGTTGATGGTCAGCGACAAACAGGCGGGACCGTTCGAACTGCTGCTCGAGTGGATCGACGCGGCCTGCTAGAAGCGGACCTTGGTCTCGACGACGAACTGCACGCTGTCGATGTCGTCGCCGCCGTCGAGCGGAAACGCCAGGTCGATGTGAATGACGTTGCCAAACGCAGACCGGCTCGAGCCGAGCCGCAGTCCGATGCCGACGTCTTTCAGCAGCCCGTCGCTGGTCGCGCCGGTCACGTCGGTACCCCAGGTGCGTCCCATGTCGAAAAAGGCCGCGCCGGCCACGTGGAACAGCCGGAACGGATACCAGCCTGTGTAGTAGCGCTCCTCGAGTGTCAGCAGCGCGCGGGACGTTCCCGCCTGGTAACGCAACGGATAGCCGCGCAGGCCCTCTTCGCCGCCGAGCAGCAGTTGCTGGTCGGCGTCCAGCGCTTCAGTGACCGCACCGTTGACGGTTGCGAAGAATTTCGTGTTCTCCGAGGTACGCGCGTAGAAGCGGGCCTCGGCCGACAGCACGCCGTTGCGCAGGCCGTCGTCCTCGACGCGGCCGGTCGCGGTCGTGTTCACGAACAGCGAGCGCTCGCGGCCGAAGTCCCAGCCGTTCTGCGCGTAGGCGCTCAGCATGAGTGCGTCGCGATCCGATCCCAGCGACTCCGCAGCGTAACCGACTCGTGCGCCCGCCCGCAGTCCGAGCAGCACGTCCTCAGTGCGCTCGATCTGGTCCTGGTTCGTGCGCTCCTCGTACACGTCCTCGACCAGGTCGAACCCCAGCCACGGGTAGGCGAGTTCAATGTCCTCCGGCAGCGGTCCGCCGAGGCTCGAGCCCGGGACTTCCGCGAACTGCTTCTGGCGATACGTAGCGCCTGCCGTCCACCGCCGGACCCAGCCGTTGGTCCAGCCTCGCGACCAGCCGACGTAGGCTTCTGCAAGCTGCTCGTCCTGCTCGTATTCGCCGACGCTGTCGCCATAGGCGTAACGTGGCTCGTTGCGGATCGAGTCGTACAGGTACCCGCCGCCGGCGCGTCTCGTGTCCAGTGCATAGAACGGACGGTCGACGCGGATCGCCTTGGTGCTGCCGTCGTCGGCGTCGCTGTAGGCGACACCGAGCCGCGTCCACGTCGAGTGGAAATGCGGGTCGAAGAACTCGAAGTCGAGCGACGTGCGATCCACGTCGTTCGACCAGCCGAAGGAGAGCCGCTGCCCGTTGCCGAGCAGGTTCTTTTCCTCGAGTTCGACCGACGATGAATTTGCCCCGCCCTGCCGGCTGAAATTGATGCCCGGGTTCAGCGTCCACGTATCGCGCGTGCGGACTTCAAGGTCGACCGTCTTGCCGTCGTAGGCCATCGGCCGGATCCAGGCGTCGTACAGGAAATCGTTGCCGCGGAGGATGCGCTCCGTCTCCTGCACGATGCGGTGCACGTAAGGCTCGCCGGTCTTGAACAGCAACTGGTTGCGAATGATCGGCTGCCGCGTGTTGATGTGCAGCCTGTTCGCCGTGCGATAGAGCCACTTGTCCTCCGCGGGGATCGACGGGTCGAAGACGTCGCCGACCGTCACGCGAATCTGGCCGATGACCGCGCCAGCTGCCTCGAGCTCGGCAGCCGAAGGAATGCCGGCCGGCCAGTCGTGGACGATCTCCTTCGCGGCATGCGCGGGCGTTGCCGCAAGCACGATCAGCAGCAGGAACGGGAAGCCACGGCGACGACGGTGGTTTGTCAGGGCAACAACACCGTCGAACCGATCGTGCGCCGGTCCTGCAGGTCGCGATGCGCCTGCTGCACGTCGCGGATCGGGTAGGTCTGGCCGATCTCGATGCGCACGATACCGCGCCCGATCACGTCGAAGAGCTCGGCGGCCGATCGCAGCAGGTCCGCACGTTTCGACACGTAGGAGAACAGCACCGGCCGCGTCAGGAACAGCGATCCGCGCCTGGCAAGCTCGAGCGGTGCGATCGGCGGAACCGGCCCCGATGCATTGCCGTACGTCACCATGAGCCCGAGCGGGCGTAACGAATCGAGCGACGCAAAGAACGTGTCCTTGCCGACGGAGTCGTAGACGACATGCGCGCCCTGCCCGCCCGTGAGTTCCTTGACGCGAGCGGCCAGGTCGTCGCGACCGTGGATCAACACGTCCTGGCAACCCATGGCACGCACCGTCGTTGCCTTGGCGTCGCTGCCGACGACGGCGATCACATGCGCACCGAGGTGCAAAGCCCACTGCACGAGGATGCTGCCGACACCGCCCGCGGCAGCGTGCACGACGACGGCCGTGCCCTTGCGCACCTTGTACGTCCGGCGCAGCAGCACCTGTGCCGTCATGCCCTTGAGCAGCGCGGCGGCGGCGAGCCGGTCGCTGACACCTTCCGGCACCGGCACCAGGCTGGCCACTGGCATGATGCGCTCGTCGGCGTACGCACCCGGCGCAGTCGACGCATAGGCGACCCGATCGCCGGCTTTGACGTCGCGCACGCCGGGTCCGACCGTTTCGACCACACCCGCGGCCTCCCGGCCGAGCCCGGCCGGAAGCTGGCCGCCGTACAGCCCGGTGCGCTCATAGATGTCGATGAAATTGAGGCCCACGGCCGTTTGCCGGACCAGGGCCTCGCCGCGTCCCGGGGCGACGGACGGGACTTCGTCCCAGCGCATCACTTCTGGGCCGCCGTGAGCATGGATGCGGATGGCATGAGGCATGAGTACACCGGAGGGCACGGAACACGCGCCGATGATGACGGCCGGCGTGCCGATCAGGAAGTGGCCCGCGTCACATGCGTAGGATCCTGGTCGTCAGACGCTGCCGGATGCGAGAATCAATCGCGCCTGCGTCAGGGCGGCAACAGCGGGGCCTCGATGACGACGAGATCGGCTACTGGCCGGCCGCCAATCAGGTGTTCCTGCAGGATCCGTTCGAGGTTTTCCGGCGTGCATTTGCGATACCAGATGCCCTCCGGATAGACGACGGCGATCGGGCCGGCGACGCAGACCCGCAGGCAATGCGCCTTGGTCCGCAGCACGCCGCCTTCGACGTCGACCAGGCCCAGCTCGCGGAAACGGCGCTTGAGGTAGCCCCAGCTCTCCTCTGAGCGCGCGACGGGCGCGCATTTCTCCCCTGCCACGCACAGGAAGATGTGTCGCCGCTGCCGACCGAGGCGCAGCTTGGAGACGGCGCGTTCGAGCGCCTCGGCAGGAGAAAGATCGGTCATCGCAGCCCCGGTTCCGGCGGTCCGAAACCGATGCTAGCGCGAAGCCGGGGCGGCTGCGTCACGGGCCCTGGCACAGGCCCGTCACCGGCCCGTCACAGGGCCTGGTCGTCGGCCTCGCCCGTGCGGATGCGGATGGCACGCTCAAGCTCGGAGATGAAGATCTTGCCGTCACCGACCTTGCCCGTGCGCGCGGCCGCGACGATCGCCTCGACCACCTGGTCGACCAGCGATTCCTTGACCGCGACCTCGATGCGCGTCTTCGGCACGAAATCGACGACGTATTCGGCGCCACGGTACAGCTCGGTGTGGCCACGCTGGCGCCCGAAGCCCTTCACTTCAGTGACCGTCATGCCAGAGACGCCAAGTTCGGACAGGGCGGCGCGGACGTCGTCCAGCTTGAAGGGTTTGATGATTGCGCTGATCAGCTTCATGGACTTCGGGCTCCTCGGTTCTCGTGTTCTATTGTCAGGCGGCCGGCCGCGGTCCCACGTCGTTGGAAACCGAAACGACCCACACCGCGCCGCCTCCCCTCGGGGGGACCTCGGACTGCTTATGCAGAATCCGTGCCTACCTTGGGTCAGGCCGAATTCTCAACTATCCTGCAGGCCCGACGCACCACCGTGGAGCGTTGGGGCCATCGACCGCTCATGGCTGGTGCGCAAGGATAGCCACGGGTCCACCCGCACGCACCCCCGACCATGTTGCTTTGCGGCATCATAGGTCATCGGCAGGGTCCGCAGAGGTTGGCATGACGGAGCAGACGGTGGTGATTGTCGGTGCGAGCCACGCGGCAGTGCAGGCAGTCGATACGCTGCGCCGCGAAGGGCACACAGGCCGCATCGTCCTGGTCGGCGACGAGCCGTACCTGCCCTACAACAGGCCGCCGTTGTCCAAGAAGTACCTCGCGGGTGAAATGGACCGCGAGAGGCTGCTGCTGCGCAGCGCCCAGTTCTACGAACAGCACCTGGTGGACGTGAAGCTCGGACTGCGGGTCACCGCAATCGACCGGGCGGACCAGCGGTTGCGCCTGAGCGACGGCGCGGAACTGCGCTACGACAAGCTGATCCTGTGCCTCGGCAGCCGCAACCGCCTGCTGGAGGTGCCGGGTTACGACCTCAAGGGAATCCACTACCTGCGCACGATGGCCGACGTGGACGGTATCCGTGCAGACCTGCCCGGGGCGAAGAACATCGTCATCGTGGGCGCGGGTTACATCGGGCTGGAGGCAGCCGCGTCCGTGCGGCACCTTGGCCTCGACGTCACCGTGCTCGAGATGGCGGACCGCCCGCTCCATCGCGTGACGACGCCCGAAATGTCGGCTTTCTACATGCATCGCCACGAGCGCGAAGGCGTGCGCGTGCTGTGCGGCATGTCGGTGTCCTCGTTCAAGGGGGACGCGGCAGGCCACCGCGTCACGGGCGTCGTTTGCGGCGAGCGTGAATTTGCTGCGGACTTCGTCATCGTCGGCGTGGGTATCCTGCCCGAGACGACGCTCGCCGCGGCCGCTGGCCTGCGCTGCGAGAATGGCATCTGGGTCGACGAGCAGTGCCAGACGTCGGATCCGAACATCTACGCCGCGGGTGATTGCACATTCCACCAGAGCGTGCGCTATGGCCGCCGGCTGCGGCTCGAGTCAGTGGACAACGCCGTCGAGCAAGCCAAGACCGCGGCATCGAACATCTGTGGCAAGGCGGTCCGGCACGAGCACGTGCCCTGGTTCTGGTCGGACCAGTACGACCTGAAGCTGCAGATCGCGGGCCTGTCGCAGGGTTACGACCAGACGGTCATGCGCGGCGACCCTGACTCGGGGCGTTTCGCGCTGTATTACCTGGCACAGGGCGAGTTGCTGGCCGTGGACGCGATCAACAGCCCGAAGGACTTCATGCAGGGCAAGAAGTGGATCGCGGAGCGCAAACACCCGGACCCCGCGCAACTCGCGGATCTGTCCGTCGATCTCAAATCACTGTAGCCGCGGTTCGAAGGAGATTGCGATGAGCGCTGACAAGGGCGAGGCAGGACAGTCGCTGATATCGGACGAGGCGTCGCGCGAGTTGCTCGCGGCTCTCGGTCAGCTGACCGGCGGCATGTCACCGCAGGCGTTCGGCGGCGCCTGGTGGAACGTGCTCTCGCGGCTGGCGCTCGCCCCCGGACGGCAGGCGCAGATCGCACAGTCGGCGATCCAGAAGGCCATCGCCCTCGCCCAGTTCACGGGCGGCGCGCTGCAGCCGCAAGGTGAACCCGCCGCGCCGCAGGCCGCAGGTACACCCTACGCCAATCGCTTTGCCGATCCGGCGTGGGCGAAGTTTCCGTTCAACGTGCTCGCGCAGTCGTTCATCACGGCCGCGGAGCTCGCCCGTGAAGCCGTCCACGGCGTGCCTGGCACCGATGCCGCGGCCGAGAACGTCGTCGGGTTCACCGTGCGCGAAGGACTCGAACTGCTCGCACCCGACAACTACCTGCCGACCAATCCGCAACTGCTCGAGCAGACGCGCGCGGAGGGCGGCAAGAACCTCGTGCGCGGCCTGAAGTACCTCGCCGAGGACGTGCAGAGGATGCTCAAGGGACTCGGCCCAGTCGGCGTCGAGGACTTCCAGGTCGGTGAGCAGATCGCTTGCAGCAAGGGCAAGGTCATCCTGCGCAACTCGCTGATGGAGCTGATCCAGTATTCACCGGCGACGCCAAAGGTCTACGCCGAACCGGTCCTGATCGTGCCGGCGTGGATCATGAAGTACTACATCCTCGACCTGTCGCCGAAAAACTCGCTGGTGAAATACCTCACCGACCTGGGTCACACGGTCTTCATGATTTCGTGGAAGAACCCGACGGCCGCAGACCGCGACGTCACCATGGACGACTACCTGTCGCTCGGCGTGCTCGCGGCGCTCGACGCGATCAACAAGGTGGTGCCGAAGCGCAAGGTGCACGGCGTCGGCTACTGCATCGGCGGCACGCTGCTCGCGATCGCTGCGGCGGCGATGGCGCAGAAGGAGGACGAGCGGCTTGCGACTGTCACCATGTTTGCCGCGCAAACCGACTTCAGCGAGCCGGGCGAGCTGTCGGTGTTCATCAGCCCGGCGCAGCTCGCGATGCTCGAAGCGCTGATGTGGAAGAAGGGCGTGCTCGAGAGCGGGCAGATGGGCGGCGCGTTCCAGATGCTGCGCACGTACGACCTGCTGTGGAGTCCGTCGGTCGCGACGTACCTGAAGGGCGAGCGCACCGGCGTCAACGACCTGATGTCGTGGAACGCCGACGGCACGCGCATGGCCTATCGCATGCACACCGATTACCTGCACCAGCTGTACCTCAACAACGATCTCGCCGAGGGACGTTACGTCGCCCTGGGTGAGACGCTCGACCTGGCAGCGGTGGACGCGCCGATGTTCGTCGTCGGCACCGAGACGGACCATGTCGCGCCGTGGCAGTCGGTCTACAAGGTCGGCAAGCTCGTGCGTTCGAAGGACTACACCTTCTGCCTGACGAGCGGCGGCCACAACGCCGGCATCATCAGCGGGCCGGTGCATCCGAGGCGCCGACATCGCGTGCTCACGATGAAGGCCGGTGCGCGCCTGCCGTCGCCGGCGCAGTACATGAGGAAGGTCGAGCCCGTGCAGGGTTCGTGGTGGCCGACGTTCGCCGCGTGGCTCGTCGAACACTCGACGAAGACGAAGGTGGCACCGCCGAAAATGGGCGCGGCTGGTTACAAGCCTGTGTGCGACGCGCCGGGTGAATACGTGCTGGCTCGCTGAGATTCGTTTGCTGGCGTGTTCGCAGGTGATGGACCGGGCGTGGGTTCCCGGTGATGCCTCCGGCTGCGTGACGGCGCGAATGAGCAGCAGGGGCCAACAGCCGCAAAAGCGCTGTCTGGCAGCGGGCTCATGTCGTCAGATGAAAAACACGCTGCGCGTTCTGCCCGAGAAACAGCGCGGTCGTCTCGGTGTCCAGGCCCAGCGTGTCCAGGCCCTCGATCGCCTTGGCCGGTTCGATCATCGGGTAGTTGGTGCCGAAGAGCACCTTGCGGCGACCGTGTCGCCGCATGAAATCGACCAGCGCAGCCGGGTAACGCTGCACTGTATAGGCCGATGTGTCGATGTAGACATTCTCGTGCTTGGTCGCGAGCGCGATCGCCTCGTCGGTCCACGGGTAGCCGATGTGACCGCCGACGATTGTCAGCTCGGGGAAATCCAGCGCGACCTGGTCGAGGTAGATGGGCCTTCCGACCTCCGAAGGCATTAGAGGTCCCGTGTGCCCGATCTGCGTGCAGAACGGCACGCCGGCTTCGCAGCATGCCACGAAGACCGGATAGAAGCGGCGGTCGGTCGGCGGTGCTTCCCAGAGCCAGGGCAATACCCGGATCGCCTTGAACCCCAATTGCTCGACACAACGGCGTATTTCGCGAACTGCCTGCATCGGCCTGCTGATGTCGACCGAGCCCACGCCGACGAGACGGTCGGGCGCCTGCGCGACAAAACCGGCGACCTCGTCGTTCGAGATCATGACATTGCGCGGAGCGTACCAGGCACAGATCAACGACTGTTGAACGCCCCCTCGGTCCATTGCAGCGAGAGTCGCTGGTAGCGGCAGCGGCTCCGTGGGAACGTCGCTGCGGGTCCAGCGTCGCAGGGACGCGAACATCTCGTCCTGAGAGTGGCGCAGGGTCGGATGTTGCGCCCATGCATCGATGATTCTCACAGCTGTCCTCCAGCGAATGACGACCCGAAGTGCGCGTCAGGCAGCTCCGCCAGCCACCTGCCGCGCGTAGTCCCCGGAGTCGTACCAGCCACGGGACGCTATTACCCGCATGTCGTCGCTGAGGTCCCACTCCTCCCAGCCGTGCACAGTGAGGGCATTCGTCGTCCCGGCAGCGTGCCCTCGGAAAGTCCACAGGTAGACGACATGAGACCCTGCACAGCGCACGCCGTCGCAGGTGAGCTGCAGGTCCGGAACATCGGCGAAAAACCCGGCCGCCATCTCGGCGATACCCGAGCGTCCTCGCCACGGTGTGCCACGATTGATGGAGATCTCGCCGTCCTCAGCGAAATATCCGGCCACGCGCTGTGGCGAGCCAGTGTTCCACGCCGCCGTGTACTCGACGGCGAGCCTTTCAATGTCCCTGGGATCGAACGACATCGCTAGATTCTCCAACTGTGTGACGCCTGCAATTGACGGCAGACCCACGGCGCCGAATAGCGCCGTGCCTGTGAACTTGCGCGCGCCCCGACGATCCATGCGGATCCCCTTGCAGCAAGCTCGACGTTCACACACCGACGACCGGAGCCGCAAGCGATATTCCAGCACGGGGACCTGCGGGTCCGGAGTCCCCCTCGTAACGTTGCAGGCGCCGCGTCTCGCAAGCGGTCGATCCGGAGTAAACACCGGTACCCGCGCCTTCGGCTGACCCTACGACGGTCAGTCGAGCCGCTTGTGGAACCTGAGCGTCGCGATCGCCAGCGCGATGACCAGGAACGCCCCCAGCTTCATCGCCGGCGCCTGCATCGCCGCAAGCGGGGCGCCGCGCAGCAGGATGCCGCGGATCATTTCCACGAAATGCGTGAGCGGCAGCGCCTGCGCGATCATTCGCGCCAGCGGCGGCATGCCGTCAAACGGAAACATGAAGCCGGACAGCAGGATCGACGGCAGCAGCGTCAGGAACGACAGCTGGAATGCCTGGAATTGCGTGCGGGCGAACGTGGAGATGACGAGGCCGAGCGTCAGCGTGGCGGCGATGAACAGCGCCGCGGCGAGGTAGAGATCGAGCAGGCTGCCGTTGATCGGGACGTCGAAGATCCGCGCGCCGACCGTCAGGATCAGCGTCGTCTGTATGAGACCGATCAGCACGTAGGGAATCAGCTTGCCGGCCATGAGTTCCCAGGAACGGATCGGTGTCGCGATCAGCAGCTCGAGATTGCCGCGCTCGCGTTCGCGCACGATCGCCGCCGCCGTGAAGATCACCATGGTCATGTTGAGGATTACGCCGATCAAGGCCGGCACGATCTGCACCGCGGTGCGCCGTTCAGGATTGTATTCCGTGCGCACTTCGAAAACGGGAGTGCGCGACCTGTAGTCCCCCGCCCGCAGGGGCAACGGCACAGACGCCAGCCCGCGTGCGACAGCGTCGATCATCGGCTCCGAGCCATTGACCAGGATCTGCGCGACCGCACGATCGTTACCCAGCCGCCGGCGCTCAAAATCGTGCGGAATCACGATGCCGACGCTGATCTCGCCGCTCTCCATGCGCCGCCGAAGGTCGGGCAGGCCGGGGCTCGGCGGGTGCAGGGCGATCACGCCGGTTGCCTGCAGGTCCGCAACGAGCGCACGCGAGTGACTCGTCCTTGCTTCGTCGACGACAGCCGCATCCAGGTCGCGGACGTCGAAATTGATCGCATAACCGAACAGCAGTATCTGCATCAGCGGAATGCCGACGATCATGCCGAACGTCAGCCGGTCGCGGGCCAGTTGCCGCACTTCCTTGGACGTGATCGCGAAGAGCCGGAGCAGCATGACGGGCCTCAGTCCTGCCGCCGGGCGTCGACCGCGCGGCCGAACCCGGTGGCGGCGACGAAAACGTCTTCGAGACTGGCTCGCACCAGCGTCGACTGCGCCGCGACCGACGCGGCGCGCAGCCGCTGCAGGACACGACCCTCGGGTTCTGGTGTCGCCGGGTCGATCAGCACGTGCAGTCGCGTCCCGAGTTGCGCAACACTGAGCACGCTCTCGTCCGCAAGGAGTGCGCGCCTGGCTGCAGCCGTGTCCGCAGCCTCGACCTCGACCACCGCCGCTGGAATGTCCGACATCAGTTGCTGCGGCGGGCCCTGCGCGACGATCCGGCCGCTCGCGAGGATCGCGAGTTCGTGGCAGCGCTCGGCTTCGTCCATGTAGTGCGTCGACACGAGGATCGTCACGCCACGCGCGACCAGGTTGAAGAGACTTTCCCAGAAGTCACGGCGACTCTGTGGATCCACTGCGCTGGTGGGCTCGTCGAGCAGCAGCAGTTCGGGCTCATGCAGCGTCGCTGCCGCGAGCGCGAGGCGCTGGCGCTGGCCGCCGCTCAGCGTACCGGCGCGCTGCTTGAACAAGGACGCCAGGTCGAATTCTTCGACCACGACGGCGACACGCGCCCGCCGGCGTTGCGCAGGCAAACCGAATACCTGCCCCATGAACTGGAGGTTCTCGCTCACGGTGAGGTCGTCCCAGAGCGAGAATTTCTGCGTCATGTAGCCGAGCCGCGTTCGCAACGGCTCGGCATCGCGGGGCATTTCGTGACCGAGCACGGTGACCGTGCCGGCACTCGGTTGCAGCAGGCCGCACAGCATGCGGATCGAGGTCGACTTGCCGGACCCGTTGGGACCCAGGAAACCATAGATACGCGCCCGCGGAATGTCGAGGTCGATGCCGTCCACGGCAGTGACGTGCCCGAAGCGCCGCGTCAGGCCACGCGCGCGGATCGCGTGCGAAGGGTCGCCTGCGGGCGCGATCGCCTGGGGCACGACGCTCATGGCTGCGCGGTCGGCACGAGCACCTGGATGGGCAGACCGGCGGGCAGTGCCTGCGCGGCTGGATCGTCGAGCGTGACCTCGGCGAGGTAGGCGAGTCGCGAGCGATCCTTCTGCGTGAGAGCGTAGTACGGCGTAAACGCTGCCTCTGCCGAGACGTAGCGCACCGTGCCCTGGATCCGCTCCGCTTGTCCATCGACGGTCGCTTCGACGCGCGCGCCGGCCGTGAACCTGGTGCGCAGCGGTTCGGGCACGTAGATGCGGGCGTAGGGAACGCCATCCGCGAGCAGGATCGCGACGGGTCGGCCGGCGGCGGGCCGCTCACCGAGTTTGTAGGGCAAGGCCTCGACGAGGGCGGCGCGCGGCGCAGTCACGGTATGGCGCGAGGCAACTGTTTCGACCTCATCCAGCGCGGCGGTCGCGCGCTGGACGGCCGCGCGGGCTGCAGCCACCTGTTCGGTTCGCGTGCCCTGCAGCAGCAGTTCGTGGCGCGCGCGTGCGGCATCGCGTGCGGCGCGCGCTGCATCACGGCGGGCCCGAGCCTGGTCCAGGTTCGACGCACTCAGGAGTTTCCGCTGCACCAGCGCCTGCACGCGCTCGAATTCGTTCTGCGCCGTCTGCAGTTCGCTGTCGGCGCCACCTAGCGTGGCGCGGGCTTCGGCGATTTCGCGCTGGCGCGGACCCTGCTCCAGGTCCGCGAGACGACGCCGCGCCTCGAGCACCGCGGCTCGCGACTGGTCGATGCGCGGTTGTGCGATGCCGGCCTCCTGCCGCACGAGCACGGTTCCGGCCTGCACGCGATCGCCCTCATGCACGACGATTTCGACGATGCGCTCGTTCGACTCCGCGATGATTTCCAGCCGGTCGCGCTCGACGGTGCCGTGCACCTCGACCGGCCGCTCCCGCACGCAACCGGCGACGAGCAGCGGCATGGCCAGTGCGAGTGCAACAAATCTAGTCATGTCCAGTCTCCATGCGCGCCGCTACGCCCTCGCGGAACAACTGCACCGTGTGGCTGATGAAGCGGTCGAGTTCGACGCCCTCGGGTCGAAACCCCAGCACCGGGCCCGTGATCGGCAGCGACATGAACGGGAAGGCACAGAGACTGAGCAGCGAGACGGCGGCAAATCGCGGATCGAGGTCGACGCGCAGTTTCCCCTGTTCGCGTTCGCGCCGCAGCACCGCGACCAGCGCCGGTGCCGTCTTCGCCGCGAACCGCTCGATGAATTCACCCCGCATCCGTCCGTTCTGGTCCAGCACTTCCCGGATGATCAGCGCGGGAAACCAGGGGTTGGCGGCAACCATCCGCATGTACGCACGCATGACGGCCTCGAGGCCCGGCGCCCCATCGCCAACGCCAGCGCCAGCGCCAGCGGTAGGCTCCAGCCGCCGGACACTGTCGATCAATGGCTGCACGGCACTCTCGATCATCGCCCGGTACAGGCCGCGTTTGTCGCCAAAGTAGTAATGGATCATCGCGGGCGTGGTGCCCGCCGCCGCAGCGATCTGGCGGGTGCTGACGTTGCCGAAGCCGTGCTGCAGCAGCAGATCGCGGCCGTGCTCGAGCAGGGACTCGCGGACGGCCGCGTCCCCGCCGGCGGGCCGGCCCGGGCGACGGGTGGGTGCCTGAGCAAGCGGATGGTCAGAAGTCGTCATACGGCCAATATTAATCAAACATTTGATTAATACAATAGCAAAAAAAATGGCCGCACCGCGACCACTCATCCCTTCCCCCCTTTCCTCCTCTTCCTGCTCTTCCTGCCCTTCCTGCCCTTCCCGTCCTTCCTGCCCTTCCGGCTATCCCCTATCCCCCAACCCCTAACCCCTTTGCTGGCTACACCCCTTTGCTGGCTACGCCAGCAAATCCGCCACGCTTACCGAACCGATTTCCTCGAGCGCCTTGGGCGCTGCGATGGCGAAGCCCTGCGCATAGTCGACGCCGATCTCGCGCAGGTTCTGCAACGCGGACTCGCTTTCGACCGACTCGGCGACGACCACCTTCCCCATCACGTGCCCGATCTCCTTGATCGAGCGGACCATGGCGTAGTCGACGCGGTCCTGCGACATGTTGCCGATGAACATGCCGTCGATCTTGAGGAAGTCGACGCTCAGTGCCTTGAGGTAGGCGAACGACGACACGCCACTGCCGAAGTCGTCGAGCGCGAACGAACACCCGATGCGCCGCAGCCCCACGATCAGCGCATTGGCCTTGCCGAGATTGCCGATCGCGATGTTCTCGGCGGTCTCGAAGCCGATGCACCGCGGATCCACGCCGCTCGCCGCAAGGCTCTGCCGGATGAACTCGCCCATTTCGGGATCGACCACGCTGTCGCGCGAGAGGTTGATGAAGATCCGCGCGACGCGACTGAAGACCTCGGCGTGCGTCCGCGCCCACTCGATCGCCGTCGCGATCACCCAGCGGTCGTAGCGGACCGACAGGTTGCATCGTTCCACGGCCGGCAGGAAGGCGCCGGGCGGCACGGTGCGGCCGGACTCGTCGCGCATGCGCAGCAACAGTTCGTAATGAGGCAAGCGTGGCGCGACGCCGGCAGGCTGACTGAGCGGACGGATCTCCTGCGCTTCGAGAAACAGCCGGTTCTCGACCAGCGCGCGCTTTGCGCGCGCCACCCAGTCCATTTCACCGGGGCGCGGCTCGAGCAGCAGCGTGTCTTCCTGGTACACCGCCACCCGGTGACGACCCGAGTCCTTGGCCGAGTAGCAAGCCGAGTCGGCCGCATTCATCACCTGCGTGAGGCGCTTGAAGTGCGAGTCGATCGCGACCAGGCCGATGCTGACGCCGAGCGTGAACTTGTTCGTGCCCCAGACGAATTCGAATTCATCGACCGTCCGCAGCAGGTTGGCGGCGATCTGCTGTGCATCCTCGAGCTTGCAGTTGTGCAGCAGCACGCCGAATTCGTCGCCGCCGAGGCGCGCGACGACATCGTTCGTGCGGACCCGCTGCTGCAGCACCTCGCCGAGCTGGCGCAGCAGCTCGTCGCCGGCGACGTGGCCGCTGGTGTCGTTCACCGACTTGAAGCGGTCGAGGTCGAGGTAGAGCATCGCGTGCTCCGCCCCCGTTGCCTGCGACATCTCGAGCGCTCGCTGCAGCCGCAACTCGAATTCACGG
>CAWHCA010000056.1:0-47840 GCA_963827615.1 uncultured Gammaproteobacteria bacterium | reverse complement strand
TTGAACGAGCCGGCTTGGGAGGCCCGGGCCCAGTCGGCAAGCTGCACCTAATGGCAGTATGTAAAAAAGCGGCGTAGCCGTGGCGCCAAGGGACGCGGGCCCGCCTGCAACGGAAGTTCATCAAAGGCCTGGTTTTCGGCGACGCGAATTACGCGCCAGATAGACCGCCGCAGCGCGACGGCAGCCTCATCGTTGACCGGCCTCGGACTCAGTCTGCGGTGACATTCTCAGGTGGCATGGGAGCAGCTGGGTTCTGACCCAATTGGTGACCATGTGTCCCGACATATCTTTCAAAGTTGGGCGTCAGGCTCCCGCTCGAATCGACAATGCCTGCGCTCGGTGAGCCGGTCAGTTGGTCGGTGACAATGATCCGCGACGTGTCCGATACCGACACCTGTGTAATGCGCGATCCAGCTGGTGTGCCAGAATCACCATTGACGATGACGTTGTTACGAAACCGGAATGGGCCATCGGCAGAGTCGACATTTCGAACCTGGGCTGGCCCCACGATTGTGTTTCGATAGATGTAAATCTCTGCGGCCTGGCCATCCTGATTCACGTCAATGGCGAAAGCGGCAGCAGGCACATTCAAATTATTGAACCGCCACTCGCCACTAGCGGGTTCACCAGATCCGCTGGTGTTCATGTTTCCAAACAGTGCAGAACCATTGATGTTCCTGAAGACATTTCCGCGAACATCGAAACGAGGGACATGGGCCTTCAGGTCAAAGCCACTGCCTGAGTCACGGAACAGGTTGTCTTCGATCACCATGCGATTCTGCGAATAGACCTTGAGCCCCCCGCCGTTATTGAGGCTGTAAAATTCCGAATCCTGCACGGCACAATACTTGGTCGAGTCACCATAACTGCTCGTCCACATGATCCCTGCTGGGTTCTCGCCATCGACCCCGAGGATCATGTGATGAAGCTTCAGCCGGCGAATGATGGTGTAGTCGCTCGCCCCGGAGATGATCTGAAGTCCGATGTTGCGGAAATTGCGTCCTTCGAGTCCGTCGAGATAGACAGGTGTCGAGGCGGATGCCTGAAAACGGATCAGTGCACTTGGATCGACACCGGCGACATATCCGAAATCAATGACCGGCGTTTCGCCGGGGTAAGCAAGCCACTGCGACGGCTTTGTCGAGCCAAACTCAACGCGCTCCCAAGGACTACCAACGCTCGACCGCCCAATGCCCGCCGGCGTATAGGTCCCAGTTCGAAAATAAACGATGTCCGCGTTTGTGCCGCTTGTGTGGACCTTCGCCAGCGTCCGCCAAGGCGCCGCGCGACTTCCATCTGATGTGTCGTTGCCGTTACTCGCGTCAACAAATTTGAACCCAGTGGTGGCTACAGTGATCGTCCACGATGACGATACCCGCGTACCTTCGGCATCGGTAACCGTCAGAGTCGGCGTTGCCGTGGTGCCGGTCGGGTTCGGCCAGGAAATCGTCCCATCGGCATTGATGCTCATGCCGCTTGGCATATTCGACAGAGCAAAGGTGAATGGGTATGCACCGCCGATTACAACCGCGCGAATGTTGTACTCTAGCCCGGGATAGGCCTTGAAGATTCGATGTCCACTAGGCATAGCGGCGAGACCGGACGACGGGGAGGTCCCAACCGCGCGCGGGGCAATCAACTCCAGCGGATAATTGGCCGCCGCCGCCGGCATAGCCGCAGCGAGACAACTGGCCACGGCCAAGATAGCCATTGCCGTGCGCACTCGCGCAACCAAGCGCCCTGCCGCGAGAACTGCAAGCTTGGTCGCCTGTCGAGGTCCGGTCTCCCAACTCGTCCCACGAATGCCTGCAAGGGAAACGCCCATGAACTTCTCCTAACGCGCGAATCGTGCTTAGTTAGCATCTGCTGGCCAGCACGCACGATTTAGACTGGTGCCGACCGCCACAGTTCAACGGGCCTGAATTGTCACACCTGGCGTTGCCAGGAGGTACGCTGGCTAGGCGGTCAAGCACTACAATACATCACTGGAGCAATGAGGTGGCTGTCGCGAATAGGCGACAATCACCGTGTCATGACGCAGGTCACATTCGGACGGGCATAAGCCGCTTTAGCCTTTGCCTAGACCCAACCAGTCACAGTCGCTCATGCCGCGAAACCAGAGTCGGATATGGTTGGCCGGCCTGCCAACTGGAGCGATCGTCCTAACACATTTGCCGTCGACGCTCCGCGCACCATAAAGCATGTCCCGCAAGATCTCGATCCTAATCGTCAATTCGACTCTGCACATCGGTGGCGCCGAACAGGTCGCCGGATACCTGGCCCAAGGCATCGACCGCAGGCTGTTCGACGTCGCTGCATGCTACTTGAAGGAACCCGGGATAGTTGCGGACCAGATGGTGCGCGGGGGCGTCGAGTTGCTGCATCTCCCAGGCTTTCAAGCCGGCCGCCGTGACTATTTGTCATCGCTGAAGTTGCGGCGACTCATCCGATCGCGCGGCGTCAGGGTCATCCACACCCACGACATCCACGGAATGATTGACGGCTCGGTGTGCCGCAAGCTGCTGCCAGGCTTGCGGTTTGTGCATACGTTTCACTTCGGAAACTACCCGCATCGAAGCAATCGCCACCGACTGATCGAGAGCGTGCTTTGGCGCGTTCCAGACGCCATCGTTGCGGTGGGCCATGCCCAGGCTGAGGCCATTCGAGACTGTTACCACATCCCGCGAGACAGGCTACGTGTAATCTGGAACGGCGTTGAGGATCCGATCCTTCGCGTCAATCCGGAGCGGCTCGCAGGAATCGCATCACCCGGCGTGCCGGTAATCGGCAGCATCAGCACGCTTGATTCCCCAGAAGGGCCTGGAATTTCTGCTCCGAAGCGCCGCGATTCTGCGTGACTCCGGTGAGCGGTTCGTGCTGCTCCTGGCCGGCGGCGGAGTCTTGTACGACAGTCTACGCGCGCTGGCTCGAGACCTCGATCTTGGCGAACACGTTCGGTTCCTGGGTTGGGTAAAGCAAGCATCCAACCGCGTATTGCCCGCCTGCGACATCTTCGTCCAATCATCGCTGTGGGAGGCAATGTCAGTTGTCGTGCTCGAGGCCATGGCCGCGGGAAAGCCCATGGTCGTCACGCGAGTCGGCGAGAATTCGAATGTCGTCATCGATGGCGAGACTGGCCTGACGGTTCCGCCCGCGAACCCGGAAGCGATGGCAGTGGCACTTCGCAGATTGCTGCACGACGTCGAATTGCGAAAGCGACTGGGTCTCGCGGCGAGGCAGCGGTATGAAGCGATGTTCACGACTCAACACATGATCACCGAGTACGAGACTCTCTATCGCGAGTTGCTCGGCGACTCGTCAGTGGCCACGCCAGCAGCGGCCGCTTGAGGTCACGTTACTTGTACGGGCGCACGAGGACTCTGTTGCGAAAGGTTATCGCCAACGCTCTGTATTACTCCGGAGTGCTGTGGTTGTATGCGTCTATCAAGCTGCACCGCCGTGTAGTCGTACTGATGTACCACCGGGTGCTGCCGACCGGGGCAGATACATATTCCGAGGAAGGAATCATCGTTACACCCGAGACGTTCGCTAGGCACCTGTCTTTTCTCAAGCGATATTTTCGACCGTTGTCGCTCGAGCAGTTGGCCGAACCCCTGCAGCGTGGAGCGCGACTGCCTTCGCGCGGATGCCTGATCACGTTCGACGACGGATGGCGCGACAACGTCACCCACGCGCAGCCACTGCTTCAACAGCACCAGTTGCCAGCGATCGTATTCCTGGCAACTGACTATGTCGGCAGCGAGACCTGCTTTTGGCAAGAGCGGTTGGCGCGTCGGATGTTTCGTGCGGCAGAACAAGAGGGTCAGGCACGCGCTCTGGTCGAGACACACACCCAGGCCGGCGTGCACCTGCTGCCCACGGCGCAGCGTCGCCGCGTCATCCGCCTCGCTGTCACCAGCATGAAGCAGTGGCCGGAAGCCGACCGTGGCCCGCTACGAAATTGATCTTGACCGGGCGTTGGCTGAATGCAGGCATTCACGTCGATCACAACGGCGAAGACCGTTTCATGGACTGGTCGGATGTCGCCCGTCTGGCATCCCCCTCGCTTCTGTCCGCCGCTGCGCATGGCTGCTCGCACGTCCCGCTGACCACGATCGGCGCAACTCGGGCGGAGCGCGAACTGGTGGCTGCTCGCGAGCGCCTAGAGGCTGCGATCGGACAGCCGGTATCCGGCATTGCCTACCCTAATGGCAACTACGATGAGACGGTGGTTCAGCTGGCCCGCCAGGCCGGCTATCGCATCGGCTTTACGACGCAAAGAGGCCTGGTGAGCCGAAGGCGACGACGCACTGAAGCTGCGCAGGCTCAATGTGCACGAGGCGTCCGCCGGGTCGAGGCCGGAGTTCCTGTGCCTCATCCTGGGTGTGTTTCACAAATGGCCGCGACAGGTCTAGGAACACGCGACGCGATGCGCATACTCGTTACCGACAGCTGACACCCGTTCCGCGCTGGCGGCCGTGCGGGCGCTCGGCCGAGACTGGCCACGAGGTGATCACCGCAGGCGATCGCCATCCTTCTCTGGCGTCCGTGTCCCGCCACTGCCAGTGGCTTCGAAAGCTATCCAAACCCGGGATCGAATCCGGAGGCTTTCGTGACGGCCCTGGCGGCCATGGTCCACCGCCGGCGGATCGACCTGTTGTTGCCAATGACGGAGATCACGACGCTGCTGGCGACCGAGCATCGTGAACGGTTGCCGGACGAGTTGCCAGCTGCCGTTTCCCGATGCCCAGACAGTTTCCATCGCCTCGGACAAGGCACACGTGGTGCGTCTGGCCAACGAGTTGGGTGTTCCGACGCCACGGACTGTCGTCGTCGCTTGCGCTCGAGGAAGGAATGGCCGTGCCGACCTGCCATTCCCGGTGGTAGTCAAACCCGCGCGATCGAGGGTGAGAATCGGATCGACCTGGCTGTCGACCGGGGTCAGTTATGCCACGGACCTGGCGATGCTTCGACAGCATCCTGACTGGGCTGCCACCCGCCGCATACCCCGTACTGCTGCAGGAGCGGATCGAGGGTCCTGGTCGCGGCCTGTTCGCGTGTTTCGATCGGGGTCAGCCCGTCGCATTCTTCGCCCATCGACGATTGCGCGAGAAGCCGCCGTCTGGCGGCGTCAGCGTACTTTGCGAGAGCGCCCCAGCTCGACCCGATTGCCGTCGAGTACGGCACGCGCCTGCTGTCCCGCCTGGGCTGGCACGGCGTGGCCATGGTGGAATTCAAGCAGGACAACCGCGACGGGTCGTTGCGACTCATGGAGATCAACGCCCGGTTCTGGGGCTCGCTGCAGTTGGCCATCGACGCAGGCGTCAATTTCCCCTGCATCCTGGCCGACATCGCCGCTGGTAGGTCTCCGACGGGGCCAAGCAATATCGTGTCGGCGTTCGCACGCGCTGGCTTGCCGGCGACTGTCGACGCATTGATCATGCTGCTAACGCGTTCGAGGCGCTCGCTCGCCCTGCCGCCGTCCCATCCCGGCCGCCTGGTGACGCTGGCGCGGTTCTTGCGGCTGTGGGATCGCGATCTGCACTATGAAATCGAGCGTCTCGACGACCCGAAGCCTATGCGCCTGGAGTGGCGCCGCCGCCTGCTGGGCGGCTGATGTCGTGCGCGCCACCATCGGCGCGTTGCAGTCGCGAACACCGCAGCCAACCGCGCCGCGCACGCTTCCAGACGGTCAAGAACCTCTCGCGCCGCCTGTTCATCGAGGGCATAGGGATCCGGTATCTCGACGGGACCATCGTCCATCGCACCCAACCAGACCAGTCGGTCGGCGGGCGCCCCGGCGAGTTGCAGCGCCTGCCAGTTGTGCCGGTCCATGAGCACGATGAGGTCCGCCCAGGCCAGATCCGCCGGACCGACGACAGCCGAAACGATGCCCGGACAGATCGACACCGCGTGTCCGGCTCATATGCACGTGGCGTGCAGGACTGGCTCGGCCCGGACGCGCATAAAATCCGCCCGAACGAACCTCCAGACCATCACCGCAGACCTGCTGCAGGTACGCGGCAACGAATGGACTCCGATAGATGTTGCCGTAGCAAACCACCAGTACCCGGCGGACCGGGCGGGCGGCCAGATTGCGCGAGCGAATCACGGCGGGCGGTGACAACGGCCCGGTGGCATCGCCAGCGCCATGTGACCGACGACCGCAATTTGCGTAACAGATGCAGCGCTTCCACGAGAACTCCCGAACCATCGCCGTCGAAGTCTACCGTAGCCCCTGCCAGCGAGCAGCTTGATGCGCATTGTGAGCGACGCCTCAGGATTCCGCCGGCCTCGTGCGTTATTCTTCCCCAGCGCGCCTCGCTGGCCGCCGGAGTATTGCAAGTGCCCGTGGATGCCGAGACTCGATTGGAGCCCAAGACGACGCTGCAGGACATGGAGGTTCATTCGGTCTGGGTCCGGCAGTTTCGTCAGCGGGGAGAATGATCCCTTTTACAAACTCGCATTCGATCACATTGCTTCGGTTCTCGGCCCGCCGGATGACCAGCCCGTGGTCGATGCAGGATGCGGTTCCGGCACCAAGTCATTCGAGCTCGCTCGCCGCGGATACCGCGTTCAGAGCGATGGATTTTTCGGCGGCTATTCTCGAACAGGCACGCGCCGCCGCCGCAAAGCAGGGCTATTCGGAGCGCATCAGTTTTGAGCAATCCGACCTGACGGCGCTATCGATTCCCTCCGGCAGCGTCCAACGCGCGGTCTGCTGGGGCGTGCTGATGCACGTGCCGGACATTGGTGCGGCAGTAGCCGAACTCGCCCGCGTCATCGCCCCCGGCGGGACGTTGGTCGTCAGCGAGGGCAACATGCGCTCACTGCAGGCGGTTACGCTGCGGTGGCTCAAGAAACTTCTCGGCCGGGAGCGTGCAGAAATCATGCGTACGCCGGCCGGCATCGAATTCTGGGAAGAAACCAGCACTGCCCGCCTGATGACACGGCAGGCGGACATCCCATGGCTCATCGCGGAGTTCCGCCGGCATGGTCTCGAACTGGTCGAGCGCCGAGCCGGCCAGTTCACCGAGATCTACGTGCTGCTGCCCTGGAAGCCGTTGCGGTCATTGGTACACGCCATCAACAACCACTGGTTCCGCTGGATCAAGTTTGCCGGTCCGGCGTATGGCAACCTGCTGATCATGCGAAGGCCGACTCCGGACTCATAAAGTCCGGTGCCTGCCCAAGCCCCGCGGATACGCTTTGCGCGCCGCTCACTTGCGGCTGGAAAGCCCATTGCGGAAGCGCACGGCGCGTGGACGGCCATTGGCAGTCAATTGACTCGGCGGCGGCGTCGGAACATCGCCAGCGCTCGCGTGGAGGGGTAACAGCGCACGGCTCGAGAGCATGATTCCGGTCAACACGAACAGGTGCGGATAATAGGGCGCCGACAGGAACGCTCCTGCCACGGCAAAGCCGATCATGGCGGCGCTAGTTGCGAACTGCATCCTGATGTGCTCGCTCTCGGTCGCGCTCTGAGACGGTGGGCCCCGTGCCGGAAATAGTCTGCGGACCTTCATGTTGGCATGGAGGTTGCCGAACACCAGCATGATGATGACAACCAGGCCGGGGAAGCCCAGTTCGGCAAACAGAAGAACATAACTGGAATGCGCCGTCTTGCCCCAGCGCGGGCCAAACTGGCCGGCGCCGACACCGAACACTGGATTATTGACAGCCATGCCGATTCCGCCGCTCCAGGCCTGGATGCGCCCCTGCGCAGAACCGTCGGTGGGACTCGTGATGGTCCCCATGCGGTCAAAATAGGCCGGTGGGGCAAATAGCAGCATCGTCGCTCCGATCACAGCGATACCAGCCAGGCCAAGTAGCTTGTGCGAACTGCGCAGCCAACGGTAGCCGAGCACGGCGACGATTCCCAGTGTGCCCCCTCGCGACTGCGTGCCGATGATCGCCATCACGAGCAGCACCGCGCAGGCCCAGGTGAGAATTCTCATCGCCAGGCTGCGCCGGCTTTGCGCCAACTCGATGACCAGCGGAAAGAGTATGCAGAGCGACAATGCGAAGTCGTTTCCATCGCCTAGAAACGTAGCTCCCAGAACATAATGGCGAGTCCCTGGATCGAGCACGACCTTCGGATTCATCGCCAGCAGGAAGACGTGCGCGAGCAGCAGCGCCAGGAATATGCCGCGCAATCGATCGAAGGTGGTAGCGACGCGGGCGACCAACCAGAACAAGAACACGTAACCGAGCACAGTCGTGAACGTATCCAGCGCGAACTGCTTGAGCGGCGCCACGGCGATCGACACCAGGACCAACGCAAGGAACACGAAAATCCACTTGGTGATGGGATCGGCGAAGATTTCCCGCGTTGGCCGCAGGCCCGGCGCGAATAGCGCCACGAGAAACAGCGCCATCGGGATCAGGCTGTAGATGATCGCCAGGTTGAACCCCGGGATGTAACTGGCCGGGCGCGCATACTCGACGAAAATCGCGAGCAAAAGCCAGTAGTAGAGAAAGCCACTGCCCTGTGCGGTCGGAGCCGGCGGCGACAGCCTGCGTCCAGCCATCACAAGTCGACCCCGGCAATCTCGATGTAAATGCGTGCCTGCCGTTGCGTACGCACCGCCATCGAGAACTCCGTCTCGATCCGCGCGCGTCCGGCGACCGCCATGCGTGCCAAAGCCTCAGGTGCGGAGAGATAGCGGCGAATTCCGGCCGTAAGCGCCTCCAGCGAGCGAGGAGTCACGAGCAAGCCCGTCTCGCCATGCTGGATCACCTCACGGGTGCCGCCCACGTCCGTTGCCACCACCGGGACCCCGAGATAGGAGGTCTCCAGCATCACGTTCGGCAACCCTTCCGTAAAACTGCTCTGCACCACCAAGTCGTAGTCGCCGTAAAGCCGCGGCATATCCTCGACGTACCCGAGGAACTCCACCCGCTCCGTGATACCCAGCCGTTTCGACTCCTGCCGCAACGAATCTTCCAGGGGCCCGATCCCGGCGAAAGCAATGCGTAGGCCGGGAAATTCCGGCACGAGCCTGGCCACCGCCTGCAACAACAGGACTTGCCCCTTCTCCGGCGACAGGCGCCCGACACTCAGCAGACGAACCTCCCTCGACGGGTCGGGCGCGCGTCGTGGCGCAGTCAGCAAGTCTCGGCCATAGGTCTCGGTCATCAAGGCGTTGTGCAGTATCTGAACCGTCGAGTCCGGCACCCACCACGGCGGTAGTCGTCGCCGCATGGCATGCGACACCAGGATCACTCGATCGAACCGGCGCAACAGCACCCGGTCGGCCCACAGATAGACATGGCCTCGCAGGTCGTTGGCAATCCAGCCATGGGCGGTGCTGACCAGCTTTATCGGCCGCTGGCGTCGGCAAAGCAGTGCCAGCACGTTCGAGCGGAACTCGGACGTGTGCAGAATGTCGATCTCGAGCCGGTCGATCAGGTCGACGACCTTGCTCACCATGCCGGAGCCGACCCCTCCCCGATCCTCGATGGGATGCACCGGCAGGCCACGCTGCTTGCAGTGCCTCGACCAGCGGATGCGGCTCGGTCGGATCTGGAACAAATGCGCCCACGTGGTAGTCGACGCGCGACCGGTCGATGCGTGTCGCCGTCTCGAGGATGGTCCGGCCCGGCCCATCGACCCACGGTGAATCACGCAGGTGCAACACCCGGATCGGGCGCGACCCAGCTACCCGTTGCGCTCACGCGGGTCTCCGCGTCGGCTCCCAGAGCTCTTGTCGGACGCCCGCAAGCCACATGACGAGGGCCTGTGCCGGCTGCTGCATTCACGAGCAGGAAGAAGGCGCTCAGGCGCGCTACCGCAGAAACGTCCGATCGTTGCTGGCCACGCGAGAGCCGCAAGCGCCATTGCGTAAAACGCCAGTTGCCCATAGAACAGCACAGCGTAGAGAGGCTCGGTGCGAAGCACGAACGACGACACCAGGCAAAGCGCCAAGGAGATCGGCCCCAACCACCGCATGAGCTTGTGCGACCACAGGATGAATGCGAAGGACGGGTAAGCGCGCTGGGTTCAGAAGTGCGGCGTTGCCGAACAGCGCAGTCAACCCGCGCAGGAAAGTACGTGCCTTGCGTGAGAATTCCGCTCGCTGGCTCTGGGTCGCCGTCATCGAACCGCGCGCTGCCGGCTCGCACAGGGCACGGTGACCGGATCGGACCGTATCGAGCACCGAGAGAAAGTCCGGCGCCATGCCGGGACGGAACGGCGCGGCACAGGCTGCGCCGCATACCGTAGAAGCAGCCGCTGGCCCCGGCGATCGAGTGCAACCGAGCCTCCTCGCGACGCAAGAGCAACTCCAGGCGGCCGTAGAGTCCTTCCGACCCGCCCCCCTCCACGTAGTCTTCCCCGGACACACAGCCGACCGACGGGTCGTTGAAGTGACCCACGAGGCTTGCCAGCGCGCCATGGTCGAGCAGGATGCCGGCGTCGGTGAAGACGACGATCTCGCCCATGGCGCGCTCGAGCCCCGCGTTGAGGGCAGCTGCCTTGCCGGCGCGGACGGGCAAGGGATGGATCACCAGCTGTTCGCCACCAGCCCTCGCGGCCCGCGCGAGCGTATCGTCGGTACACCCGTCGCCGACAACGATCACCTGCAGCACGATCGCGCGGGTAATACAGCTCCAGCAGGTTCGCGATCTTGGCCTCGATGCGCAGGGCCTCGTTGTGGACAGGGAGAATGACCGAGACAGTCGGTCGGTAGGCGACGTCAGGCTGGGGCAGTCGTCCTGCCGACAAGCCGATTCCAGCCCACCAGCACAGCGGGATAGACGGCATAAGGATAGGCCACCGCAAGCAGGCTGAGCCAGAACAGGATTTCCACGGAACCGCTCACCTCACGACAGAGCGCCCATTGCGCGCATCAGCTCGCGAGTTCGATGACGGGCTCAACCAGCACCGCCTGCGAATGCAGGTAACGCGTCGTGCGCCGCTTTGCCTCGATGTCGTTGTACACGCGCTGCGCCTGCGCCTCGGTGATACCAAGTGCGGTCGCGAGGTCGACGGCCGGCCGGCCGTGATTCAGCGCCCACAGCGCAATGTCCATCTGCGCATACGGCAGCGCGAAATAGAACTCGTCCTGGCCTTGCGGCAGGCTGTAGGTGTCGGTCGTCGGCGTCGCACCGCAGATGTCCTCCGGCAGGCCCATGTGGCGCGCCAGTGCGTAAACCTGCGACTTGTACAGGTGGGCGATGGGCTTGACGTCGGCGCTGCCGTCGCCGTTCTTGACGAAGAACCCCTGGTCGTATTCGAGGCGGTTCGGCGTGCCGACGACGGCGTAGTTGAGCCGGTCGGCGTGAAAATACTCCACCGTCTTGCGGATGCGCTGCTTGAAGTTGGTCGCAGCAACGATCTGCAGGTATTCCTTCAGGCCCGAGCCGGGCCTGGTGGGTTTCCCCCGCCGGTGTCTGCACGACGAGCTGGAAGTGATTGACGCGTCCTTCGAGCCCGCCGCTGATCACGATCTTGTTCTTCCAGCCGTCGCCATACTCCGGGAACACGCTGCCGGATGGCTTCGTCCCGCCAGCGATAGCAGCCGATGGCCTCGAGCGTCGGCGCGATGTCGAACAACTCGTAACGAATCCCCAGATGCTCGGCCAGCATCCGACCGCGCGTGACGCTGTCGCCGGACGAATCGCGCTCCGGCAGCAGCAACCCATAGACCCGTTCCTTGCCGAGCGCGCGCACGCTGAGCGCCGCCGACACGGAACTGTCGATGCCGCCGGACATGGCGACCACCAGTCCGCGACGCGACAAGTCCCGCGACAGGATTTCCTTCAGGCGTGCACACACGTGCTCGATCTCGCGGTCGTAGTCGAGTTCCAGCACGCGGGGTCCAAGCGGCGGATTGGTCGGGCGTAGTCATGAATCCTCTACGAAAGCTTGAAGCGTTGAATCTTGCCGGTGGAGGTGCGTGGCAGTTCGTGCAGGAACTCCACGACCTTCGGCACCTTGTAGGCCGCCAGTTGTGCCCTGCAGTGGGCCTTGACCTGGCGCTCGTCGAGCGTGGCGCCGTCGCGCAGCACGATCACGGCCTTGACGGCCTGGCCGAGCAGTTCGTCCGCCGTCGAGGCCACGCAGAGTTCGGCGATGCCCGGCAGCACGGCGAGCACTTCCTCGACCTCCTGCGGGCTGACGCGGAACGAACCGACCTTGATCATGTCCACGGCGCGACCGTCGATGTACAGGAACCCGGCATCGTCGCGGTGGCCGAGGTCGCCCGTGTGCAGCCAGCCGTCCACCAGGACCTCGCGCGTCGCCTCGTCGTCGCGCCAGTAGCCCAGCATGATGTTGGGTCCGCGGGCGCACAGTTCTCCCACCTGGCCGGGAGGCAACTCCTTGTCTTGCCCGTTGCGTACCTGGATCTCGATGCCGTCGAGCGGGACGCCGACCGAACCGAGTCGCTCGGCGAGGTGCTCCGGCGGCAGGTAGGTGAGTCGAGCCGTGGCCTCGGTCTGGCCATACATGACGAAGAACTGGGCGCTGGGTACCAGCTGCCGCATGCGCTGGATCGACGCGCGCGTCATCGCGCCGCCGGCCTGGGTCAGGTAGCGCATCGAACTCAGGTCGAAGTCGTCGAGGTGGCAGCGCGCCATCAGGATCGCAAAGGTCGAGGGCACTCCAGAAAAGCCCGTGACCTTCTCGTCCTGGAGGCGATGCACCACCATGTGCGGATACGCGAGGTTGTCCTCCAGCAACAGCGTCGCGCCTGCCGCCAGGTGAGTGTGCAGCACTGAATTGCCGTAGGAGAAATGGAACGGCATGACCGTGAGCCCGACGTCCTCGGGCCGCAGGTCCAGGTAGGCCTGGATCGCGACGTTGTTGGCGACCAGGTTGCCGTGGCTCAACATCACGCCCTTGGGCCGTCCGGTGGTGCCCGACGTGTAGAGCAGCATGGCCAGGTCGTCTCGCGCCACGCTTGGCGGCTCGAGCGGCTGATCGGCGCGTGCGCCCAGTTCCACCAGGAATGCCGTTGCCGATTCCGCACGTCGCGACTCGGCACCGGCAGCATCGGGAAGTCGGCCGGCAACGCCGCGCGCAGTGCCTGCCACTCGGGATGATCGGGATCGCCCACGACCAGTCGTGCGCCGCTGTGCGCGACCTGCAGTGCGAGCACGCTGGCGCGTTCCTGCACGTTCAGCGGCACCGCGGCCAATCGTGCCGCCAGCGCCCCGTAGAAGAACGCCACGTACTCGGGACCATTGCGAAACAGCAGGCCCACGCGGTCGCCGGGTTGCAAGCCGGCCGTGACCAAGGCCGTCGCCGCAGCCGCGGCACCGCGCGTCAGTTCGGCGTAGGTCCACCCCGCACGCTGCCGGCGCAGTGCCACCTTGTCGGGTGCATGTGCCGCCGCAGCGAGGAGCAGGTCGACGAGTGAGGCTGCCATGCCGTGGGCCGGTGCGGCGTCAGGCGGCCTTGCGTTTCGATTCGACGAAGGCCGCGATCCGGCTGACCGAGTCGAGGTTCTCCGGAACCATCTCCTCGTCCATGACGGTGACGCCCAACTGCTCCTCGATGAACATGATGATCTCGAGCATGCCCGTGGAATCGACGATGCCGCGCCCGAGCAACGAGTCGTCCACGCCGAGAGCACTGGCGTCATCGGTGAACAGGTAGTTCTCCAGGATGAACTTCTGGATACGCTGCAGCAAACTCTCAGACATCCGCTTTCCTCCTGGAGCCTTGTGATCTTTTGTTCCGTGATCCATGCGGTTCAAGCGCCGGCGCGGCCTTCGACGAACTGCCGGTGCCACAACTGCGTGGACAGGATACCCACGAACGCCATGTTGTCGCGTGCCGCATGCACACGCGCGCGCTGCAGCTTGGCGACCAGGCGCCCGACCTTGTCCGGGTCGAAGTAACCATAACTCGCCACGCACTCCCGACCTAGCAACTGGTTCACATAATCTGGCGTATTGCCCTGCAGGAAGGCCGCCGCGTCGGGCGCGCGGTACGGTTGCTTGTGGCGCTGCCACGATCGCCGCAGGCAGGTCGCGCCGCATGGTTTCCCGCAGCAGGTGCTTCTCGCGCAGTACCCGCATCTTGTGGCGTGGGTGCAGCTGGTTGGCAAAGGCGATCAGCCGGTGGTCCAGGAACGGGAAGCGTCCCTCGACAGAATTGGCCATCAGCATCCGGTCGCCCTGCGACGACAACAGGTAGCTCGGCAGCAGCGTTCGCGCCTCGACGTATTCGCCCCGGTTGAAGGGATGCCAGCGGTCGATGCCGGCCGGCAGGTCGGCCCGGAAGCGCTCGACCGCCGTGCCATCGATCTGGGCGCGCAGGTCGTCCGAGAAGAACAGCTTGCACTGCGCCGGTGGTCATCCAGCGGGGCAGGTGCGAGAAGAACGGGTCCTGCGGGTGGTCGAGGCCGACCCCGAAGAACTCGCGCAGGTAGGCGGCACTCTGGGCGGAGGTAAGGTCGAGGTACGGGTACAGGCGCTTGAGCAGCGCCGGCCGCCACGCGGAGGCCGGGTTGCGCGCCCAGAACTGCCGCACCTTGGCCTCCTTGAAGATGTCGTAACCCCCCAGCACCTCGTCGGCGCCCTCGCCTGTCAGCACCACCTTGATGCCGGAGCGACGAACCAGTCCGGACAGCAATCGCATCGGCGTCGGCGCGGTGCGCAGCACCGGGCTCTCGGCGTGGCGGATCGTGTCGGGAAAACTGGCCGCGATGTCGGCCAATGAACACTGGATGCGCGCGTTGTCCGTGCGCAGGTGCTCCGTCATCCGCCGCTGATGCTCGCGTCTCGTCGAGGCCGGCATCGTCGAAGCCGATCGAGAACGTCCGCAACAGGTCGGGCACGATGCGATTGACCAGCGCCACGAGCGACGACGAGTCGAGGCCGCCGGACAGATACGCGCCCACGGGCACGTCGGCGCGCAGGCGAATGCGAGTGGCGTCGGTGAGCAGCGTCGCGCAGCTCATCCTCGAGTTGCGCCTCGGGCGCCGTGCGATGCGAGCCTGCCTCGGGGAACTCCCAGCGCCAGTACGGTCCGCCGCTCGAGCCGCTCGCCCTGCAGCACGACCAGCTCGCCCGGGCACACCTGCGCGACGCCCTTGAACATCGTCCGCGGCGCGAGCGGGGCCCAGAACGTGAACGTCTCGTCGAGTCCGTTGGGGTCGAGCGCGGCCTGCACCTGGCCGCTCGCGAGCAGCGCCTTGACCTCGGACGCGAACAGCACGCCCTCGCGTGTCCGCGTGTAATACAGCGGCAGGATGCCGGTGCGGTCGCGCACCAGCAGCAGTCGGCGGCGCGGCCTGTCCCACAGTGCGAACGCGAACTGGCCGTTCAGTTCCTGGACGAAGTCGTCGCCGCGCTCCTCGTACAGGTGGACGATGACCTCGGTGTCGGTGTTGGTGTAGAAACGGTGGCCGCGCTGCTCGAGCATGCGGCGCAGTTCGACGTAGTTGAACACCTCGCCGTTGTACGAGATCCAGATTGTCTGGTCCTCGTTGTGGACCGGCTGCGCGCCGCCCGCGAGGTCGATGATGCTCAGCCGGGCGTGGCCGAGGCCGAGGCCGGGCTCGAGGTGGAATCCGGAGCCGTCAGGGCCGCGATGCCGGATGGCCGACACCATGCGTTGCAGCATGGCCCGGTCCGGCGTCGCTTCGCGGCGAGTCCAGGTGTATTCCCGCGAGTCCGCACATAGTCTCTCGTGTCCTGCAGATAAGCATCGGAGGGCGCCGCAGCGTCGTCCCTGGCCGCAACGTGGCCGTCGCGGATCCATCCCTGTGCCTCCAATACCTCCCGGGCCGGTGCGAACTGGAAATCGCCCACCAGTTGCTTCAGGCGCGCTTCGCAGCGATGCGAGATTCGTGTAGTGCCTGAACCGTGACAGCCAGTTGGTCCGTACCCTGGGCTGGCCGGGATCGATCTCCCACGGGTGGAGGTAGAAGTTGAATGGCAGGCCTTCGGCATTGACCCGGCGCACGGCCCACCGCGTGATGCCGTAGGGAAAGATCCGGAAATAGCCACCACCGGCCACTGGCAACCGCAGCCCCGGGCACACACGCTGTCGAGGGCGGGAATTCGACGAGCCGTCCACCCTCACGCTGGATCAGGTGCGGTGCGCGGGGCGCCTCGGGGATGCCGTAGATGTCGTGCCGCACCGGAAAGATGCTGGAGTCGTAGACGAAGCCCGCCTCGACCAACGTGTCGAGCGCCCACAGCGACCGGCGCGTGATGCTGTAACTGGCCGCGCGATAGCCGAGCACCGGCACCTGTGCCTGGTCCTCGAGCAGCGCCTTGGAGCGCAGCGTTTCCTCGCGGAACTCCGCGGGCGTCTGCTCGTACACCAGCCGATGGCTGTAACCGTGGCAGGCAATCTCGTGCCCGGCGGCCGCCACGCGCCGCACCAATTGCGGCTCGCGCTCGGCAACCCAGCCCAGGAAGAAGAAGGTCGCCCGCGTATTGCTGGACGCCAGCATGTCGAGCAGCAACGCCGGTATTGCCGCTCGACGCGCCGCGGAATCGAGTCCCAGGACGAACGATCCACGGCACTCCGCCAGCGCCGCCACCTGGAAGTAGTCCTCGACGTCGAATGACAGCGCGTTGAGCATGGACTCGTGAATTCATGCTCAGCGCAGCGAATAGTCGAACACGACGTAGCCACGCGTCTCGTCGTACTCGATCAGCGGGTCGTCGCTGCTGCGCGAAGCGTACAGCCCGACGACGGCAAGCGACGTGCGCCGCCCCAGTTCACGGCGAAGTTCCAGCCGATACTCGCGTGTCCGTGTCCTCGCGGTCCAGTCCGCCGGACTCGTAATCACTCCTCGACCAGAGAGCGCTCGCCAACCCGGTCATGCGCTGTGTCATGCGACGTTCGGCCCTGCACCTGCGCGTCGTAGCGCCGACGATCGAGTGTCACCGTTTCATACAATCTCGTCAGACATGCCGACGGCGAAGCTGAGCATCGTCCGCGATCGCCGAAAATCGATGACTCCGCGGCCACTGCGCTCCTCGAATAGCACCGCCCTGCGGGATGACTACCCGGGTCGGTTCCAGCGCCGGAACCCGGCAATCCGCCGGCCGCGAAATCGACGCCCTGCATCGGAGAACTCGCTGGCCAGTTCCAGCTGCACGTTGACGCTCGGACGACACCTGCCGGGACAGCTGCACCTCGAGCAATGGCGCCGAACGATCGTCGGCGTCGCTACGCAGCCACGTGTACCCGGCGTTCACGGTCACTCGGGCATGCTGTCGCCCCGGGAGAACTCGTAATGGACATAGGCCTCGTTCCGGTCGAAGTCCGGCTGAGCGTCCGAGTCGAAATCGACCGTCTCGGTGCTGGCCTGCACCCCCAATCGTGACGACGACGACACGGCCCGGTCGATGCCAACGATACCGAGCAGTCGTTCGCTATCTGTGTCAGGTAATCTTCATACCGCGCCGACCCATACCGGCCGCCCAGATAGGCTCGCGTCCGCTCGCCCAGCGGGATGTACCAATCCGGGCCCGTCGACAGGAAGTTCGTGTTCTGCCGGTTCGTCCGGGCCGATCGGCGAAAACGGATCGGTCGTGATCTGGCCATATACGTTGTCCAGCACCAGGCGAACCGCTCCGGCACCGCCCACCAGGTCACCGAGCCATCGAGCTGGCCCAGGACCTCCGTCGTCGTACGTGTCGTTCAGATACGTGATGCCATCGACCCGGCCCTCGACGTCCGCCGACAGGTGCCTCGTGTTCTCGGTCCACGTGCCGGTGAGTCCGAGCGACACAGGAACGTCGTCGTCGCCGTCTGGCACGCGCAGCAGGTTGTCCGTGTAGCCGGCGATCGCTTCGACCGTCAGATTGACCTCCGCGACTGCGGAATCCGTGCAACGCCAGCACGCCAGGGCCAAGGCGACCCCGGTCCAACGGCTCTCAGCCGCGACTGGCTCTCGGAATGGCGTCGAGGCATGGCATGGCTCCTGTCGGCTGCGACCGCCGGCGGAGCCTTCGCGGCTACTTCTTCGCATCGGGACCGGCACTGCTGTTCTCCCGACGCGCCGTCCGGCCGACCATAGCTGTAGCGGCCGTAGTAGCCGTAACCGTGCACCTGTACCGCGTCGGCCTGGTTCAGCACGAGGCTCACCGGTTTGTCCTCCGCGATGGTCTCGATGCGCACGCATCACCGCTTCCTGCGGCGTCTCGGCAGCCTTGACGACCACCACCACCTGACCCGCCAGCGAGGTCACGACACCCGCTTCGCTGGTCACGAGCAACGGCGGCGAATCGATCAACACGATTCGCCGCGGATCGGACGCCAGGGACGCGAGCAACGACGCGGTGCGCTCCGACCGCAGAATCTCCGTGGCTTCGGCGTTCTTGTTGCCGGCCGGGAGCACGTACAGCGAGGGGTAGTCGGTCCTGACGATGGTCTCTTCGAGATTCGCAGCCCGCGGCACCCAGGTCGAGCAAGCCGGGCTCACCGTCGAGACCGAACACGTGGGTCATGTGCGCCTTGGCGACGTCGCCGTCGACCAGCACCACCTCGCGGTCGCGCTCGAGCGCGAGACTCAGCGCCAGGTTGATGGTCGTGAAGGTCTTGCCTTCGCCGGGCAACGCGCTGGTGACGACCACGATGTTGCCGAGCCGCAGTCGATTCTCGCCCGTCATTCCCGCCAGCAACGGCCGCTTGATCATGCGGTATTCCGCCGCGAGTCTGGCGCTCCTCGTCCTGCGGAGCGATCAGGCCCGCCGCCCGCAGCGCCGGGACGTCGATGCGAACGGTGCGGTCGCCACGGCACGGTACGGCGATGCCGCTCGGCCGGCGCATCCGGATGCCGGTGCGTCTTTACGGCGCTGATCGGCGGTTGCTCGGCATCCGGTCGGCATCTGCTCCGGACTCGACCGGCTCGGCAGGCGCTGGCACGCTGGAGCAGTTCCACGGCCTGTTCAATGAGACTCATGGCTTCAGCCTGCAAGTTGGGTCAGGAATCGGCTGCCCACGTCGCGGGCCAGCACGACGCCGACGAAAACGACCAGCAATGCCGCGCCGGCCATCGCATCCGCAGCATCTCGCAGCGCTTGCGGACCAGTACGGCGGTCGAGCCATGTGGCACTGACGGCACCGAGCACTGGCAGACCCGTTACGGCCCGCAATGTCGTCCATCGAGTCGAACACGGGATTCAGCTTCGACATCGCGAAGGCGGTCGCTCCGCCGGCTCCGAGTCCGAGGGCCAGCACACCGATCAGCAGCAACAGGCGCGGCGGCGACAACGGGCTGTGCCAGGGCCGCGGGCGGATCGAGTACCGAAAACTCAATCTCGTCCTTCTGGCCCACGGCATCGCTCAACTTCGCAGTCTCGAACTGCTGCAGCATCTCGCTGTACCGCGCCCGCAGCACGTCGTAGTCGCGCGTCAACTGGGCGAGTTCGGCTTCGACCTCGGGCATGGTCTCCACTGCGCCGTTGCATTTCGGCGATGCGGCGCGCGCGATCGGCGATCTGCCCTCGCAATGCGGCCAGGTCCACGTCCACCTGGTTGCGCTGCACGCGGATCTGCTCGTAGACCGGGTTGGCCGCCAGGCTGCCGCCCTCCGGGATGCCCGTCACGCCCATGGCCGTCAATTCCTCGCGGCGCTTCGCGCGCAACTGCGCCAGCGACTCCTGCAGCGCAATCACTTCCGGATGCTTCGGCGTGTAGACGAGCAGGAGTTCCTCGAGTCGCGATTCGGAATCACGGATCCGGGAATCGAGGTCGCTGCCACTCGCGGGCCGGGTCCCGCCAGGACGTCGCACTCACCGCGTCGCTGGGCACGTACTGCCGCTCGGCAGCCAGCTGGGTGGTCAACTGCTGGCGACGGCTCAGCAGGATGCTCTCCTGCGAACGCAGATTCTGCAATTCCGTCATTTCGACCTGCAGGCTGTCGACATAGCTGCCCTGCTCCGTCGGCAGGCGCCCGATGTTGCGGCGCTTGAACTCAGCCAGCTTCTGCTCGGCCTCGGCGAGACGCTGCTCCTGCTGTCGAATCTGCTGCTGGAGGAAGTCGCGGGCGTCCTGGAAGCCCGAGCGGCGCTTCTTCAGCGTGTCCTCGATGAAGGAGTCGAGCATGATCTGCACGACCTTGACCGCGCGCTGCCGGTCCGTGTCCCGGTAACTGATCTGGTAGTTGTGGTCCCGCTCGCGTGGATTCGAGACGCGACGGACCACCGCCAGTGACCATGATTCGCGCACGCAGGCTCTCGAGCAGCGCGTCGAGTTCGATGGGCGTGGTCGCCTCGATGTCGAGGTCGGTCTCGCGCGCCACCTTCAGCAGCGCCTCTCGCCCGACGATCAGCTTGCTTCACGAGGTCGACCTGCTGATCGACATCCATCTCGACGGACAGGTTGCGCACGAACGGCGCCAGGGCGGAAGAAGTGTCGACGTAGAACCGCGAACTCGCCTCGTACTTGTCTGGCGTGAAGTAGACGGCCAGCCATCCCAGCGCGCAGACCGCCCAGGCCACGCCCAATGCGTGCCAGCGGTAGCGCCAGGCGCCCCGCAATTCGGCTGACACGAGCTTGACGACGTCTTGCATTTGATTGCGCGCCTCGGATCAGAACCGCGACTCGGGCACGACCAGCACGTCGCCCGGCTTGAGCGGCAGGTTCTGGCTGACGTCGCCGTCGTTCACGAGGTCGCCGATGCGCACCTTGATTTCCTGCGTCTTGCCCTTCGACGACCCGGACGATCTTGCCGCGATTGCCTGCCGCAAACTCGCCGAGACCGCCGACCGCGAGGATGGCATCGAGCACGGTCATGCCTTCGCGATAAGGAACCGCCTGGGGCGTGGTGACCTGCCCGAGCACCCTCACCTGGCTGAAGGTGCTGACGGCGTTGGTGACGATGACGTTGACCTGCGGCGTACGGATGTACTCCGAAAGCACGGCTTCGATGTCCCGCGCCAGCTGCGAGGGCGTCTTGCCGACGGCGACCATGTCCTCGACCAGCGGGGTCGAAATCTTGCCGTCGGGTCGCACCGGCACGGTCGCCGACAACTCGGCATTGCGCCAGATGAAGACCTGCAGACTGTCGCCTGGGCCGATGATGTACTCGCTGCCGACCGCCGCACGCTGCGCCGGATCGGCCGGCGCGGCGTCGCAGGCGCCGCTGTGGGGACATCCTGGGCGGCTAGCGCTGGCGCTCCCAGTCCCGCCAGGAGAATCCACGTCGTTGCGGAACGGCGCGCCTGATCTGATCTGATCATGTTTTCTCCCCTACCTACCGCCACGCCCGCGCGGCAGGGACTCGAAATACTATCAACTTCAATCGCATATAGAGCGCAATTGAACTTAGTTCGCGCCTGCCGGCGACGCGCGGCGGCCAGCTCGCGACGCAATTGTTCGGCAGCGTCGCGGCTCGCAAAGGCCGGATTCGACTCGCAGCAACTCGTCCAGCAGGGCCATTGCGCGCCGATCCTCGCCCGAACGCGCCAGCGCCGCGGCGTGGTGGTAGCGGATGTCCGGACTGTCGGGCGCCAGCTTCACCGCCTTCGTGAGAGCCTCCAGGCCTTCGGCCACCTTGCCTTTCTCGATCAGGATCCAGCCGTAGGTGTCGACCACCGCAGGATTGTCCGGCGGCAAGGTCGTACGCGCGTCGGGCAGTGGCCTCGGCGCGGTCGTCACCTTGCTCGTAGTACAGCCAGGCGAGGTTGTTCAACGCGGCGAAGCCAGCCGCCGGGCTTGCGGCCAGTCGCTCGTATTGCTCGATGGCCAGCTCGCGACGTCCCGTCAGCTGGTATGCCTCCGCAAGCAGTGTCCTGGCCCGGGTGTCGTCCGGTCGCTCGGCGACCCACCGGGCCAGTGGTGCCTCGGGGTTCGCCATCCGGGCGCTGCGCATGGCGGCCGACTGCTTCGCGGCGATCTGCAGGTTCGGACTGAGGGCCATGGCGCGCTGGTAGGCCTGGGCTGCCTCGCGCGGCTGCCCCAGCGCGAGTCGCACGTCACCTTCGAGGACCGCCGCGCGCGGGTCCGCCGGCCGGCGCGCTGCAAGGTCCAGCGCGAGCTGCAGGGCAGAATCACCTCGCTTCTCCCGCAGATCGAGCAGCGCCAGCAGGCCGACAGCCTCGACCGAGTCGCGATCGATGGCCACGGCCTTCTCGGCGCTTTCCCGCGCCGGCTGCGAGTGGTCGAGCGCCAGCTGCATCCGCGCCAGCTCGATCCAGCCGCCGCCGACGCCGGAGCAATCTCGACCGCCTCGCGAACCTGGCGGATCGCTTCGTCGTAGCGACCGAACTCGCCCAGCAGCCTCGCCACCTGCAGCCTGAGCGTCGCATCGCGTGGCGCGATGGCCACGACCTCGGACAGCACCTTTGCTGCCGGTGCGGCCTCGGACGCCGCCAGCATCATCCGGGCCAGCATCAGCCGCGGCACGACCGCATCGGGATCCTCCGCGCGGATCTGCTCGAGACCCTTGCGCGCCTCGACGGTGTCGCCACGCAGCTGGGCAACCTCGACCAGTCCGAGACGTGCAGTGGTGCGCGATCCAGGTATCTCGAGCAGGCGTCGCAAGGTCTTTTCCGCGGCGTCGAGACTGCCTGCGCGCATATCGGTACGGGCGAGTGCTTCAAGCAAGCCGGGTTGGCCGGCTCGACCGCAAGTGCCCGCTCGAGGTAGTCCCGGGCTGCCGAGTAATCCGCCTGCGACAACGCGTGCGCCGCGGCCAAGGACAGGATGTTGATGTCCTGCGGGTACTTCGCCACCAGCCGCTCGATCTCGCGGCGCGCCTCGACAGGGCCCTTGGCCGCGGCGAGGGCTGCGACCAGCAAGGTCTCGCGACGGCGATCGCCCGTGACCTCCGGCAAGGAGCGCAGCAGGTCCACGGCCTCGACACTGCGGCCGGTGACGATGTAGGCCGTGGCGAGGTCCAGCTTGACCCCGATATTGTCCGGGTCGCGCAAGGCAGCCTGCTCGAGAATCGCGACGGCCTCGCCCTGCGCACCTGCCTGCAGCTTTGCCTCGCTGAGCAGCGACGACAGCTCGGGATCGAAGGTGTCCTCCTGCATGGCGGGCGTCAGCACCTGCATCGCAGAGTCGTAGCGCTGCAGTCGCAGCCTGGCCTTGGCGAGGAGCTTCCGCGCCTCGACGTTTTCCGGCGTCATCGCCACCAGTGCCGACAAGTGACTTTCGGCCTGTTCGAGGTTGCCCTGTGCCAGCAGTGCGGCGCCGAGCAGGAAGCGCGCCGGTCCGAAATTCGGCATCGCAGTGACGACGGGCTGCAGCTCCGAGACTGCGCTGGCGTAGTCCTGGTCGATGAGCGCCAGTCGAGCCGCGATCAAGCGCGTCTGCGCGGTATCTCCGGCCAGCTTACGCATGCGCTGCAATGTCGACCGGACCATGTCGGTTGCACCACGCGCGATTTGCGCGTCGGCCAGCCCGGTCAACGCCGAGAGCTGCTGCGGCAGGGTCAGGGCACGACCAAGGTCCGAGCTCGCCTTCTCGAAGGCCGCCTCGGCCTCCGAGTAACGCGACGCGCGCGCGAGAATTTCGCCGCGCAACAGCCAGGCAGCGGCCGCGCCGGGTTGCGCGGTCAGGAAGCTGGCCAGGTAGTCCAATGCCTGCTGCTCCCGGCCTTGCCACGCCATCGTGAGTGCCAGGCCGACGGCTGCGCGCACGTTCCCCGGATTCGCTTCCAGCACCGACCGGTAAAGCGCCTCGGCGGCGGCCGTGTCACCGACCGTCACCAGGGCATCGCCTTTCAGCAACGACCAGTCCGGCTCCTGCACCGGCAACGATCGATCGTTGAGCTTCTGCAGCAAATCGGCAGACTGGCCCAGCGCCAGCATCACGCGGCCCTGCAGCGCCGCCGCCCTTTCCGGCGGCAGCCCGGCTGCCATCGCCCGGCGAAGTTCCTTGTCCGCGGATTGCGCATCGCCCACTGCGAGCGAGGTCTCCGCCAGCGCGAGACGAGCCTCGGCATTGTCCGGATCCGAATCGAGGACGCTCTTGAGCTCGATGCTCGCCGCACGAAAGTCACCGGCGGACAGCGCTTCCCGGGCCTCTTCGATGCGCGCTTCCTTGCTTCGGAAAGCGTCACACCCCGCGGCCAGCACCAGCAGTGCTGCGAGCAACGCCATGCCGATGTTGCGCGCGCGTGCCGACCCGAATGGATTGCCTGCAAATCGCATGGTTCGCTACTCGTTCCGGGAGGCCGAAACGACCATTCGACCGGCCTCTGGCGATGAGAGCAAGACGGGCAATGCCTGGACGGCCACTACCTCAAGTGAGCGGCGAGCGCTGTCGCAGTCGGGCCGGCACTCCGCAGCGAAAGCAACGACACTTGCTGTCGGCGATTGCCGCAAGGAACGAACTCCGTAGGCCAGCTGGCTCGGAAAGCCCATGGGGTCCGGACGGCCGTCCACCGCGAACAATGACCAGACCAGGAGGTCGTGTTGACCCGCGCCTGCGGCAAGCTGTTCGGTGACTGCGATCACGCCACCTGCCACGACCAGTTCGCGGCGATGAGTCTCCTTCGGCTGGTAATGTTTTCCCAATACGGAATTGCCATGACCACGAAGTTCTTTGCCTTGGCGTTGGGAACGATACACCGCGTGATACAGCGCCACGTCGTCTCCGGACTCGTCCTGGTAGGCGACGAGGAACTCCTCGTCCGGATTGGCGAACACCGGGTGCCAGTCGGAAAGATTGAGCCCCGGCCCCGTCCAGCCTCGAAGTGACGGCGGTGTCGGCTCGGCGCGCTGTGCTGCCTCGCCAGCATCGGCAAGCGACCACACCGGTCCCAACGCCAGTGCCACCAACGAAAGTAACGTCAAGACTACGACTCGGCCACGAGTGCTTGCGGCACTTGGCGGCATTGACGACTCCTTGCGGCTGCGACGCGGCACGCGCGACGACAGGTACAGGTAGAGCCCCAGCGCGAACACGAACAGGAACCAGCCGAAATAGTAGTGATCGACCTTGACCAGGAAATGCTGCATGTCGGTCAACTGGCCGGCAACGATGATGATGAACACCCGCAGCCAGTTGGTGACCAGCGCCAGCACACCCGCAATTCCCAACAACAGCCACCGCGTGCGCAAGTCGTCCCGATCGAGTTCACCCTGCAGCGCGGCAATCGCGAGCGCCACGATGAAGAAGTGCAAGCCGCTGCAGCCGCCCGCGATCTCGAACGAACCTGCGGGAATCTGGATGACGTTCCCTTCCATCGTCACCGGAATGCCCGCGATACGAGTCAGCCAGACATTCACGAGGGCCGTCACCGACTGCAGCAACGGGTTGATCAGCTCCCACACCGGAAACGCGAAATAGAGATAGAGCACGGGGAAAGCGACCCGCCGCGCCAGGCCCTTCCCTGCCGCCGCCCAGATCGTGGCAAGCACGAGCAACGGCAAGGCCAGCGTCGTCATCGCCAGCAAACCGGCATTGAAGCCGACGAGCCATCCGACGCTGCCGATGGCGACCACGCACCAGCCGAAGGTCGGCGGTGCCATTTCGATTGCGCGCAACCGGGCGCGGTCGCGCCAGATCAGCCACACGGCGATACCCAATACCAGCCAGCCGTGGGTGTAGCGACGACGCACGGTGTCCTGCCAGAGATCCGCGATTTCGATCGACGTCGGCCAGAACAGTCCAGCGGTCAGGACGAGCGTACCCAACGCAATCGCCAGCGGCGCGTTCCATGGCAACGCACGCTGCTGAGTGGACTGACGTGTGAGTGAAATCAAGGGGATGCGCCCCGCAGGTCGCTGGACAACATTTGAGTCTAGTCAGACGTGGCGGCATGAAGTGCGACCCACGTCACGCTTCCCCGGACCCCGACGCTACAGGGTCCCAGCCGCAACGTCGGTGATTGGCGACATAATCTGGCTCGACCCGGCGTAAGATCGCTGCTAGATTAATTGACCATTCGGCCTTGGGACTGCTTCGCAATCCGGCCTGCCCGTCCGCTGGACCGGCGGCTTAGCCATCTCAACACAACTGCCTCACAGTTCTGGCGTAGAAAGCCGGGCGATTGTTGATCTGCGTGGCACTGCAAGCATACTGAGCGTTGACTGGTTTTTGTAATGGCAAACCTGCCGAAAGGCAGGGACGCAAAGCCTCCGGTCCGAGGACGGATGTCCAGGATAGCGGGGTTGCCCAGTGCCGGCGTTCGTCGTGCTTTCGATGCGCACGTCGCCGCTATCTCTGAGCTTCCCGCCTTCCTATCCGATTTCCCCGCGCCTGAGCCTTGCGAACGCGAGTGCTTGATGGGAAATATGGCCATGTGGAAGCGGATTTCACTGTCGATCGCCTGCGGGTTCGTCGCCGCCTGCGGCGGCGGCTCAGCCGGGACGGACCCGAGTTCGCCTTCGGCCAATAGTCCGCCGCAAATTGTCGGCCTGCCGGTTGCTGTCGCGCAGGTGGGCCAGACTTATGAGTTCGTGCCCTCGGCTTCGGACGCCGACGGCGACACGCTGACGTTCCAGATCGAGAACCGGCCCGAATGGGCGACCTTCAGCCCGATCACTGGCAAGCTGGAGGGCACGCCTACGGCTACGGCCTTGCCGACCTACCAGCGCGTTCGGATCAGCGTCTCGGACGGCAAGTCAGTCAGCGAACTTCCGGCCTTCGACCTCACCGTCCAGGGTCTCCCGCCCACGAACACAGCGCCCATGATCGGCGGCACACCGACCGGCAGCGTCGTCGCGGGCAATTCCTACGAATTTATCCCGCAGGTTTCTGACCCGGATGGGCAGACCCTGGTCTTCTCCGTGACCGGCAGACCGTCGTGGGCGCAGTTCGACGCCGTCACCGGCCGGCTGTGGGGAACTCCCGCCGCGGGAGACGTGGGTACGCACAGCGGCATCGCGATCTCGGTGTCGGACGGCGTGGCCCAGACGGCCCTGCCAACGTTCGCTATCGCAGTCACCGCCGGAACCACCCCTGGACCGACCAACCGCACGCCGGTGATCACGGGCACCCCTGCTGCTGCAGTGGCAGCCGGCCAGGCGTATTCGTTCCTTCCCACAGCCACGGATCCGGATGGACAGGCACTAACGTTCTCGATCAGCAACAGGCCTGCCTGGGCGAATTTCAACACCGCGACCGGCCTGCTGAGCGGAACACCGGGCGCCGCGAACGTCGGCACGCACGCCAACATGGTGATCACGGTGTCGGACGGCGCGGCCAGCGCCAGCCTGCCGGCCTTCTCGATTAGCGTCATTGCAAGCAACAACCCACCGGTAATCTCCGGTGCGCCGCCAACCACGGTCGAGGCGGGGCAAGCTTATGCGTTCCTGCCCAGCGCCACGGACCCGGACGGCCAGGCACTCACGTACTCAGTCGCCAACCGGCCTTCCTGGGCGAGCTTCAACACCTCGACGGGGCGCCTATCGGGGATACCCACTGCGGCGCAAGCCGGGTCGTACATCAACGTCTCAATCTCGGTCTCGGACGGCGCGGCGCAGGCCTCGCTGCCACCCTTTACGATCGTTGTCAGCGCACCGAACCAGCCGCCAGTCATCAGCGGCAGCCCCGCGACTTCGGTGAACGTCGGGCAGGCCTATGCCTTCACGCCGACGGCGTCCGACCCGGAGGGCCAGCCGCTCACCTTCTCTGTCGCCAACCGTCCTTCGTGGGCGAGTTTCAACACCAGCACCGGGCGGCTCAGCGGCACGCCTGCCGCCGCCAACGCCGGCAGCTATGCGGGCATCGTCATCTCGGTCTCGGACGGCAGCGTCAGCACTTCGTTGCCGAGCTTTACACTGGCGGTCCAGGCGGCCGCAAACCAGCCGCCGGTGATCAGCGGCACCCCTGCAACCTCGGTCACCGTCGGCCAGGCGTACAGCTTCACCCCGACCGCCTCGGATCCGGACGGTCAGGCCCTGACGTTCTCGATCGCCAACATGCCGTCCTGGGCGAGCTTCAACACCGCCACGGGTCGGCTTAGCGGCACGCCTGCCGCCGGCAATGTCGGCAGCTACGCGGGCATCGTCATCTCGGTGTCGGATGGCACGGCCAGCGCCGCGTTGCCGAGCTTTACGCTCACGGTCCAGGCGGCCGCAAACCAGCCGCCAGTGATCAGCGGCACGCCTGCAACTTCTGTCACAGTCGGCCAGGCGTACAGCTTCACTCCAACCGCCTCTGATCCGGAAGGCCAGGCATTGACGTTCTCGATCGCCAACATGCCGTCCTGGGCGAGCTTCAATACCGCCACGGGACGGCTTAACGGCACGCCTGCCGCCGGCAATGTCGGCAGCTACGCGGGCATCGTCATCTCGGTGTCAGATGGCACGGCCAGCGCCGCGTTGCCGAGCTTCACCCTCGTCGTGCAGCAGGTGCAGCTGGGTTCTGCGACCATCCGCTGGACTCCGCCGACCGAAGACACCACCGGCGCGCCGCTGACTGACCTGAGGGGTTACCGCATTCTCTACAGCACGAACTCGAGCAACCTGAACCAGATACTCGAGCTACCGAACCCGGGCCTGACCAGCGGCGTCGTCCAGGACCTCGGGCCGGGCACGTGGTACTTCGCGGTCAAGGCGTACACGACCAGCGGTGCCGAGAGCGCGCGCTCGAACATAGCGTCCAAGACAATCCGCTAGGGACGGCGGAACCGGGCACTGGGAGGTCGCGTCGCCGTTCGCCGACGTGCATCATCGCTATCCAATGCCAAACGCCCCCTCGTTGTTCGTCCGCCGATGCCTGCGCCTGCTGGTGCTGCTGCCGCTCTTTGCCGCCGCACGACCGGGCTTCGCCGCCGACGATGACTTCCTGCCCGTGCGCTCGGCGTACAAGGTAGCGACGTCGGCCGCGCCGAATGAACTCGTCGTCCGCTTCGACATCGCTCCCGGCTATTACCTCTACCGCGACCGGCTCGGCTTCGAATCGGCGACGACGGGAGTCACGCTCGGCACGGCGAGCCTGCCCGTCGGCCTCGACCACGAGGACGAGTTCTTCGGCAAGCAGGTCATCTATCGCGACAATGCGCAGGTTGGCGTACCGGTCACCTTCAGCGGCACACCCCGGGATTTCGACGTCAAGGTGAAACTGCAGGGCTGCGCCGATGCGGGCCTCTGCTACCCGCCGCAGACCTGGACAGTGCCGGTGGCGTGGCCCATGGGCGTCGCCGGCACTCCGCCGGTTCCCGTCGCTGGTGCTACGCCCGCGAAAAGCAGCGGCTTCAACCTGCGTTCGCTGCTCGGCAGCGGCGCCAAGTCCGACGCGGATTTCCTGCCCGCCGACCAGGCCTTCGTGTTCTCGGCGGAGAGCACCTCGCGCGACCGCGTGCGACTGCGCTGGGACATCGCCGATGACTACTACCTCTATCGCGACAAGGTCACGGTCAAGTCGGCCGCAGCCGGCGTGCAACTCGGCAGCGTGTCGATCCCCGGCGGGGAACAGCAACACGACGAGTACTTCGGCGAACAGGTCGTCTTCCACGACCAGATGCTCGCCGACGTGCCGGTTGTCGCCGCAGCGGGCGTCACTGAGGTGCCGCTCGAAATCACGTACCAGGGATGTGCCGACGCCGGTCTCTGCTACCCGCCCATCAAGAAGACCGTGGTCGTGCAGCTTGCGTCGACGACGGTAGCCGCCGCGCGACTGGCGCTCCTGCAGCCGATGCGCTCGGAGCAGGACCTGCTCGCCGACAAGATCCGCGACGGCAACCTGCTCGCCGTGCTGGCGACCTTCTTCGGCTTCGGCCTGCTGCTGGCCTTCACCCCCTGCGTGCTGCCGATGGTGCCGATCCTGTCCGGCATCATCGTCGGCGCGGGCGGCGGCAAGCCAGTCCCGCGCGGCCGCGCGTTCGCGTTGTCGCTTGCCTACGTGCTCGGCATGGCACTCACTTATACGATTGCGGGCGCCGCCTTCGCGGCCGCCGGTCAGCAGGCGCAGGCGTTCTTCCAGAAACCGTGGATGATCGTGCTCTTTGCCGCGCTGTTCGTGTGGCTCGCGCTTGGAATGTTCGGGCTCTTCAACCTGCAGGTGCCGGGCTGGCTGCAGGAGCGCGTCTCGCGCATCAGCGACAAGCAGCAGCAGGGAACGTTGATCGGCACCGCGATCATGGGCGCGCTGTCGTCGCTGATCGTGACGGCCTGCGTTGCGCCGCCGCTGGTCGCCTCGCTCGCGGTGATCGGCCAGAGCGGTGACGTGTTCCGCGGCGGTGCGGCGCTGTTCGCGATGAGTCTCGGCATGGGCGCACCGCTGCTGCTCGTGGGCGCCTCAGCCGGCGAACTCCTGCCGCGTGCCGGCGCGTGGATGGACACGGTCAAGCAAGTGTTCGGCATCATGATGCTCGGCGTGGCGATCTGGATGCTGGGCCGCATCCTGCCTGGCCCCGTCACGCTGGCGCTCTGGGCGACGCTTGCCTTCGTCACGGGGTATTGGCTGCTGATGATGGGTGACCGCGACATGAACCGCGGCTCGACCGTGGTCCGCCGTGGACTCGGCGCGCTGGCGGCGATTTACGGCGTGCTGATGCTGGTGGGTGCGCTGTCGGGGCGAAGCGATCCGCTGCAGCCGCTGGCTGGCGTGATCGGCGCTCCTGCGGACTCTCCTGGCACAACCGCCTCGGGCGCGGTCCAGGCCGGAGCACACTTCAAGCGCATCAAGACCCTCGCCGATTTCGATGCCGCAATCGCCGCAGCCAATGCTGCTGGCAAGACCGTGATGCTGGATTTCTACGCCGACTGGTGCGCGTCCTGCAAAGAGATGGAGAAGTACACGTTCCCCGCGCCGTCCGTGCAGACGGCGCTCGCGAACTCCGTGCTGCTGCAGGCCGACGTCACGGCCAACGACGACGCCGACCAGGCGCTGATGCAGCGCTTCGGCGTCCTGGGTCCGCCGTCGATCCTGTTCTTCGGTCAGGACGGCGCCGAAAAGACGGCCTATCGAGTCGTGGGTTTCAAGCCGGCCGACGAATTTGCATCGCACATCCAGCAGGCATTCGCGGGCCAGCCACGATGAACAGTCGCTCGCTCATTGTCATTGCAGCGCTGGCCGGGCTCGCCGGCGCAGCCGGCTATTATTATGTCATCAAGCCGCGCGCGACCAACCCGGCCGCGGTCGAAGTCCCAGCGTCGGCCGCGACGACCACCGATTCCGCGACCACCCAGAAGACGCAGCTCGCTGCGGTCATCCCGGAGTTCAAGCTGGCCGACCGCGACGGCACCCTGCGCTCGCTGAAGGACGACTGGAAGGGCAAGGCGCTGATCGTCAATTTCTGGGCGACGTGGTGCGCCCCCTGCCGGCGCGAGATCCCTTTGCTCAAGCAGCTGGCTGCAGATCGCGCCAAGGACAACTTCCAGGTGATCGGCATCGCCATCGACTTCCGCGACAAGGTCCTCGAGTACGCCAAGGAGATGGAGATCGACTACCCGATGCTGATCGGGGAGCAGGAAGCGTTGGACGCGGCCGCAGCGTTCGGCGTCGACGCAGTGGGCCTCCCGTTCACGATCTTCACGGACACGAGCGGCCGGGTGATCGCCCTGCACATGGGTGAGTTGACCGCGGACGAAGCGGACCTCATCCTTGGCGCGGTCTCCGACGTGAACGCAGGCCGGACCGATCCCGCCCAGGCCCGCCAGGCCATTGCCGCCGCCCTCGCGGCGCTGCCGCCCGCGACGGAACAGAAAAGCGCCGGATAAGCTTGGATACGGCGCTAACTCCGGCGAACCGGAGCAGAAAACCGTCGCCAATTGGCGACAGATGGGGGTAGACTGCGCGCCCACCCACGCCTCCACCCAGCCCCAAGGCCATGGCGCACATCCTGCTTCTGAACGGACCCAACCTGAACCTGCTCGGCAGTCGCGAGCCTGGCGTCTATGGTCAGGTCACGCTCGAGCAGATTCATGCGCGAGCCACGAAGCTGGCGGCGGAGTTTGGACATAAGTTGACGGCCAAGCAAAGCAACGCGGAAGCCGAGCTGATCGACTGCATCCACCAGGCGCCGGACAGCCACGTCGCCTTCATCGTCTTCAACCCGGCTGGCTTCACGCACACGAGCGTCGCACTCCGTGACGCGTTGCTGGCGGTCAGGATTCCTTTCATCGAGGTCCACCTGAGCAACGTGCACGCGCGCGAAACGTTCAGACACCACTCCTATTTCTCCGACATCGCGGTCGGGACCATCAGCGGTCTCGGCGCCGTCGGTTACGAACTGGCGCTGCGCGCCGCCAGCCACCAGCTCGCCGCTGGCAAGCCTGGCAACGCGCCGCTGCCCAACTGATTCGCGATCCGGGGGATCACACCAAGATGGATATCCGCAAGGTCAAGAAGCTGATCGAGCTGCTCGACGAGACCGGCGTCGCCGAGATCGAGATCAAGGAAGGCGAAGAGTCGGTCCGCATCAGCCGTCACCCGAGCGGCGGCACGTTCGCGATGATGCCGCAGCACATGATGTACGGCCCGCCCCCCGCGCCAGCGGCCGCACCGGCCACGGCCGCCGTTACGCCGGCCGCCGCCGCGGCAGCAGTTGCCGCTGCCGCCGCAGCGACTGCGGACCAGACGGTCACGGCACCGATGGTCGGCACGTTCTATTCGGCTCCGGCGCCAGGCGCCAAGCCTTTCGTCGACATCGGCTCGGAAGTGAAGCCGGGCGACGTGCTCTGCATCATCGAGGCCATGAAGATGATGAACCAGATCGAGTCGGACAAGGCCGGACGCATCGTGTCCGTGCTGGCGAAGAACGGCGACCCGGTCGAGTTCGGCCAGCCGCTCTTCGTCATCGAATAACCGAGCACCGCCCCGATGCTCGAGAAAGTCGTAATCGCCAATCGCGGCGAGATCGCACTTCGAATCCTCCGCGCCTGCCGCGAACTCGGCATCAAGACCGTGGCCGTGCATTCCACGGCCGACCGCAACCTCAAGCACGTGCTGCTCGCCGACGAGACGGTGTGCATCGGTCCGCCGAGTTCACGCGACAGCTACCTCAGCATGCCCGCGATCATCAGCGCGGCCGAGGTCACGGATTCGGTCGCTGTCCATCCGGGCTACGGATTCCTGTCCGAGAACGCGGATTTCGCCGAGCGTGTCGAAAAGAGCGGGTTCAAGTTCATCGGCCCGCGCCCCGAAACCATCCGCCTCATGGGCGACAAGGTCTCGGCCATCAAGACGATGAAGGCCGCGGGGGTGCCCTGCGTGCCGGGGTCCGACGGCCCGCTCAGCCAGGAACCCGACGAACTGTTCCGCATCGCGAACGACATCGGCTACCCCGTCATCATCAAGGCATCGGGTGGCGGCGGCGGCCGCGGCATGCGCGTCGTGCACAGCGACGCGACGCTGCTTCATTCCGTGAGCGTGACCAAGGCGGAGGCGCTTGCGGCCTTCGGCAACGACCAGGTCTACATGGAAAAATTCCTGGAGAAGCCGCGTCACATCGAGTTCCAGGTGCTGGCCGACCACTACGGCAACGTGATCTGCCTGGGCGAGCGCGATTGCTCGATGCAGCGGCGCCACCAGAAGATCATCGAGGAAGCTCCCGCGCCGGGCCTCTCTGCCAAGCAGCGGCGCGCCATGAGCGAGCGCGTCGCCTCGGCCTGTGCCGAGATCGGATATCGCAGTGCCGGCACGCTCGAGTTCCTGTACCAGGACGAAGAGTTCTATTTCATCGAGATGAACACCCGCATCCAGGTCGAGCACCCGGTGACCGAACTGATCACGGGCATCGACCTGGTCAAGGCGCAGTTGCGGCTCGCAGCTGGCGAACGCCTGCCGTGGACGCAGGACGACGTGCAGATTCGCGGCCATGCCATCGAATGCCGCATCAACGCCGAAGACCCGAAGACGTTCATGCCGTCGCCGGGCCCGGTGAAGCTCTGGCACGCGCCGGGCGGTCCGGGCATCCGCGTCGACAGCCATCTCTACACCGGCTACAACGTGCCGCCGCATTACGACTCGCTGGTCGCGAAGGTCATCGCGCACGGCGAGGATCGCGACACTGCGATTGCTCGCATGCGCAACGCGCTCACTGAAATCGTGGTGGAAGGCATCAAGACCAATACGCCGTTGCACCAGGAGATCTTCCAGCACGCGGCGTTCCGGGCGGGCGGCACGGACATCCACTACCTCGAGCGTCGGCTCGGGCTCAAGTAGTCGTCGTGGTGGAGTCGCTGCGCCACGCGAATCCGCGGGTCGCGGACTGGAAGCTTGGAGCTGACTGAAATCAGCTGGAGGCGGAGCAGCACAAGCGGTCGATCCGGTACCTTTCCCCGAGCTTGGAAAGGCAGACACGCGCTCGGGGAAAGGTACCGGATCGACCGCTTGCGACACGGCGCCTGGGCTTGTTTTCGGCCGCGCCCGAAAACTTCGCACGGCGCACGTAGCGTTCAGGTGGCGCAACGTCACCGCAGGCAGCTGCATTTGAGCCGAGCCGACGGAGGGTGTGCTGTCGATGCGCCCGCCTGGCCCCTGCGATCACGGCCGCGTATAGATCGTCTCGCCTTCCTTGATCGTCTCGACCACCTTGATGTCCTTGATGGCCATCGGCTCGACCTCGAGCGGGTTCCTGTCGAGGATCACGAGGTCGGCCAGCTTGCCCGGCTCGAGCGAACCCTTCGAGTCCTGCTCGCCGTACTGTTCGGCGCCCCAGATCGTCATTGCCTTCAGGCCCTCCAGCGGCGTCACCCTCTGATCGAGCCCGACCTCCGCGCCGCCGCGCGACACACGGTTCACCGCCGACCACAGCATGAACATCTGGTCGAGCGGCGCCACGTAGAAGTCGGTGTGGTTGGTCGGGTGCAGGCCCCTGTCGATCGCATCGCGCATCGGGCTGATGTACTGGGCCTGCTCCTTGCCGCGGTTGGCAAGGTGAGCCTCGTAGAAGTAGTAGGTGTGCAGCGTGTAGAACGACGGCCGAATCCTGTACTGCACGTACTTGTCCAGCTGGTCCTTGCGGGTGAACTGCGCGTGAATCATCGTCACCCGACGGTCCTTCGACAGGTCGCCGGCCGCCGCGAACTCGTGCGCCTTGAAGAATGCGTCGATGGCGCCGTCGCCGTTCGCATGCAGGTTGAGCGGCACGTCCATGTCGTACACGCGTTTCACCATCTGGTTGACGGTGTCCTGCGGAAACGTCAGCTCGCCGCGCCAGCTCTTCTCGCCGCCAGGACCGCCCGTGAGATAGGGGGTGGTGAAGAAAGCCGTCTTGCCTTGCGGCGAGCCGTCGATGGTGATCTTCACGCCGCCGATCTTGAGGTGATTGTCGTACTTGCCCCAACCCGCGAGCGGTACCGCCTCGAGGATCTTGTCCAGGTCGGTGATGAAGGGATACGCAATGACGTCGATGATGTTGGCGCCCGCAGCGGTGGCGCGCTTCATCACATCGAGGTCGGCCGCGTGGGTGGCGCCCTCGTGGGCGGTGGTCACCCCTGACTCGGCGTACAGCATCTGCGCCGCCTTGCTGAACTCGATTTCCTGCTCCTTCGTCGGCTGGGGCAGATTCGAAAAGACGGGTAGATAGGCCGTCTCCATGATCAGGCCGTAGGGCTCGTTGCTGCCGGGCTTGCGCACGATGACACCACCTGGCGGTGTCCTGGTGGCGGCCGAAATGCCGAAGTGCTTCAGCGCAGCCGAGTTCATCACCGCACCGTGCATCGAGACGTGGCCGACCAGGACCGGGTTGTCCGGAAAGGCCTGGTCGAGATCGTCACGGTTGAGCAGGCGGCCGTCCGGCATGACGGTGTCGTCATAACCGTAGGCCTGGATCAGCTGGCCCTGCGGGATGCTGCGCTCTGTCCGGAACTTCTCGATGGTCCCGATGATGCTGGGCACATCCTTGCCCGGCCCCGCGGGCGGTGCATACACCTTCGCCTGGTTGGCCACCGACAGCGCGCTGACGTAGTGGCTGTGCGCGTCGAGAAAGCCGGGCAGCAAGGCCTTGCCGGCGAGGTCCACGACCTTCGTCGAGTCGCCCTTGTGGGCTAACTCGACGTCGGCACGCGTGCCCACGGCAAGGATCTTGCCGTCCTTCACGGCCAGCGCCTCAGCGACTGGCTGGGAGTCGTTGATGGTGACGATGTCGCCGCCGACGTAGATCGTGTCGGCCGCGGCCGTGGGTGTCGTGTCTCCGACCTTGGACTTGCTGCACGCGCCAGCAAGCGCAAGGCTCGCTGCGAGAGCCGGCCAGAGGATTCGAGTACGCATATTCGTGCAACTCCCTGGAAATTTCTGCACTTTACCCTGGGCTATCGAGTGCTGACGGCCAGCGGCCAGCGCTAGATCTTGCCGGTCACCCGGTCCCAGAATTCTGCGCGGTGATTGGTGCGCGGAAACGGTTCAGCCGGTTCCGGTACGTCAAGGAACTGGCAGAGCGGACCCCACCCGTCTTTTACCTGATACACCAGCAGTCGACTGGCCGGGATCGCTGCCTTGACCGCTGCATTGTGTGCAACGTAGGCCCTGGCCAGTTCTTCCTGGCTCAAGCCGGCCGGAAAGCCTGTCCTGGCGATGACCCCAGCCGCCATATCAAGCCACGCCTTCTTGTCGGGTGGAGCCTGGTCTCTGTCGCCGATCAGCTTGTAGATGGTCGCGGCAAAACTGTCGGCCCATTTCTCCGGGTCACGCGTGGTCAGCACGAACCTGGCTGACGGAAAGGCCGCGCTCAATTCTCGAAAGAAGCACGCGGTGGGCCAGTCGACGGCGCTTGCGAATCCGCTGTAGACGGCTTGCCAGTCTGGCCGCCCGCTCAAGACGTCGTTCCAGAGCGGCACCTGGGCAGAGATGCCGAGCAGCACGGCCTCCATGTGGTGACAGGGACCGAGGCCGAGCTGATTGACGGCCAGCTTCAGAGAATAGGTGCCGGTGCGCCCGACGCCTGCGCCGATGACGTGCATTGCCAGTCTCCCCCTGATGTGCGGCAAGACTACCGGCGCCGGATGACCGCAGCAATTTCTTTGTCTTCGGCAGTTGACGTCACTTGCGCCGTGCGAGCTCGTAAGACGCAGACGACGCGAACGCGACGTTCTGCGTTTCCGAGGTCGCTCAGGCGCCGCCCCGCAAGCGGTCGATCCAGGTGTTCTTCCCGAGCGCGTGTCTGCCTTTCCGCGCTCGGGAAGAACACCTGGATCGACCGCTTGCAACCAGCGCGTGTCTGCACCTCGAAAAACGCACTAGACTGCTCGCATGCCCTTCCTGCAACTGAGCCTCGACATCGGCCCGCGCAATCCCGAGCCGTACGAAGACGCGTTGTTCGAACTGGGCGCGCTGTCCGTCACGCTGCTCGACGCAGCCGACGACCCGGTCCTCGAACCAGCCCCCGGTGCCATGCCGCTCTGGCCGACGATCGTCGTGCGAGCCGTCTTTGCGGCGGATGCCGACGCCGATCAAGTGCGCGCCGCGCTCAGCTCAGTGCACGGTCTCGACCCCCTGCTCGCCGGGAAGGCCCAGTTCGACTCGGTTGCCGACCGCGTCTGGGAACGTGAGTGGCTCAAGGACTTCAAACCGATGCGGTTCGGGCGGCGACTGTGGGTGTGTCCCGGCGGCCAGCGCCCAGATGCGGAGGCAATCGGGCCCAACGCCGACGTGGTCCTGCTCGAACTCGATCCGGGACTCGCATTCGGCACCGGCACGCACGCAACCACGGCTCTCTGTCTCGAGTGGCTCGATTCTGGCGCCGCAACCAGTAACGACGTCGCCAGGCCGTGGCTCGCCGGCGCGGACGTCATCGATTACGGCTGCGGCTCCGGCATCCTGGCAATTGCGGCATTGCGCCTGGGTGCCCGCCGGGCCGTGGCCATGGACATCGATCCGCAGGCCCTGCTTGCCACGCGTGAAAACGCGGAGCGCAATGGCGTCCTCGACCGAGTCCGGGTGACGGCCGACCGGAATGTGGAAAAGGCCGAGGCCGACGTGCTGCTGGCCAATATCCTGGCCGGTCCGCTGGTCGACCTGGCGCCTCTGCTGGCCGCGAGAATGCGCGTCGGCGGCCGAATCGCCCTCAGCGGCCTGCTGGTCGGGCAGGCGGATGCCGTGACAGCCGCTTATCGACCGTGGTTTGATGTCGGCCTGACAGGGGAACGCGATGGATGGGGGCTGCTGACGGGCTGCCGTCGCGCACAAGACGCCGTCCGGAAATAGAATAACGACCGATGTATTCCCAGTGTCCCGAGTGCCTTACGCGCTTTCGCGTGTCGGCGGCGGCCTTGCGTGCCGCGCACGGCACCGTCCGTTGCGGCCGCTGCGGCAGCGCGTTCGACGCCTTGCCACGACTCAGCGACACGCTGCAGGTCGACGGCCCGGCCTCGGCGCTGGGTGAGCCTGTTCCACCTGGCGCTACGGGCGGTGGCCTGATTGGCGCAACGGCTGTCGGCTTGCTGTCCACCGGCGACGCCAGCAGTGGTCCGGAGTTTCATTTCTCGGCCGACGACATCGAGCAGGTCTTCGTCGACGTGCGCGACTGGCAGAGCAGGTTCGGCGCGTCGTCGTCACCTGGGGATCGCGCCGGACTCATGGGCGACACCAGTTCTGCCGAACTGGTCGGGTTCCTGAAGGAAGGCGAAACGGGCGAGGAAGAACCCGAACACGACGCGAACGATCCGCCGGTCTGGGTCCACGAACCCGAATCGGTCGAGGACATCACGCTCGAAGGCGAGCGTATCCAGATCGAGCGTGCCGAAGGCTTCGACGGGTTCGAGGAGGATTTCCTCGAGCGCGAGATCGAAAGGGAAATCGAAGAGCAGCACCTTGCGGAGATCACCGGCTCGCACCGCCGCCTGTCAGGCAGCGAGGTCGTGATCGTGCCCAAGCTCGCCGCCGTCGATTCAATCGAGCCGGTGCAGGACGACCGCGCGGACTCCACACAGGCCGTCGCCGAGGAATCGGCCGAACCCGAACCAGCCGCTGCCGAGTCGGCGGCACCGATCGCTCCCGTTGAGATGATGCCCACGGCCGTGGCAGCGACCGCGGCCGCCGTCGCCGTCGCCGTCGAGCCGACGGCAACCGTCGCGCCGTCAACTGGCAGTGCGCGGCCGGCCATGGCGCCGGCGGCGGCACGCTGGCGTCGTCCGCCGGAGCCTGAACCGGATGACTCGTTCGAAATCGGCGACCACGATCGCGGGCTCGTGGACGATCTGGCCGCGGCCGCCAACGACAGCAGTGTGCGCTGGGCCTGGGGCGTCGGCGCACTGGTGCTGGCGCTGCTGCTCACCGTGCAGCTTGCACATCACAACCGTCTGCAGCTCGCGCGCGGCGCGACGGTCGGCCCCGCGTTGCGCGCGGTTTACTCCAGTCTCGGCACGCCGCTGCCACCGAACTGGAACCTCGCTGCGTTCGAGCTGCGTCAGTGGGGCGCCAACGAGTCTGCACCCTCCTCCGCCGGCACGATGACAGTGCGTGCCAGCGTGAAGAACGCAGCGGCCTTCGCCCAGCCGATGCCGCTGCTGCGGCTCGAACTCGAAGATCGCTTCGGTGGCACCGTCGCGCGGCGTGATTTCCAGCCTGCCGAATACCTGAAGAGTCCCGCCCAGGCGACGCGACTGCTGCCCGCGGGCGCGACGACGGAGGCGGAACTCGCAATCGTCGGCACCACGTCGGAGGCCGTCGGCTACCGCCTCGACGTCTGCCTGCGCGATGAGAACGGCGTGACCCGGTGCGCTGAGCCTGCAGACACTGCGCCGCCCTCGAGCCAGGCCCCGCAATGAGCGCGCCGACTGCTGCCGGGTGCGGGCCGTGGCTCGCGCCACTCCCCATCGTCATCGGACCCTATCGGCTCGAGGGCCGCGCGCTGCTGGCGCCAATGGCAGGCGTCACGGATCTGCCCTTCCGCCGCCTCTGTCGCCGGCTGGGAGCAGCGCTCGCCGCCGGTGAGATGATTGCCGCCGACCCTCGACTCTGGAACACCGAACTGTCGCGACGGCGGCGGGACCACACCGATGAACCCGAACCGCGCGTGGTGCAGATCGCCGGGGGCGACCCCGACTCCATGGCTGAGGCCGCGCGTCGCAATGTCGACGCCGGCGCGCAGGTCATCGACATCAACATGGGATGCCCGGCGAAGAAGGTATGCAACAAGGATGCCGGTTCGGCGTTGTTGCGTGACGAGAGCCACGTGGCGGCGATCCTGGCGGCGACGGTTGCGGCAGTGGGCGTGCCGGTGACGCTCAAGATCCGCACCGGATGGGCGCCCGATCAGCGCAATGCGGTGAACATTGCCCGCATCGCCGAACAGTCGGGCATCCAGGCGCTCGCCGTGCATGGCCGCACGCGTGCCTGCCGTTTCAATGGCGACGCCGAGTACGCGACCATTGCTGCGGTGAAACAAGCCGTCGGCATTCCCGTGTTTGCCAATGGCGACATCGACTCTCCCGCCAAGGCGGTTGCCGTGCTGCGGGCCACCGGCGCCGACGCAATCATGATCGGGCGCGCGGCGCAAGGCCGGCCGTGGATTTTCGGCGAGATCGACGCCTTGCTCGAAGGACGCGTGCTGTCGCCTCCTGCCATTCCGGAAGTGCGTGATATCATGCTCACGCACCTGCGCGATTTGTACGAATTTTACGGCCCCGAGCCAGGCGTCAGGATCGCGCGCAAGCACATCGGCTGGTATTGCTCAGGACGCCCGCAGGCCAAGGCGTTCCGTCAGTCCGTCATGCAGGCGGTATCGGCCGAGACACAGCTCGCGCAGGTGCGCGACTACTTCGATGCACTGGAAGACTCCGCAGCCGCAGTGGCAGCCTGACGATACCTGGCGCCCCGCGGCACGATGAACTGAACGAGAGGAAGCCCCGCGATGGCGGTGCGCAGCAAACAAGCAAACACCCGACGCGAGCCGAAGCCGGCCGCCCACGCGACCAACGGCCACGGCGTGCCGCTGCGCTCGCTCACCGAGCAGGCGCTCGACAGTTACTTCGCAAGCCTCAATGGCCACGCCCCCGGTCACCTGTACGACCTGGTGCTGCGCGAAGTCGAAGAACCGCTCTTCCGTGCGGTCCTCGATTTCTCCGCCGGCAACCAGAGCCGCGCTGCCGACATTCTCGGCATCAATCGCGGCACGCTGCGCAAGAAGCTGCGCGTCTACGGCATCGCAGGCTGACGCCCGTGAATCCGCCCGTTCAGCGCGCATTGATCAGCGTCTCCAACAAGGAAGGCCTGCTCGAATTCGCACGCGAGCTGGGGCGTCGCGGCGTGCAGATCATTTCGACCGGCGGTACGGCCAGGCTGTTGCGCGGCGAAGGCATCGAGGCAATCGACGTGTCCGCGGTCACCGGCTTCCCGGAGATCATGGACGGTCGGGTCAAGACACTGCATCCGAAGATCCACGGGGGCCTGCTCGGTCGCCGCGGAATCGACGACGCAGTGATGCGTGAGCACGGCATCGAGGCCATCGACCTCGTCGTCGTCAACCTGTACCCGTTCGCCGCGACGATCGCGGAGCCGGGTTGCGCGTTCGAGGACGCGGTCGAGAACATCGACATCGGTGGTCCGGCCATGGTGCGCGCCTCGGCAAAAAACCATGACCGCGTCGCCATCGTGGTCGATCCGCTCGATTACGGCTCGGTGCTCGCCGAGATGGATCGCGCCGACGGCAGCATCGGCGACGACACCCGGCTGCGGCTCGCCGCCAAGGCATTCGCACACACGGCGCAGTACGACGCAATGGTCGCTTCGTACCTGTCGCAGGCGGTTCGCTCCAACGGCACCGGAGGCACGACCGCGGCCGACTTCCCCGACCTGCTGCCGTTGCAGTTTCGCAAACGGCTCGACCTGCGCTACGGCGAAAACCCGCATCAGCAGGCTGCGTTCTACGTCGCCAGCGACGCACAGGGCGCGAGCGTGGGTTCGGCTTCGCAACTGCAGGGCAAGGAACTCTCGTTCAACAACCTGGCGGACGCGGACACCGCGCTCGAATGCGTGCGGCAGTTCGAGGCGCCGGCGTGCGTCATCGTCAAGCATGCGAATCCGTGCGGTGTTGCAGTCGCGGCCACGATCCGCGCCGCGTACGACAACGCGTACCGCACCGATCCCACCTCGGCGTTCGGCGGCATCATCGCGTTCAATCGGCCGCTGGATGCCGGCACGGCGTCGGCGGTCGTCGAGCGCCAGTTCGTCGAAGTGATCATCGCACCGTCGGTCGAGCCGGAAGCGCGCGAGATCTGCGCGAAGAAGGAGAACGTGCGCTTGCTCGTCACCGGGCCGTTCGCGCCGAGCAACAGCCGGATCGAGATGCGCAGCGTCAACGGCGGATTACTCCTGCAGACGCGCGACCTCGGCATGGTCGCGCCGGCGGACTTCAAGGTCGTCACGAAGCGCGCTCCCACGGCGCAGGAGTTGCTCGACCTCGCCTTCGCCTGGCAGGTCTGCAAATACGTGAAGTCGAATGCGATCGTCTTCGCTCGTGACGGCATGACCATCGGCATCGGCGCGGGCCAGATGAGTCGCGTCTACAGCACGCGCATCGCCGCCATGAAGGCGCGCGACGGTGGGCTGGAGCCGGCGGGGTCGGCCATGGCGTCCGATGCTTTCTTCCCGTTCCGCGACGGTCTCGACGCGGCGGCCGAGCACGGCATCAGGGCCGTGATCCAGCCGGGTGGCTCGATGCGGGACGCGGAAGTCGTCGCGGCCGCGGACGAGCATGGTATCGCCATGGTGTTCACGGGGATGCGGCACTTCCGGCACTGAGGAAGGGGTTAGGGGATAGGGGTTGGGGGCTAGTCGAAGGCGCAGCTTGCACATGTCGCTCATCACCACACCCGTGAAACCGGACAACTGCTTCGCGATTACCTCTGCCATTGCGCGGGATGACCGCTCTGCGGTCACCTCTCCTATTACACTCGGAAAAGCCAGCTGACAGGCCGAATGAGCGCCTCAAGCGCGCAGCGCTCTTCTCTTTGACTTCCGACTATCCCCTATCCCCTATCCCCTATCCCCTATCCCCTATCCCCTATCCCCATCCCCATCCCCTCATGAAAGTGCTGATCATCGGTTCCGGTGGTCGCGAACACGCGCTGGCCTGGAAAGTTGCGCAGTCGCCGCGCGTGACGCAGGTATTCGTCGCGCCGGGTAACGCGGGCACGCGGCTCGAGCCGCACACGGCCAACGTCGACATCGCCGCGGACGACGTGCCTGCCCTGCTCGCTTTCGCCCAGCGCGAGAAAATCGGCCTCACCATCGTCGGCCCCGAAGCGCCGCTCGTCATCGGCCTCTGCGACACGTTCGCGGCCGCGGGACTGCGCTGCTTCGGGCCGAGCAAACTCGCTGCGCGGCTCGAAGGCTCGAAAGCCTTCACCAAGGATTTCCTCAAACGCCACGGCATACCCACCGCGGCGTACGCCAAGTTCACGCGCGACAACTTCGACGCGGCGTGGATTCGCGCACAGCAGGCGCCACTGGTGGTCAAGGCCGATGGCCTCGCCGCTGGCAAGGGCGTCGTGATCTGCGCGACCGTCGACGAAGCCGTGCAGACGGCGATGGACATGTTTGCCGGCCGCTTCGGCAAGGCCGGCGACCTGGTCGTGGTCGAGGAATTCCTCGCAGGCGAGGAAGCCAGCTTCATCGCAATGGTGGACGGCAAGACGGTGCTGCCGCTGGCGACTTCGCAGGACCACAAGCGCCTGCGCGACGCCGACGAAGGCCCGAACACCGGCGGCATGGGTGCCTATTCGCCCGCGCCGGTCGTCACGCCCGAGATGCACGAGCGCATCATGCGTGAAGTGATGCTGCCGACCGTGGCCGCGCTGGCTCGAGAAGGCACGCCGTACCTGGGCTTTCTCTACGCGGGCATCATGATCCATCCTGACGGCACACCCAACGTGCTCGAATTCAACTGCCGTTTCGGCGATCCCGAGACGCAACCGATCCTTGCGCGCATGCGGTCGGACCTCCCCCCGCTGTGCGAGGCCGCGCTCGACGGCAAGCTCGAGGGCATCAAGGTCGACTGGGACCCGCGCGCAGCCGTGGGTGTCGTCATGGCTGCCGGTGGTTATCCGGACGATGTGCGCAAGGGCGATGAAATCCACGGCCTCGACGCCGCGGCGAAGATGCCCGGCAAGGTATTCCATGCCGGCACGACGCTGAATGCTGCCGGCAAGGTGGTGACGAACGGCGGTCGCGTGCTGTGCGCCGTCGGTCTCGGCACCACGGTGCGCGCGGCGCAGAAGCAGGCTTACGAACTGGCCGGCACGATCTGCTGGGAAGGCCTGCAGTACCGCAAGGACATCGGGTTCCGCGCGATCGCGCGGGAGTCTTAGCGCCTGCAAGTTGCACCGGGCTCGCCCCAATAGCTCTCAGGTGTCGTAGCAAGCGGTCGATCCGGTCGTTCTTCCCGAGCGCGTGTCTGCCTTTCCGCGCTCGGGAAGAACGACCGGATCGACCGCCGTGGGTTTCCGGCTTCCTGAGCAACCACACGGCGCGCCACGAACTAATGCTGCGCCGAGGCCTCCGCCGCGGCCGCCGCCTGCCGCCGCTCGCGCTGGATCAGGTACAGCCCCGCGCCGATGACGATGGACGCGCCGACCAGCGTCAACGCGCTCGGGTAGACGCTCCAGATCGCGATATCGAGCAGCACGCCCCACAACATCGCCGTGTACTCGAAGGGCGCGACGACGGCGGCCGGAGCGCTGCGGAACGCGACCGTGATCAGGTTCTGGCCGATCGAACCCATGATGCCGACACCGAGGATCAGCGCGAGGTCCCTGCCCCAGTCGATCGTCTGCCAGCCCGGAATCGCCAGCAGGCCCGCACCGATCATCAGCAGCAGCGTGAACCCGAGCACCATGCTCTCGGTCGAATCGGTGCGCGACAGCAAGCGCAGCGAGACGACGGCAAGGGCGTACGTCCACAGCGCGACGATGGCCCACAAGGAGCCCGTCGACAGCCATCTGCCATCGACCGGTCCCAGCATCAGGAGCACGCCCGACAGGCCGACCGCAATGGCGAACCACTGCCCGCTGACGACCTTTTCCTTCAGCATCGGCACGGACAGCGCCGCCACCAGCAGTGGCGCGCACATGAAGATGGAATAGGTGGTGGCGAGCGACGACTCGCGCACGGCGGTGATGAAGCTGTACAGCATCAGCACCGAGAGCGCGCCGCGCAGCAGATGCAGCCGGAGGTTGACGGGCCGGACGCGCCCAAGCCGCCCGCGGATGGCGATGACGGCAAGGACGAACGGCAGCGACGACGCCGCGCGCAGGAATGCGACCTGCAAAGAGGGGTAGTGCCCCGACAGGAGCTTGAGCATCGCGTCCATGACCGAAAAACAGGCCACGGACACGAGCATCGCGACGATGCCCCGGACGCGCTCCGAATGCGCGGTCAGCGTTTCATCGCCTCGAAGAACTCACCGTTGGTCTTGGTGTCCCGCATCTTGTCGATGAGGAACTCCGCGGCCGCCAGTTCGTCCATCGGGTGCAGGAGCTTGCGCAGGATCCAGATCTTCTGCAGTTCTTCCGACGACGTGATCAACTCTTCGCGGCGCGTGCCGGAGCGGTTGATGTTGAACGCCGGGTAGACACGCTTTTCGGCAATGCGGCGATCCAGGTGGATTTCGCTGTTGCCCGTGCCCTTGAACTCTTCGTAGATCACGTCGTCCATGCGCGAACCGGTGTCGATCAGCGCGGTGGCGAGAATCGTCAGGCTGCCGCCTTCTTCGATGTTGCGCGCGGCGCCGAAGAAGCGCTTCGGTCGCTGCAGAGCGTTGGCGTCCACGCCGCCCGTCAGCACCTTGCCGGAACTCGGCACCACGGTGTTGTAGGCGCGCGCCAGGCGCGTGATCGAGTCGAGCAGGATGACCACGTCCTTCTTGTGCTCGACCAGCCGCTTGGCCTTCTCGATCACCATCTCGGCGACCTGCACGTGACGGCTGGCCGGCTCGTCGAACGTCGACGACACGACTTCGCCGCGCACGGTGCGCGTCATCTCGGTGACTTCCTCGGGCCGCTCGTCGATGAGCAGCACGATCAGGTACACCTCGGGGTGGTTGCCGGTGATCGAATTCGCGATGTTCTGCAGCAGCATCGTCTTGCCGGCCTTGGGCGGCGAGACGATCAGGCCGCGCTGGCCCTTACCGAGCGGCGCGATCAGGTCGATCATGCGCGCGGTGAGGTCTTCGGTGCTGCCCGTGCCGCGCTCGAGCTTGAAGCGCCGCGTCGGGTGCAGCGGCGTGAGGTTCTCGAACAGGACCTTGCTGCGTGCGTTGTCCGGCGAATCGAAGTTGATCTCGCCGACCTTCAGCAGCGCGAAGTAGCGCTCGCCGTCTTTCGGCGGGCGGATCAGGCCGGAAAGCGTGTCGCCGGTGCGCAGGTTGAAGCGGCGGATCTGCGACGGGCTGATGTAGATGTCGTCGGGGCCCGCCAGGTACGACTGCTCGGGCGAGCGCAGGAAGCCGAAGCCGTCCTGCAGGATCTCGAGCACGCCGTCGCCGTAGATGCTTTCGCCGTTGCGCGAATGCGCCTTCAGGATCGAGAAGATGATGTCCTGCTTGCGCGAGCGGGCCAGGTTCTCGAGACCCATCGACTGGGCGAGCTCGAGCAGCTTCGGGATCGGCTTGTGCTTGAGCTCGCTCAGGTTCATCGACTTGCGGCTGGCTTCGAGCTCGGCCGGGCTGATGACGTCGAGGTCGTCGCCTTCCATCAGGTAATCGTCCGGCGGCAGTTCGTCCTGCCGCGGGCCACGATTACCGTCCGGGCCACCGCCCCCACGACCGCGCTGCTTTCCCTGGCGGTTGCGGTTCGGGTTGCCCAGGTAACCTCTCACAGGTTGCTGTCCAGAAAAGCCGCGACGTCGGCCTTGCGGACCGCGCCGATCTTCTGGCCTTGCAGCTGACCGTTCTTGAACAGGATCAGCGTTGGGATGCCTCTGACGCTGAACTTCATTGGGGTTCTGGGGTTCTCGTCCACGTTCATCTTCGCGACGAGGACCTTCCCCGCGTACTCCGCCGCTATCTGGTCCAGAATCGGTGCGATCATCTTGCATGGTCCGCACCACTCAGCCCAGAAGTCCAGAAGGACGGGAACATTCGACTTCAACACGTCCTGCTCGAAGCTCGAGTCCGAGACGTGAACGATCTGCTGGCTCACCAGAGATTACCTCCGCTGGCTGAAAAGGGTATTTGGGCACTTGGTACTTTCTTGAGGGGTTTGTGTGCGTCCCCGGAATCGGGTGACGGCAGGGGTCCGCGTAGGGCAAACTATCGAGATTGCTGGCCGTTGACTGGAGTTCTAATGGAATTCCGATGCGGGGATTCCGTTGCGCCGGGTCCGCCGGTCGGGTTCACCGTTAAGGTGGGACCGGGACCCAGGCCCGATCGGCCGGCGACATGCTCAGGCGGGAGCGGTTTGATCCGCGTTCCGGTTATTTGAACCCGCTTTTCCGTAATTTGCAAGGCCACATGCGCCGATCCGGGACCGATGTCAGACACTCACCTCAGCGACATTTCGTTTACTCACCTCCACTTGCCTGAGTCGCTCGCCCGCGGCATCGCCGACGCCGGCTTCGAGCGCTGCACCCCGATCCAGGCGCAAACCCTGCCGCGCGCGCTCGCCGGCTTCGACATCGCGGGACAGGCCCAGACGGGCACCGGCAAGACCGCCGCGTTCCTCGTTGCGATGTATTCGAACCTGCTGCGGAAAGAGGCGCCGGCCGATCGTCCGGTCAACGCGCCGCGCGCCCTGATCATCGCGCCGACGCGCGAGCTGGCCGTGCAGATCCACCACGACGCAGAGATCCTCGGCCAGTACACGGGCCTGACGCTCGGCCTGGCCTTCGGCGGCGTCGACTACGACAAGCAGCGCCGCATCCTCGAGGAGGCGTCGACGTCCTGATCGGCACGCCCGGCCGGCTCATCGATTTCTACAAGCAGCGCGTGTTCGACCTGCGCGCCGTCCAGGTCGTGATCCTCGACGAAGCCGACCGCATGTTCGACCTCGGCTTCATCACCGACATCCGCTACATCATGCGCCGCCTGCCGGCGCCCGATCAGCGGCTCGACCTGCTGTTTTCGGCGACGCTCGCGCAGCGC
>CAWHCA010000055.1:0-6802 GCA_963827615.1 uncultured Gammaproteobacteria bacterium | reverse complement strand
TAGGACTGGCATTCCTCGAACCAAAGCAGACCGTGGACGAGGCGTACCTGGCGTCCGGCACGTGGGAAGTCGAGATCGCCGGCAGGCGATACCCGGCCGTCGTTTCCGCGCGACCACTCTACGACCCGAAAGGTGAGGCTATCCGGAGATAGCCGTACGCTGCTGCATCGAACCGAAGCTGGTTCGATACCTTCACGCATCCCTTGACAGGGATACGTCGGGCGTAGAATGTCCTCCTCGTCTCGGCAGCCTGCCGAAGAGGCCGCATGACCCGCGCTTTCGCGCGCTACGCAAAGCATCTCGCATCTCTTATGAAGGTGATGCTGCTGGCATTTGCGTCCCCCGCATTCGCCGCCGATGAATTCAGCTTCAGCTACCTCGAAGCCGGATACAGCATCGACAGCACCATCGAGGCGTTCGGGCAGTCGTACGATTCGGACGACAGCTACCGGATCCATGGCTCGTACCAGTTCAACCGGCATGTGTTCGCAACCGCGCAGTACTACTCCGCGGGTTACGACTTCGAGGGCAACGCAGACTTCGGCTTCTCCGGCTATTCGCTCGGCGTCGGTTACAAAGGGCGCATCAGCAGCACCGACGCGATGCCCGTCGAGTGGTTCGCCGTGTTGAGTTATGAGCACAACCAGACGCACAGCCAGCTCCACGACGTGAACACCGACGATAGGCCGCGACGGTGGCGGACTCAAGGCTGGTATTCGAGCGGCCGTGTCCGACAGGCTCGAGTTGATGGTCAACGGCTACCTGCAGTCGTACGGTGGCAATTTCCTGCGGCGCAATGGCGACCTGGACGGCCTGTCGTTCGAGCTGGGCGGGGTGCTCCAACTGCGAGGACCACTGGAGCCTGACCACGTCGTACAGGACCGGTGAGCTCGACTACCTGACGCTGCCGAACTATCCCTCGAAGTACAAACTGGAACTGGATCGCGACGAGGTGTTCGTGGGCGTACGCTGGGCGTTCGAGTAGCGGACGGCTTGCCCTGGAAGCACGCAGGCCGGGCGGCACTGCCACCCGGCCTCGTCCAATCTGAACTGATCAGAAGCGCAGCGACAGGCCTACGCTGAGGTTGAAGCCATCCTCGTCGTCGATGAAGTTCTCGGCTCCGGTCAGGTTCTGCCACGCGATGCCGATGATCACGCCGACGTGTTCGTACGGATAGTACTTGGCGCCAGCCGACAAGCCATAGCCAAAGTCGTAAGCGTCACCGAGGTCGCCGCCAATGTAGGCGACGTCCGCACCGATGAACGGCACCATGTTGCCGCCGCTGTCGAAATTGAACTGGTAGAACGCACCGAGCGTCGTGCCGTCGACGCTGCCGAGCCCGTCGACGTCGGTGTCCACATAGGCCACGCTCATGCCGACTTCGTGTTGCGGCGTCAGGTAGCGGCCATAGGACACGTCGATGCTGGTCGTAGAGACGTCGGCAATGTCCGTGTACGACAGCGAGCCGGCCACTTCGTTTTGCCCACGGTCCTGGGCAACGCCGATCATCGGCATCGCAAGCAGCATGGTCGCGGCGACGGGGAGCAGAATTTTGCTGGTAGTCATGACGATCTCCTGTTTGAAGACGGGAATGGCTGCACGGCGGTCGCTCCCCCTGCCGTCTGCGCATTTCTTGTTCCCGTAGCGACAGGTTCGGCGCTTCGCTCCGACGCGACCACTGGGAGCAATGACCAGACGGCGCCAAGAAATACTCATCAGCCACGTCGAGCCGCTGTGCATTCGCCGCAAAAACACGCACTTGGCGCAGGTTCCGCAGCCGCAGAATTGAGCGTGACGCGATCTCGTACGGTTTCTGCAACGGGCTGTGGTAAAGAAGAGACGAAATGCCGGTTGCGGGAACGATTGCTCTTTGCACGCGGTCTTACTCAGCGTCATGCTGGAAACCAGTCCTCGAGGAGCACCGCAGCGATGATTCGACGCGCAGCGACGGCCCTGGCCGGCACCGCGGTGCTTGCTGCATTGGCGGGCTGCGCGTACCAGGAATCGTTCGGCCTGCCGGACCTGACACCAACCGGCGCGGCGCAGCCCGCGCAGGTCTATTCGATCTATGGGTACGGCTATGGCACCGGCTACCCCTACGGTTACCAGCCGGGCTACGGCCGCGTTTACGGCTATGCCAACCCCTATTACTCCGCGCAGGGGCCGTATGCCTACGGCTACGCGTACAACCCTTATCCGCGCTACGTCGTCGTGCCCTGTGCCGACGGTAATCACGATGGCCACTGCGACACTCAGCCGCCGAAGCCGCGCCATGGTCGCATCCCGGATGGCCACGACGTCGACCACCACCCGGACCAGCCTAACTACGGCGACCCCGGTGAACGACCGCGGGTGAGGAACCGCGACGCCCGTGACGTCGCGCCGAACGCTCAACAGCGAGCGGTGCCCGCTCCCGCTCCGGTTCAACAACAACCTGCACGCGTTCGGTCCCAACCCGACCGCATGCTGCCGTCGGCAGCGGCGGGTCAGCGGGGCCCTCGCGCCGGCAGCGGGCGCGCATCGACGACCGGCAACGACGTCGTGTCGTCGCAACCGACGCAAGAACCCTGAGCTGCCTGGGGCATCCTCGTCGATAATGGGTCGATGACGACGCCTGCGAAGAAGAAGAGCCTCCAGCCCAGCACGCTCCGCATTGGCCACCGCTACCGGCCATCGCGACTCAAAGGTCCATACGACGCGCTGATCATCGGCTCCGGCATTGGCGGGCTGACCACGGCCGCGCTGCTGTCCGAGCTCGGCTGGCGCGTCGCGGTGCTCGAGCAGCACTACACGGCCGGCGGCGCCACGCACAGCTACGAGCGCAACGGTTACGAGTGGGACGTCGGCGTGCACTACATCGGCGACATGGGTGGCGCCACGATGTCGCGTCGGCTCATGGATTTCCTGACGCAGGGCAACGTCGCATGGGCGCCCATGGACGCGCACTACGATCGCTTCTTCATCGGCGATCGCGCCTACGACGCTGTCGCGGGCCCGGCAGAGTTCCGCGACAACCTGCTCGCGCACTTTCCGCGCGAGGCCGTTGCGATCGATCGCTACCTCGAACTGCTGCGCGAGGTCTCGCGCGGCATGCGCACGTTCACACTCGATCGAACACTGCCGGCGTGGGCTGCCATGCTGGCGGGACCAATCCTTCGGCGTCGCCTGCCCCGCACTTTCCAGCGCACGACCTGGGAAGTCCTCGCGGAAATCACGTCCGACCCCGAACTGATCGCGGTGCTGACCGGCCAGTGGGGCGACCTTGGATTGCCGCCGAAGCGCTCATCGTTCGTGGTGCAGGCCCTGATCGCGAGGCACTACCTGCACGGCGGCTTCTATCCCGTGGGCGGTGCGTGGCGCATCGGCGAGGCGATCCTGCCCCGCATCCGCGCCCCAGGTGGCGAAGTGTTCACGTACGCGCGCGTCGATGAAGTGCTGCTGCGCGACGGCAAGGTGAGCGGCGTGCGCATGGCGGACGGTCACGTGATCGACTGCCGGGTCGTGATTTCGGACGCTGGAGCGATCAACACCTTCACGAAACTGCTGCCGCCACAGGTGGTGCAGCAACACGGCTACGACAGCCTGCTCAGGACCGTGAAGCCAAGCATCGGCCACCTCGGCGTCTACATTGGCCTGCAGGGCACGGCGCAGGAACTCGGCTTGCCGAAGACCAACTACTGGATCTACCCGGGCGGCAACGACTACGACGGTGCGCTCGACCGCTTCCTGCGGGATCCGCACGGTCCATTTCCGGTCGTGTACCTGTCGTTTCCCTCGGCGAAGGATCCATCGTTCGAACAGCGTCATCCAGGTCGTTCGACAATCGAGATCGTGGCGCCGGCACCCTACGAGATCTTCGAGCAATGGGCGGGCAGCACCTGGGGCAAGCGCGGGGACGATTACGACGCACTGAAACAATCGTATGGCGAGCGCCTGCTCGAACATCTCTACGACAAGGTGCCGCAGGTGCGCGGGCGCGTCGATTACTGGGAAGTGTCGACACCCCTGTCGATGCAGCACTTCTGCGGCTACGGTCGCGGCGAACTCTACGGGCTGGACCACGATCCCGAACGCTTCCGCCAGGACTGGTTGCGACCTCGTACCCGCATCAAGGGACTCTGGCTCACCGGGCAGGACGTGATGTCGTGCGGCGTCGCAGGCGCCATGATGGGTGGCATGGCGTCGGCAGCGGCGATTGCGGGACCGCGAAAAATGGTGCCGGTGATGAAGCGGATCTTCGGCTAGCGGCTGGTCAGCACGGCCCGCCGGCGGGTCCGGTGGCGGGTTTGCGTGACGTCACGGGCGCGGCTCGTCCTGCAACCGGGCTTCGGAAGCGGGTCGCGCAGCGCGGAGCCTCGCCGCAACCAGCTCCGCCTGCTCCATCACGCGCAACACGTTCAATCCCGCGAGTTTCGCGACGTCGGCATCCGACCAGCCCCGACGCATCATTTCCGCGAGCAACGCCGGATACCGATCGACTGCCTTCCAGACCCTGCGGTCCCGCGGGAATGCCGTCGAAGTCGGAGCCGATGCCGACGTGGTCGACGCCTGCAACCTTGCGGATGTGCTCGATGTGATCGGCAACCTCCGACAGCGTCACGACCGGCTTCGGATGTGCCTTTTCCCAGGCGTCGAGCGCAGCTTTCGCTCGCTCTGGCTGGCCGATGTACAAGCCTGCATACGGCGGCGAGTTGTAGCGAGTGCTGTTCGGCTGCGTAATCCGCCTCCCATTGATTCGCGGCCTCGGAAACGTAGGCAGGATAGAAGTTCACCATCACCACGCCACCGTTCCTGGCGACCAGCTGCAGGACGTCGTCGTCGACGTTGCGCGGGTGACTGTTGATTGCCCGTGCCGAGGAGTGCGAAAAGATCACCGGAGCCTCGGTGACAGCGAGCACTGCCTTCATCGCATCCGGCGAGGCATGACTCAGGTCGACCAGCATGCCCAGCCGGTTCATCTCGCGGATCACGTCCTTGCCGAACGCGGTCAAGCCGCCGTGCGCCGGCGTGTCGGTGGCCGAGTCCGCCCAGGCGGTGTTCCGGGTATGCGTCAACGTCATGTAGCGCGCGCCCAGGTCGTACATCATCCGCAACGTCGCGAGCGAGTCGTTGATCGAGTGGCCGCCTTCGAGGCCGATCAGCGACGCGATTTTTCCCGAGCGATGGATGCGACGCACGTCGGCTGCCGTGTACGCCATCTGGAAGTCGGCGGGATACGCCGCAGCCATCCGCTTGACGAGGTCGATCTGCTCGAGCGTTGCCTGGACCGCGTCATTGCCTTCGAGGTCCGTCGGCACCCAGACCGACCAGAACTGCCCGCCGACGCGACCCGCGCGCAGGCGCGGAATGTCCGTCATCAAGGGCGCGCCGCCTTCCGGCACGGGAAGTTTCGTCGTATCCGACCGCAGGTCGATCGTGGCCAGGTGACCCTTCGATCGATCACGCAGTTCCCACGGCAGGTCGTTGTGACCGTCGATGAGCGGCGTACTTGCCAGCACCCGGTCCACACGCGCGGCAAAGTCGTCGCTGGCCGCGCCGGCGACGCCCGTGGCGGCCATCAGGATGCCCAGCACCGCCGCCGCGACGGCTCGGCGTCCGCTCTGTCGAACCGCGAAGGAAAGCCTGGACATTCGGTCACCGCGCCGTTGGAAGTACGAGTCAGGATAGTCGAAGCCGACGACGTCTTCATCGTCATGCAGGGACTGCAGGTCATTGCGAATGAATGGTCGAGGCCGGAATCCGGGTCAACGAGGGGATTCGCAGAATTTGCTGCGCCCGCCATTCGCCCTGAGCATCTCGACGTAATACGCGGTCATCCCGCGCGCACGTTGCTGCTCGGCCGGATCGTCCGCCAGCAAGGTCCGGATCGAGTCAGCCCAACCGGAGGCGCACTCGCCCTGGGGACGAGCGGAGCTGGCGCACGCGATTAATGCGTCGAACGCCGCCTGATATAGCTGAAACTGCGCACGGGTCAGCGGGCCACCGTGGCCGGGAATTGCCATCTCGAATGGCGTGTCGGCCACTTGCTGCAACGCGACCTTCCACCCTTCCGGACAGGCGGTGTCCAGGAACGGCGCCGGCAAGGTGACGAGATCACCGAGCACCGCCACCCGAGTCTTCTCGTCATAGAGCCAGACATCGCCAGCCGTCGCAGCATCACGCGCAAGGTTGATCCGCAGCGGGCGGCCACCCAGTGTCATCGTGCCCGAAACCGGCATCACCTCGTCGGGCCTCAGGGCGGCTCCGTTCTGGATCGTGAGCAGGTCCCCTCGAATGTCGTCACGGGTTTCCTGTGGAATCTGCGGATCGTCGAGATAGGCTGCCGATTCCTTCACGCTCGATGGAAAAAAGCCAGTGAGCGCGCCGTCGATCGCATCGCTCGCGTAGACACGCAGGCCCGGATAGACCGTGCGCAATTGCGGGTTGCCACTGACGTGATCCAGGTGCCAGTGCGTGTTGACGATCGCGACGATTTCCTTCTTCTGCGCGCGCGCCAGCGCCAGGATCGCCTCGCGCTGCCAGGAGTGGCGGCCGGTATCGACGACGATCAGGCCAGCAGGGGCTACAAAGATCACCGAATTGCCGTCGGGCTGTCGATCGGGTGGGAAGCCGCCCGGTATCAGCCACACTCCCGGAGCCACGTCCCGTGGCGCGGGCGCGGCAACTGGGCTCGTGCCTGGCCACCCGGGAGTGCAAGTCCCGAGCGCGGCAAGCGTGATCCATATGCGAATCCAGTTCTTCATGGGCTGCTCCGGCGGTAATCCTACAACCGGCGGCCGCGGGGAGACCATGCGACTGCCG
>CAWHCA010000054.1:0-10774 GCA_963827615.1 uncultured Gammaproteobacteria bacterium | reverse complement strand
TGGCGGCGGCAGTCACGCGGCAGTGACGTCCGGTTTGGTTTAACGGTTCGCAGTCAGCACAAGACAGACACAGAGGCAGCCCACATGGCCCACGCTCAAACCGCGCACGACGCGGGGAAGTACTACATCCCGCACGGCAGCAAGTGGCCCATCATCGGCTCCGTCTCGCTGTTCGTCACGATGCTCGGCGCCGCCGCGCTGCTGAACGGCGTGAACCTCGCGCCCTTCATCTTCTGGGCGGGCTTCGCCTCCGTGCTGTTCATGTTCTACGGCTGGTTCGGCACCGTCATCGGTGAAAGCCAGGCGGGCATGTACAACGCGGGCGTGGACAAGTCGTTCCGCATGGGGATGATGTGGTTCATCTTCTCGGAAGTGATGTTCTTCGCCGCGTTCTTCGGCGCGCTGTACTACGCGCGCAACCTGTCGGTGCCGTGGCTCGGCGGCGAGGGCGCCAAGTACCTGAGCAACCTGTTCCTGTGGCAGGACTTCGAGCCGACCTGGCCGACCAACGGCCCGGCAGCGGTCGGCGGCGCGTTCGAGACGATCCCGGCTTTCGGCCTGCCGGCGGTCAACACCGCGATCCTGCTCACGTCGGGCGTGACGATCACCATCGCGCATCACGCGCTGCAGGCGGGTAACCGCGGCATCCTCAAGATCTTCCTCGGCCTGACGTTCCTGCTGGGCTTCTTCTTCGTTTACCTGCAGGCGACCGAGTACGCGCACGCCTACCACGAGCTGAACCTGACGCTCGGCAGCGGCATCTACGGCTCGACGTTCTTCATGCTCACTGGCTTCCACGGCCTGCACGTGACGCTGGGCGCGATCATGCTGGTGGTGATCTGGCTGCGCGTCATGAAGGGCCACTTCACGCCCAAGCACCACTTCGCGTTCGAAGCCGTGGCCTGGTACTGGCACTTCGTCGACGTGGTCTGGCTGGGGCTCTTCATCTTCGTCTACTGGCTCTGACGGAAGGGGCAGGAAGGGGAGGAAGGGCAGGAAGGGAGGAAGGGCGGAAGGGCAGGAAGGGTTAGTTGGTGCGCCGACTGATGCCTGCCCTGCCTACCCAAACAAAGAAGGCCGGCAATGCCGGCCTTCTTCACTTGGAAATCTTGAGCTCGATCGTCTGACCAGGAAGTTTGCTTGGAAACCTCGAGCTCGATTGTCTGACCAGGAAGTTTGCTTGGAAATCTCGAGCTCGATTGTCTGATCAGGCTATCGCGCTTTCCGACCCACCTTCTTATCCTTCCTCCCTTCCTCCCTTCCTCCCTTCCTCCCTTCCTGCCCTTCCTCCCTTCCTCCCCTTCCTCACCTCACATGATGCGGCGTGATCAGACCCGCATACCAGGCGATGAACAGTAAGATGAAGAGCGCGACCGACAGCACGATGCGCACGGTCAGCGCGTTGACCATCCGCCGCGACTTGCCCTCTTCCTTCACCAGGTGGAAGAGCCCGGAAAACAGGCTCAGGACGATGGCGACGAGCACGACGACGATGAGGAACTTGATGAGCATGGTCGGTCTGTCTGCGCGGCGTGAATTCTGCCGCTGCGAAGTATAAATGAGCCTGCGGATTGCCAATCGCGAGTTCGCCCCGCGCCTGTGGGCAGCGCTGCTGACCGTCGCGGTGCTCGCCGTTGCCGTCGCGCTGGGTTGGTGGCAGGTGGGCCGCGCGCGCGAAAAGCAGGCGATGGTCGAGTCGTTCCAACGGGGCACGCAATCGAGCGTCGAACTCCGGGGCGACGTCACCGTCGACGAGCTGCCGCGCTACCAGCACGTGCGGGCCGAAGGCCATTACGAGCCGGCGCGCCAGGTCCTGCTCGACAACATGCCTTCGCAGGCGGGCTTGCCCGGGTTTCGCGTGCTGACGCCTTTCCGGCGCGAAGGCAGCGAGCGCCTGCTGCTGGTCGATCGCGGCTGGGTGCCGCTCGGCGCAACGCGCCAGGACCTGCCGGCGGTGTTCGTGTCGCCTGAATTCCGCGCCGTCTCCGGTCGCCTCGATGCGTTGCCCGCTCCGGGCGTGCGCGTCGGTGATGCGGGCGTCGCTGGCGACACGAGCTGGCCACGCGTGCTGAATTTCCCGCAACAGCAGGACATCGAAAAGGTGCTGGGTGGCAAGGTCGAATCGAGGATCGTCCTGCTCGATCCGGCCGCGCCCAACGGGTACGAGCGCGTCTGGCGTCCCGCGATGCGGTTTGGTCCCGAGCGCCACCTGGCGTACGCGATCCAGTGGTTCGTGTTCGCGCTCGTCGCACTGGTCATCTTCATTGCCCTCAGCCTGCGTCGTCTCCCGGGCGCGGCGGCGCCCGCGGATTCAAGGTCCGACGACCCATGAGCACTCCGATCGCAAGCACCCAACCATGAGTGCACCGATCACCGACACCCAGTCATGAACGCACCGATTGCCATCACCCAGCCATGAACGCACCGACTGCAGACACCCAACGCCGGCGTGGCCGCCGCCAGCTCGTCTTCCTGGCGTCGCTCTTCTTCGTGCCGCTGCTCGTGGCCTTCTGGCTGTACTACGGTGGTTCGGGCTGGCGACCGGCGGGCGGCACCAACAAGGGCGACCTGGTCAACCCGGCCGTGCCGTTGCCGGCGGTGTCGCTCGCGCGGCCTGATGGCACGCGCACGACTGCCGATTTCCTGCAGGGCAAGTGGACGATCGCGTACCTGGGCGATGGCGCCTGCGACGAGCGCTGCCGCAAGGCGCTGTACCTGTCGCGGCAGTCCTGGATCGCGCTCAACAAGGACATGGACCGTGTCCAGCGCGTGTTCCTGGCAACGGGGTCGCGCGTCGACACGGACTTCATGGCGGCCGAACACGTGGACCTGCAGATCGCGCTCGTCGGCGCCGACGCGGACTCGAAAGTGTTGCTCGATAAATTTCCGGCGTACGACGGCGTCGCACCGACGGTCGCAGGCCGGCTTTACCTGATTGATCCGCTCGGCAATCTCGTGCTCAGCTATTCTGCCGCAGCCCCGGACAAGGCCCTGCTCACGGACGTGAAGAAGCTGCTGAGACTCTCGCACATAGGCTGAGAAATACCGTGAATACCAGGACGCGATTGACTACGTTCCACAGGCTCTGCCTGTTCGGCGCAATGCTGGCGTTCTGCGTCATCGTGCTAGGCGCCTACGTGCGCCTGAGTCATGCCGGCCTCGGCTGCCCCGACTGGCCCGGTTGCTACGGTCATCTCACGGCCGGCCAGGCGGCCGAGAATCACCCTGCTGCGAACGCGGCGTTCCCCGAGCGTCCGGTCGAGTACGCGAAGGCGCTCAAGGAGATGCTGCACCGGTATCTGGCGACGACGCTCGGTGTCGTCATCCTGGTCATCGGCGCGCTGGCCTGGCGCAATCGGCAGGATCCGCTGCAGCCCGTCGGTCTGCCGCTCGCCGCCATCGGGCTGGTCATCTTCCAGGGCCTGCTCGGCATGTGGACGGTGACACTGCTGCTGAAACCCGCCATCGTTTCCGCACACCTCGCGGGCGGCCTGACGACGATGGCGTTGCTGTGGTGGATGGCGCTGCAAACCACGCGTCGTTCGCGGCTGCACTCCGAGGACAGCCTGCGTCGCTGGGCCGTGATCGGCATGGTCGTGCTGGTCGTGCAGATCCTGCTCGGCGGCTGGGTCAGCTCCAACTACTCGGCCGTGGCCTGTCCCGACTTCCCGACGTGCCAGCGCTCGTACTGGCCAGACATGGATTTCAAGGATGCGTTCGTGCTCTGGCGCGGACTCGGCATCGACTACGAGGGCGGCGTGCTCGACCACCCGGCCCGCGTCGCGATCCACTTCACGCACCGCATCGGCGCCATCGTGGCCGCGCTCATCCTCGGTTTCGTCGCGTGGAAGGCCGTGCGGACCGGCCAGTCCCCCGGCGTGCGCACCGCCGGCATCGCCCTGGCTGTGGCGCTCGTGGCGCAGTGGCTCGTCGGGCCGATCATGGTCATCAAGACGTTCCCGCTGCCGCTCGCCACGGCGCACAACGCGGTCGCGGCGCTGCTGGTGCTCGCGATGGTCGCGCTGCTGCGGTTCCTGTTCCCGCCGAAGGGCTCGGGAATCTACTGACGCACGCGACGGATTCTGCTGCGCCACGCGCAGACGGCGGAACAGGATTCGCTGGCGCATCCGCCCTCAATGCTGAACGATCGTGGGCCTGACCGCAGGAGGCCCGGCAGCACGCAGTCTTGTAACATCCTATAAGATGTCATATCCTTTTTTGAGAATGCGCGTCGTCCTGGACACCTCGGTTCTGGTAGCTGGCCTGCGCAGCCGACTGGGGGCGAGCAACCGGCTGTTGGCACTAGTGGCCGCAGGTCGCTGCGTACCGCTGGTCACGACCGCGGTATTCCTCGAGTACGAAGACGTGCTCCTGCGACCTGAGCACAGGTTGGCCACCGGCATGAGCGAACGCGACGTGGCTGGATTTCTCAACGCGCTCGCCAGCGCCGCCGAACCGGTGGAGGTTCATTTCATGTGGCGGCCGCAGTTGTCGGATTCTGCCGATGAGCTGATGCTCGAGGCCGCCGTAAACGGCCAGGCGGTGGCGATAGTCACGCACAACTTGCGGGATTTTCTGCCCGTCGAGCGGAGTTTTGGCATCGCGGTCAAGACCCCGGCACGCGTTCTCAAGGAGTTATCGAAATGAGCAAGAGCACCTACCCTTTGAAGCTGCCGACGTCGGTAAAAAATGCCGCTGCAGAACTCGCCAAACTCGACGGCGTGTCCTTGAATCAGTTCATCGCTGCGGCGGTGGCTGAAAAAGTGGGCTCAATTCGCACCGCGCGCGACTTTCTGCACGAACGCGCCGGGTCGGCGAAGCCCAGGGACATGCTGAAGTACCTGCGTCGAGCGCCGAAGGTCGCGCCAACAGCAGGGGATGAGCGCTAGCGACGATTTGCCACTGGCTCGGTTACCTTCGCGCGGTTGCGCAACAGCGGCCCAGGGCCGTTTCGGGCATCCGAATTGACGTCGCCACGCGCCTCGCAAAGCTCCTGTAAAATCGGCGCCCCGCCAGACATCCGCCGCGATCGTGCCCTATACCTCCGCCACAGAGACCGTATCTGGCCATTCGACCTGGCGGGATTACTACGAGCTCGGCAAGCCGCGCGTCGTCGCGCTGATCGTGTTCACGGCGGTGGTGGGGATGTTCCTCGCCGTGCCGGGCATGCCGCCCTGGCAGGCCCTGCTCTACGGGACGCTCGGCATCGGTCTCGCCGCGTCGAGCGCCGCCGCCATCAACCACGTCGTCGACCGCAAGTTCGACGAGAAGATGGCGCGCACCATGAACCGCCCGATCCCGACGGGCCACGTGACCACGCGGCAGGCGCTGGCATATGCCGGGATCATCGGCAGCGCGTCGATGGTCATCCTGTGGTGGCTGGTGAACCCGCTGACGGCCGTGCTGACGTTCCTGTCGCTGATCGGTTACGCCGTGCTCTACACCGTGTGGCTCAAGCACGTGACGCCGCAGAACATCGTCATCGGCGGTGCTGCCGGCGCCGCGCCTCCCGTGCTCGGCTGGACGGCGGTCACCGGCTCGGCCGATCCGTATTCGCTGCTGCTGTTCCTGATCATCTTCGCGTGGACGCCGCCGCACTTCTGGGCGCTGGCGATCGCGCGCCGCAAGGATTACGCCAGGGCCGGCATCCCGATGCTGCCCGTCACCTACGGCGTCGAATTCACGCAGCTGCACATCCTGCTGTACACGATCATCCTGGTGCTCGTGACGCTGCTGCCGTACCTCACGCAGATGAGCGGCCTCATCTACCTGGCCGCGGCGGTGGTGCTCGGCGCGATCTTCCTCCGCTACGCGATCGCGATGCGGCAGCCGGGCGCTTCCGACCAGCTCCATATGCAAGCGTTTCGCTTTTCGATCAACTACCTGATGCTGCTGTTCGCCGCGCTGCTGCTCGACCACTACGTGCTGATTCGTCCCTGACGGCACGATGGCCGGCCGCTCCACGCATTTTGCTGCACCCCTGCTGCTGGCGGTCGTCACCGGCCTGATCGTCTACGTCTCGCTGTACCCGTTCCGGTTCGTCGCTGATGGCCCGGCGCTGGTCGAAGCCTTGCGCTCGCTCAGCTGGGCGCGCGCCGGCCGCGGCGACATGTTCAACAACCTGCTGCTGTACGTTCCGTTCGGGTTCTGCGCCGCGCTGCTGCTCGAGCCACGCTGGGGCCGCGTCACCGGGATCGTCGCGGGCACGTTGCTCGGCGCGATGCTTTCGCTCGGGCTCGAGCTGCTGCAGGCCTCGGTGGCGATCCGCGTGTCCAGCCTGCGCGACCTGTCGCTCAACGCGACCGGATCGCTGCTCGGCACCGTCCTCGGCACGGTCTTCCATGCGCTCGGCAGCCGCGTCTCGCCCCAGGGCACGCCGCGCAGCCGTTCCGCGTTCGTCGCGATGTCGATCCTGGTGCTGTGGCTGATCGAGCGCCTCTGGCCGCTGGTGCCGGATCCGGGCCTGCGCCAGTTGAAGAGCGCCGTGCGGCCGCTGCTCACGCCGCACATCGACTGGATGTCGCTCGCCGGCTTCTTCGTCGGCTGGCTCGTCGTCACGCAGGTCGTGTTCAGTCTCGTGCGCCGGCAACGGGCGATGGACGTGCTGCTGATCGTCATCGCCGTCGTCCTCGTCGGTCGCGTGTTCGTCGGCGGCAGCACGCTCGAAGTGGCCGAGATCGCGGCCATTGCGCTGCTGCTGCCGGTGCTGGTGCCCTTCAGCCGGCTCGACGACGGCTCGCGTTCGACGATCGTCGCCGTACTGCTCGGCGTCTGGCTCGCGTGGACGTCGGTCCGCATGCTGCTCGACGGCTCGGTCGCCGTGTCGGCCGGAATGCCGGAACTGCGCGAAGTGCTGTTGCGCAACGTGCCGCCGCCGCCGCTGCTCGCGAACAAGTCGTTCAGCTACCTGTCGCTGGGCTGGCTGCTCGCCGGTGCGGGCATCGTGCCGTACGTGGCCGCCGGCATGACCGTCCTGTTCGTGCTGCTGCTGACGCTGCTGCAGCTCGGTGTGTCGTCGCCCGCCTATGGCTGGGTCGACCTGTTGATCGCGTGCCTCGCAGGCTGGATCGTCGCACGCTGGATTCCCCGGAGCTGACGGTGATCGATGCCGGCTTTGCGGCACTCGTCGAAAGCGGTACCGTGGCGGCTGCCCGTGAGGTGAACTGCCATTCTTAGAATTGCCGCCTGCTCCCTTGCGCTGTTGCTCGCGAGCGCGGGTCTCACCGCGCCCGCGCGTGCCGATCTCGACGAGCGCCAGGGCAAGCTGCTGTCCTCCAACTGCGTGCAATGCCATGCACGGCCCGAAACCGGTGCGCCCCTGATGGGCAACCCGCCGGACTGGAAAGTGCGCAATGAGCAGGGCATGGACCGGCTCCTGGTCAACACCGTGCTCGGCCTGCGCGGCATGCCGCCGCTCGGTTACTGCAGCGCGTGCACGGAACAGGACCTGCGCGAGCTGATCAAGGCCGTCAGCGGCATCGAGGTCGCTGCCGAATGATCGTGCCACGCCACTCGATCAGCCGTCGTCGATTTCTGCGCACCGCGGCTGCTGGTGCGGCGGCGAGCATTCTGCCTGGCTGCGGGCCGGCGACGACCGACACGCCCTCCCTCGTGAGTTTCAAGCCGGGCGAGCCGTTACCCTGGATCAACTGGGCGGCCAATCAAACGTGCAACCCGGCCGTGCGAGCAGCCCCGGCGAGTGAGGCCGAGCTGGTCGACGTTCTCAGGAATGCGCAAGGCGTCGTGCGCGCCGTCGGGGCAGGACACTCGTTCAGTGCGGTGGTGCCGACGAACGACACGCTGATCTCCACCGACCTGCTCACCGGACTGGTCGGACACGACGCGGCAAAGAACCAGGCCACGGTCCTGGCCGGCACGCGTCTGCACGACCTCGGACCGTTGCTCGCGAGCGTTGGCCAGGCCCTGCCCAACATGCCCGACATGGACTACCCGGCCCTTGGCGGCGCCCTCGCCAGTTCCGTACACGCCACGGGCACGGGTTTCGGCTCGATGTGTTCGTACGTTACCGGCCTGACACTGGTCACACCTGCGGGCGACGTCCTCGAATGCAGCGCCGACCAGAATCGGGAGGTCTTCCAGGCGGCGCGCACGTCCGTTGGCGCCCTGGGGATCGTCTCGCGCGTGACGCTGCAGAACCAGCCGGCCTTCGACCTGACCGAAGTGGCCACCATCGGCAGGACGGAAGACGTGCTCGATGGCATCGACGAGCTGTGCGCCCGCAATCGCCACTTCGAGTTCTTTCCGCTGCTGCACTCGCGACTCTGCATCGCCGTCGCCACGAACCCTGCCAGGCCAGGTGACGCGACGGTGGGCACCGACGATCCACAGGCCGTGAATACGCTGCGACGGGTCTTCGACACGGTGCAGTGGCTGCCCGGGGGCAGCGGCCTGTACGACAAGCTGGTCGAACTGGCGATGGGAGGCGAAGCCGCCACCACGCGCACCGGCCCTTCGTACCAGGTCCTGGCGCACGTGCGCGTGGTGCGCTTCCGCGAGATGGAATACACGGTGCCTGCCGCCGCCGGCCCTGCCTGCGTGCGCGAAATCCTGCGCACGGTGCGTGAGAAGAACCTGCCGGTCTGCTTCCCCCTCGAGTATCGCTACGTGAAAGCCGACGACATCTGGCTGTCGATGTTCGAAGGCCGCGATGGCTGCTCGATCTCCGTGCACCAGTTCGGCGACGTGGACTACCGGCCGTATTTCGCCGAGATCGAGCCGATCTTCTGGAAGTACGAGGGCCGGCCGCACTGGGGCAAGCTGCACACGCTCGACGCCAGGCGCCTGTCCGCGCTGTATCCCCGCCACTGGCAGGATTTCCACGAGGTGCGCGAGGCACTGGATCCGCAGGGCCGCCTGCTCAATGCGCACCTCAAGCATCTCTTCCTGAGCTGATCATGCCGACTCGTCGTTCTTTTATCCTCGGTGGCACCGTGATTGCGGCGGCTGCCGTCGCCGCCAGCAAGCCTGCCGACCGCGGCGGTCCATACTCCGGGTACTTCGCCCGCCTCAACCGCACGTTGCGCGCGCATGGCATTGACCGCCCGGTGCTCGTCATCGACCTCGACCGGCTGGATCGCAACATCGACCGGGTCGTCGAGTCAGTGGCCGTGGCACCGGCGAAGACCTATCGCGTGGTGGTGAAGTCGTTGCCGAGTCCGGCCCTGGTCGACTACGTCGCCACGCGTGCGAACACCCGCTCGCTGATGGTCTTTCACCGGCCCTTCCTGCAGGCGATGACCCGGTTGCGCCCCGACTCGGACATCCTGCTCGGCAAACCCATGCCCATCGCGGCGGTCGCGACGTTTTATCGCGAGCACACGGGGCCGTTCGATCCAGGCCGCCAGCTGCAATGGCTGATCGACAGCGACGCGCGCCTGGCGCAATACCTGGAGTTCGCGCAGGCGCAGAACCAGCGCTTGCGTATCAACCTCGAACTCGACGTCGGCCTGCGGCGGGGCGGCTTCGGCGATGCGGCCTCGCTGCACGCGCCGCTGCAGACGATCCACGACCACCGACAGCATCTCGAGTTTGCGGGGTACATGGGCTACGACGCGCACCTGATGGGCCTGCCGGGTTTCATCGAGGCGCGGGAAAAGCCCAGGGTGCGCGCGCGTTACCAGGCCGCCGTCGACGTGCTGCAGTCGCGTTTTCCATCCCTGCTGCACGATCGTCTGACGTTCAACGGCGCGGGCAGCCCCACCTTCCGCCACTACGAAGGCGAAGCGCTGCTCAACGACCTCTCGGCCGGCACCTGCCTGATGAAGCCGACGCACTACGACCTGCCGGTGCTCGCCGATTTCGAGGCCAGCAGCTTCATCGCCACGCCGGTCCTGAAACGGCTGCAGGGCGGACGGATTCCCACCATGGAGCCACTCGCGCCGCTGATTCGCGGCTGGAACCCGAACGAGGCCCAGATCTACTTCGGTTACAGCGGCAACTGGCTCGCCGAAAATGAATCGCCGCCGGGCCTGTCGCCGCACTGGGCCTACGTCAGTTCGAACCAGCAGGGTTACAGCGCATCGAGCAGCGTCGACATCGACGTCGACGATTTCATTTTCCTGCGGCCGATGCAGTCCGAGGCCGTGCTGCTGCAGTTCGGCGACCTGGTGGCGGTGCGCGGCGAGCGGATCGCGGCACGCTGGCCGGTGCTGCCCGTGGGACTGTGAACGTATGCTGACTCGCTGACGGGCGGCTGACGGGTCAGGGTTTCGCGCTCGCGGTTTCCGCGCCGAACATGAGCGCCCATGAACTCAACACGGCACGAACCATGAGCACGACGCAGGTCGTGGCAATCAGCGCGAAACCATGGTTCGACCCGGCGAGCAACGCAATACCCCCGGCGATGCCCAGCGCGTAGGCCGTGGCGACGGTGATGACGGACCCGAGCCAGAGGGGCTTGTGTGCCCGGACGGCCTCGTCCTGGCGGTAGAGGTACCAGGTGACGACGATCGGCAGCCGGAGCCCGTACAGGCAGACCAGCGCCACCCCGATACCGAAGAACATGACTGGCACTGGAGCCAGCGTCAGCGCCGACAGGATGAACACGTTCAGCAGGTGGTACGAGTTGTTGCGCGTCCGCAGGCGGAAATCGAGATCCTCCTTGACCGTCTGCAGGTGAATCGTCAGCACCACGAACAACAGGCCGAGCAGCGCGGTCGCACTCGAGCCCAGCATGACGAAGAGGTCGCGCCACAACTCAACCCCGTACGACTGTGACATCTGCTTCTCCCCTGTCGGTCGCAGCTCCGACTAT
>CAWHCA010000053.1:0-10971 GCA_963827615.1 uncultured Gammaproteobacteria bacterium | reverse complement strand
GTGATCAGCGGCATGCGGAAGCGCTCGGCGAGCTGCATCAGCCGCAGCGCCTTGCGGTAACCCTCGGGCTTCGGCATGCCGTAGTTGCGGCGCACCCTTTCCTTGGTGTCGCGGCCCTTCTGGTGGCCGATCAGCATGACCGGCCGGCCGGCGAGTCGCGCGAAGCCGCCGACGATCGCGAGATCGTCCGCATACATGCGGTCGCCGTGCAGCTCCTGGAACTCGTCGAAGATCGAGACCGCGTAATCGAGGGTGTATGGGCGCTGCGGGTGGCGCGCGAGCTGCGCGACCTGCCACGCCGTCAGGTTGGCGAAGATGCTGTTGGTGAGCGCGCGACTCTTGGCGCGCAGTCGCGCGATCTCCTCGCCGATGTTGACCTCGGCGTCGGACGAGACGAAGCGCAGCTCTTCGATCTTCGCCTCGAGCTCGGCGATGGGCTGCTCGAATTCCAGGAAACTCAATGCCATGGTCGGGAAGGATGCCGGACGCCCGGCGCGGGCGCAAATCAGCCGGACACGCGCCGGCCGCGCGATCCGGCAGGCCGCCTGACTGAAAGGTCGACTGACAGGTGGTCCCGCGCGGCCGTCTCAGCTGCGCAGGGCCGCCCGCCACTGCGTGGCATTGCGCATGTCGAGCGCACTGACGATGGTCTTGAGCGCGGCATTCTCCGCTTCGGTGCGCGCGGACTTGAGGCCGAGCAGGCCACCCGCCGCGTCGGCGACGTCCTGGCACCACGCGAGCAGCAATTGCTCCTCGTCGGCGCCGAACTCTTCGTGCAGCTTGCGGTCGCTGCGCGCGAGTTCATTGAGCGCCGCGAGGTCGGCCTTCAACTGCTGCTTCGAGGGAGGCTCGCTGAGCCAGCGCGACAGCGCGTCCTCGCCGCCGTGATCGAGCATGCCGCGCTCGCGCGCGATGTGCAGGATCACGTCGCGTTCGCTCTTCTGGATCCTGCCGTCGGCCCACGCGACGTACACGAGCGGCAACAGCGACACGACGCGATACGCTTCGCGCGGCACCCGGAGCTCCTTGAGCCAACCTTCCAAGTCCATGTGCCGTTCCCCTCGTTCTTGGTTTGGCCGCATTCTTACACCGGGCCGGGGAACGACCGCAAGTGCCGTCGGTGCGACGCGGTCGGGAATGCTTCAGGCGTCGCGCGGCGCGTAATACAACTCGACCCCTTCACGGCCCACCAGGCTTCCAAGCCGTTCGATGAGCTCGCGCGAAGGCCGTACTTTCCACCGCTCGCCCAGCTGCAGGATCGCCGCGGCATCGCCCGTCGCGTACCGGATGGCGACGTTGCAGCGTCCGCCCTGGCTCGGCTTGAGGGCCTGCTCGAGCGCGGCCACGAACTTGCCGGCATCGCCGTTCCTTGCCTTGGCGGCCGGCCAGCGCAGAACGAGGTTGCGGGCATACTGTTCGCGCGCCTGGTCGACGTCCATGATCTTCTTCGCGCCGAGGCGCCAGTCGTCGATGAAGTCGTCCCAGCGCAGGCTGCCCTCGACCACGAGGATCGCGTCCTTCGAGACCAGCGAGCGGAACTGCTGGTAGACATCCTCGAACATCGTGACCTCGAGCCGGCCGCTGCGGTCGTCGAGGATGAAGCTGGTGCGTCCACCACGCTTGCGGATCTCGAGCACCAGCCCCGCGACGGTCACGTTGCGGCCCGGGGTGCGCCACTGGTTGCCCTTGTCCTCGCCTCCGGTCCCGACCGGCTTCGCCCCACCGACGTCAGCAATGCGCCCGCTGGTGATCGGCCGCAGCTCGCGCTCGTATTCGGCGATCGGATGGCCCGTGAGATACAAGCCCAGCGTTTCGCGCTCGCCCGTGAGGCGGACAGCCTCGCCCCATTCGGGCAGCGTCTCGTGCAGGCCATCCGCGTTCGCGGAGCCGTTCCCCCCCGGCGGGGGACTGACTTCCGCACCCGCGGCAGCGGTGGCCGCAGGCTCCGCGAGTCCGAACAGGTCTTCCTGCCCCGCCTCCTTCGCCCGGGTCGACTGGTCCGCAGCCTGCATGGCTGCCGGCAACTGGTGCATGAGCGTCGAACGGTAACGCATGCCGCCCATCGAGTCGGCCGCTCCAGAACGTATCAGCGCCTCGAGCACGCGACGGTTGACCTTGTTGAGGTCGAGCCGGCGGCAGAGGTCGCGCAGGTCGCGGAACCGCCCGTTGCGGTTGCGCTCGTCGAGCATGTTCTCGACGGCAGCCTGCCCTACGCCCTTGATCGCGCCGAGTCCGTAGCGGATCGACTTCGGACCCGACACGGTAAACATGTACTGCGAGGCGTTGACGTCCGGCGGCTCGACCGTGAGCCCCATGCGGTTGCATTCGTCGATGAGCGTCACGACCTTGTCGGTCTTGTCCATGTCCGACGACAGCACGGCCGCCATGAACGCGGCCGGGTAATGCGTCTTCAGCCACGCCGTGTGGTACGAGAGCACGGCGTACGCGGCCGAGTGCGACTTGTTGAAGCCGTACCCCGCGAACTTCTCCATCAGGTCGAAGATGTGCGCCGCGGTGCTGCCCTTGACACCGCGGGCGACGGCTCCATCGACGAAGATGGAGCGCTGCTGCGCCATCTCCTCGGCCTTCTTCTTCCCCATGGCGCGGCGCAACAGGTCGGCGCCGCCGAGCGTGTAGCCCGCGAGCACCTGCGCGATCTGCATGACCTGCTCCTGGTACAGGATCACGCCGTACGTCGGGAACAGGACGGGCTTCAGGTCCGGGTGCAGGTAGTCGATGCCGCCGCCGATGCGGCCGTGCTTGCGGTCGATGAAGTCATCCACCATGCCCGACTGCAGCGGACCCGGACGAAACAGCGCGACCAGCGCGATGATGTCCTCGAACGTGTCCGGCTGCAGGCGCTTGATCAGGTCCTTCATGCCGCGCGATTCGAGCTGGAAGACCGCCGTCGTCTCGCAGCGCTTCAGCAGCGAGTACGTGGCTGCGTCGTCCATCGGCAGGGTCGACATCTCGAGCGGCGGCTCGCCAGACGCGGCGCGCCCGGCGTTGATCGTGCGCACGGCCCAGTCGATGATCGTCAGCGTGCGCAGGCCGAGGAAGTCAAACTTGACCAGGCCCGCGGCCTCGACGTCGTCCTTGTCGAACTGCGTGACGACGCTGCTGCTGCCCTCTTCGCAATAGAGCGGCGCGAAGTCGGTGAGCACCGAAGGCGCGATGACGACGCCGCCCGCGTGCGTGCCGGCATTGCGCACCAGGCCCTCGAGCGCGCGTGCCATGTCGATCAGCTGCCGCACGTCTTCTTCGTTCCTGTAGCGCTTGCGCAGCTCCTCTTCCTTGTCGAGCGCGTCGTCGAGCGTGATGCCGAGCTCGAACGGGATCAGCTTGGCGATGCTGTCGGCGAAACCGTAGCTCAGGCCCTGCACGCGCGCGACGTCGCGGACCACCGCCTTCGCCGCCATGGTGCCGTAGGTGATGATCTGGGAGACGCGCTCGCGGCCGTAACGTTGCGCGACGTAATCGATGACCCGGTCGCGACCTTCCATGCAGAAGTCGACGTCGAAGTCGGGCATCGACACACGCTCCGGGTTCAGGAACCGCTCGAACAACAGGTCGTAGTGCAGCGGGTCGAGGTCGGTGATGCCGAGCGCATAGGCGACGAGCGAGCCGGCGCCGGAACCGCGGCCGGGCCCGACGGGCACGCCGTTCCCGCGTGCCCAGCGGATGAAATCCGCGACGATCAGGAAGTAACCGGCGAATCCCATCTGGCAGATGACGTCGAGTTCGCTGGCGAGCCGGCCTTCGTAGTCGTCGCGGGGAATGCGCGCGCCGAGCTGTGCGGCAATGACCGGCCAGCGCTTTTCCAAGCCGAGCTTCGACTCCTCGCGCAGGTGCTCCTCGGTCGTCTGGCCGGCCGGCACGGGATAGGCCGGCAGTGACGGCTTGCCGAGCTTGATCTCGAGGTTGAGCCGGCGCGCGATCTCCACCGAGTTCTCGATTGCCTCGGGCAGGTCGGCGAAGAGCGTCGCCATCTCGTCGGGCGAGCGCAGGTACTGCTCTTCGCTGTAGCGTCTTGGACGTGCTGCATCCGCGATCATCGTGCCTTCGTGGATGCAGACGCGAGCTTCGTGCGCCTCGAAATCCTCCGGCCTGATGAAGCGCACGTCGTTGGTCGCGACCACTGGCACGCCGAACCTGACCGCAAGCTGCAGCGAGCCTGCGATGCAGTCTTCCTCGCCCGGCCGGCCCGTGCGCTGCAGTTCAAGGTAGTAGCGGTCTCCGAACAGCTCGAGCCAGGCCTCGAGTGCCGCGCGCGCTTCCGGTCCACGGTGGCTGAGCAGCGCGCGACCGACGTCGCCTGCGCGCGCTCCGGAGAGCGCGATCAACCCTTGTGTCGTCTCCCGATCAAGCCACGCACGATGCAGCGTCGGACCATGCTTGCCCTGCCCTTCGAGGTAGCTGCGCGTGACCAGGCGAGTGAGGTTCAGGTAGCCGCGCCCGTCCTGGCAGAGCAGCACCAGTCGCGACGGTTCGTTGCGCTCGTTGTCGTCGCGCACCAGGGCATCCACGCCGATCAGCGGCTTGATGCCTTGCGACTGCGCGGTCTTGTAGAACTTGACCAGCGCGAAGAGATTGGCCTGGTCGGTCAGCGCGACCGCCGGCATGCCCATGCGCGCGGTCGCGTCGATGAGCCCTTCGCGCACCCGCTGCCCGTCCGACTCCTCGCTCTCGATGCGGACGACGCCATCGACGAGCGAGTATTCGGTGTGAACGTGGAGGTGGACGAACCGGGCTGCCATGGACGGCGGGCTCTGGGATCAGCGGGGAAGGCAGGATTGTACCGGCGCGAAGCTCCTCCGGTGCACCGGGGAAGGCCCCAATCGACGCAGGGCATCGAGATGCTCGGGCGTGCCATACCCCTTGTGCCCGGCAAAGCCGTACCCGGGGTAGCGCACCTCGAGTTCGCACATGAACCGGTCCCGTGCCACTTTGGCGAGGATCGACGCCGCTCCCACGCAGGTTACGCTGGAGTCGCCCGCGACGACTGCCTCGATACTGCAGTCGAACGGCAGGCCCGCGAGGCTCGGGCAACGATCGCCGTCGACGATCACGTGCGCCGGAGCACAGCCCAGGCCAAGCATGGCGCGGCGCATGGCCAGCATCGTCGCCTGCAGGATGTTGAGCGCGTCAACTTCGCAGGCGTCGGCCCAGCCGAGCCCGCAGGCGATGCTGCGCTGCTGGATCCGCCACGCCAGTTCTTCGCGCACGACGGGCGCGAGGACTTTCGAATCGGCGATGCCACGGATCGGATGCTTGCGATCGAGGATCACGGCGGCTGCAACGACCGGGCCCGCGAGCGGGCCGCGGCCAGCCTCGTCCACGCCTGCCGTGAGGCCAGCCTTGCGCAGATCGAAGCCGGCTTGCCGCGGATCGGCGCGCCTCATCGCGCGCCACTGCCCTGGTTCCGCAATTGCAGGATGGCGTCGGCGGCTCGAGCGCTCGCGTCGCGTCGCAGCGTCGCGTGTATCGCGGTGAATGTCGCGACGAGCTCCGCATGGTCGGGGCGCTGCAGCTGCGCCAGCATCGCCGGACCCAGCACTTCGGGCCGGACGTCCTCCTGCAGGTACTCCGGCACCACCTGCCGTCCCGCCAGCAGGTTCGGCTGCGAGAAATACTCGGCCTTCATCAGCTTCATGCTGCGCATCAGGAACGCCGTCAGCGGCGCGAGGCGGTACGCGACTACCATCGGCCGCTTGATCAGCGCGGTTTCGAGCGTTGCGGTGCCCGAAGCGACCAGCACGGCATCGGCGGCAGCCAGCGCCTCCTGCGCACGGCCGTCGACCACGGTGACGGGCACGGCCGCCGCATGCTGCGCAAGACTGTGCTCGAACAGCGTCCGGACAGCGGCGTTGGCCATCGGCGCCACGAAATGGATGTCGGGCCGGCGTTCGTGCAGCCACGCCAGCGTCGCGGCGAACGGGCCGCCGAGCCTGGCAACCTCCGCACGACGGCTGCCCGGAAGCACCGCGACCGTGGGCGCACCAGGGTCGAGACCCAAAGCTGTGCGCGCAGGCCCCGGGGGCGATTCGAGCGGAATGCGATCGGCAAGCGGGTGGCCAACGAACACTGCTCGTACGTCGTGCGCGTCGTAGAACCTGCTCTCGAAGGGCAGCACGCAGAGCACGAGATCGACGGACTGACCGATGGTGCGCACCCTGCCCTGCCGCCATGCCCACACCTGCGGGCTGACGTATTGCACCGTCGGAATACCCTGTGCCTTGAGCCGGGCCGCGACGCGGAGATTGAATTCGGGTGAGTCGATGCCGACGAAGACGTCGGGCCGCGCTGCGAGCAGTCGCGCGACGAGGTCGCGGCGCAGCCGCAGCAGGCGTGGCAGGTGCCGCACGATCTCGGCGAGACCCATGATCGCGAGTTCGTCGGACGATACCCAGGCCTCACAGCCCGCCTCCACCATGCGCGGTCCGGCCACGCCGAATGCGCGCAGCGTCGATTGCCGCGCATGCAGCGCGCGCAGCAGCCCACCGCCGAGGTTGTCGCCCGAGGCCTCGCCGGCAACGAGCGCGACGTTCAACGCTCCCGCGGGAACGGGAGGGGTGATGACGGGACCTTCGCTCATGCGCCTCAGCGCACGAGGCTGCGCGTGGACTGCGGGATGAAATCGACCAGCAACTGAACTTCGGGCTGGTCCCGTGCCGCTTCGACCAGGCGCTCGACCGCGTCTTCGAGCCGCAGCCCCGAACGGTACAGCGTGCGGTAGGCGTTGCGCAGGTTGCGAATCTGCTGCGGCGAGAAGCCGCGCCGCTTGAGCCCTTCGGCATTGATGCTGTGCGGCTTGGCCGGGCCACCGACGGCCATCACGTACGGCGGCACATCGCGCGTCACCGCGGCATTGTTGGCGAGGAACGCATGGGCACCCACCTTGCAGAACTGGTGCACGCCGGCGAAGCCGCCCATGATGACCCAGTCGCCGAGCACGACGTGGCCGCCGAGCGTGGAGCAGTTCGCGAGCACGCACTGGTTGCCGACGATGCAGTCGTGCGCGACGTGCGAATACGACATGAACAGGTTGTCGTGCCCGATCGTGGTTACGCCGCGGTCCTTGGTCGTGCCGCGATTGAGCGTCACGAACTCACGGATGACGTTGCGGTCGCCGATCTCGAGCCGCGTCGGCTCGCCGTTGTATTTCTTGTCCTGTGGCGCGTCGCCGATCGACGCAAACGCGTGGATGACGTTGCCGGCGCCGACCCTGGTGTGGCAGTGGATCGTCGCGTGCGCGCCAAGACGCGTGCCCCGGCCGATCTCGACGCCGGGACCGATCACGCAGTACGGCCCGATCTCGACGTCTTCGCCGAGAATCGCGTCCGGCGCGACGATCGCCGTCGCGTGGATGGAGCCACTCATCGATGCCTCTCCTTCGTGCGCCTGGGTTTCAACCCGGCATCACCATCATTTCCGCCGAGCAGGCTTCCTGGCCCGCCACTTCGGCCACCGTCGAGAACTTCCAGATCGTGCGAATCCTGCGCTCGAGCACCACCTTCAACAATAACTGGTCACCCGGCACGACGGGTCGTCGGAAGCGTGCCTTGTCGATGCCCGCGAAGTAGAACTTCACGTTCTCGTCGGGATAGATGTTGGCGGTGACGAAGCAGAGGATGCCGGCGGCCTGCGCCAGCGCCTCGAGCATGAACACGCCGGGCATGACGGGACGGCCCGGGAAGTGGCCCGAGAAGAACTGCTCGTTGGCCGTGACGTTCTTGACCGCGACCAGCCGCTCGCCGGAGACGCATTCGAGCACGCGATCCACCAGCAGCATCGGGTAGCGGTGCGGCAGGCGCCGCATCACCTCGTCGATGCCGAATCCACCCTGTGCTTCGCTCATGTGTCCTTCCCGTCCTGTTCGTCTTCTGGTGCGGCGCCGGCGCCCTTTTCGAGGGCGCGCACGCGGCGTGCCAGCTCGTCGAGGTGCTGGAACCGTGCACTGTTGCGGCGGAAACGCCGCGCTTCATCGAAGGGCAGTTGCCCCGAATACAGCCCGGGCCTGGTGATCGAGTGCGTCACCATCGTCTTGCCCGTGAGATACACGTCGTCGGTGATCTGCAGGTGCCCGACGATGCCGACCATGCCGCCAATCATGCAGCGCCTGCCGACCGTGACGCTGCCCGAAATCCCCACGCATCCGGAGATCACGGTGTGCTCGCCGATGTGACAGTTGTGCCCCACCTGCACCTGGTTGTCGATCTTCACCCCGCGCTCGATGACCGTGTCACCGATCGCCGCGCGGTCGATGGTGGAGTTCGCGCCGATCTCGACGTCGTCCCCGACCAGCACCGAACCGACCTGCGGGATCTTGACGTAGCTGCCCTGGTCCTGGGCGTGCCCGAAACCGTCGGCGCCGATCACCACGCCCGGATGCATCAGGCAACGCTCGCCGAGCCGTACGCCCGTGCAGAGCGTCACTTGCGCGACGAGTCGCGTGTCCGCGCCGATCACCACGCGGTCGAACACGACGCTGTTGGGACCGATCTGCGCCCGCGCGCCGATCTTCGCACCCGCGCCGACGTACACGTTCGGGCCGATCCACGCGGTGGGATCGACTGCGGCGTCCGCTGCGATCACCGCACTGGCATGGCGGCCCGACGGGCTTGCGGCCTCGGAGTACAGCACCTGCGCGATGCGCGCATACGTGGCATAAGGATTGGCAGCGATCAGCGCGTTGGTCGGGCAGTCGTCGACGGTGGACGCGTCGAGCACCACCGCCGCGGCCTGGGTGCCTGGCAGATGGCGCCGATACCGGGAGTTGGCGAGGAACGCGATCGCGCCCGCGCCGGCTTCCTGCAGCGTCGCGACACGCTCGATCAGCGTGTCGGGATCGCCGCGGAGTTCGCAGCCGAAACGTGCCGCCAGTTCGCCCAGGCGCACCGGCATGCTCTTGCGGCTCCCCGGCGTCCTGGCCCGGACCCGATCAGGGCTTCGCGGGTGCGCGACCCTTCGCCTGCAGCGCCGACAGCACCTGGCCGGTGATGTCGATCGATGGACTGGCGAAGAGCGCGTCGGCGATCACGAGGTCCAGCCCCGCGGTCTTGGCGTAGGTCTGCACTTCCTGCAGCACCGAGCGCTGCAGCTGGCCGAGCGCCTCGTTGCGGCGCACGTTCAGGTCTTCCATGAATTCGTTCTGCTTGCGCGCGAATTCGCGCTGGCCGTCGCGCAACGCCTTTTCCTGGTTGCGGCGGTCGGCCTCGGCCATCGTCGCGCCGTCCTTCTGCAACTTGTCTTCGCGGGCCTTGAGGTCGCGCTCCAGGTTCTGGAGGTCGCGCTTGCGCGCGGCGAACTCGTTCTCGAGCGCCTGCGAAGCAGCCTGGGCCTGGGGTGCTTCCTGGAGCAGGCGGGCAACGTTGACGACGCCGATCTTCGTCTGCGCCTGCGCCGCGGACAGCGGCATGGCGACGGCAGCGAGTGTCAGGAAAGCAAGCAGGGGGGTCTTGATGCGCATGGAACGAGGTACCTCAGAAAGCCTGGCCGATCGAGAACTGGAAACCTTCCGTCTCGTCGGGATATTCAACAGCGTTGCCCTTGAACTCGTTGAGTGGAACGGCATAGCTGAACCGGAAGACGCCGAGCGGCGCCATCCACTGGACTGCGACACCGGTCGAATATCGCAGTTTATCAAATGAGAACTCATAATCCACCGGCGTCACGCCGTCGCGGCCGACATACGCGACGTCGTCGTTGGAGAAAACGTTGCCGATGTCGAAGAACAGGCTGAAACGGGCGCTGTTCCTCCATTTTGCCGGCATCGGCAGCAGCAGCTCGAGCTGGTTGGTGAACTTGATGTTGCCGCCGTAGGGGTTGCCGAACGAATCCTTCGGGCCCATGCGGCTCTCTCTGTAGCCGCGCACCGTCTCCGGGCCGCCCGCGAAGAACCGCCGGTACGGCGGCATCGAAGTCGTGTCGCCCAGCGCCTGCCCGTATCCCGCCTCGCTGTTGAACATCACCGTGAACCACTTGCTCAACGGGATGAACTGCAGGTAGTCGTAGTTGAAGCTGACGAAATCGACGTCGCTGAACGGCAGCGCATACGATGCGCTGACGCGGTGGCGTGCGCCGCGATCCGCAAACAGGGCGCGGTTGCGCGAATCGAATGACCAGCCGAGGGAATATTCGAACGTGTCGAACTTGGTGCCGTAGTAAGTGAGCGCGATCGGCGGGATGCCGACATTCTGCACTTCCGTGTACGTGTTGCCGTTGTTCTGCACCCAGTAGAGCGCCTCCGCGGAACTCGAGTTGGGGTCGGTGAAGAGGTCGGAGCGCTGCGCCGCGAAGCCCATGCGCACGGACTGGAACTCGGTGAGCGGCCAGGCATAGTCGAGGCCGAGCGTGCCGGTCTCGGTCTCGAAATCCGACGACGACGACGTGAACTGCGAGATGTTGCGCCAGGTTGCCGAGACCGTGCGCGAGACGCCGTCGATGGTCGTGTACGGGTCGGTGTGCGAGAGACTGAACACCTTGCTGTACTGGCCGGCGTTGATCTCCGCGGCCACGCGGTTGCCGGTGCCCATGAAATTGCTGTGCACGAAGCTGCCGTTCAGCAGGATCGACTGCGACTCCGAGTATCCTATGCCGCCGCTGAACTGTCCCGGCAGGCCTTCCTTGATGTCGTAGGTGACGTCGACCAGGTCGGGCGTGCCCGGCACCGGGTTGGTCTCGACTTCGACTTTCTCGATGAACGGCAGGCGCTGCAGGCGGATCTTGGACCGATCGATCGCCGCGTTGGAAAGATAGCCGCCTTCCATCTGGCGGATCTCGCGACGGAGCACGTCGTCGTTGATGCCGGTGCTGCCCGTGAAGCCGATGTTGCGCACGTACGCGCGATTGCCCGGATCGACGAGGAACGTCAGCTCGATTTCCTTCGTCTCGGTGTTTTCTTTCGGCACCGGATCGATCTTCGCGAAGGCGTACCCGTCCTGGCCGAGGCGCAGCTGCATGAGCTCCGTG
>CAWHCA010000052.1:0-9323 GCA_963827615.1 uncultured Gammaproteobacteria bacterium | reverse complement strand
ATGGCTTGCGGATTGGTTGATGTGGCGTCTACTCAGTGTCCAGCTCGGGTCCGCCAGTCACGACGATCTTGCGGGCCTCCTCGATGAACTTGCGCGCCTTCTCTGCATCGGCCTCCGCGCCGCTCAGTTTCGAGGAAGGCCTCAGGATGCCGGCCTGCACGGCCGGGCGCTGGCGGGGACATCTGGTTGACCCAGCGCGTCAGGTGGGGCAGGTCGTCGAACGGCACGCCCGACCACTTCGAGGTCCGTACCCATGCCCAGTTGGCGATGTCCGCGATGGAATAATCGCCCGCGAGGAATTCATTGCGGGCGAGGTGCCCATCGAGCACCGTGAACAGGCGCTTCACCTCGGCGTGGTAACGATCGATCGCCGGCTGGATCTTCTCCGGGAAGTAGCGGAAGAAGATGTTGGCCTGGCCCATCATCGGGCCGACGCCTCCCATCTGGAACATCAGCCACTGCAGCACCAGTGAACGGCCCTTCGCGTCGGCGGGCATCAGCCTGCCGGTCTTCTCCGCGAGGTAGATCAGGATCGCACCCGACTCGAACACGGCAAAGTCGTCGGCGTCATGATCGACGATGGCGGGAATGCGGCCGTTTGGATTGATCTGCAGGAACCAGGGCTCGCGCTGCTCACCCTTGGCGAAATCGACGACTCGCATGTCGTAGGGCAGCGCGAGTTCTTCGAGCGCGATGGAGACCTTGTGGCCGTTGGGAGTCGCGGCCGTGAACAGTTCGATCATGGGGTTGCTGCGCTTTTGTGTTCAATGTTGAGGCGACGATCCAGCTGGGCATGCAATGCCTGTTGCAGGCGCCATTGCTCGGCGAGCACGTCCTCAGCGTATGCGCCGAATCGGTTCAGATTGTCGGTCAGATCGTTGCGGAAATCGTCCCTGCGGCGCATCTCGCCGAACTGACAGACGGCCTGGTCCCACTGTTCCGCCCTGCGATTGATGAGTTCAGGGTATTTGCGCGCCAGTGGCAAACGATCGATCTGGATGTCGTCGCGCAACTGGCCGATATCATTGATCGACTGCGCATACGACGCGATTGACGTCCGCAAAGTCTCGTCGTCGATCAGCAACACCCGGCCGGTTGCCAGCAGCTCGCCGAGCGTCGGCGGCAGGATGATCCCGAATGCGTAAACGTGGGAACGAGCAATCGCGCTGCAATGTCGCGGGCTCAAAGCGGGCGCAGCGTCGTCACTCGCGTTCAGGTACTTCTGCACCTCGTGCAGGTGCCGATTCGTTTCCTCACTCGTTCGTACGGCATCGGCACCGCTGGCGATCAGGTCCACGACCTCGTGGTGCAGGCGCTGCAGATAGCCATGGGCGAGGACGCGGTTCTGCCGGTCGGTATTCCAGTTCGTGACCTGGATGCCGACAAACACGCCGGCGACGACGATGACGAAGTCGATCGCAATGGCTGTCCATTCCTGCTGGCGAACGTGCGCGATGACACGACGGAGAATCATGATCTGCCAAGCTCCGCCTCGATGAGCCCGGCGAGTTCCTCGGCCCGTTCCGTCATGTCGCGTGAATCGTTCCGTAGTCGTTCCTGCACCGCGCCCATGGATCGCAGCGAGTCGACAATTTCCGGACGACTGCGCGCCTTTTCGAGAAACGCGGCGCGGTCGAACGCCGGCGACGATGGCGTGGGTCCAGGCCGATGCCCGACGTTCGCGCGAGCCCAGGTGGACTGTTCGCGGGTCAGCAGACCGCGGATCGCCGCGAGATAGGCGAATTGCTCCTCGCGCAGGAGCACGTCCCACTGCCGGCCGACCGTCGCTGCCCGGTAATATTCGCCGAGCGCGCGCTTGAGCTCGACGCTCTGCAGCAGCCCCAGCGCGCCTGTGCTGATCATCTCGTTATAGGTCGTCGGGTTGCCCTGCGGCAGGTACGCGTAGCCCGCCTCGAGCAGGAACCGCATGAGATCGGCGTCGCTGATCGCCGCCGCCTGCTGCGCGCCTTCGAGCACGGCGAGCACGGCTGCGGCGGCATCGTCGATCCTGGTCGCTGCTGCGACGCCGCGCTCGCCTGTCGCGCGGTCGCTTTCCAGATCGATCAGCAGCTGCTCCAGGTGGGTCCGCTCGCGCTCCCGCAACACCCTGGTTTCATTCCAATTCGAGACCTGGATGCCGATGAAGACGCCGACGACGACGATGACGAAGTCGATCGCGATGGCAGTCCATTCCTGCTGGCGAAAATGCCGGATGACGCGGCGCAGGATCATGGTGCGAAGATTCCCCTCATCAGTGAGGCCAGCGTGCCGGCGGGCAGCCTGATTCCGCGAAGCGTACTTGCAAGCCGTGGCCACTGTCGACACGGGGCAGTAGTGCGCCGAGTCGTGCGTGGGGAGCGATGAATGACTGGGCGGGCAGAGCGCAAGCCTGTACATTCGCAGTCGTCCAAGAGGAAACGCGATGCTGAAATTCCTGCTGTGGCTGTTGTTGCTGGTCCTCTGCTGGCCGCTCGCCATCCTCGCCGTGCTGCTGTGGCCGCTCGTCTGGCTGGTCTTGCTGCCGTTCAGGTTGATCGGCATCGCGGTCGACAGCCTGTTTGCCTGCTGCGCGCGCGCTCATGTTGCCCGCACGCGTGCTCGGCGGTGGCCCGGGTCGGGCCTGAGGACTGCTGGTGCCCCGGGCCAGACTCGAACTGGCACTCCCTTGCGGGAAACGGATTTTAAGTCCGTAGCGTCTACCGGTTTCGCCACCGGGGCCCGGGCAGCAGTTTAACGGAGCGCGCAGCGCGCGCGACGGCCATCTCGACGACTATCGTCTCGCGTGCAGTCCCGGACCGACCGGCACCGGCCTAATCCGCCATCGAACCGATGCCCACCTTCGTATCGAGCGCGATGCCGGCGAGTTCGTAGCCCCGACGGAAGTCCTGCACGTGCCGCGTCATCCACGATTCGGCCTCGTCGGGTTTGTGCTCGCGAATGGCTTCGACGATGCAGCGCTGCGCCACGAGAATGCGGGTGCGACCCTGCGGCACGCGGTCGATCATGCGACGCAGGGAAGGGGCGAGCAGTCGCGTGACGGGCTGCATTGCGAGTTGCAGCACACGGTTGCCGCTGAGTTCCGCCAGCTTGCCGAAGAACTCGACGACGTGGTTCACGGCACCGTCGGCACTGCGGGCCGTTTCGACCGCCGCAACGATTGCCTCAAGTTGCGCGACATTCGCCGCGTTGCCCGGTTCGGCAGACAGCGCCGCAACGCGAGGCGCCACTGCGCGCATGGCTTCCCATAATTCGATGAAGGTGACGTCGTCCAGGGCGAGAGTGCGGCCGACGCGCGACGCGGTTTCCGCATGGCCAGGGCGAGTGACCTTGAGGCGCTTGCTGCCGCCTTCACGGCCGACGAGTCCCGCCGATTCAAGGCGTCGCAGAGCTTCGCGCACGGTCGAACGATTGACGGCGAACTGCTCGGCCAACTCGGTTTCGGTCGGTAAAGAATCGCCCGGACGCAAGCTGCGCCGCAGGATCTTCTGCTCGATGACGGTGGAAATGCGATGCGAGGCCGGCTGCCGGGCGAGGGGTTCGAACAGCGGGGCCTTATAGGCGGGGGCAGACTCGGTCATGGCGCGTTCCGATTGACGGATAGTCCGATTGTCGGACAATATAGACACCGCTGACCGATCGCGCAACTCCGGGGTGACCGCCATGTTCGATTTCGACTTCGGCCTGGGTGAGGACATCGACCTCCTGCGGGAAACGGTGCGCAGCTTCGCCGTCACCGAGATCGCGCCCCGCGCGGCCGAGATCGATCGCAGCAATGCTTTCCCGATGGACCTGTGGCGCAAGTTCGGCGACCTCGGCCTGCTCGGCATCACGGTCGCACCGGAATTCGGCGGCACCGGGATGGGTTACCTCGCGCACGTCATCGCGATCGAAGAGATCAGTCGCGCCTCGGGCAGCGTGGGGCTGTCGTACGGTGCGCATTCGAATCTCTGCGTCAACCAGATTCACCGCTGGGGCACGCCGGCACAGAAGGAACGGTACCTGCCGAAGCTGCTGTCCGGCGAACACGTGGGTGCGCTGGCCATGAGCGAACCGGGCTCCGGCTCCGACGTCATGAGCCTGCGCCTGCACGCGCGGCCGCATGGCGACCGGTACGTACTGAACGGCAGCAAGATGTGGATCACCAACGGGCCGGTCGCCGACACGCTGGTCGTGTACGCCACAGTCGACCCCACTGCCGGACACAAGGGTGTCACGGCATTCCTGGTCGAAAAGGGCTTCAAGGGTTTTTCGACCGCGCCGAAACTCGACAAGCTCGGCATGCGCGGATCGGACACATGCGAGCTCGTGTTCGAGGATTGCGAGGTGCCAGCCGAGAACGTGCTCGCGCAGGTGGGGCAGGGCGCCCGCGTATTGATGAGCGGCCTCGATTACGAACGCGTCGTGCTCGCCGGCGGGCCGCTGGGACTGATGCGCGCCGTGTTCGATTGTGTCGTGCCCTACGTGCACGAACGCAGGCAGTTCGGCGCGCCGATTGGTTCGTTCCAGCTGATGCAGGGGAAACTGGCCGACATGTACACGACGCTCAGCTCATGCTGTGCCTACGTCTACGCCGTCGCCAGGGCCTGTGACGCGGGCCGGACCACGCGCATGGATGCGGCCGGCTGCATCCTGCTGGCCGCAGAGAAGGCGACGCAGGTGGCACTGGATGGCATCCAGGCGCTCGGCGGCAACGGCTACATCAACGACTACCCGACCGGGCGTATCCTGCGCGACGCGAAGCTCTACGAGATCGGCGCGGGCACCAGCGAGATCCGCCGCATGCTGATCGGCCGCGAGCTGTTCGCGGCGACGGCCTGACGCACAGGGGGAACGACGATGCCGATGGGCGGACTCTATTTCGAGCAGTTCAGCGTGGGCCAGCGGTTCGACCACGTGCTGCGCCGGACGGTCACCGAGGCCGACAACCTCATTTTCAGCGCGCTCACGCACAACCCGGCGGCCCTGCACCTCGACGAGGAATACATGAAGTCCTCCGAGTTCGGGACGCGCATCGTTAACAGCTGTTTCACGCTGAGCCTGATGGTCGGCGTCTCCGTCGCCGACACCACGCTGGGAACGACCATCGCCAATCTCGGCTGGGACGAGGTCCGCTTTCCCAGGCCCGTGTTCATCGGCGACACTCTGCGCACCGAATCGATCGTGCACGAGATGCGCGAAAGCAAGTCCCGTCCGGGAGCGGGCATCGTCACGTTCGTCCACCGCTGCTTCAACCAGCGCGGCGAAGAAGTGGCCGTGTGCAAGCGCATGGCGTTAATGCAGAAGCTGCCGGCGGGAGCGGGCTGATGCGCTCAATGCTGTTCGTGCCGGGCGACCGGCCGGAGCGATTTGCGAAGGCACTGGCGAGTGGCGCCGACGCCGTGATCTGCGACCTCGAAGACGCCGTGACGCCGGTCACGCGCCCGCAGGCCCGGCTCAACGTGGCGGACCTGCTGCGCGCGAAGGGGCGATCGATCCCGCTGTGGGTGCGCATCAACCCCGTCCAGACCGACGATGCGCTCCCCGACCTCGCCGCAGTGGTTGCCGCGCGTCCTGACGGCATCGTGTTGCCGAAGGCACGCCACGGTGCCGACCTGCATCGGCTGGATCACTGGCTCGAAGCGCTCGAGGCCCAGCACGGTCACTCATTCGGCTCCATCAAGGTCATCGCGCTGATCACCGAGACCGCACAAGCCGTGCTGAACGGTTCGACTTTCACCACACCGCCGGCGCGGGTCATAGGTTACACATGGGGAGCCGAAGACCTGGCCGCCGACGTCGGTGCCTCGGCCAATCGCACCGCCGATGGCGAGTTCGAATTCTCGTTCCGGCTGGCGCGCTCGTCGTGCCTGCTGATGGCAGCGGCTGCCGGCATCGCGGCCTACGACACGACCGACATCGAATTCCGCGATGTCGCTGCCGTCGAGCGTCGGGCGCAGGCGTCTCGTCGCGACGGCTTCGTCGGCAAACTCGCGATCCATCCGGCACAGCTTGCGCCAATTCACGCTGCGTTCACGCCGACCAGCGACGAGGTGACCTGGGCGCGACGCGTCATCGAACTGATGTCCACCGCGGGCGGGCAGGGAGCCGTGGCGCTCGACGGCCGCATGATCGACCGACCGCACGTCAAGCAGGCGGAGCGCATCCTGGCCGCGCTCGAGCGCCGCTGATGCGCGCACCGCGCAAGGGGAGACTCGAAGCATGAGCGTGCTGCAGACCCGTATCGACCGGCATGGCGCCGAGTTCGCGGCCAACGAGGCCGTCAACCGCGCACTGGCCGCCGAACTTCGTGGACTCGCGGCGAAGGTCCGCGCAGGCGGCCCCGCGGCGGCACGTGCCCAGCACGAGAGCCGCGACAAGCTGCTGGTACGAGATCGCATCGACCGGTTGCTCGATCCGGGCACGCCCTTCCTCGAGATCGGCCAGCTCGCGGGTCACAACCTGTACGAGGACTGGATTCCCAGCGGCGGTGTCGTGGCCGGCATCGGACGCGTGTCGGGCCTCGAATGCGTCATCGTCGGCAACGACGCGACGGTGAAGGGTGGCACGTACTACCCTATCACCGTGCGCAAGCACCTGCGCGCACAGGAAGTGGCGCTCGAGAATCGCCTGCCCTGCATCTACCTCGTCGATTCGGGCGGCGCGTTCCTGCCAAGGCAAGACGACGTCTTTCCCGACCGCGAGCACTTCGGCCGCATCTTCTACAACCAGGCGCAGATGTCGGCACGCGGGATTCCGCAACTGGCCGTGGTCATGGGTTCGTGCACGGCGGGTGGCGCGTACGTTCCGGCGATGTGCGACGAGGCGATCATCGTGCGCGAACAGGGCACGATCTTCCTGGGTGGTCCGCCATTGGTGCAGGCCGCAACGGGCGAACGCGTCGACGCAGAAACCCTGGGGGGTGGCGACGTGCACGCGCGGCAGTCCGGCGTGGTCGATTACCTTGCCGACAACGATGCGCACGCGCTGTGGATGGCGCGGCGACTGGTCAGCAACCTGAACCGTACTGGCTCGAAGCCACCGCCCGCGCCGGCCCGAACACCGGCCTATGCTGCCGAAGAGTTGTACGGGGTGGTTCCGCGGGATACGCGTCACCCCTACGACGTGCGCGAAGTGATCGCGCGCCTCGTGGACGCTTCCGAGTTCGACGAGTTCAAGGAACTCTACGGCACGACGCTCGTCTGCGGCTTCGCACGGATTGCCGGTTACCCGGTGGGCATCGTTGCGAACAACGGCGTGCTGTTCTCGGAAGCTGCGCTCAAGGGTGCGCACTTCGTCGAGCTGTGCAATCGCCGGCGCGTGCCGCTCGTGTTCCTGCAGAACATCACCGGCTTCATGGTTGGCCGCAAGTACGAAGCGGGCGGCATCGCTCGCGACGGCGCGAAGATGGTGACCGCCGTGGCCTGCGCGTCCGTGCCCAAGTTCACCGTGATCATCGGCGGCTCGTTCGGCGCGGGTAACTATGCGATGTGCGGTCGCGCGTACGGCGGCCGCTTCCTCTGGACCTGGCCCAACTCGCGCATCTCGGTGATGGGCGGCGAGCAGGCCGCGACGGTGCTGGCGATCGTCAAGCGCGAAGGCCTGCAGCGCCGGGGCGAGGAGTGGCCGCAGGACGACGAACAGAGGTTCCGCGACGACATCCGTGCCCAGTACGAAACCCAGGGACATCCCACCTATGCCAGCGCGCGGCTCTGGGACGACGGCGTGATCGACCCGGCCGACACGCGCAACGTCCTGGCCCTCGCGCTTGCGGCGGCCACGTGCCGGCCCGACGAAGGCGAGACCCCTTTCGGCATCTTCAGGATGTGAGGCAAGCCATGCTCAAGAGCGTCCTGATTGCCAACCGCGGCGAGATCGCCTGCCGCGTCATTCGCACCGCGCGACGGCTGGGCCTGCGCACCGTCGCCGTGTATTCGGAAGCCGACCGCGGGGCGCTGCACGTGCGGATGGCGGACGAGGCTGTCTGCATCGGCCCTGCCGCCGCCCGGGAAAGTTATCTCGACGGAGACAAGCTGCTCGCAGTGGCGAAGCAGCACGGCTGCGAATCGATTCATCCCGGGTACGGCTTCCTCGCCGAGAACGCGGACTTCGCCCGTGCCTGCGAATCGGCCGGCATCGTGTTCATTGGTCCGCCCGCATCATCGATCGACCGCATGGGCTCCAAGAGCGAGGCACGTCGACTGATGGCCGCGGCTGGCGTGCCCGTGCTGCCGGGCTACGACGATGACGATCAGTCCGACGTAAAGTTGCTTGCCGCGGCGAAGACGCTGAAGTTCCCGCTGTTGATCAAGCCAACGGCGGGCGGGGGCGGCAAGGGCATGCGCATCGTGCGCGCCGCGGCCGAATTCCCCGAAGCGCTCGCCGGTGCGCGCCGTGAAGCCGCAAAGTCCTTTGGCGACGATCGAGTGCTGCTCGAGCGCTTCGTCGAAAAGGGGCGGCATGTCGAGATCCAGGTCTTCGCCGACGCGCACGACAACGCCGTGCACCTGCACGAGCGCGACTGCTCCTTGCAGCGCCGCCATCAGAAGGTCATCGAGGAAGCCCCGGCCCCTGGCCTGAACGACACGACGCGCGCCGCGATGGGCGCAGCGGCGGTGGCGGCGGCAAAGGCGGTCGGTTATCGCGGCGCCGGCACGGTCGAGTTCCTGTTCGACGGCGCCGAGTTCTATTTCCTCGAGATGAACACGCGCTTGCAGGTCGAGCATCCGGTCACGGAAATGATCACCGGGCTCGACCTCGTCGAGTGGCAGTTACTTGTCGCCTCGGGCGATCGGTTGCCGCTCGAGCAGGCGGCAATCCCGCGCCGCGGTCACGCGGTCGAGGCGCGACTGTACGCCGAAGATCCGGAACGCGGCTTCCTGCCGTCCACGGGACGCCTGTCGCGCCTGCGCTTTCCCACCGCAACGCAGGACGTGCGCGTCGACGCGGGCGTGCAGGAGGGTGACGAAGTCACGGTCCACTACGACCCGATGATCGCCAAGTTGATCGTCTGGGCGCCCGATCGCGCTACGGCGATCGAAAGGCTGCAGCACGCGCTCGAGGCCACCGAAGTCGAAGGTGTGCGCACGAATGCGCGTTTCCTCTGGCAGATCCTCGGCGCGCCTGCCGTACGAGCGGGCGACGTCAGCACGCGACTGCTCGAAACAGATCCGTCGCTGGCACCGGCTGTTGACGCCCACGAGATCCATGCAGCCTGGCTGATCGCAGCCGCGGCTCGCCTGCATTCGATGCCGGGCGACGATCTTGGGCATGCCAATCACGCTGCGAGTCCGTGGGAGGCAGCCACGGGCTTCCGGTTGAACGGCCCGGCGAGCGTGCGCGTCGCA
>CAWHCA010000051.1:0-56140 GCA_963827615.1 uncultured Gammaproteobacteria bacterium | reverse complement strand
GCACGACCCTCGCCCCGGCCAGCATTCGGGTTTCACGGATGTCTCGATCGTACTCGCGGGCACGCTACCCGCCGACGACGACATCGAGGCCGTGCGGCTCATGCCCTTGCGACTAGTCGCGGCGGCGTCCCCGAAAGTCGCCAGTTCCATGGCCGGCAAGCTGAACGCCCGCGCGTTCGACGGCCAGGCCCTGATCATGCATCGCAGTTTCCGCAGCGACGTCTGGGACCTATGGCTCAACCAGGTCGGACTCGACCTGCGCCGGGTCAGCAACGTAGTCGAATTCGACAACATGGTCGCCGTCACCCGCGCCGCGGAGCGCGATGGCGGGATCGCACTGGTGCCCGCGATCGTCTGCCAGCCCTTGTTCGAACGCGGGGCGCTGGTGCACATCGAGGGGTTCGACCTGGATGGCGACGAGGCGTATTACCTCGTGGCCCGGCGCGGTGATTTCGAACGCTCGGAAGTCCGCGCGCTGGTCGCGTGGTCGATCGAACAGTTCCAGGTTCCGGCGTGACGTGCGGACCGCGGAAGGTGACGAACAGTCATTCATCGCTTGATGAAACGTCGTTTGTCGCACTGCAGCATAAGACGTAGTCTCGAACCGTCCAACGGTTTCGCTGATGTGGCCTTGGGGTGCACTCCCCCTGCGACCCCCGCCACATGAAGCCGTCGGAACTTGCCGGGTGGCCTGGGACGCACTCCCCCTGCTCCCCCAGGTCATCTCGGCAAGTTATTTAGGTGAGGAAGGACGGGAAGGGCAGGAAGGGGAGGAAGGGGCCAGTAGGAAGACCGGCTTGCTACTCGGCCAGGTTACTGACCTGCAACGATCAAGGGCGCCATCGGCGCCTTTTTTGTTGGCTCAGTCACCGGCGATAGCGGTTGACTGGGGATGGCGGGCGATCCGGCACCTTTCCTTGAGCGTGGAGAGTCAGACACGCGCTGGTTGCAGGCGGCCGGTCCAATGCCTGTCCCCGAGCTTGGAACGGCAGACACGCGCTCGCAGGCAAGCGACAGATCCGGGGCCTTCCCCCGAGCTTGGAAAGGCAGACACGCGCTCGGGGGAAGGCCCCGGATCTGTCGCTGCCAGTAGGCGGCACCTGAGCAAGTTTTCCGCCGAGCCGGAAAACTTGCACGGTGCACGCAGCGCCCGCCGGATCCAGCGTCGAGTGCGGCATGAGTCGAGCCCGCCGTTCCGCCGCACCGGCGTGTCGCCATCGGTGATAGCGGCTGCCCCTGGCAGGATGCATGCGCCGTGCGGATTCTCGGGCCCTGGCGAGAATCCGCTCATGGCGCCGGCTCACGAGCGGTCGATCCGGCACCTTTCCCCGAGCGCGTGTCTGCCTTTCCAAGCCAGGGGAAAGGTGCCGGATCGACCGCCTGTAACCCGCGCTTGTCCGCCTTTCCGAGCTCCGGTAATCGCGCCCGACTAGCTTCGCGCAGTCGCACCTTGCCGCAATCGCGCGTGCAATGGGCTCGATCGGGGAAAGTGCGCGAGCAGGTACTCCATCTGGTCGGCCAGCACGCGCCGGCCTTTCAGGTAGATGTACTCCGCGTAGCTGGGCGTAAACGGCACTGCGATCAGCTGCAGCTTGGCCTGCTCGGGGGTGCGCCACGCCTTGAGGTTGTTGCAGCGCCGGCAAGCCGTGACGACGTTGTTCCAGGTGTCCTGTCCGCCCCGCGAGAGCGGCGTGACGTGGTCGCGCGAGAGCTGGCCCGTGGGGAAGCGCTGCGCGCAGTACAGGCAAAGGTACGCGTCGCGGCGAAACAGGGTTTCGTTGTTCAGCGGCGGCACGTAGTCACGATGCCGGTCGCCGGGATTGTGGCGATGGCCAATCGTCGCCACGATCGAACTCACCTTGACGACGGTGCGCTCACCGGTGCGCGCGTTCACGCCGCCCCGCAGCGAGAAGAGGGTCTGGCCGAACGCATAGGCAACCTGTCCCATGAAGTGCAACCGGACCGCATCCCGGTAGTCGATCCACTCCAGGGGCATGCCCGAGACGTCCGTCCGCAGGACTTCCTGCGTAAGTGCGTACTGCGAAAGTGCGCGCATCCCGTGAAGATACGGCACCGCTGTGCAATAATCCACGGCTGTTTTGAAGCCGTGACTATCCAAAATATCCCTTTCACGGCAGCGGCTTAGCCGCATCCGGGTTACGGGGAGGATGTTAGAACCATGTCGCTGACGATCGCAGTGCCGCGCGAAACCTACGCCGGCGAAAAACGTGTTGCCGCCGTTCCGGAAGTGGTCGAGAAGCTGATCAAGCTCGGCTTTGCCGTCCACGTCGAAAGCGGCGCCGGGGAAGCTGCCAACTTCAGCGACGAGTCCTACCAGGCCGCAGGCGCGCGGATCGCCGGCAATGCCGCGGAGTTGATGGACGGTGCGGACATCGTCTTCAAGGTGCGCGGACCGACCGCGGACGAGATCGCGCTGATGAAGCCGGGCACGACGCTCGTCAGCTTCATCTGGCCGGCGCAGAACCCCGAACTCATGCAACAGCTGGCCGGGCGCAAGCTGACCGTGCTGGCCATCGATTCCCTGCCGCGCCAGCTCTCCCGCGCGCAAAAGATGGACGCGCTCACCTCCATGGCCAGCATCAGCGGCTATCGCGCCGTGATCGAAGCTGCCAACGCCTTCGGACGGTTCTTCAACGGCCAGGTCACCGCGGCCGGCAAGATTCCGCCGGCCAAGGTCTTCGTCGCCGGTGCCGGTGTCGCCGGCCTGGCCGCCATCGGCACGGCGGCCAACCTGGGCGCCATCGTGCGCGCCAACGACACGCGCGCCGAGGTGGCCGACCAGGTCGTGTCGCTGGGCGGTGAATTCGTCAAGGTCGACTACGAGGAAGAAGGCTCCGGCGGAGGCGGCTACGCCAAGGTGATGAGCGAGGGCTTCCAGCAGGCCCAGCGCGAGATGTATGCCAAGCAGGCCAGGGAAGCGGACATCATCATCACGACGGCCCTGATTCCGGGCAAGCCCGCACCCAGGCTCATCACCGCCGAGATGGTGCAGAGCATGAAGCCGGGCAGCGTCATCGTCGACATGGCGGGCGAGCAGGGTGGCAACTGCGAACTCACCGTTCCCGGCGAGGCCGTGGTCCGGCACGGCGTCACGATCATCGGCTACACCGACCTGGTCAGCCGCCTGGCCAAGCAGTCCTCGACGCTCTACTCGACCAACCTGCTGCGCGTGACAGAGGAACTCTGCAAGACCAAGGACGGCGTCATCAACGTCAACATGGACGACGATGCCATCCGCGGCCTGACCGTCGTCAAGGACGGCGCCATCACCTGGCCGCCGCCACCGCCCAAGCTGCCGGCCGCGCCACCGCAGGCCAAGCCCGCCGCAGCCGCAACGCCGACGAAGAAGTCGGGGCATGGCCACGGCGCAGGTGAACCGTCCTCGGCGAAGAGCCTGGCGATCATGTTCGGCGTGGGCGCGCTGCTGTTCTGGCTTGTCGGCGCCTACGCACCCGCCTCGTTCCTCTCGCACTTCACCGTCTTCGTGCTGGCCTGCTTCGTCGGCTACATGGTGGTCTGGAACGTCACGCCTGCACTGCACACGCCGCTGATGAGCGTGACCAACGCCATCTCCAGCATCATCGCGATCGGCGCACTCGTCCAGGTGGCGCCGCCGCTCGGTGCCGAGGCGGCAAGTCGGCCCGGCGCGCTGATCCTCGGCCTTGCGGTCGCTGCGCTCACGCTCACCGCCATCAACATGTTCGGCGGCTTCGCCGTCACCCGTCGCATGCTTGCGATGTTCCGGAAATAAGGGGGCGCAAGCATGTCCGCCAATCTCGCATCGGTGGCCTACATCGCCGCCACCATCCTGTTCATCCTGAGCCTGGGCGGCCTCTCTAATCCGGAGACTTCGCGGCGCGGCAACTTCTACGGCATCGTCGGCATGACGATTGCCGTGCTCGCGACCGTGTTCGGCCCGCGCGTCACCCTGGCCGGCATCCCTTACATCGTCGGCGCGCTGCTGGTGGGTGGATCGATCGGCCTGTACGCCGCGAAGAAAGTGCAGATGACGCAGATGCCGGAGCTGGTCGCGCTGATGCACAGCCTCGTCGGCCTTGCCGCGTGCCTCGTCGGCTTCGCGAGCTACGTCGACACCTCGATCGTCCTGGCCGGCGCCGAGAAGGCCATCCACGAAGTCGAGATCTACATCGGCATCCTGATCGGCGCGGTCACGTTTTCGGGTTCGGTCATCGCGTTCGGCAAGCTCTCGGGCAAGATCGGCGGCAAGCCGCTGCTGCTGCCCGCACGGCACTGGCTCAACCTCGCGGGGCTGCTCGGCGTGATCTGGTTCGGGGTGCAGTTCCTGAACGCGCATGACATCAACGCGGGGATGCTGCCGCTCGCCGCGATGACGGTGATCGCACTGTTGTTCGGCGTCCACATGGTGATGGCGATCGGCGGCGCCGACATGCCGGTCGTGGTGTCCATGCTCAACAGCTACTCGGGCTGGGCCGCGGCGGCGACGGGCTTCATGCTGTCGAACGACCTGCTGATCGTCGTCGGCGCGCTCGTCGGCTCGTCGGGCGCGATCCTGTCCTACATCATGTGCCGCGCGATGAACCGCAACTTCCTCAGCGTCATCGCGGGCGGCTTCGGCACGGGCGGCGGCACGACGCCCGCCGCCGCGGGTGCAGAGCCTGCCGGCGAAGTGACGGCCATCAGCGCCACCGAGACCGCAGAGCTGCTGCGCGACGCGAAGAACGTGATCATCGTGCCTGGCTACGGCATGGCCGTCGCCCAGGCGCAGCACACCGTGTACGAGATCACGAAGCACCTGCGCGAGAAAGGCGTGAACGTGCGCTTCGGCATCCATCCGGTCGCGGGCCGCATGCCGGGACACATGAACGTGCTGCTGGCCGAGGCCAAGGTGCCCTACGACATCGTGTTCGAGATGGACGAACTCAACGAAGACTTCCCGGACACCGACGTCTCGATGGTGATCGGCGCCAACGACATCGTGAACCCCGCAGCCGAAGACGATCCGACAAGCCCGATCGCGGGCATGCCGGTGCTGCAGGTCTGGAAATCGAAGACCTCGATCGTGATGAAGCGCTCGATGGCGTCAGGCTACGCCGGCGTCGACAATCCGCTGTTCTACAAGGAGAACAACCGGATGCTGTTCGGCGACGCGAAGAAGATGCTCGACGAGGTGCTGGTCGCGCTGAAGAGCTGAGAGCGATCGGCCGAACGCTGAAAACGGCGCGAGCCGCGTGTGTCAGCAAGTTCGCCGTCGCGGGTCGTGTCTTCCTCCGGACACCGAGGTCTCACGCGCTTCGTGAATCGCGCGGAGGACCCGCACGATTCACGGCGATCCTTGCTCGAACGGGCGTTCGGCGATGGTGCCAGCAACTGGCCGGAGAGACGGTTGCCGCCTCACGCCTGCGTTCGAGCAGCGGCGTTCGACACGGCGCCCGGAGGAAGACACGACCCGCGACGGCGAACTCTTCGACATCGTAGCCTCGTACCGCTGTCACGGACGGGAAGCGCAGCGCTCAGGTCCCGCCGCGCGGCTGCCGTTTCTGCATGTGCTTGCGCATCTTCTCGCGCTGTTCCGGCGTCGCGTTCTGCCAGCGCTCTTTCATCTTCTGACGCTGCTCGGGCGTCATGTCCTGCCAGCGTTCGCGCAGTTGCTCGCGCTGCTCGGGCGGCAACGACTGGTACTTGTGGAACCCTTCGCGCAGCCGCTGCTGGTCTTCCGGTGGCAGATTGCGGAACTGCTGGTAACGCTGATGCGCCTTCTGCCGCTCCTCTGGCGGCAGGCTGCGCCATTGCTGGAACCGCTGCTGCGCCTGCTGCTGTTGCTCTGGCGTCATCTGCTGCCAGCGCTCCGCGCCCCGCGCAATGGCCTGCTGCCGCTCCGGCGGCAACTGGTTCCAGCGCGGGCGGTACGATTCCAGCACCTTCTGCTGCTCCGGCGTGAGCTGGGTCCACGGCACTCCGGGTGCCGGCTGTGACGTGCCGGACGACGCCACGTCGTCGGCCGCAACTGCCGGTACCGCACAGAGCCACGCCGCGGCGAGCAACGCGACAGCGAACAGCGATGGATGGGTTTTCATGGTTTGCGCTCCGTCGTCGCAGGCGGCGGCGCGGCACCGCGCTGCGCCGTCGTGGGTTGCGGTTGAGTCGGGGCAGGAGCGGCAGGTGGCGCGGCAGCAGCCACGGCGACGGCGCTCGCGACGAGCCAGTCCGCGTCGTCGGACTCCCAGCTCCCGAGGTACTCGAGGAAATCTTCCGGAACGGGCGATGCATCGGCCGCCGCAGCCGCTCCGCTCGCGGTCAACGCGACGAGCAGCAGGGCCCCGCCGGATCGAGAAGGGGTGCGTATGGCCATGTCAGCCCACCCCATCGTCAGCGGTTTCGAGCTCGACCCAGGCGTAGAACTCCAGGTCGGCCTCGGTCGCCAGCTCCAGGTCTTCGCCGGCGGCGAGCAGTTCGAGCGGATCCTGCTGCGCGTCGGCGCTCCCAGCCGTCGCTGCGACCTGCGCGGGCGCACCGTTCTCCGACGGCGCGCGCAGCAGCAGCACCGCGGCCAGCACACTGGCAGCGAGTGCACCGGCGGGCGCCCAGGCCGTCCATCGCCATCCGGCGTGTTTGCGACCCGCAGCGGCGTCGAGCGCCTGCTGCCGCGACCGGTGCAGGCGCGAGAGCGTGGCTGCATCGAGGTCGTCGACGCTGGCCTTGAACACGTTCCGCACCTGCCGCTCCAGCTCGGCATCGTCACGGTCGTCGCGGTGCTCGTTCATGTACGTACCTCGGCAAGTTCAGCGCGCAGCGCCTGCAACGCTCGGAAATAGTGTGTCTTCACGCTGCCTTCGCTGCAGTCCATCGCGGCGGCTGTCGCCGCCACGTCGAGACCCTCCAGGCAGCGCAACGAGAACGCCTCGAGCTGTCGGGACGGCAAGCGACGCAGTGCTCGGTCCAGAGACCGCATCGCTTCGTCCGTGGCGAGCTGCTGCAGGGGCTCGGGGGCGGAATCCGGCACCTGCTCGAGCGGGTCTTCGCCGCCATCCTCATCGCGGCTCGCCGCGCCGGGCAGCAGGCCGAAGAACCGTCGCCGCACGGCGTGCCGCCGTTGCAGGTCGCGGATACCGTTGTAGAGGATGCGATAGAACAGCGGCTTCCATTCCGCGCAGGGACGCGAACCATAGCTCTGTGCCAGCCGCAGCATCGCAACCTGCACCACGTCGTGGGCGTCGTCCGTGTCGCGAAGCGCGCACTGCGCGATCCGGAAGGCGCGGCGCTCGACGCCGGCCAGGAATCGGTCAAGCTCGCGTACCTGAGCGGCGTCCAGTCGATCCTCCCCGAGTTCGCGCAATCCGGCGTCTGCCGCACGAGCGGTGCCTGCCCCGAGCCTAGCAAAGCCTTGCATGTCGTAGACTCGCGTTCCCCGCGCTTTCATCATCGTCCTGCCCGAATAACGCTTTGCAGAACAAATGGTTGACGTGGCGCACTGCAAAGATGATGTGCACTTCCCCGGCGCGGTTGGTGACGGGCCGTTGCGCCGGATCAGCGGATTGCGCGGCGAGGTTGTGAAAAGCCGTGGTATTTACACGTAAATTGTTGAATTATTTAATGTTTTTTTGCGACGGCGATTTTGTGATCAGTGCGTAAGACTCCTCGGCAGAACCGGTACTTGGGCGACTTTCACGCAAGCCATCCACAGAGTTTTCCACAGGGTCTGTGGACAACCGCGGGAGACCGTTGCCGATGACCCGCCCGATCCTGGGCGTGGCCATCGATGCCCCCCTCCGGCGGCTGTTCGACTACCGGGCACCGGCCTCGATCGAGCCCGCAACACTGCAACCGGGCCAGCGGGTCTGGGTGCCGTTCGGCAGGCGCAAGGCGGTCGGCGTCATCGTCGAATTGCGCAGCCGATCGGACGTCCCGGAAGCGCGCTTGAAGAGCGCGCTCGCGCTCATCGACGAAGTTCCGGTGATCGACGCGATCCTGCTCGACCTGCTGCGCTGGTCCGCGGAGTACTACCGTCACCCACCCGGGGAAGTCATCGCGGCTGCCCTACCGGTTGCCCTGCGCAATGGCACGGACGCCGTGGCCACCGCCGAGCGCTGGACGCTCAGCACCGCAGCCCGAACGGGGGACGCCGAGCCCATCGGCACGCGCGCTACCAGACTGCGCGAGCTCGCCGACTACCTGGCAGCACGCGGCCCTGCCGGCGCGGCGGAACTCGGAGCGCTGTCGACCCGCTGGCGCGACCACGTGCGCGAACTGGAGCAGCGCGGCTGGGTGATCCGCGTGCGCGAGGACGTCGTCACCGTCGGAACGGTGACGAGCACCATTGCGCGTGAACTGGGCCCGGAATTGACGCCTGAACAGGATGCAGCGGTCAGCGCGATCGTTGCCGCCCACGGGCGCTTTGCGCCATTCGTCCTGCACGGCGTGACCGGCAGTGGCAAGACCGAGGTCTACCTGCGTGCGATTGCCGACGTGGTCGCGCGCGGCGAACAGGCGCTGGTGCTGGTGCCGGAGATCTCGCTGACTCCGCAACTCGTTGCGCGCTTCGCGGCACGATTTCCGGGACCGCTCGCGGTGCTGCATTCAGGACTCACCGATACCGATCGCCTGCAGGCGTGGCGCGCAGCCCGTGCGGGTTCGGCACCCGTGGTGATCGGTACCCGTTCGGCCGTCTTCGCGCCGCTCGCACGCCCCGGCTTGATCGTGATCGACGAAGAGCATGACGCGTCGTACAAGCAGCAGGACGGCTTCCGCTACTCCGCGCGTGACCTGGCGCTGGCCCGGGCGCAGCGTCACGGCATCCCGATCGTGCTTGGCTCGGCAACGCCGTCGCTCGAAAGCCTCGAGCGCATTCGTGCAGGGCGCGCGCAACGCCTGGACCTGCCCAATCGGACGGCGGGCGCCAGGGCGCCGACCCTGCAACTGATCGATTTACGCGCCCATGCCGACACGCAGGGCTTTGCGACGCCGACGCTGCTGGCCATCCGCCGCCACCTCGACGCGGGCGGCCAGGTGCTGATCTACCTGAACCGACGGGGTTACGCGCCGACGCTGTTCTGCCCAGGCTGTGGCTGGGTCGCGCCATGCCCGCGCTGCGACGCGCGACTCACCGTGCATCAGCGCGAACGTTCGCTCGATTGCCACCACTGCGGCACGCATCGACCGATCCCTGAGATCTGCCCCGATTGCGGCGAAGCGGTCAAGCCCGTGGGCCAGGGCACGGAGCGCATCGAAGAAACGCTGGCCGATTTCTTCCCGGAATTCGCGCTGGCCCGCATCGACCGCGACGCCGTGCGCAAGCGCGGCTCGCTCGAGGCAACGATCGAGCGCGTTCACAGCGGCGAGGTGCGGCTGCTGGTCGGCACGCAGATGCTGACCAAGGGTCACCACTTTCCGCTGGTCACGCTGGTGGTCGTGCTGAACGCGGACCAGGGTTTGTTCGGCACGGATTTCCGCGCAGCCGAGCGACTGGCGCAGACGATCGTGCAGGTGTCGGGACGAGCAGGACGCGCCGAGAAACCCGGCGAAGTGCTGATACAGACGGAATACCCGGAGCATCCGCTGCTGCAGCAACTGGTGCATGGCGGCTACGATGCATTCGCGGCGGCCGCGCTCGTCGAGCGCGAGCAGGCGCATTGGCCGCCGTTCGCCCGCGTCGCCGTGTTGCGTGCCGAGGCGCCGGGACGCGAGGCGCCGCTCGCATTTCTCGAGCATGCGAAAGATCTGGTCACGGCGTGCCAGGCCGCGGGCGTCGAGGTGCTCGGGCCGGCGGCTGCGCCGATGGAGCGCCGCGCAGGTCATTACCGCGCGCAGCTGATGCTGCATGCGGCGACGCATTCACCGTTGCAGCGGCTGCTGGCACGCTGGGTGCCGCTGCTGGAAGAGGCGCCGGGCGCACGCAAGGTGCGCTGGGCACTCGATGTCGATCCGCTGGAGCTGTTCTAGCCCGGCATCAAGGCCCGGTTCAGGTTGCAGGTGGCGCGACGAAATCGACCATCACGTTCTGGTTCGCGGCCACGTCGACGGTCGTGCCATTGACCGGGTTGAACGTGACGACCTCACCCGTGTCCGGCGATGCCGGAACCACATCGGCGTCGATCGTCGAATCGTCGGCATCGCAGGTAAAGGCGACCACGTACCGGCCGACCGGCACGAAGCCGATCGTGTACTTGAAGGTGTCCGGACTCACCAGCGCGCTCGTGATCGGATCCGCTCCATCGGTCGCAACACCGTCGACATCGTCCGGCACGGTTGGCGCCGGATCTGTCGCCATGACCGGTCCGAAAAGGTAGACACTGCTGGGCTTGGCCGTCGAGGCGACGCAACCCGGGGCGGACAGCAGGCCCGAATCGATCGTGCCGCTGATCGCGCCGACCTGCAGGTTGTCGACCATGCGCAGCGCCGGCTTCAGCAGGTATACCTGGCCATTGCAGGTGCCCGCGTCGGCGCGCTGGCCAGGCGGCTGCACCACCGACTTGCGCAGGTCGAAGTCGATCGTGAAATCGGTGACGGTGCCGACGCCCACGGTGAAGCCACGAACCAGCTTCAGGCCGGTCTCGGCGCCGCTCGGGATGCGCATCTCGCATTCCTGGCCGCCGATCGTCACGAATGAATCGCGCACGGCCGGATCGGCGTTGACCTTGAGCCTCATCCACTCGTAATCACCGGCGGGGACGGACTCGCCGTCGAGCAACATGGCGCGCGCGGTGCCTTGCAGGACCAGCATGTCGAGGGTCTTCGGAGTCGTGAAGTCGCGCGAGAATGCCGCACCCCCCGCGGGCTTCAATTCCACGCCCGTGAACTGGACGACGACCGCATCGGCCTGGTCGACCGGCGCGTCGGTGATTCCAAGGCGCAGAGTGCCGGTCTTCGACTGCGTGCCGTCGCTGCTGCCGCCACTGCAGCCCGCGAGTGCGGCGAGGGCAGTCACCCACAAAATGCGCGCAGACGCCCGAATTCTGGAATGAGTCATGATTCAAGCCTCGGTGGGTGCAACGCAAGTGGGAGAACGCTAGCCAAGTCGGCAAAATGGCGGCGTGCGTGCTTCACACTTTGACCTCGCGCCGGCTGCCGGAATTCCCTAGACTCTCGGCAGCCTCGCCATGCTGACGGCAACATCTTGAAATACCTGATAGAAAAGCTCGTGCAGGACGCTCTGGGCGCCCTGCCGGAAGAACTGCGGCCGACCGGGCCGGCCACCGGCATCGTCGTCGAGCGCACGCGGGACTCGACCCACGGCGACTTCGCGACCAACGTAGCGCTGCAGCTCGCGAGGACGGCGAAGCGCAAGCCGCGCGACCTGGCGCAGGCGATCGTCGCCGCACTGCCGGCCAGCGAACTCGTGGCCCGCGTCGAGATCGCGGGACCTGGATTCATCAACTTCTTTCTCGCACCCGCCGCCTACCAGGCTGAACTCGCACGGGTGATCGACGACGGCCGCCGCTACGGCCGCACCGCGATCGGCGCCGGCAGGAAGGTCATGGTGGAGTTCGTCTCCGCGAACCCCACGGGGCCGCTGCACGTCGGCCACGGCCGGCACGCGGCATTCGGCGCGTCGCTCGCGAACCTGCTCGATGCTGCCGGCTTCGACGTGTACCGCGAGTACTACATCAACGATGCCGGGCGGCAGATGGAAATCCTCGCCGCGAGCGTGTGGCTGCGGTACCTGGAGAGCTTCGGCGAACAATTCCCGTTCCCCTCCAATGGCTATCGCGGCGATTACCTCCGCCCGATCGCCAACAAGCTGATCGAGCGCGCGGGACGCTCGCTGCTCAAACCCGCCGCGGTCGTGTTCGCGGACCTGCCGCCGGATGCGCCCGAGGGCGACAAGGACACGTACATCGACGCCGTCATCGAGCGCGCCAGGTCGCTGCTCGGCACGGCCGGCTTTCGCCAGGCGTTCGACCTCGCTCTCGCCGACATCCTCGCCGACATCCGCGACGATCTCGAGGAGTTCGGCGTCCGCTACGACAGCTGGTTCAGCGAGCGCAGCCTCGAGGACGGCGGCGCGATCGACCACGCACTCGACCTGCTGCGCAGGAACGGCGTCGTCTACGAAAAGGACGGCGCGGAGTGGTTTCGCGCCACCGACTTCGGCGACGAAAAAGACCGTGTCGTCGTGCGCGAGAACGGCATCAAGACGTATTTCGCCTCCGACATCGCCTATCACCTGAACAAGCGCGAACGCGGTTTCGAGCAACTCGTCGATGTACTCGGTTCCGATCACCACGGCTACATCGCGCGCGTGCGCGCGGGTCTCGTCGCCATGGGCCAGCCGGGCGATTGCCTCGACGTGCGGCTGATGCAGTTCGTCACGCTGTACCGCGGCGGCGAGAAGGTGCAGATGTCGACGCGATCCGGCGAGTTCATCACGCTGCGAGAACTGCGCCACGAGGTCGGCAACGACGCCGCGCGCTTCTTCTACGTGCTCCGCAGCAACGAACAGCACCTCGATTTCGACATGCAGCTCGCGACGTCGCGGTCGAACGAGAACCCCGTCTACTACATCCAGTATGCGCACGCACGCGTGTGCAGCGTGCTGCGGCAGATGCGGGAGAAGGGCTTCGAGCACGACGAGGCGCGAGGGCGCGCGAGCCTGGATCGCCTCGTCGAACCGCACGAACAGGCGTTGCTGGCGACGATGAGCCGCTACCCGGAAGTGATCGAGATGGCCGCGCTCGCCCGGGCGCCGCACGCGCTCGTGCATTACCTGCGCGAACTCGCCACCGACTTCCATGCGTATTACAACGCGCACCAGTTCCTGGTGGCCGACGAGGCCGTGCGCGATGCCCGCATCACATTGATCCGCGGCGTGCGCCAGGTCGTCTGCAACGGCCTGTGCCTGCTCGGCGTGTCGGCGCCGGAGGCCATGTAGTGGCTGGATCCCGTGGCGGCAACCGCACGCTCAGTCGCGATTACAAGGATGTCCGGCGCCACGTGCCGGGCCAGCCGTTCGGCGGCTGGGCGGGATTCGGCGCTGGCCTGGGAGTAGGTCTCGTCGTCGCGCTCGGGGTGCATCTCTACGACCGCAACCAGGTTCCCGTCCCGGCCGAACCCATTCCGGCCGCCGCCCAGTCGCCAGCGTCCGCGTCCGCCTCGGACGATGGCGCGGTAACCACCACGGACACGCCGGCCGGGCCTGAGCTCGACTTCTACGACATGCTGCCGAAGCAGGAGGTGGAGGTGCCGGGCAAGTCCGAGAAGGCTGCGGCGCCGACCGCGAAGACTCCCCTGCCGACCGGCGGCGCCATCCTGCAGGCAGGATCCTTCAAGCAGTCGGCGGAAGCCGAGAAGATGCAGGCACAGCTCGCGCTCGTGGGGATCTCGGCGAAGATCCAGCGGGCCTCGGTGGACGACGAGACCTGGTACCGCGTGCGCATCGGCCCGATCGCCACGGTCGACGAACTGCGCGGAATCCAGTCGAAGCTGCGCGAGGCCGAGATTTCCGCCACCGCGGTCACGCCGGACGAGGCCCAGTTGCCCTGACGAGAGGGGAGCCTGCGCCTGGAACGCACGACGCATCCCTGCGTGCAACTTCATGGCAGCGCCATCCCTGCGGGGACTCGCCCGACGCAGGCTCCCTGCGTCAATCGTCCACCAGCGGGCCCGTACCGGACGCGTCGATTAAATGCTTCAATCAGCCGGAAATGGCATCTTCCTGCCCGGCTGTGCCGATCCGGCGGTCGAGCTGACGCAACGTGATCGCCTCCGCGACGTGCTCGGCGCCGACACCGGGCCTGCCGGCGAGGTCGGCAATGGTGCGCGCGACGCGCAGCACCCGGTGATACGCGCGAGCCGACAGCCCGAGCTGACGCAGCGCGCGTGCCAGCAGCGCGAGCGCAGCAGGATCCGCGCGGCACTGGTCGGCGAGGTCGTTGCCTTCGAGCCGGGCGTTGGTACGCGCCTGCCGGCTTCGCTGCAACAGGCGCGCCTCGGCAACCCTGGCCGCAACGGCGGCCGAGCGTTCGGGGAGTTCCGTCGCGGCAATCTCCTCGAGCGCGACCCGCCCTACCTCCACGTGCAGATCGATCCGGTCGAGCAGCGGGCCCGAGATGCGGCCACGGTAGGCCGCAATACGCTCGGGCGGACAACGACAGCGCCCACGCGGGTCGCCGAAGTGCCCGCAAGGACACGGGTTCATCGCGGCCACCAACTGGAACCGCGCCGGGTATTCGGCTTGTCGCGCCGCCCGCGACAGCACGATGTGGCCGCTCTCCAGCGGTTCGCGCAGCACCTCGAGCACGGTGCGATCGAACTCCGGCAGCTCGTCCAGGAACAGCACGCCGTTGTGCGCCAGCGAAATCTCGCCCGGTCGCGGTCGTCCGCCGCCGCCGACCAGTGCGACGGCCGACGCGGTGTGATGCGGCGCGCGAAACGGTCGCCGCCGCCAGCCCTCGAGCCGGAAGCCCTGCAACGACAAGGAGCGGATCGCCGCCGACTCGATGGCTTCGGCCTCGTCGAGTTCCGGCAGCAGCCCGGGCAGCCGCTGCGCCAGCATGCTCTTGCCGCTGCCGGGCGGACCAATCAGCAGCAGGCTGTGCTCGCCAGCGGCCGCAATCTCGAGGGCACGTCGCGCTCCCGCCTGCCCCCGCACATCGACCAGGTCGGGACCGTGCGGGTCTGCATCGAGCGCGGGTGAGGCGACCGCAGCTTCGAGCGCCAGAGCCTGCTGTCCCGCCGCGTGCCGGCAGACGTCCCGCAGGTGCCCAGCGACGAATACGCGGGCACCCTGCGCAATGGCCGCCTCGCGTCCATTGGCCACCGGGACGATCAGGTCGTGGCCGGTCCGTGCGGCCTGCAGCGCACTGGGCAGCAACCCACGCGTGCCGTGCAGCTCGCCGCCGAGCGACAACTCGCCATAGAGTTCGACGCCCGCGAATGGCCCCGCCGGCAATCGCTCCAACGCCACGAGAATGCCGACCGCGATGGCGAGGTCGAACCGGCCGCCTTCCTTGGGCAGGTCGGCCGGCGCGAGATTGACCGTGACGCGGCCTGCCGGAAACTCATGGCCACAATTGGCCAACGCCGCGCGCACCCGGTCCTTGCTCTCCTTGACCGCGGTTTCGAGCAACCCGACCACCGAGAAGGATGGCAGGCCCGCACCCACGTCGACTTCGACCCGCACCAGCGGCGCCTCGAGACCCTGCGGCGTGCGACTGAACAGCGTGGCGAGCGTCATGACGGATTCGCTGGCAAGGAATGGTGCTTTCGATATGCCGCGATGGCATGGCGCGCTCAAGCGGAGAATCGTTCTCTTTCGCATAGAATGCCGGCATGAAACTGCACCAGTTGCGCTATCTCGCCGCGGTGGCCCAGACCGGGCTCAACATCACGGCCGCTGCCGAGAAGCTGCACACGTCGCAGCCGGGCGTGAGCAAGCAGATCAAGCTGCTCGAGGACGAGCTCGGCTTCCAGATCTTCGTGCGCGACGGCCGCAACCTGACTCGCGTCACGCCGGCCGGGCAACAGGTCATCGATCGTGCGGTCAAGATCCTGCGCGAAGTGCAGAACATCAAGCGCCTCTCGGACGACCTGAAGGACGAGGAGCGCGGCTCGCTCTCGATCGCGACCACGCACACGCAGGCGCGCTACGTGCTGCCCGAGGTCATCAAGCAGTTCCGCGAGCGGTACCCGGAGGTGCGCCTGCACCTGCACCAGGGCACGTCGGAGCAGATCGCGGAGATGGCGGCGCTCGATCGCATCGATTTCGCCATCGCCACCGGCTCGGAAGCGCTCTTTGACGGCTATTCGCTGCTGCCCTGCTATCGCTGGCACCGGCACGTCGTCGTGCCGCGCAATCATCCGCTGGCGCGCCTGAAGAAAGAACTCACCCTGAAGCAGCTGGCGTCGTACCCGATCGTGACCTACGTCTTCAGCTTCACCGGACCGTCGTCGCTGCACGGCATCTTCGCGAAGGAAGGCCTGGTGCCGAACGTCGTGCTGACAGCGCGCGATGCGGACGTGATCAAGACCTACGTACGCCTCGGCCTCGGCGTCGGCATCGTCGCCAGCATGGCTGTCGAGCAGAAGGACGACGCAGACCTGGTCCACATCGACACCTCCAACCTATTTCCGGCGCACACGACGTGGATCGGTTTCCGGCGCGGCGGGCTGCTGCGGAAGTACCAGCTCGATTTCATCCAGCTGTTCGCGCCGCACCTCACGCGCCGCCTGATCGAACGGGCGGCGAGCGCATCGACCCAGGCAGACGTGGCACAACTCATGGCCGGGATCGAGGTGCCACTGCGCTGAGCCGGGTCGCCCCACCGCGTTGCGGGTGGGGTTGTCGCGCACACGCCGCACCTGCGCGTTATCGCGCCGGCATCCGCGGTTATACGTTGTCACCGATTCCTAACCGGCCCGCGACTGACCCCGTAACCGCCGATTCTTAGTATCTCACTCGACCCTTTCATGGAGAGCGAGTGATGCAACCCGTAACAACGACCCGTCGGCTGCTGGCGGCGGCCATCGCCGCAGCGCTGCTGCCGGCCGTCGTCCAGGCCGACCCGACCAACGCAGAGCTGCTGCAGAAGATCGAGGAACTGAGCCAGAAGGTGCTGGTGCTCGAGCGCAAGCTCGAAGTGCAGGACGAAGCCACGAAGACCGCGGTCGCAGCGACGCCGGTCGTGAAGGCGAGTCCGCGCGGCTTCAGCATCGCGTCCGCCGACAGCCAGAACCAGCTCAAGCTGCGCGGCGTCGTCCACGTCGACGGCCGCTTCTTCGGCAGCGACGACCCCGAGGGCCTGAAGGACACTTGGCAGGCCACGCGCGTGCGCCCGATCGTCGAGGGTACGCTCGGCGGCATCTACGATTTTCGCATCACGCCCGATTTCGGCCAGGGCCGCACCGTCATCCAGGACGCCTATGTCACCGGTCGCTTCGACCCTGCGTTCCAGGTCACGGCCGGCAAGTTCAAGGCGCCGGTCGGCCTCGAACGCATCCAGTCTGCGAGCGACATCCGCATGGTCGCGCGCGGCTTTCCGACGCAGCTCGCGCCGAACCGCGACATCGGCTTGCAGGTCGCGGGTGGTCTCCTCGGCGGTCGGCTGAACTATCAGGTCGCCTACCTGAACGGCTCGAACGACGGCGGCAGCAGCGAAACGTTCGCCGACGTGGACCTGAACGACGACAAGGAGTACGCGGCGCGCATCTTCGCGCACCCGTTCGGCGAAAGTGAAAGCTTCGCACTGCGCGGACTCGGCCTCGGCATCGCGGGCACCTACACGTCGCAGACGGGCACGACCGCCCAGCCGCTGCTGCCCGTCTTGCGCACGCCGGCGCAGTCGACGTTCTTCCGTTACCGCACCGGCACGACCCCGACGCTCGCCGATGGCGAACGCACGCGCCTCGCACCGCAGCTCTACTACTACGTCGGCCGTTTCGGGCTGCTCGGCGAATACACCACCGTGTCGCAGGACGTCTCGCGCACCACGACTGCCGGACGGCGCGAGGGCTCGCTGGACACGACGGCCTGGCAGGTCCAGGCCGCCTGGTTCCTGACCGGCGAAGAGGAGAGCTTCCGTGGCTTCAAACCGAACAACGTCTTCTCCCTGGCCGACAATACCTGGGGCGCCTTCGAACTGGTCGCGCGCTACCAGGAGCTGGATCCCGACGACGATGCCTTCGTGGGCGGCGCGGCCTCTTTCGCGGATCCAGTCAACGCAGCCCGCAAAGCCACGGCTTACGGACTGGGCCTCAACTGGTACCTCAACGAAAACCTGAAGTGGGTCCTGAACTACGACCGCACGAGCTTCGACGGTGGCGCCGCGGGCGGTGCAAACCGTGAAGACGAGGACGTGTTCCTGACCCGCTTTGCACTTGGATTCTGAACGGAGAGCGGACTATGTCGACCTATCGAATCTTGAAGGCACTCGCGGCTCCCGCAATGCTGGCGGTGATGCTGGTGACGAGCCCCACCCTGCACGCGGAAACGAAGACCCTGCTGAACGTGTCCTACGACCCGACGCGTGAACTGTACGACGACTACAACAAGGCGTTCATACAGTACTGGAAGAAGAAGTCCGGCAAGGACATCAGCATCCGCCAGTCGCACGGCGGCTCGGGCAAGCAGGCGCGTACCGTCATCGACGGCCTGCCTGCGGACGTCGTCACGCTGGCACTCGCCTACGACATCGACGCGCTGGCGACGCAGGGCAAACTGCTGCCCGCCAACTGGCAGACGCGACTGCCAGGCAACAGCTCGCCCTACACCTCGACGATCGTGTTCCTGGTGCGCAAGGGCAACCCGAAAAAGATCAAGGACTGGGGTGATCTCGCGCGTCCAGGCATCGCCGTGATTACTCCCAACCCGAAGACGTCGGGTGGGGCACGCTGGAACTACCTGGCGGCATGGGCCTGGGCCCTGAAGCAGCCGGGCGGCAACGCGGCCACCGCCGAGGAGTATCTCGGCAAATTGTTCAAGAACGTACCAGTGCTCGACACGGGCGCGCGTGGCTCGCTCACGACGTTCGCCCAGCGGGGCATCGGCGACGTGATGATTTCGTGGGAGAACGAGGCGTTCCTCGCCAGCCGCCAGTTGGGCAAGGACAAGTTCGAAATCGTGGTGCCGACGGTCAGCATCCTGGCGGAACCCCCGGTGGCGGTGGTCGACAAGGTCGCCATCCGTCGTGGCACCACGGCCGAGGCCCGCGCCTACCTCGAGTACCTGTACTCGAAGGAAGGCCAGGAGATCGTCGCGAAGCACTACTACCGCCCGCGTGACCCGGAGGTTGCCGCGAAGTACGCGAGCACCTTCCCCAGGATCAACCTGGTGACCATCGCCGACTTCGGCGGCTGGGCGAAGGCCCAGGCCACGCACTTCGCCGACGGCGGCACGTTCGACAGGATCTACGCCCGCTGACAAACGGTGGCAGGTATCGCCGGCGGCGACTCAGGGACGAGTTGCCACCGGCACCACCGCCGGTCGCGTTACCATGTCTCCCCCCTGGAGACCTGCGCATGAAGTTCCCCGTTTTCGTGTCCGGGCTGGTGTTCGTCGCCACCCTGCTCGGCTCCCTGATCAGCCCCACGGCCCGGGCCGAGGTTACGCTGCTCAACGTGTCGTACGACCCGACGCGTGAGTTCTACGATGCGTACAACCAGGAGTTCGCGCAGTACTGGAAGAAACAGACTGGCGAGGACGTCGCGATCCGGCAGTCGCACGGCGGCTCGGGGAAGCAGGCGCGCACGGTCATCGATGGCCTGCCGGCCGACGTGGTCACGCTCGCACTCGCCTACGACATCGACGCGCTGGCCAGCAAAGGCAAGCTGCTGCCGGCCAACTGGCAGGGTCGGCTGCCCCACAACAGCTCACCCTACACCTCGACGATCGTGTTCCTCGTGCGCAAGGGCAACCCGAAGGGCATCCGCGACTGGGGCGACCTGGTCAAGCCGGGCGTTGCAGTCATCACGCCGAATCCCAAGACGTCGGGCGGCGCGCGCTGGAACTACCTGGCCGCATGGGCGTGGGCGCTGCACCAGCCGGGCGGCAGCGAGGCCACGGCCGCGGAATTCGTCGGCAAGCTCTACCGGAACGTGCCGGTGCTCGATACGGGCGCCCGCGCCTCGCTCACGACGTTCGCGCAGCGCGGCATCGGCGACGTCATCATCACGTGGGAGAACGAGGCTTTCATGGCCTCGAAGCGGCTGCCGAAGCAGGAATTCGAGACAGTCGTGCCGTCGATCAGCATCCTCGCGGAGCCTCCCGTCGCCGTGGTGGACAAAGTCGCGATCCGTCGCGGGACCGTCGAAGTCGCGCGTGCCTACGTCGAGCACCTGTATTCGCAGGAAGCACAGGAGATCGCCGCCCAGCACCATTACCGGCCGCGCGATCCGGAAGTCGCGGCGCGGCACGCGGCGGACCTTTCCGTACGTCCACATGCTGACCATCGCGGACTTCGGCGGCTGGAAAGCAGCCAATGCAACGCATTTTGCAGCGGGTGCCACGTTCGACCGGATCTACACGCGCAAGTGACCGCAGGCGTCGTTTGTGGCAAGCTGCCGGGCACATGGTAGCCGGCCGTAAACTGCATACGTCATCGAGCCCGGGCGCACGACCGCCCCCCGCCGAAGGTGCATTCGCCAGCCTCAAGGGGCTCGGCGACGTCTTCCGCTACACGCGGGCATGCGCTCGAACTGGTCTGGTCGACGAGCAAGCCGCTCACCGTCGCACTGGCTGCGCTCACGCTGCTGGCCGGCGTGCTGCCCGCCGGCATTGCGTTCGTCGGCGCGAAGATCGTCGATGCGGTCGTGACGGCGGTCGGCCTGCACCAGGCCTCGGGCAGGACCGATCTCTCCACCGTGCTCGGTTACGTCGTGCTCGAAGGCGTGCTGGTGGCCGCGCTTGCGGCCGTGCAGCGCGGACTTTCGACCTGCCAGTCACTGCTGCGCGCCCAGCTCGGCCAGCGCGTGAACGAGATGATCCTCGAGAAGGCGCTCACGCTCGACCTGCGTCATTTCGAAGACTCCGAGTTCTACGACAAGCTGACGCGAGCGCGACGGGAGGCGTCGACGCGGCCGCTGGCCCTCGTGATGAGCAGCTTCGGCCTGGTGCAGAACGCGATTGCGCTGCTCAGTTTCGGCACGCTGCTGGCGCAGTTCTCGCCGTGGGCCGTCGCGGTGCTGTTGCTCGCGGGCCTGCCCTCGTTCATCGCCGAAGCCAAGTTCTCCGGCGACGCCTTCCGTCTCTTCCGCTGGCGCTCGCCCGAGACGCGCATGCAGATGTACCTGGAGACGGTCATCGCGCGTGAAGATCACGCCAAGGAAGTGAAGCTGTTCGAGCTCGGGCCGCGCCTGCTCGACCGCTACCGGCAGATTTTCCAGAAGGTGTTTCGCGAGGACCGCGCGCTCACGATCCGCCGCGACACGTGGGGCTTTTTCCTCGGTCTCGTCAGCACCGGCGCGTTCTATGCAGCGTACGCCTGGGTCGCCGTCAGCGCGGTGCGAGGCCAGATCACGCTCGGCCAGATGACGATGTACGTGCTGCTGTTCCGGCAGGGCCAGTCGGCCGTGTCCTCGATCCTCTCGGCGATCGGCGGCATGTACGAGGACAACCTGTACCTGTCGACGCTCTACGACTACCTCGACACGCCGGTGGCCGCTGCGACGGGAACGCTGACGACGGGCGCCTCGCCGGGCACCGGCCTGCAGTTCGAGCAGGTCAGCTTCACCTATCCGGGCGCGACCGAACCCGCGGTCCGTGACGTGAGCTTCACGCTGCGGCCGGGCGAAAGCCTGGCACTGGTCGGCGAGAACGGTTCCGGCAAGACGACGCTGATCAAGCTGCTGACGCGTCTCTACACACCAGACACCGGACGCATCCTGCTCGACGGCACGAATCTCGACGACTGGCAGCCGGCAGCACTGCGGCGACGCGTCGGCGTGATCTTCCAGGACTTCGCGCGCTACCAGCTCAAGGTCGGCGAGAACATCGGCGCGGGCGACGTCACGCACTTCGAGGACGAAGCGCGCTGGCGCGAAGCGGCCGGGCTCGGCATGGCGGCGCCGTTCATCGAGGAGCTGCCGGGCGGCTACGCGACGCAACTCGGCAAGTGGTTCAAGGACGGCCGCGAGCTGTCGGGCGGCCAGTGGCAGAAAGTCGCGCTGTCACGCGCCTTCATGCGCGAAGACGCAGACATCCTCGTGCTCGACGAGCCGACGGCGGCGATGGATGCGCGCGCCGAGGCGCAGGTCTTCGAGCAGTTCCAGGCCCTCGCCCGCTCGCGCATGGTGATCCTGATCTCGCATCGCTTTTCGACGGTGCGCATGGCCGACCAGATCCTCGTCATCGAGGGCGGCCGCATTCTCGAGCGCGGCAGCCACGAGGCGCTGATGCAACTCGGCGGGCATTACGCCGGGTTGTTCGCGTTGCAGGCGCGGGGATACAGGTGAGGAAGGACAGGAAGGGCAGGAAGGGAGGAAGGGGAGGAAGGGGGAGGGAGGAGGCCAATACCGCTGGGACGACTCCCTGCATCGGCCGGGTGATCGCCGTGAGCGACGCAGTGCTCGAATGCCCCTGCAGATCGCCTGCTACGGTTGGCAACGCAGAGCAATCAAGGTATCCGCCACCGCGCCCATGACGCACGCAACAAAGATCCTCGCTGGAGTGCTGCTACTCGTGGCCGGTGCGATCGGCGCCGCCTTCATCGCCTGGCGCGTACCGGATCAACCCGTGTCGGCGCTGCAGGCCAAGTGGGCGCCGCCGCCGTCGCAATTCATCGCGGTGCGCGGCATGCAGCTGCACGTGCGCGACGAAGGTCCGCGCGACGACACGGTGCCCATCGTTCTGCTGCACGGAACCGGCGCCTCGCTCCACACCTGGGACGGATGGACCCGGGAGCTGACCCGCGAACGCCGCGTGATCCGCTTCGACCTGCCCGGCTTCGGACTGACGGGCCCCGCGCCCGACGGGATCTACACCGTTGAGAGCTACGTCGACACCGTGCTTGGCGTGGCCGATACGCTTGGCGTGCAGCGCTTCGTACTCGCTGGCAACTCGCTCGGCGGCTACGTCGCGTGGGCCACCGCCGTCCTGCACCCGGAGCGCGTCGATCGCCTGATACTGATCGACGCCGCCGGTTACTCCTATCAGTCACAATCCGTGCCGCTCGCTTTTCGGATCGCGCGCACGCCGTTACTCAACGTGCTCATGCGTGACGTCCTGCCCCGCGGTGTCGTCGAACGCAGCCTGCGCGACGTCTATGGCGACCCGACCCAGGTGACGCCCGAGCTCGTCGATCGGTACTTCGATCTCGCGACGCGCGAGGGTAATCGTGCAGCACTGGTGTCCCGCTTCGAGCAGACGAAGCCAGGGGCGCTGGCGGAGCGGGTGCCTGAGGTCCGGTTGCCGACGCTGATCCTGTGGGGCGGCAAGGATCGCCTGATTCCGCTCGAGTTCGGCGAGCGGTTTGCTCGCGACATCCACGGCAGTCGGCTGGTCGTGTTCGACGCGCTTGGGCACGTGCCGCACGAAGAAGATCCGGCGCGCACGGTCGAGGCCGTGCTGCCGTTCATTCAGAGCGAGCCCTGACACAGCGCCACGTCGACAGACTGTTTGCGCTCAACCTCAATCGTCTCGGCAAGACTCGCGGCTGTCCCCGCTGGCGCGGGGCTCCTAGGGCGCGCGACTGTAGACCACGCGCCCGGCCAGTACCGTGTGCAGCACCTGCGCCGAGGCGAGTTCGGCGTCGGGCACGCGCAGGATGTCGCGATCGAGCACCACGAAATCGGCCAGCTTGCCTGGCGCGAGGCTGCCCTTGAGGTCCTCCTCGAAGCCGGCGTAGGCGTTGTTCCAGGTGTAACTGGCGAGCGCTTCCTGGCGCGTCATGTTCTGCTCGGGGTGAAAGCGCTGGCCGTTCACCATCTCGCGCGTGACCGAGGCGCGGAAGCACGCCAACGGGTCGATGTCCTCGACCGGCACGTCGGTGCCGTTGCTGACCAGCGCGCCGGAATCGATCAACGAGCGCCACACGTAGGTACGCTCGCCGGCGCGAGGCTCGCCGAGTCGCTTCGGCACCCACGGTCCGTCCGAGCTCGCGTGGACGCCCTGCATCGAGGCAATCACGCCGAGCTTGGCGAAACGTGGCACGTCGATCGGATGCAGATGCTGCGCGTGCTCGATGCGCCAGCGCAGCGCCCGACCGTCACGCCCGCGCTGCGCGCGCTCGTACAGATCGAGAATCTCGCGATTGGCGCGGTCGCCGATCGCATGCGTGTTCAGCTGGTAGCCGTTGGCAGCCGCGAGTTCCGCGGTGCGCTCGATCGTCTCCAGGCTGTCGACCACGAGCCCGGTGCTGTCGGGTGCGTCCGTGTACGGCTCGAGCAGCCAGGCACTGCGGGAGCCGAGCGCGCCGTCCACCATGCGCTTGATCGCGCGCACGGTGAGGAAGTGATTCGCATGCCCGACCAGCCGGTAACGCGGCAGTTCCTGCGCCAGGCGCTCGACGCTCTCGCCGCCCACCATTGCGTAGAGCCGGACCGGCAACTCGCCGGCCTCCGCCAGCTCGCGATAGAGATCGATCGTCGCGAACGACGCACCCGCATCGTGGAACGTCGTGACGCCCTTGCTGAGCGCCTCCTGCCCGGCCCGGCGAACCTGTTCGACCCGCAATCGGCGTTGCTCCGCGACGGGCAGCGCGGCCAGCGCGCGTTGCTGTGCCGCATACACCGGATCGGCGGCGGTATCGACCAGCCAACCGGTCGGCGTGCCGTTCGCATCCCGCACGACCTGTCCACCCGTGGGATCGGTCGCCTTGGCGTCGATGCCGGCCAGCGCCAGCGCCGCCGCGTTCACGATCACACCGTGACCGCTCGCGTGCTCGAGGGCCACGGGATTTCGCGGTGCCACGGCGTTCAGCGCCGTGTTGGTCGGCACGCCGCCCACCGCATCGGCAGGCAACCCGCGCCATTTCTCCTGGTGCCAGCCACGGCCGACGATCCACGTGCCCGGCGCGGCCGTGGCCGCCGCCGCCTTGACCTGCGCGACGATGTCCTCCCACCGCTCGCGCACCGCGCAAGTCGAGCGTGCCGAGCGATTCGCCGAGTGACATGAAGTGCCCGTGCCCCTCGATGAAGCCCGGCACGACGCGGCGCCCGCCGGCCTCGAGTCGGCGCGTGGCGGGTCCCACGAACGGAGCGATCTCGGCATCGCTGCCGACCGCCACGATGCGGTCGCCGCGCACGGCAAGTGCCGTGGCCTCCGGACGGGCCGGATCCAGCGTGGCGATCGCGGCACCGAGCACGACGAGGTCGGCGGGTGGCTCCGCGGCGCGGGCGATGCCCGCCGCCAGCCACAGTGTCGCCGCGGCGACTCCGATCAATCGCGTGTTCATGCGCAGTCCCCCAGGCGTGCTGTCAGCCGGCGCGCAGTATTGCCGATCGGTCGGCCGCATGCGACGCGTCCGAGCCATGGCATGCATTCTGATCGCTGATCAATGTTCCGCAATCACGATCACTAGTCACTAATCACCGAACCTGCACCTACGCCTTTTTCAGAAAACACGTCTTCAGCACGACGGTATTGCGACCCTGCCCGCATTCGATCGCTTCCTCGTCGTCGGTGAGGCGGATGTTCTTGAACACCGTGCCGCGCTTCAGCGTCTCCGACGATCCTTTCACCTTCAGGTCCTTGATGACCTGCACCGAATCGCCCTCGGCCAGCGTGTTGCCGTTGCTGTCTTTCACCGTCATGTCGAGAATTCCTGCGTGACTGGCCCGCAAGGATGAACCCCGGTCACTTCGTCCGCAACTTCGTGCGTCGCCCTTCGCGCGCGGCGTACCGCGTCCTGGCGTCGAACTCGTCGAGATCGAGCTCGACGTTCTTGCCGCCGTAGACCGCGTCGCGCAACCAGGCCAGTTCTTCCTGCACCGCTTCCTGCGACCGTACTTCGACTGACCAGCAGCGACGGCCGGCGTCCCACCAGTACCCGCGCTGCTTGAGCACGTCCTTGGTCTCGAACGGCGAGTTGTTCGCCCACAAGCGGAACGACGGGCTGCGCGCGGAGTCGAGCAGCACCTTCAGCGCGGTGCCGCCTGTCGCACCGAATGGCTGCGACAGCACTTCGAGCAGCGCGTGGCAATCCGCTTCGGCACGGTGACCGTCGTAGAAGAAGCCGTGCCGGTACGCGAGGTACTCGAGCTTGGAACTGGCGATCCCTGCATCGCTCCACGGCACTTCCTGCCACGAACAGCCCCAGGGCAGCGTAGCGAACACGGGCAGGCGCGGCTCGAGGAACTTGCGGTCGAAACCGGCGTTGTGCGCAATCACGATGCCGACGGACTCGAGCAGCTGACCGACGCGCGCGTCGTCGATGCGCTGGCCCACGACCATTGCATCGGTAATGCCGTGGATGGCCGTCGACGCGGGCGGGATCGGCATGCCCGGATCTTCGAGTGCATCGTAGGTCTCGAGCACACGTCCGACGGTGCCCGTGACGTGACAGTACTCGACCACCACGATCGCGAGCTCGATGACCTTGTCGGTCGTCGGATCCGTACCGGTAGTTTCGGTGTCTACGATCGCGGCGTGCCGAACGGCATGCCCTTCAACGGCGGGTCGCTGGCGCGACGTGTCCAGTCGCCGCAACACCCGATAGTCCGGATGGGCTGCGAGCTTTGCCGCCATCGCTTCCAGCTCTTCTCGCTCTGACACTTCTCTGTCTTCTCCCGGGGTGTGCCGCAGAACCTTCCGCAACAACCACACCTTCCGACTATCCCCTTCCTGCCCTTCCTACCCTTCCTGCCTCCTATCCTTCCTGCCCTTCCTACCCCTTCCTACCCCTTGTCCTCCAGCCTGTACCCCGCCCCCGCCGCCGTCTGCAGCACCCGCGGCGCCGCCGGATCTTCCTCGATCTTCTGCCGCAGCCGGTGCACCAGCTGCTTGAGCAGTTGCCGGTCGCCGCTGCCACGATGTCCCCACACGTGCGTGAGCAGCCGCTCGGTGCCGACCACATGACCGGCATTCGCGATCAGGATCTGCAGCAGGCGCGACTCGAGCTTCGTCAGTTTGACAGGCTGCGCCGCACCGACATGCAGCACGTGCGCTTCCAGGTCGAGGCGCAACGAGCCGACGGTCATCGAACCGCCCGTTTCGAGTCCCGCACGTCGCAGCAATGCCCGCGCTCGCGCCAGCAGCGTGCGCGGACTGAAAGGCTTGGTGAGGTAGTCGTCCGCGCCGAGGTCGAGCGCCCGCACCAGGTCTTCCTCCTCGCCGCGCGCCGTCAGCATCATCACGGGGATACGCGACTGCCGGCGAATCGCCGTGCAGATGTCGAAGCCGCTGCCGCCGGGCAGGTTGATGTCCAGGATCGCGAGGTCGGGTGACTCCGCGGCAAACACCTGCAGCGCGGACGGCACGTCGGCCGCCTTGACGACGACGAATCCCGACTGCGTCAGCGCGAAGCCGACGAGCGACAACAGGTCGGGATCGTCGTCGACGACCAGGATCTTCATGAGGCGTCCGCCCCCACGGCAGGCAACCGGACCACGAAGCGCGTGAGCCCCTGCTCGTCGCGCATGGCCGCCACCGTGCCGCCGTGACGTTCCACGATCGACTTCACGATCCACAGTCCGAGGCCGAGACCGCGCGGCTCGGGCTCTTCCGCGGACGCACGATGGAAGCGCTCGAAGATCGAGCCGCGCTCGCTCTCGGTAACGCCGGGACCGGCATCGTCCACGGTGGCCTCGAGCACGCCATCGACGAGTCGCGCACCAATGCTGACCGTGCTGCCCTCCGGCCCGAACTTGTTGGCGTTGGCCAGCAGGTTGACGAAGACCTGCGTCAGGCGCGGCCCGTCACCCACCAGCGCAGGCAGCTCTTCCGGCACGTCCACCTCGAGCGTCTGGCCGCGTTGCGTGAACAGGCTGCCCACGAGTTCCACCGCGTCCTGCACGATCTCGTGCAACTGCAGGTGCTGCTGGCGGATTGCGAGCTGCCCCGACTCGATGCGCACGCTCTCGAGCAGGTTGTCGATCAGCCGCGTCAACCGCAGCGAGCCCCGGCGCAACGAGGTCACGAGTTCCTCGAGCTGCTCACGCGGCAGCACGTGCAGGTTCTCCTGCAGCAACTCGATCGACGCGAGCTGCGCGGCGAGCGGCGTGCGGAACTCGTGCGAAATGTTGGCGAGGATCGTGTCGCGTGCGCGGCGGGCTGCCTCGAGGTCGGTCTCGTCGCGCATGACCTGCACCTGCAGGCCGTCGACCATGCCGGCGCTGGTGATGATCACCGTGCGCCTCGCGCCATCGGCGCGCTGGAGGAACTCCGTGACCTGCGCCTGGCCGTGCTCACGCGAGGCGACGATCGGGCACGCGCTGTCGCAGGGTCGCGTGCCATCCGGCAGCGCGCAGGGCCTGAGCACGTCGCCGCAGAACTTGCCGACGGCCGTGCCGGAATCGACACCGAGCATGCGCTCCGCCTGCGGGTTGAGGTACTTCACGTTGCGGTTGGAGTCGACGGCATACACGCCCTCGACGACTCCGCGCAGCATCGCCTGCGCGTCGGCCTCGCGACGGCGCAAGGTCGCCGTGAGCTCGACCAGGTGGCGTCGCATGTCCTCGAGGGTCCTGGCGAGCGCAACGACTTCGGGACCGCCGCCTGCGACGGGAATCGAGGCGGAAAAGTCGCCCAGCCCGAGACGGGTCGCGGATTCGGCCACGAACTGCAGCGGCCGCACGATGCGCCGCGCCAGCAACAGGGCAGCAGCAACCGCGCCGAGGCTCAGCAGGAAAGCCGTCACGGCGAGGCGACGCACGAATCCGGCCACTTCCGAGTCGCTCTCGGACGCGGGCAGTCGCGCCTCGAGCAACGCGATGCCCTCGCCGGTCGACGCGAAGATCGGGGTGCTCGACGCAAACAGGTCGCGCGGCTCGATGCGGCGCGCCACGCTTTCCGCGCGCGAAAGCGCCGTCGAATGCAGTTCCTTGAAATCGGGCTCGACGTTGTCGAGCCAGTTCGACAGGCGGACGAGACGGATCGGCATGCCCGCCTGCTGGGACAGGGTCACGGCCAGCCGGGCGTCGAAATAGCGCAACGCGACGACGCGGGTCTCGACGAAGTTGGGCACCAGTGCCGTGGCGCCGATCAGGCCCTCCGGCTGCCAGTCCGGGGCCAGCATGAAGCGTTCGCCCTGGTCCGCCGTCGCTTCGAGCGTCTCGTTCCACGCCACGTTCCGACCCGTGCTCGCGATGACGTTCTGCCCGACGATGACGGCGCAGGCGCCGAGATTCAGAGCACCACAGGTGCGCCGCAGGAACAGCTCGGCCTGCTCGCGGTTGCCCGCGCGTATCAGCCTCTGCAGCGGCTGGCGGTCCGCGAGCACGCGGGTCGTCGTGAGCGTGTCTTCGCTCAGGCGACGCAGTTCCTCGCGCGCGGCAACGCCGGCGAGCTGGACCCGGGCGATCGCGTGCTGTTCGGCCTGCTTGTGCAGCAGGCCGACGGCGCTGATCGCCAGCACCAGGATCGCGGCGAGCACGAGCCCGCCGAGCGTGAGCGTGAGCGTGCGCTCGAGCGTGGCCGGCCCGGCCGCCAGTCGCCGGAGGCTCGCCAACCCGTCTTTCAGCAATGCAGGAATCCTGTCCATCAGCCTGTGCGCCTGTCGGCACGCCACTCCACGAGGGTCTTGATGACGAGCGTCACGATCGCCAGCAGCGCGAGCACGGACGCCACTGCGAAGGCTGCCACGAACAGGTACTCGTTGTAGAGAATCTCCACCTGCAGCGGCATCGTCGTCGTCAGGCCGCGGATGTGGCCGGACACGACGGAGACCGCGCCGAACTCGCCCATGGCGCGGGCGTTGCACAGGATCACCCCGTAGATGAGGCCCCAGCGGATCTTCGGCAGCGTGACGCGGAGGAAGGTGGTCCAGGCGCCGGCGCCGAGCGTGATGGCGGCCTCCTCTTCCTCGCTGCCCTGCTGCTGCATGAGCGGAATGAGCTCGCGCGCGACGTAGGGAAACGTCACGAACAGGGTGGCGAGCACGATGCCTGGCACCGCGAAGATGACCTGGATGTCGCGATCCTGCAGCCACTGGCCCCACCAGCCGTGTGCGCCGAACAGCATGACGAACACCAGGCCCGCGATGACCGGCGATATCGCGAACGGCAGGTCGATCAGCGTAATCAGCAGGCTCTTGCCCTTGAACTCGAATTTCGCGATCGCCCAGGCGGCCGCGATGCCGAACAGCGTATTGACCGGCACGACGATCGCCGCCGTGAGCAGCGTCAGCTTGATCGCGGCGAGCGTGTCCGGATTGTCGAACGACTCGAGGAAGACGCGCCAGCCCTCCGCGAACGCCTGTCCGAGCACGGCCCCGAGCGGCGCCAGCAGCAGCAGGGCCAGGAAGCCGATGGCCACCGAGATCAGCGCGATGCGCCCGGCACGCACGCCTGGCGGCACGTGCTTGCGCTTCTCGAACCGTGGGGCTGCGCCAGCCACGTCAGGCCCCGACCTTCTGCGTGCGCGGGCGCGCGCGCCGCTCGACCCTGCGGCCCGTGTCGGCGGGCCCGGCGTGGCGCCGCCGGCTCCACGACTGCACCAGGTTGATGGCGAACAGCATCAGGAAGGACACGAGCAGCATCATGAAGCCGAGCGCTGCGGCGCCGTTGTAGTCGAACTGCTCCAGCTTGATCACGATCAGGAGCGGCGTGATCTCGGTCTTGAGCGGCAGGTTGCCGGCAATGAACACCACCGACCCGTACTCGCCGACGCCGCGCGCGAACGCCATCGTGAAGCCCGTGACCAGCGCCGGCAGCACCGCCGGCAGGATGATGCGGCGGAACACCGTGAAGGGACTCGCGCCGAGTGTTTCGGCGGCTTCCTCGAGGTCGCGCTGCGCTTCGACCAGCGCCGGCTGCACCGAGCGCACCACGAACGGCAGGCCGATCAGGATCAGCGCGACGACGACGCCGAGCCACGTGTAGGCGACCTGGATGCCGAACAGTTCCTGCAGCCGCCCGCCGAGCCAGCCCGTCGGCGAGAAGACCGTGGCGAGCGCGATACCCGACACGGCCGTGGGCAGCGCGAACGGCAGGTCGATCAGCGCATCGACCAGGCGTCGCCCCGGGAACTCGTAGCGCACGAGCGACCAGGCGACGATGAAGCCGAAGAACGCGTTGACGGTCGCGGCAATGAAGGCAGCGCCGAAGCTCAGCCGGTAGGACGCCAGCGCGCGTTCGTCCAGCACCACGTCGAGAAACTCCGACCAGGTCAGCGACGTGGTCTTGAAGACCAGCGCTGCGAGCGGCAGCAGCACGAGGGCGCTCAGGAAGAACGTCGTGAACCCGAGCGTGAGGCCGAAACCCGGGAGGATGCTGGGCTGGCGGAACCAGGAAGCAGCCATCTCAGGCGTCCGCGGCCGGCTCAGCGCGCGCCGAGTTGACGATCAGCACGGGACGCCCGGGCGTCCCCTCGAGCAGCGACTTGAGCCAGTCCCACTGGATCGCTTCCGGATTCGACGTGCCGAGCACGAGCATGCTGCGCTCGTACGCGGCAAGTTCCTTCTGCAGCTCTTCCGCGACGGCGCCGGGACGCAGCTCGGTCCGCATGTCGAGACCGTGATCGGCGAGCGCGGCCGAACGTGCGTCCAGCAGGTTGCGCATGTGCGCACCCCGCTCGGACTCGGCGGACGTCGCGGGCTGGATACCCAGGTAGATGGCCTCGGCCGCGACGTGGCGCAGCAGACTCGCCGCGACCGCGAGCGTCGCGCGGCGCGACTCGGCGTCGAGCGTGTGGATGACCACGTGGTTTGGCAGCGATGCCGTGGGCGGCACGCAAAGCAGCTGCACGGCACCGTGCGTCAGGTGCCATTCGGCCGCCGATGCGCAACCGGGCCCGGTCGCGATCGCGGGCATGCCCGGCGGCGCCCGCTCGAAGCGACCGATCCGGGTCGCGACACGCGTCTGCATGCGCGTGCCGAGAGTCAGCAGCAGTGGCGAATCGCGGAGCTCGCGCGCGGCCGCTTCGTCCGCAGCCACGGCGGTAAAGCTCGAGATCGGCGTCGGCAGCACGTGGATGTTGCGCGCGCCGACGGCGACGCGCTGTCCGACCGCGACCGGGAAGTCGCGTTGTTCGGGCAGCGTGCGCGACACCTCGAGCAGGGAGCCCTGTCCGGCAGAACCGTCGCGTCCCGGCGCCACCGGCACGGGGCCGTCGCTGGCCATGCGGACACGCAGGCGTTCGACCGCGCCGCCGAACAGGACCTCCTCGACCTGACCGTAGCTGACGAAGTTCGCCTTGACCGCCTGCTCGTCGGCGCAGAGTTCCACTTCTTCCGGCCGCAGGATGGCGACCACTTCCCGCGGCACCTCGCCGCCCGCCATCGGCGTGGAGCTGAAGCGCACGCCGCGGGGCGTCCGGTAACCGAGCAGCAGGTTGGCCGCGCCCAGGAACGTGGAGACGAAGCGGGTGGCCGGGCGCGTGTAGAGGTCGTCGGGCTTGCCGCATTCGAGCAGGCGGCCCTGGTGCATGACGCCGATGCGGTCGGCGAGCGCGAATGCTTCCTCCTGGTCATGGGTGACCAGGATCGTCGTCATGTCGAGCTCGCGCTGGATCTGGCGGATGGTCCGGCGCAGCTCCTCGCGGATCTTGGCGTCGAGCGCGCCGAACGGCTCGTCCATCAACAGCACCTCGGGCCGGTGCGCGAGCGCCCGTGCAACGGCAACGCGCTGCTGCTGCCCGCCCGAGAGCTGCGCCGGGAGCCGGTCGTCCATGCCCTCGAGGGCGACGAGCCTGAGCAGTTCCTTGCGACGCGCGCGTCGTTCCGCACTTTTGACCTTGCGCACGCGCAGCGCGAACTCGATGTTCTCGCCGATGCTCATGTGGCGGAACAACGCATAGTGCTGGAAGACGAACCCCACGTGGCGCTCGCGCGAGTTCACGTGGGTCACGTCGCGGCCGTGGAGCGCCACCCGCCCATGGTCGATTTCCGTGAGGCCGGCAATCGCGCGCAACAACGTGCTCTTGCCGCTGCCGCTTGGGCCGAGCAGCACCAGGAACTCGCCCTGGCGGACGTTCAGGGAAACGTCGTTGACGACCGGGGTACCCTGGTACCGCTTGGTTACCTGATCGAGGACGATGGACATGCGCAGACCACGGAGTGGATTGGAATTTTCAAGCCATCGTAGGGTTGCGAGGTTACGCCGTCAGTCGCCCGGCGGTGACAATTCGGTAACATCTGCTGCGTCAATCCGTTATTGACCGCCGTTGGCCGCCGTTGGCGCGTTCCCGGACCCAAGGAAACCGACATGCCGCTCCCGTCCTACGAAAAGCTTGGCGTCTTCTATCTCGGTCGCGAGTACGACCCGGCCACGCAGGAACTCGGCGCCGAACTGCTGTACGACTCGCGCGACCTGACGACGCATGCGGTCTGCATCGGCATGACCGGCAGCGGCAAGACCGGCCTCTGCGTGTCGCTGCTCGAGGAGGCCGCGATCGACGGCGTTCCCGCCATCGTCATCGACCCGAAAGGCGACATCGCCAACCTCGCGCTGACCTTTCCGCAGCTGCGGCCGGAAGACTTCAAGCCCTGGGTCGACGCCGGCGAAGCCGCGCGCAAGGGCCAGAGCGTCGACGAGTTCGCGACGGCAACCGCAGCGACCTGGCGCAAAGGACTCGAGGAATGGGGCCAGGACGGCGAACGCATCCAGCGCCTGCGTGACGCGGCCGTGGTGGACATCTACACGCCCGGCTCGAACGCGGGCCGGCCGCTGTCGATCCTCCGTTCGTTCGCAGCGCCCGATCAGGTGGTCGCGAACGACGCCACCGCGCTCAAGGAGCGTGTCGGCTCTGCCGTCGCCGGATTGCTCGGACTGCTCGGCATCGACGCCGATCCGATCCGCAGCCGGGAATTCATCCTGCTCTCCGCGCTGCTCGACGCCGCGTGGCGCAAAGGCGAGAGCCTCGACCTCGCCGCCCTGATCCGGTCGGTACAGAAGCCGCCGTTCGACAAGGTGGGCGTCTTCGACGTCGAGAGCTTTTTCCCGGCGAAGGACCGGACGGAACTCGCGCTCCGCATCAACGGCCTGCTGGCATCGCCCGGGTTCGAGGCCTGGCTCGCCGGCGACGCGCTCGACATCCAGTCGCTGCTCTACGACGCAGACGGCAAGCCCCGCATCGCAATCGTCTCGATCGCGCACTTGAACGACGCCGAACGCATGTTCGTCGTGACGCTGGTCACGAACGAACTCGTCGCGTGGATGCGCCGCCAGTCCGGCACCACCAGCCTGCGTGCGATCTTCTACATGGATGAAGTGTTCGGCTTCTTCCCACCGAGCGCGATGCCGCCGTCCAAGCTGCCGCTGCTGACACTGATGAAGCAGGCGCGCGCGTTCGGCCTCGGCGTCGTGCTGGCGACGCAGAACCCCGTCGACCTCGATTACAAGGGCCTGGGCAATGCCGGCACCTGGTTCATCGGCCGCCTGCAGACGGAGCGCGACAAGGCCCGCGTGATCGAGGGCCTGCTCGGCAGCGATTCGGCCGGTGGCATGGACAAGTCGCAGCTCGAAGCGGCGATGTCGAACCTGCCACAGCGCACGTTCCTGATGCGCAACGTGCACGATGCAGCGCCGGTGCTGCTCCGCACGCGCTGGGCACTGTCGTACCTGCGCGGTCCGCTGACATCGGCCGAGATCGCGCAGCTGGCCGCGTCAGAGGGAAAAGAGTCGACCCTGCCTGCGCCCGCTGCAGTGACCGGACCTGCTCGCGCCGCCACACCGCACGCGCCGGCGCAGGCGTCAGGCAGTCGCCCCATCGTCCCGGCAGGCGTGCCGGAGAAGTTCATGGCGGCCGCCGGCAACCAGGGCGTCGAGTACGAGCCGCGCATCGGAGCACGCGTGCGGGCGCACTTCGTCGACGCGAAGGCCGGCCTCGACGCGTGGGAAAACTGGTACTACCTCGCACCACTCACCGCACAGGGCCCCGACTGGGACGCTGCCGAAATCTGCAACGCGGACGCCATCCAGCTGCTCGATGCTCCCGCTGCCCAACGCGACATTTGCCGAGTCGCCGGCAGCGCCATCGCGGCCAAGGCCTTCGCGCAGCACGGCAAGTCGCTCGCAGATCACGTCTACCGCACGTCCTCGCTGTCGATCATGCGCTGCCCCGACCTCAAGCTGACCTCCGCTCCTGGCGGCAGCGAAAGCGAGTTCCGGGCACGCCTCGCATTGGCCTTGCGCGAGAAGCGCGATGCGGCCGTCGATGCCTTGCGCAGGAAATACGCGTCGAAGCTCGACACGATCGAGGACCGGGCGCGCAAGGCGGAACAGAAACTCGTGCGCGAAAAGGAGCAGTCGAGCCAGCAGACGATGTCTTCCGCGCTCAGCGTGGGGGGCAGCCTGCTCGGTGCGCTGTTCGGCGGTCGCCGCGGCAGCGCGTTCGGCAAAGCATCGTCCGCCGCGAGGAGCGTGGGCCGCATCGGCAAGGAACGGACCGACGTCGCGCATGCCGAAGCCGACCTGACGGCGCTGCAACAGCAGCACGCCGCGCTGGAGGCGGAGCTGGCCGACGAGATTGCAGCGCTCGAATCGAAGTTCGACGCCGGTGCGATCGCCGTGGAGCAGTCGGAGATCAAGGCGCGCAAGTCCGACACCGAGGTGACCGATCTGGCGCTCGTCTGGCAGCCGGCTTGACGTAGAATCGGCGCGGTTCGCCCCCACCCCGAGTGAAGCCGATGGACGACCTGATCCGCAAGATCACCAGGAACCTGGGAGTCTCCAGGGAACAGGCCCGCGGTGGCGTCGTGGCCCTGCTGCGTGCAGGCCAGCAGAACCTGAGCCCGGCGGACTTCAAGGCGTTCGTCGCCGACGTCCCGGGCGCCGACAAGCTGCTCAAGAACGCCCCGCCGCCGAGTGCCCTGAGCTCGCTCGCCGGTGGCATCGGATCGTTGTTCGGCGGCCGGAAGTCATCGGCTGGCCGCTGGGCGGGCCTCGCCGCATCGTTCGCAGAACTGGGCGTCGACATCGACACCGCGAAGAAATTCGGACCGATCGTGATCGAGCACGTCCGCGAGCACGGCGGCGAAGACCTGGTCGACAAGATCCGCGTCGCCCTCGACGTCTGACGGCCCCACGGCCGAACCTGCCGCATGAATCGACCGCACCTGCCCGCCGCGGGTCGACAGCGAACGTATCGCGCTGCCGGCCTGGCTCTCCTGGCAGCGAGCGCTTGCGCTCGCCGCCTGCTCGAAACCCGCGAGCCGCGAACTGCAGGCCGGCAGCTACCGCGCGACCCTCGAGCTGCCGGGCAGCAAGACGGTGCCTTTCGGCCTGGACGTGGCGCAGGAAGAGACCGGCAAGGTGCTGTACGTCATCAACGGTGATGAACGTATCCGGCTCGACGAAGTGGCAGTCACTCCGGACCGGTTGCAGGCCCGGTTCCCCGGCTACGAAACGACCTTGTCCGCCAAAGTGAGAGGCGGCGAACTGACCGGCGACGTCACGCTCGTCCACGCGGACGGCAAGGCCCTGCAACTGCCGTTCACCGCGAAGCTCGGCGAAACATGGCGCTTCTACCCCGACGCCCTGCCGGACAACGCGGATTTCGCAGGGCGTTGGGACGTGACGTTTACGGACGGCACCGGTCGCCGGACTGCCGGCGTCGCAATTTTCGACCAGCGTTTCGACGACGTGACGGGTACGGTGCAGATGCCGACCGGCGACCAGCGTTTCCTGGCTGGCGAGGCCCATGACGAGGAGTTGCGCCTGTCGCGTTTCGATGGCGGCGCGGTCGTGCTCTACGAAGCGAAGCTCGACGCCAGGGGCGAGCTCGTTGGCGAAGCGTGGTCGGACCGCGACGGTGCGCAGCGCTTCGTCGCGACCCGCAACCCGGACGCTGCGATCGATGCGGCAGCGCTCACTTCGCGCCTGCGCGACCCCGCTGCGCCGTTCACGTTCGCGTTCAAGGACCTGGACGGCAGGACGGTGTCGAGCAGCGATCCGCGCTTCCAGGACAAGGTACTGCTGGTCACGCTCGCCGGCAGCTGGTGTCCCAACAGCCACGACGAAGCAAGGTTGCTGGTGCAACTCGACCGCAAGTACCGGTCGCGAGGGCTCGAGATCGTCAGCCTGATGTTCGAGCAGCACGCGGAATTCGAGCGTGCCGTTGCTGCCGTGCAGCGCTTCCGCACGGCTTACGGCATTGCCTACCCGACATTGATCGCGGGTACAGCCGACAAGGCGAAAGCAGCGGCCGCGGTGCCGCAGCTCGACGCCGTGCTCGCTTACCCGACTGCGATCTTCATTGACCGCGCGGGCCGCGTGCACGAGATTCACACGGGGTTCGCGGGGCCGGCCACGGGTGTGCAGCACGACCTGCTGGCGCACGCGTTCGCAACCCGGATCGAAGCGCTGCTGCAGGCTGGCGCAACGCCTGCGCAGGCGACTGCGCCCACGACGGAGCCGCCGCTCAGTCCCTGAAGTTGGTGAACTGCAGCGGCAGCTCGTACTCGCCCTTCTTCACCAGCGCGATCGCATCCTGCAGGTCGTCCCGGCTCTTGCCGGTCACGCGGACCTGTTTGTCCTGCAGCGCCGCCTGCACCTTCAGTTTCGAATCCTTGATCTGGCGCTGGATCTTCTTGCCAAGCTCGGTCTCGATCCCCTCGCGCAGCGTGACGACCTGCTTCGCCGTCTGGCCGGTGACCACCGGCTCATCGATCTTCAGGCAGGCGACGTCGATGCCGCGCTTGGCGAGCTTGAGCTTGAGGATCTCGATCATTTGCTTTAATTGAAAATCTGCAGGCGCAGAGAGCGTGACGACGTGGTCTTTCAATTCAAACTTGGCATTCGTCCCCTTGAAATCAAACCGTTGGCTGACCTCGCGCGAGGCCTGGTCGACAGCGTTGATCACTTCGTTCATGGGGAATTCGGACACGATGTCGAAGGAGGGCATGGCGTTGGCTCGGGACGTTGGTACAGGCCGCAAGCCTAACGCGCCAGCGTCCGGTCGAGACAGATCCCGCCAACCGGTTGCGGCATCTACTTAATACGAATACGAATGATTTGCATTGACATCCAATGACGCATTCAGCAGAGTCGCGGCCAACACCAAGTAGAAACCGTCGGACCCTCCATGCCCGCTTCTGCCCGCCCGGCCGTCTCGCCCTCCCGCCCCTCTGCTCAAGTCGTCGTCGCTCGCTCGGCGCTGCCCGGCCTGGCGGTAAGTGTCTGCCTGCTCGCTGCGACCGGCGCTCGAGCCGACGACGCCTCGGCGTCCGACAGCGACGGACTGGAACCCGTCATCACCGTGATCGGCGACCGGATCCGCCTCGACTCGATCCCGGGCTCCGGTACGGTCATCGACGCGGGCATTCTCACTGAGTCCCGCGTCTTCACCATCAACGAGGCGCTGCGCAAAGTGCCCGGGGTTTTTGCGCGCGACGAGGAAGGACTCGGCCTGCGGCCGAACCTCGGCATCCGCGGCCTCAACCCGACCCGTTCGAGCAAGGTCCTGCTGCTCGAAGACGGCATTCCTATCGCCTATGCCCCGTACGGCGACAACGCGACGTACTACCACCCGCCGGTCGAGCGCTTCGAGCGCATCGAGGTCCTGAAGGGCTCGGGCCAGATCGCTTACGGACCGCACACAGTCGGCGCGGTGATTAACTACATCACGCCGCCGGTGCCGGGCGACCGCGCCGGCCGGCTCGTCGCCTCGTTCGGCAACAAGGACTTCCGCGAGGTCCACGGTCAGGTGGGCGACACCTTCGGCAAGACTGGCTTCATCGCGCACGGCACGTACAAGGAAACCGACGGCGCGCGCGACAACATGCACTTCGAGGTCGGCGACATCAACCTGAAGGCAGTGCACGAACTGAGCGAGCAGCAGGCGGTCACCGTCCGCGCGAGCTATTACGACGAAACCTCGCAGGTCACGTACTCGGGACTCACGCTCGCCGAGTGGCAGGCGGATCCGTACCAGAACCCATTCCGGAACGACGAGATGGACGCGCAGCGATTCGGCACGTCGGTCACGCATCGGTTCGAGTTGGGTCCCGCGGTGACGTTCACCACCAACGCCTATTACACGTACTTCAACCGCGACTGGTGGCGGCAATCGAGCAACTCGGCGCAACGGCCAAACGATGCGAGCGATCCGGTGTGCGCCGGCATGGCCAACCTGCTGACGACCTGTGGCAACGAAGGCCGCCTGCGGCAGTTCTGGACAGCCGGTCTCGAGCCCCGGGTAACGATGCAGCATGGCCTGTTCGGCGTGGACAACGTCGCTGAAGCAGGCGTCCGCTATCACTTCGAGGATCAATTCCGTATCCAGGCCAACGGCGACACGCCGACCGCGCGAGATCCCGGCACCGGGCGCAACGCCGGCATCCGCGAGGACAGCGACCGCACGGTCGAAGCAATGTCGGCTTTCGTGCAGAACCGCTTCGACTTCGGCCGCTGGACCGTCACCCCTGGCGTGCGCTTCGAACACGTCGATTACGAACGCACGGACAACCTGACCGGAGCCACGGGTGAATCGACCGTCGACGAAGTCATACCCGGAATCGGCGCGACCTTCGAAGTGCTGCCGGAAACCGTGGTGTTCGCAGGCGTGCACCGCGGCTTCGCACCCCCGGGCGTTGCGGACATCGTCACGGCCGCGGGCGGCAGCGTCGACCTCGATGCCGAACTCTCCTGGAATTACGAACTCGGCGTGCGGGCCAATCCGCGCGACGGCCTCTCCTACGAAGCCACGTTGTTCCGCATGGACTTCGAAAACCAGATCGTGCCGGCCAGCGTAGCCGGCGGATCGGGCGCGACGCTCACCAGCGCCGGCGAGACCCTGCAGCAGGGCCTCGAACTGGCAGGCAATGCCTCCAGCACGGGCTTCGTCGAGTGGCCGGTCGAAGTCTTCGCGCGCGCGGCCTATACGTGGCTCGCCGATGCGGAATACGTCGGCGAGCGGTACAGCAACATTGCCGGCTTCGGCACCGTCAGCGTGACCGGCAACCGGCTGCCCTACGCGCCCGAGCACCTGCTCGCCGGCACGGTCGGCGTGCGCACTGGCTTCGGCCTCGAGGTGGCGCTCGAAGGTGTCTACACCAGTTCGTCTTTCACCGACGACCTCAATACCGTCGCGATCGTCGCGAACGGGCAGCGCGGCGAAATGCCCAGCTACACGGTGTGGAACCTGACAGCCAATTACGACCTGCCGCTCTGCAACTGCACCGTCTTCGCCGCGGCGAAGAACCTCGGTGACGAGCTTTACGTTGCCGACATGAGCCGTGGCCTGATCCCCGGCATGCCGCGCCTGGTGCAGGCGGGATTCGAGGTCAGGTTCTAGTTTCGTGATTCCTGGCTCGGCAGGTTCCGGCCAAAAAAAGCGACGACGCTGGCATTCATGGTCGCATGGAAGGCTTTCCGGTCGAACCTCCCTGGATCCGAGCAGATGCCGGGAGGCTTCAGGACGCCGCAGGGTGCGAGAAACGATGCATGGCCAGCGCCGGGGACCGAATGGAACTCGACACGCGGGCCCAGTGCTTCGCGAATCAACCTCGCATTGGTCGCATACGGGACGTTGTCGTCCTGGTCGGCGCTCCACAGCTGAATCGGCACACGCACATTGACGAGTCCGTTCGGACCGAACGCAAATCCCAGGCCCGGCGCCGCCACCACCGCGGCCTTGATTCTGGCGTCGGCCAGAAAGTCGCCTCCCAGGTTCGGCGTATCGGCCAGCAGCAAAGGCGACCTGGCGTGACCCAGCACCTCGCAGACGAACTCCGGCGACTCGGCGCAGTGCTTGGCAACGAGTCGAAGATCCGGCTGAGCTCCAACCGCCGTCAATACCGTGAAGCCGCCTGCAGACATCCCGAACGCGCCGACACGTTCCGGATCGATGCGATCGTGCCCTTGCCAGCCCCCGAGCATGTAGTCGATGGTGTCGTGGAGTTGTCGGTTACGCCCGCTGTACAAGGACACTGAACCCGCAGCGCTCTGGTCTGCATAGTTGTCACCCGCGTGCATGGGAGCAGCGACCACGTAGCCGGCGCTGGCAAGGGCAAGAGCCAGGTCCGCGTGGCTTCCCGGTCCGCCGCCGTTGCCGTGCGAGATCATCACGAGCGGCAAGTCGCGACCCGAGATCGGGCCGTCGGGCGCCACATCCAGCAGCAGGGGACCCAGCAGCGTCGTCGGCCGCGGACGCGCTTGCGTCGGATACCACACGCCGACCGGGAACGTTTGTCCATCGGAACCGGTTGCTCGAACCACCTGGAAGCCCACGGGGTGTTCCGTGCGCAATGCGGTCAGGAAAGCGACGCCCACGAACCCGCAGGCCAGGACTGCAATTGCAACCAGCACCCGACGAAGCCATTTCACCGAAACTGTTCTGCGTGTTGCTTGCCTGAATCGCCGATTTCGTCCCAGGCGGCCTTCGAGCCCACCCAGACGTGGTGGGCGACCCTGAGCGCGTCACCCCCTTCGGTCAGGGAACCCGCCGGCACGAACATTCTTGCCGGGTCGTTGCGGCCGGGAACCGGCGAGCCGCAGACCCGGCAGAACCATGTCTGCCAGTCTGCATTCGGCTTGCTCCACATCACGATGTGATCTTCGCCCTGGACCCACCGCAGCCTGTCGTTCGGAACGACGACCACCGCGATGCCGTTGCTCCCCGTTGACCTGCGACAGATCGAGCAGTGGCACACGAAGACATCCGTGAGATCCGCGTCGATCTCGAACTGGACCGCGCCGCAATTGCACTCGCCCCTGGCCATGGGTTCCGACTAACCCCTAACCCCTATCCCCTAACCCCTTTCTTCAGGCGGCGAGCGACGCCTTGCTCATGGCTTGCAGCCGACGGCGCTGAATGCGCAGCCCCTGCTCGATCTGCTTGAGCTGCAGGCGGAAGCTGGTTTCTTCCCAGCGCTGCAACAGGCGCTGCTTGCGGTCCGCCACCCACTGGTCGCGTACCTTGCCCCATTCCTCGACCGACTTGCGGAACGCCGCGTATTCTTCGGCGACGCGAGCCTTCAGGCGATCGACGTGCTCGTCACCCGACCGTTTGCGCCGCGCCTCGAGCGCCCGTTCGACGCGCTTGAACTGCATGGCGACCTGCGACCGCTGGATCCAGAGATCCGGCACGCGCTTCAGGTTGTTGGCGAGACCCACGTACGACAGGCCCGCGATCAGCCACTTGGTCGGGTCGTACTGCCACCACTTCACGCCGTTGCGGTAGTCGTTCTGGAAGATGTGGTGAAAGTTGTGATAGCCCTCGCCGTACGTCAGGAACGCCAGCACCGGGTTGTCGCGCGCAGTGTTCTCGTCCGTGTATGGCTGCGAGCCCCACATGTGGGCCAGCGAGTTGATGAACCAGGTGAAGTGGTGGTTGATCACCAGACGCAGGATGCCCGCAAGCAGGAACACGCCCCACACGTCGCCCACGGCCCAACCCGCCAGCAGCGGCACCGCCACGTTCATGAAGATCGTGAGCGGGATGTAGAAGCGGTGCTGGAACATCACGATCGGGTCGCGCTCGAGGTCGCGCGCGTTCGAGAAATCGTTCCTGCCGCTCGGGTAGTCCCGCAGGATCCAGCCCATGTGCGAGAACCAGAAGCCGCGCTTGGCGCTGTACGGATCCTTGTCCCAGTCGTCGACGAAGCGGTGGTGGGTGCGGTGCTGCGAGCCCCAGACCAGGATGCTGTTCTGCAGCGCCATGGCGCCGAACAGCATCAGGAAGGTGCGCACGGACCAGTGCGCGCTGTAGGCACGGTGCGCCCACAGGCGGTGGTAGCCCGCCGTGATCGCTATGCCGCATGCCCACAGGGACACGAGCGCCAGGACCCAGGCCGCGAGGCTGAACCCGTGAGTGAAGCCATACCAGGGCACCACCGTGACGGCGGCCAACGGCAATGCCGTGAACAGGATCGTGGTGACCCAGTTGATCGGAGCATGCTCAGGCGCGCGCGCGATCGTGTCGGTGTCGTTGTGCATTCAGTGGGTTCCGTTCCGCTTCGACGGTTACGACCAATAGCCCGGTAGTGTAACGGCCGGGGCCGGCCCAAGCCTAGGTACTTTCAACCAACTATCTGATCCATAAGCGTTCTTTTCCGTGCGTTGGCGCATGAAAACGAACTCCGGCCAAGTCCTGCGCGTGCGGCGGTGCAGCAGAAGATCCGCTCGGCTGGCAGCGAAACCGATTGCATGTCCATTGCCGTACGGTCAACGATGTCGCCGCTGGACCGTTGTCCGGATTGGACGTCCCAGAACCGCGCGGAGGGTTCCCATGCGATCGATTGCCCGTCTGTTCCTGCCTGCCCTGCTTGCGATGGCCGCCTCCGTGCCTGCGTCAGGCTGGGCCCAGGAAGGCGCCGCCAAGGCTGCACGCGCACCCGTCGACCAGCCAGCCCTCAAGCAGGCGCCTGCGCCGCAGACTCGCTCGGCCCAGGGCGACTGCGTGCGGGAAGCCAATCGGCGGGGGTACACGGTGCTCGACACGAGCAACTTCCAGCAGCTCCGCGAAGGCTGGTCGATCGACCTGCGCGTGCGCAACCAGCGCGGGCAAGTCACGAACGGTTCGTGTTTCGTCGAAACCCGCACGGGCGACGTCAACCTCTATGGCTTCGGCTGGGGTTATGACGACGACGGCGACGATCGCATGCAGTTCAACTGCGCTTCGGTCGACATGAAGTACCGCGAATGCCAGCTGCCGGTGAACGGCCGCGCCGTGCTGGTGAAGCGGCTGTCCGACGCGCGCTGCGTCGAAGGCCAGAGCTGGGGCCAGCGCGGCGACCGCGTCTGGGTCGCCAATGGCTGCCGCGCCAGGTTCGAGGTCACCCGCGGCGGCTGGGGCGGCGGCGGCGGAGCGAACGTGCTGGACTGCAACTCGGATGGCGATCGCTACCGTGAATGCGCGATAGGTGCGGGCTACTTCGGCCGCTTGCTGCGCGACAACAGCAACGGACGCTGCCGCGCGAATTCGACCTGGGGCACGCGCAACGGCGTGATCTGGGTGACGGCCGGCTGCCGCGGACGTTTCGAAAAGGTGCGTGGCAACAGCGGCGGGTCGGGCAGCTCGGGCCAGGTCCAGGCGGAGCGTGCCTGCATCAATGAGGTGCAACGCCGCGGCGGGCGCATCCTGCAGCAGAACGCAGCCGTAGCGATGCCGGGCGGCTACCGCATGCAGCTGCGGGTACGGATGCCGAAAGGCGAAACGCGCAACCTGGGCTGCACATACTCGTCGCAGAGCGGGCAGGTTCGCCTCGACGTGCTGTCCGGCACCTGAGCGGAATCAGCGGCGGCAGAGTTCCAGCAGTCGCGGCCACGCGGCCTGGCTGGCGCGCTCGGTGTCCGGGGACAAACCCGCGCCAAGCTCGAAGCGATGGGCACGCACGCCGAACAGCAGCGCCGGCGGCGGGCTGGCGCCCGTGACTCGCCGATACGTCTCGAGCACCTGTGCCGGCGCGAGCGAATGGCTGGTGTGCGCGAAGCCGGCGTCGGCGTGGACCTCGCGCTCGACGAACGGCGCCTCCGCGTCGACACAGGCATCGACGAAGATCACGCGTTCGCGCCCGGCGAGGTCGAGCGCGTGCTCGACCTGCCACTGGAAGTCGACCAGCACCTCGACGCCCGGCACGTCCGCCGCTTCGAGTCGTGCCGCCAGCAGCGGACCCACGGCATCGTCACCCCGGCTCGGGTTGCCCACGGCGAACACCAGCGTGGGCGCGACGCTCATCCGCGCACCATCGAGTCTGCGACCGAGCCATCGGCGTCGAGCAGCTCCACCGACAGCGGCATCTTGCCGACCGCGTGCGTCGCGCACGACAGGCAGGGATCGAACGCACGCACCGCCACTTCGATGTGATTGAGCAGGCCTTCGGTCAGCGTGCGCCCGTCGAGGTACTCACGCGCCACCTCGCGAATCGCCACGTTCATCGCATGGTTGTTGTGCGTGGTCGAGACGATCAGGTTCGCGCGCACCACCTGGTCGTTCTCGTCGACGCGGTAGTGGTGGATGAGCGTGCCGCGCGGCGCCTCGATGACGCCCACGCCGCGCGCCTGCCGCTGGCCGCCCGTGACCAGGTCGGTGCCGAGGAGGTCGCCGTCGTGCAGCAGGTCCTTGATCGCTTCGGCCGCGTGCAGCATCTCGATCATGCGCGCCCAGTGAAAGCCGAGCGTGGACAGCGCGGCGCGTCCGTCGTCAAACGCCATGAACTCGCGCCGTTCACGGTCGGCGAGCGGCGTGGGAATGAAGTCGCAGCGGGTGACGCGGGTCAGCGGACCGACGCGATACCAGCCGTTCTCGTGCCCGAGCGCGCGCAGGTACGGGAACTTCATGTACGACCACGCCTTCACTTCCTCGGAGATCTGCTCCCAGTAGTGGCCGTAGTCCACGTGGTCGAAGATCACCCCGCCGTCCTCGCCACGCGCGCGCAGGCCGCCGTGATAGAGGTCCATCGCGCCGTCGGCACGCACGAGGCTCAACGTCCGCGCCTCGAACGTGCCGAAGCTGCGGTAGGTCGCGAGGTCCTGCTCGAAGAGTTGCCTGACCAGCCGCACGGCATCCCGGCTCCAGGCAATCATCTGGTAGATGTCTTTCTGCAGTTCGTCGCGTTCGGCGGCCGTGAGACTCTTGTTCACGCCGCCGGGCACCGAGCCCGGTGCCGTGGATGCGCTTGCCCGCCGTGTGGCGGACGACTTCCTGGCCGTACCTGCGCAACAGCACGCCCTGCCGGGCGATGTCGGGATACGCCGCCGCGACGCCCACGATGTTGCGGCGCGCGACGTCGGAACCGAAGCCGAACAGCAGGTCGGGCGACGACAGGTGGAAGAAATGCAGCGCGTGCGACTGCAGGATCTGCCCGTAGTGCATCAGGCGTCGAATCTTCTCCGCCGTGGGCGTGAGCGTCGTCGCGCCGACCACCTGGTCGAGCGCCTTGCATGCCGCGAGGTGATGGCTCACCGGGCAGATGCCGCACAGACGCTGCACCATCACCGGCACTTCCCAGTACGGCCGGCCCTGGATGAATTTCTCGAAGGCACGGAATTCCACGATGTGCAGCCGCGCCTGCTCGACGTGGCCGTCCTCGTCCAGCAGCAGCGTGACCTTGCCGTGGCCCTCGACGCGCGACAGCGGCTCGATCACCACGCGGCGCAGCTGCTCGGGGTGGGCGGCGGTTTCCAGCGGCAGCGTGCTCATTGCGGGTGGCCCTGCTCAGTCATAGTGGATCAGGCCATGGCCGAGTTTCGGCGTGCGGCCCTCGATCAGGTCGGTGAGGAATTTCCAGATGGCGTCGCCCGACGGCGGGCACCCGGGAATGAAGTAGTCGACCTTCACCACTTCGTGCAGCGGGTGCACCTTGTCGAGCGGCAGCGGCAACTCGGGATCGTTGGGGATCATGCCGTGGGCCACGCCGGGATCGGTCAGGTACACCTCCTGCAGGCACAGGCCGAGGTCGAGGTGGTTGCGCTGCGCGGGCAGCCCGCCCGTCACGGCGCAGGCGCCCATGGCCACCAGGATCTTGCAGTTGGCACGGAACTCGCGCAGCACGTGCACGTTCTCCGCGTTGCAGATGCCGCCCTCGATGATGCCGATGTCGCACGGCCCGCAGTGCTTGATGTCGGTGAGCGGCGAGCGATCGAACTCGATGCGCTCGAGCAGCGCGAACAGCCGTTCGTCGATGTCGAGCAGCGACATGTGGCAACCGAAGCAGCCGGCGAGCGAAGTCGTCGCGACCTTGAGCTTGCGCCGGGTGCCGTCAGTCATGGTTGCGCTCCAGCGGGCGCGGCGCATCCGCGAGCGCCTGCGCGCTGATCGGCGACTGGTCGTAGCGGCGCGCGCCGATCGGCGTGGCGAACCCGACGCGCTTGCGCAGGATCACGCCCACCGGGCACACCTCCACGGCCTTGTCGGTCACCTTCACGTCGGTGTCCGCAAGCCGCCCGGACTCCGCGTTCACGATCAGGTGCTTGCCGAGGCCGCGGCCTGCCAGCGAGAAGACGTGCTTGCCGTCCACTTCGCGTGCCGCGCGCACGCACAGCTCGCAGAGGATGCAGCGGTTGAAGTCGAGCAGGATCTCGGGGTGCGAGGCATCCACGGGACGGTCCGGAAACAGGTGGCGGAATCCCGCGGTCATCACCCCGAGATCGTAGCCAAGGGCCTGCAGCACGCAGTTGCCGCTCTTCTCGCAGGAGGGGCAGAAGTGATTGCCCTCGGCGAACAGCATCTGCACCAGCGTGCGCCGCAGGTCGTTCAACTCTTCCGTTTCGCTTTCGACCTCGGTCGCGATCCCGGCCGGCGTGGTGCACGCGGCCATCAGCCGGCCATTGACCCTGGCGGTGCAGAGCTTGCAGCTGCCGTGCGGCGTGAATTCCGGGTGGTAGCAGAGGTGCGGGATGTAGCGCCCGGCCGCGAGCGCCGCCTGCATCACCGTCTGCCCGGGCTCGAACGGCACCTCGTCGCCGTCGAGGAGAAAGCTCGGCCGTTCGTTCACGGATGTGCCTCCAGGTGCGCGTCGGCATCGTCGCGGCCGGTCATCTTGCGGGCGCGGTGCAGCGCACCGTCGAGGTCGAACGCCGGCGTGAAATCGAGCGAGCGCAACTTGCGCTCGTAGGCCGGGCGGAAGCGCTTGAGCGTGTCGAGGATCGGATTGCAGGCCGTGTGGCCGAGGCCGCAGTGGGCCGACATCAGCAGCACCTTGTTCAGCCGGTCGATTTCGCCGACGTCGTGCTGCGTGCCGTTGCCCGCACGGATCTTGTCCATCGACGCGACCAGCATCGAGGTGCCGACGCGGCACGGCGTGCAGAAGCCGCAGCTCTCGTGCGCAAAGAACTGCGCGTAGTTGTGCGCCACGTCGAACATGTCGCGGCTGGCGTCGAACACGGTGAACGCGCCGGCCGTGGGCAGGTCCTCGAAGGCAATGCGGCGGCCGAACTCGTTCGCGTCGACGCAGACGCCGGACGGCCCGCTGATCTGTATCGCCTGCGTGCCTGCGGCGCCGCAGTCCTCCAGCACCTGGCGCAGCGTCACGCCGAACGGATACTCGTACAGGCCCGGACGCGCGACGTCGCCCGCCACGGAGAGGATCTTGGTGCCGGACGACTTGAGCGTGCCGAGCGAGCGGTACCAGTCGCCGCCCCGGACGGCAATCAACGCGGTGGCGCACAGCGTCTCGACGTTGTTCACGATCGTCGGCTGCTGCTTGTAGCCGTTCGTGACGGGATACGGCGGTCGATTGCGCGGCACGCCGCGCTTGCCCTCGAGCGACTCGATGAGGGCGGACTCCTCGCCGCACACGTAGGAACCCGCGCCGACGTGGATGCGGATGTCGAAATCGAAGCCCGGCTGGCCGCAGATGCCGTTGCCGAGCAGGTTGGCAGCGCGGCGCCGCTGCAGCGTCGCCTCGAGCGGCTCGAGCAGGTAGCGATACTCGCCGCGCAGGTAGAGAAATCCCAGGCTGGCGCCGATCGCGTAGGCCGCGACCGTCATGCCTTCGAACACCAGGTCGGCGTGGCTCGTCAGCAGCACGCGATCCTTGAACGTGCCCGGCTCGCCTTCGTCGGCGTTGCAGACCACGTAGCGCGTCAGGCCCGTGGCCTGGCGGCACGCCTCCCACTTGACGCCGGTCGTGAACCCGGCGCCGCCGCGGCCGCGCAGATTGGAGCGCTTGATCTCCTCGAGGATGGCGATCGGACCCTGCGCGGCACCGACGTACGCCTCGCGCCATGAGCGTTCGTTGGCCGCGTGCTCGGACCAGCCTGCCGCGCCCCGTTGCAGCGCAGCGCGTATCGCGTCGCCGGGTTGCAGCGTGTGGCCGAGCAGGATGTCCGCGCGACGCACGTTGTCGTGCACGGTGAAGTACTCGGCGGGCCACTCGTCGACCGGCGTGCGGGCCAGGATCAATTCGCAGAGGTGCTCGACACGTTCACGGGTCAGCGACGGGATGGCGCGACCGTTGACCAGCAGCGCGGGCCCCTGGTCGCACATGCCGGTGCACGACGTGCGCGCGACGCTGACGAGGCCGTCCTGCGAGACTTTCCCGGGCTCCGCCCAGAGGCGGTAGCACATCGCCTCCAGCAGCGATTCGCTGCCGGCCATGCGGTCGGTGATGTTGTCGGAGAACAGGACGCGATACGCGCCCAGCGGCTCGTCGGACAGGAAGGAATAGAAGCTCGCGACGCCCTTGGCGCGTGAAAAGGGGATGCGCAGCAGGCGTGCGACGAGCGTGAGCGCGGGGCCCGGCAGGTAGCCGAACTCCTCCTGGACCTCGCGCAACACCTGCACGAGCGCACCGGGATCGTGCTCCCAGCGCGAAATGATGCGTCGTACGCGCGGCTCGAGATCGTCCGGTGTGTCTGGCATGGCGTCGATCTGCGGTCTTCCTGGCGGACAACTCGTCCGACCCGGACACACTGCGCTGTCACGGGCCAGGCTCGCCATCGCGGAAAACCGGACCCTTACCGCGGCAAAGCGCGATCGTCAGTGGCCGCCCTGCACGAAGAGACCTGCGGCGCGCAAGGCTTCAGCCAGTTCCGCTTCGATGCGCACTGCATCGGTGCGCGTGATTCCCTGCAGATGCAGCGTGGGTCCCGTGAGGACCTCGAGACCTCGCTGCAGTACGCTGCCTGCCGCGCGAATCCCGGCCTTGTGCTGTTCGAAGCGCTGCGCCGGCGAATAGTGACTCATGCCCACGTACAGCCCGAACGGATCGCTGCGGCTGTCGCTGTAATCGAGCAGGACGAGATAAATGTTGGATCTGCCGCGTTGCGGTGGAACGAAGCGTGCAGTGACATCGTATGCAAGCGGCAACCAGTGCACGTGACGCATCGGCAGCCACTCCGGAATGGTCTCGGCGGCAGCTTCCCAGAGCTGCTGCAGCGCACGGTCGACGTTGCTGCCGACCTCGCCGCGCATCCAGAGTTCGTGGACGACCTGCGCGCCGACCGTGCCGTCGCGGGCCTCGCACGCGCGGGCAAAGGCAGCCCAGAGGGACGCAGCCGAACCCCCGCTCCGGACCGGCCCACGGGCTGTCGCGACTTTTCCTGGCGACCTGCGCATGCGGGAATGCTACGGTCTGCGGCAGTCGATTGTCAGCGAGCGTCCGATGCGATCCGTCTTCCTCGATTACGCCACCGTCAGCTTCAACGACGACCTCGATCCGTCCGCGCTGCGACGGGCGCTGCCGGGCCTGGAGCTGCGCGACAGCACGCCGCAGGCCGCCGTGCCCGGGGCCATCGCCGGCGCAACCGTCGTCGCGCTGAACAAGCTGCGCATCACGCGCGAGACGATCGCAGCTTCACCCGACCTCAGGCTCATCGTGCTCGCGGCCACGGGCACCAACAACGTCGACCTCGAAGCCGCCCGCGAGCGCGGCATCGGCGTCTGCAACCTGCGCGACTACTGCACGACCTCGGTCGTGCAGCACGTGCTCGGCACGATGCTGCTGCTCACGCAACGCCTGCGCGAGTACGACGCGCTGGTGCGGCTGGGGGCGTGGTCGCGCGGCGACCAGTTCTGCCTGCTCGACTTTCCGCTGCGGGAACTCGCCGGGCGCAAGCTCGGCATCGTCGGTCATGGCGCACTCGGCAAGGGCGTGGCGCGCGCGGCCAGCCTCGCGCTGGGCATGGAAGTGTGGATCGCCAACCGCCCCGGGGGCGAGCGTCGCGCCGGCCGGCACGACCTCGACGAACTGCTGCCGCAGGTGGACGTGCTCAGCCTGCATTGTCCGCTGACACCGGCAACGCAGGGCTTGATCGGCGCCCGCGAGCTGGCGCGCATGAAGCCCGATGCGTTGCTCATCAACACCGCGCGGGGTGCGCTCGTCGACTCACAGGCGCTGGCTGACTCGCTGCGCGCCGGCAAGCTCGGCGGTGCCGCCATCGACGTGCTGCCACAGGAACCGCCCGTGGACGGCAATCCCCTGCTGGCGGCGGACATTCCGAACCTGATCGTGACACCGCACATCGCGTGGGCAGCGCGCGAGGCACGCCAGCGCTGCCTCGATGAAATGGCGGCGAACGTCGAAGATTTCGCGCGGGGCGGCCATCGCGGCCGCGTCGTCTGACGGCAGGTCAGTCGCGGGCGAGCGCCTGTGCAGCCCAGCGCACGACGGGCTTCACGCGCGGCGAGACGAGTTCGAGGGCGGCGTCGAAGTCGACCCAGCGGTATTCGCTGTGCTCGGCACGGCCGATCATGGGGTTGATCGGCAAGCTCACCTCGGATGTGCGGGTGGACGCGAGGTAATACCGGGCGACCTTGCCGCCGCTGTAGGGGCCTGTCTGCGTCGAATTCGAGCCCCACGCGAACTCGAGATCCTCGATCGTGGACTCTTCGCGCACCTCGCGGATGGCCGCGGCCAGCGGCTCTTCGCCTTCCTCGACCATGCCTTTGGGGAAATCCCAGTGATTGAAGGCGCGCAGCAGCAGGTACAGCCAGTCGTCGCCTTCACGGCGAACGACCACGACACCGGCCGAGAGCCTCGGGGAGCGGGGACCCATGGCGCAAGTATAGGCGATCAACCGGCCTGATTGCTTTGCACCCGCCGATAGGCTGCAGCTATCATTTCCGCATGAACCTGCGCGACCTCCGGTACCTGGTGGCACTGGCCGACGAGCGCCACTTCGGCAAGGCGGCGGAGCGCTGCTTCGTCAGCCAGCCGACCCTCTCGGCACAGATCCGCAAGCTCGAGGAGTACCTGGGCGTGCCGCTCGTCGAGCGGCAACCCAGGCGCGTCGCCCTGACCGCGACCGGCGTGAAGATCGTGCAGCGGGCGCGACTGCTGCTGCAGGAAGCCGACGCGATCGTCGAACTGGCAAAGACCGACCGGGATCCGCTGGCCGGGCCGCTCAAGCTGGCACTGATCCCCACCGTTGGCCCGTACCTGCTGCCGCACATCGTCGGCCGGCTGCGACGCGAACTGCCGCGGCTGAAGCTCATGCTGTACGAATACCAGACCGAACCCCTGCTCGAGCGGTTGCGCGCCGGCGAGATCGACGTCGGCATTCTCGCGCTGCCCGTGGCGATGGACGGTCTCGAGGCTGCGCCGCTGTACGAAGAGCCCTTCATGCTTGCCGTGCCCGCCTCGCATGCGCTCGCCGACCGCGAGCGCGTGAAGGTGGAAGACCTGCGTGGCGAGACGCTGCTGCTGCTCGAGGACGGCCACTGCCTGCGCGACCAGGCGCTGGAGGTCTGCAGCCGGGTCCGGGTCGCCGAGGAGCAGGATTACCGGGCGACGAGTCTCGAGACGTTGCGCCAGATGGTCGCGGCCGGCCACGGCATCACGCTGCTGCCTGAACTCGCTGCCGCAACGTCCGTGGGCACTGCGCGCGGCCTGCGCATCAAGCCGTTTGCGAAGCCGGCGCCGGGTCGCGCGATCGGTGCGGTCTGGCGCAAGTCGACCACCCGCACACCCGCCATCGATGGCATCGTCGCGACGATCCGCAGCACGATGAAAGAGGGCACGAAGAAATGAAGCCTCGAGCGACCCTCGCATTGGCAGCCCTTGCGTTCTTGTGCACGGTCGCGCCGACGCATGCAGCCGAGCCCGCACCGCAGGCCGTCACCGTGAGCGCCGCCTGGGCGCGTGCGACTCCGCCCGGCACGGCCGTCGCGGCGGTCTATCTCACGCTGTCGGCGGACCACAGGCCGATCGGCTCGTCGGTGCCGCGACGCCACGCGCCGCGATGACGCAGATCCACGTCGTGTCGGAAGCGGAAGGCATGGCGCGCATGCGTCCGACCGCGGGCGTCGACGTTCCGGCACGCAAAGTCGGTCGCGCTCGCGCCGCAAGGCACGCACATCATGCTGATGGACCTGCCGCGACCGCTGGTCGCCGGCGAGCGCTTTCCGCTGACGCTGCAGTTCCAGCAGGCGGGCAGGATCGACGTCAGCGTCGAGGTGCTCGCGCCGGATACCGCTCCGCCGCCGGCACACTGACGCGCGCGCAAGCGACAAGGACGTCGTCTTTGAGTCGTTCCACCCTCGCGCTGCCCGTGCATCGACTCCACGACGAGGAGGTCGAGCGACTGCTTGCGTCGGGTGAGCGGCGCGCGGAACTCACGGCGCTCTTCGGCGACCAGGGCTACCGCGAGCTGAGCGCGCTCGCGCGGCGCGCGGCCGCGAAGCGACGCGCCGACGGCGCTCGCGTGTACGTGCTGCCGGGATTGATGGGATCGCGCATCGGCTCGCGCGGGCTGCTGCTCGACGACGTGCTGTGGGTCGACCTGATCGAAATCGCAGCTGGGCACCTCACTCGCCTGGCCCTGCCGGCCGGCTCGCGGCTGGTCGCGCTCGGCGCGATGCTGCTCAACACGCTGAAGCTCAAGTTGTCGCTGCGGATCGCCGGTTTCGATGCGCACCTGCACCCGTACGACTGGCGCGCCAGCGTGAGCGAGCTCGCCGACGCGCTCAACCAGCGCATCGCGGCCGAGGTCGAAGGCGTGCCGGTCATGCTGGTCGGACACAGCATGGGAGGCCTCGTTGCTCGCCTTGCGCTTGGCCGTCAGCGCACCGAACGCATCACGCGCGTCGTGCAGCTGGGCGCGCCGAATCACGGCTCCTTTGCGCCAGTGCTCGCACTGCGCGGCGTCTATCCGACGGTGCGCAAGCTCGCGGCCATCGACCGGCGGCACACGGCCGAGGACCTGGCGCGGATCGTGTTTCGAACGCTGCCCGCCCTGCACGAACTGCTGCCGGATCGCCGCGACTCACCGGTGGCGCCGACCTGTTCGACGCGACGTCCTGGCCCGATGACCCGCTGCGACCCGACCCGCAGCGGCTGCTGGCCGCGCGGCAGGAGCGTGCACGCTGGCCGGGCAGCGACGATCGCTGTCTCGTCGATCGCGGGCGTGCGACAGGACACCGTCACCTCGCTGTCGTCGACCGGTCAGTGAGTTCGATTTCGGCCTGACGCCGCAGGGCGACGGCACGGTGCCGCTGGCACTCGCCGTTCGCCCGGGTGAACCCGCCTGGTTCGTTGGCGAGAAGCACGGTGGCCTGCCGAACAACGGGCGCGTCATCGCGGCGGTGGTGGACCTGTTGCGCACGGGCGCAACCAGACGGCTGGCAGACGTCGGCCTCGCGCAGTCGCAACCCGGTGGTTCGCCAGGTGAGCGAAACGGTGCTGCGTCGCGTCGCCCCGCACAAGGTGAAGTGGCAACACCTGTCTCCCGACGCACGTCGCCGGCTGCTCGAGCCGGTCGTCTCTCCCGGAGTTCCACGGCACGGTGCATCCCGCCGCGCTCGAGCGCGCGTTCGATGCGCGGGGCGCCGCGGCGCAGCCCGTCCCGGCGCGGCCCCGACGCACGCTCGAAATCCGGCTCGTCCGGGGCAGCATCACCGACGCCAACTCACGCGCGCTGGTGCTGGGCGTATTCCACAACGTCGATCCCTCCGGTCCCGCCGCAGCCATCGACGCCGAACTCGGCGGCGCCATCCGCGAGTTCACGCTGCGGCGCATGTTCGCGGCGCAACTCGGGCAGGTCTTCATGCTGCCGGTGGCGCGCAGCCGGCTGCTCGCGGAGTTCGTGCTGTGCGCGGGCCTCGGCGATTTTGACGACTTCGGCGCCGAGGCCACGGTGTTCGTCGCGGAAAACATCGTCCGCACCCTCGCCCGCACGCAGGTCGAGGACTTCGCGACCGTGCTCTTCGGCGCGGGATCCGGCGTGCCCGTGGCGATGGCGCTCGAGCAGCAGCTGCGCGGATTCGTCGCCGGCGTAAAGCACGCAGACCCGGACGAGGTCGTGCGCCGTATCTCGATCTGCGAAATCGACCCGCGCAAGTACGCCGCGCTGGTACGCGCGGCCCGGGGCATTGCAGCCAGGGTGCAGGACACGGATCTTGCCCTGCTGATCGACGAGGTCGACGCAGTCCGCCACCGCGCCCACGAAGAATCCTGCTCGCGCGACGGCCTCCTCGCGCAACGCGGCGGCAGGGGATCCCGCCTATCTTCTCGTCGCGATGACGGCTGCCGGACGCAACGCGTACGAGTGCCGTTCGTCGCTGCTCACGGCCGGCGCGAAGGCGGCGGTGCTGAGCGGTGCCGTCACGTTGCACCGTGCCGACCTGCTGCAGCACATCGAGCCGCTCGAGACCGGCATCGCAACGACGCGCGACCTGGCCCGGATCGGCACCGCACTCGCACGCACGTTGCTGCCGGCGTCGGTGCGTGAAGGTCTCGAGGCGATGGTCGCGCGGCCGCTGGTGATCCTGCACGACCGGGAGGCGTCACGCGTGCCCTGGGAAGTGCTGCGCGTCGGCACCACGCATCCCGCGCTGGGCGCGGGCCTCAGTCGTCGCTATGCGAGCGACGCGCTCTCCGTTGCACGGTGGCGCGACGATCGCGGCGCATCCGATCCCTTACGCGTCCTGCTGATCGTCGATCCGACCCTGGACCTGCCGGGCGCGATGGCGGAAGGTGAGGCGCTGCAACAGTTGCTCGGCCGCAAGTCCGTCACGCTCGATGTGCTCACCGGGCGCGATGCGACCCGGGCGCGCATCGTCGCGGCACTCGGCACCGGCGCGTTCGACGTGCTGCACTTTGCCGGTCACGCGTTCTTCGATGCGCGCGAGCCCGAACAGGGTGGCCTGCTCTGCGCCGGCAAGGAAGTGCTGCGCGGCGCCGATCTCGCGAGCCTCGGCAACCTGCCGGCGCTCGTCTTCTGCAATGCGTGCGAAGCAGCGCGCGTGCGCAAACGCACCAGGGTGAGCGCGTCGCCGGCGCGTCAGTTCGGCCTGCGCCGCACGATGACGGGCATCGCCGAAGCCTTCCTGACGGGCGGAGTCGCGAACTTTCTCGGCACGCACTGGCCGGTCGGCGACGACGCGGCGTTCGCGTTCTCGCAGTCCCTGTATGGGTCGCTGCTGACCGGCGACCGGCTCGGGGACGCCGTGCTCACCGCGCGCCGGCGCCTCGAAGTCGATCCCCACGGTCGACTGGGCGGACTACGTTCATTACGGCAGCCCGGAATTCCGGCTCGCCGGATTTCCGTGAACTGACGCACGTTTCATCCGGCAACCGCGCCAGCGGTGCCCGCCGAATCCGCGCAAACCCGAGGCGCGGCGCGCCAGATGGGAACCCATCCGGATTGAGTTATGGAAAACGGAAGCGGCATCACGCTTTCCGTCCGTTCAGTTGGGAAGAATCGCCCCCCACACGACATCGGGTCGTGAACAAACAACATAAAGGACGATTCATGCTTAGCAGAACTTCTGAAGCTCGCCGTGGCGGGCACCCTGGTGATGGCGGCGGGTGCGGCCAGCGCGGCAAGCCCGGCAACGACGACGTTGAACGTCAGCGCCAACGTTGCCTCCAATTGCCTCGTGACTGCCGCGCCGCCTCGCTTTCGCCGACTACGACGCCTCGGGCACGGTCGACGGTTCGGCCAACCTTTCGGTGCGCTGCTCGAACCGGCACGGACTACACGATCAAGCTCGGCGGCGGCGTCAACGGCACCGTCGCACAGCGCCTGCTGTCGGACGGTACGAACGAGCTGGAATACAACCTGTTCACGTCGGCCGCGCGCACCACGGTCTGGGGCGACGGCACCAACAGCACCGGCACCGTCGCCGACACCGGCCGGGGCATGTCGGCACCAGCACGAAGACGCACACCGTGTACGGCCAGCTGCCGGACAACGCGTTCAACCAGGGCGCGCCGAGCGGCACGTACAACGACTCGATCCTCGTAACGGTCACGTACTGAGTCGTACTCGTGCAGGTGAGCAAGTTCATTGCCGC
>CAWHCA010000050.1:0-12428 GCA_963827615.1 uncultured Gammaproteobacteria bacterium | reverse complement strand
CGCCGGTCTCGGCGGCTGCGTTGCCCACTGGCGCGACCGCGCACAGCGCGATGGCAACGGCTGCGGCGAGTCGCCGACGCAGGCGCAAGGGAGAGATGCAACGCTGGACGGCACGGTTCGGGGACATGGCGGACTCCGGCAACGCCGGACTCAGTCGAGGCCGACTTTCGTTTCGACGCGGTAACTGAAGAGGTCGGAATTGTAACGGGCCACGAGGTGATCCTGCAGCTGACCCTGCGCGTCGTAGGAAAAGCGGACGAGCTTGAGCAGCGGCTTGCCGCTCGGGACGTCGAGCGCGCGGGCAACGTCAGGCGCCGCGCCTTCCGCGCTCAAGAAGCGCTCCATGCGCGCGATCCTGAGCCCGTAGCGCTCGAACAGCGTCAGCCGGCTCGCGCCCTCGAATTCCTTTTTCGGCATCGACGCCGAGAATTTCGGCGTCCACGAGACATAGTGCGCGAATGGCCGGCCGCTCGAGCTGCGCACCCGCACGAGCTGGCACACGCGAATGCCGGCACCGAGGGCGAATGCCGCCTGCAGGTCCGGCGGCGGTACCGCCATGCGCTTCAACAGGACCGTGAGCGTCGTGTCGCGGCCGAGGTCGCCGAGGCTTTCCGCGTTGGAGCCGAGTGGCGCGACGATCGGCGCGGGGCGGTCCGCGTGACTGACGAACGTGCCCTTGCCACGGTGCCGGACCACCAGGCCCTTGGCGGCGAGCTCGACCAGTGTGCGCCGCGCGGTGATGCGCGACACGTCGAAACCGTCCGCGAGTTCCTTCTCGGACGGCATGCGCGACGCGTTCGGCAGCACGCCCTTCACGATGGCGTCGTGCAGGACCGTGTACAGCTGGAAATACAGCGGCGAGGGCGAATCGGCGTCGATCAGTCCCCGGTCGAGCAGGGCGAGCGCCGCCGCGCCTTCGGTCCGTCTCATGCAGGCGCTCCGTCGCCGTGTGCCATCAGTGCTTGATGTCCTCGGCGCCGTGCATCCACCGCACGAGCGTGCCGGACAGCGTCCAGAGCACGATCGCGAAGAAGAACAGCGTCCCGGCCAGGCCGCCGAAGATCGACAGCTCGCCGAGCGATTCGGCGTACGAGCCGATGATGCCGGCCAGCCAGTTGGCGACGAAATTGATCAGGAACCAGACGCCCATCATCAGCGAGGCGAGGCGCAGCGGTGCGAGCTTCGTGACCATCGAGAGGCCGACCGGCGAGATGCAGAGTTCGCCCGTGGTGTGGAAGAAGTAGGCGATCACGAGCCACCACATGCTGGCCTTGGCGTCGCCGCCGTGCGATTCGAGTGCCGCGGCGACCATCGCGAGGAAGCCGATGCCCGTCAGCACCAGGCCCAGCGTCATCTTCTTCGGCGTCGCGGGATTGCGGCCCATCTCGCCGAGCTTGCTCCAGGCGACCGAGAACAGTGGCGCCAGCAGCACGATGAAGAGCGGGTTCAGCGACTGGAACCAGCCCGCCGGCACCTCGAACGCACCGATCATGCGGTCGGTCTTCTCCGCCGCGTACAGGTTCATCAGGCCGCCGGCCTGCTCGAACGCGGCCCAGAACAGCACGATGAACACGAACAGCATGAAGATCACGCGCAGGCGATCGACTTCGTCCGGCGTGAGCGGCTTCTTCTCGCCGCCCGCGAGCGCGGCAGCCCGGTGCGCGGCCGGCACCACGCCGATTTCGCCCAGGTACTTGCGCGCAAGCAGCAGCTGGATGATGACGGACAGGATCATGCCGACGCCGGCGGCGAAGTAACCGTACGCCCAACCCCTGGCCGGGTCTTCGCCGAGCGTCGAGCAGATGAGCGGCGCCAGGAACGCGCCCGCGTTGATACCCATGTAGAAGATCGTGAACGCGCCGTCACGACGCGCGTCGCCTTCGGGGTACAGGTCGCCGACCATCGTCGAGATGTTCGGCTTGAAGAAGCCGTTGCCGAGCACGAGCAGGATCAGGCCGATGTAGAACAGTTGCAGGTTGCCGGGAATCGCGGCCGCCAGCGTGAACTGGCCCGCGGCCATGACCAGGCCGCCGATGATCACGGACTTGCGCTGGCCGAGGTAGTTGTCGGCGAGCCAGCCGCCGATCAGCGGCGTGAAGTAGACGAAGCCGGTGAAGAGGCCGTAGAGCTTCAGCGCTTCGCCCTGCGTCCAGCCGAAACCGGGGTTGGCAGTCTCGACGCCTGCCACGAGCGACAGCACCAGCAGTGCGCGCATGCCGTAGTAGCTGAAGCGCTCCCACATCTCCGTCGCGAAGAGCAGGAACAATCCTTTCGGGTGGCCGAGCCAGGTGCCGTCAGGCACGCCGGGTACTGCTGTACTGGACATTATTTTTTCGCTGTTCCAATGGGTTGCGCCAGCGGGCGCGAGGCTGCAGAGTCTGGTGGATGTTGCGGTGCGGGGGCAAGCCGGGAAAACAGGGGACAGGCACCTATTTCCTGACGGAAATAGGTGCCTGTCCCCTGTTTCTCTACCGGATACCGCCAGCCAGCCGCTGCACGCGGCCGGCGATCAGCAGCAGCGCGGCGCCCGACCCCAGCGAGACGAGTGCGATCTTCAGGTACTGGCCAGGCATCGACGCTACGTCCTGTGCATCGAACTCGCCGGCGACGAGACCGGCGAGCAACAGGCCGAGCGACGTCGCCAGGAACCACAGCCCCATCATCTGGCCGACGAGGCGGGTCGGTGCGAGCTTCGTGACCGAGCTGAGACCCACGGGGCTCAGGCACAACTCGCCGAAGCAATGCAGCAGGTAGGCCAGCAGCAGCCATTGCGGTCCCGCGAGGCGGCCGCTGGCAACCACCGTGGCGGCACCCACCATCACGACGAATCCCAGGCCGAGCAGCAACAGTCCCAGCGCGAACTTGGCCGGGGCCGCAGGGTCGAGGTTGCGCCGGCCGAGGTGAATCCACAGCGCGGAGAACGCCGGCGCGAACAGCAGGATGTAGAGCGAGCTGGGCGCCTGGAACCAGCCCGCCGGGATCTCGAAGCCGCCGACCATGCGATCGGTGAACCGTTCCGCGAACAGGTTCAACGAGGACCCTGCCTGTTCGTAGCCGGCCCAGAACAGCGCGGATGACACGAACAGGGCGAGCACGACCAGCACGCGCCGGCGCTCGGTGCGGTCAAGGCCGGCGAACGCGAGCAGGTAGCTGAAATACCCCACGGTCACGACGACGATTGCAACGGCGGTCCAGCGTGCGACAAGCGTCGGGTCGAGCGTGATGATGCCGGCGGCAATCAGTGTCGTGACGACAGCGACGGCAGCCAGCACGGCCAGGACTCCGCGCCACTGCCGCCGGTCGGCTGCGAGCAGGGCGGGATGCGTGGGACGCGCTCGCTTGCCGGCGTCGCCGAGGTGATGACGCGTCAGCAGGAACTGCGCGAGTCCCAGCGCCATCGCGACGGCGGCACCCGCAAATCCCGCCCGCCAGCCGTACCGCTGCGCCAGCCACGGCGTCGCCAGCGAGCCGACCAATGCTCCGATGTTGATGCCCATGTAGAAGAGAGTGAATCCTGCGTCACGCGCGGCACCACCGTGCGGATACAGCTGCGCCACCATCGCGCTGATGTTCGGCTTCAGCAGGCCGACGCCAAGCACGACCACCAGGCAACCGAGGTAGAAGAGCGTGGAGCCTGCCGGGATGGCCAGCAGCGTGTTGCCGACCAGGATCAACGCGGCTCCCCACACGACCGCACGTTGAGCTCCGAGCAGGCGGTCGGCGAGCCAGCCGCCGGGCAGGGCCATCAGGTACGTCGCCGTGGTGTAGAGGCCGTAGATCGCCGTGGCCTTGCGGTCGTCGAGCCCGAAGCCGCCGGTCGCGACGGCGTCGACCAGGAACAGGATCAGGATTCCGCGCATCCCGTAATAGGTGAAGCGCTCCCACATCTCCGTCATGAAGAGTGTGGCCAGTCCCCGCGGTTGCCCGAACCACTGATCCCGAATGGCGAGTCCCCCTGGCGGAAATAGGTGAATGTCCCCTATTACCCATTACCGGCCTACTGCTTGTACACGGTTCCCTGTTTCATGACGAACTCGACGGCGTCCATGGCGTGAATGTCCGCGAGCGGGTCGCGCGTCACGGCGACGATGTCGGCCGCGTAGCCGGGAGCAATTTGTCCCACCTCGGCTTCGATGCCGAGTGCCTCGGCGCCGACCTTCGTCGCTGCCTGGATCGCCTGCATCGGCGTCATCCCGTACTGCACCATGTACGCGAGCTGCTTCGGCGCGTCCTGGTGCGGGTGCACGCCGGTGTCCGTCCCCATCGTGAGCTTGATGCCCATCTGCACGGCCTTGCGGAAATTGTCGCGCTGCGCCTGCGCCACTTCGCGGTCCTTGCGCAGGAACTCCTCGAGCTCGCCGCGCTTCGGGCCCTGGGTCTGCGTGTACTCGGTATTCAGGATGTCCATGGACAGGAACGCACCGTTCTTCTTCGCCAGGTCGAGGCCCTCCTGGTCGATCAGGCTCGCGTGCTCGATCGTGTCGACGCCGGCCTTGAGCGCGACCTTGATGCCATTGGCGCCGTGCGCATGCACCGCGACCTTGCGGCCGTGCATGTGGGCTTCGTCGACGATGGCGGCGACTTCTTCCGGCGTGTACTGCTGCGCGCCGACGCGCGTGCCCTTGGAGAACACGCCGCCGGTGCCGCAGTACTTGATCACGTCCGCGCCGTACTTGACGTTCTTGCGCACCATCGCGCGCACCGCGTCGACGCCGTCGGCGACGCCCTCACCGCGCGTCGTTGTATTCGGGCGCGAGCATGTTGCTGTCGCAATGGCCGCCGGTGATGCCCAGCGGCGGGCCCGACGCCAGGATGCGCGGTCCGATCACGTCGCCGGCGTTGATGGCATCGCGCAGCGCGACGTCCGAGTAACCGCCGGCGCCGACGTTGCGGATCGTCGTCACGCCGGACAGCAGCGTCTCGCGACCGAAGCGCGCACCCATCAGCGCTTCGCGCGGCACCGAAATGCCATAGCCGTAATACGGTGGCAGCGTCGGGTCGCCGGTGACGTGCGTGTGCGTGTCGATCAGTCCCGGCAGCACCGTCTTGCTCGAGAGGTCGATGACCGTTGCGCCTGGCGGCACCGCCGTCACGCCCGCAGCGCCCACCGCGCTGACCTTGCCACCCTGCACGACGATCACCTGGTCGTTGCGCACCCGGCCGCTCGCCACGTCGATGAGCCTGCCCGCCTTGATCACCGTGACGGGTTCGGGAGCCGCAGCCGGCGGCACGTCGGCGGCGAAGACCGTCGGGATCGCACATACCGCGAAGGCAGCGAACACGCGGCGGATGGACAGGCACGAAGTCGGACGCATTCAGGTCTCCAGTCTCAGGACGAATGATGGATGGTGGTATCGAGGCTCAGCGGACGTTGCCCATGAGCCGCGCGAGCGGGCGGCTGATGAGCAGCAGGAACACGCCGATGCCGCAGGCGTAGAGCACGATGCCCATGAATCGATCGGGCATCGCAGCGAGGTTGGTGGCGTCGAAGCCGCCGGCGATGAGGCCCGCCATGAGCTTGCCGAGCGAGCTGCCGAGGAACCAGACGCCCATCATCTGCCCGACCAGCCGCGCCGGCGCGAGCTTGGTCACGGTCGAAAGGCCGACCGGGCTGACGCAGAGCTCGCCGAACACGGTGAGCAGGTAGGTGAGGATCAGCAGGTACGCCGGGGCGCTGGCGCCGCCGGCCACGATGTTGGCCGCGGCGACCATGAACAGGAAGCCGAGGCCCATCAGCAGCAGGCCGAATGCGAACTTGAGCGGCGCGGCAGGATCCATCTGGCGTCGCGCGAGTTGCACCCACAGCGCCGAGAAGACCGGCGCAAACAGGATGACGAACGCCGGCTGCACCGACTGGAACCAGCCCGCGGGAATCTCGAAGCCACCGACCATGCGATCGATGTAGCGCTTGGCGAAGAGGTTCAGCGACGACCCCGCCTGCTCGTACCCCGACCAGAACGACGCGACTCCCAGGAACATCACCAGCACGACGACCATGCGCTTGCGTTCGACCGGATCGAGTCCCGCGCCGAAGAACAGGTACAGGAAGTACAGCGCGGCCATGCCCACCAGCACGTAGGCGGCGCCCTTGGCGAGCCGCGCCGGGTCGAGGTGCACGGTCCCGGAAAACAGCAGGGCCGCAACCGCGGCGAACACGGCCAGCGCGATCCAGAGCCGGCGCCAGTCGGTCGCGAGTCCAGCGCCGCCGTCGTTGCGGTTCGGGTGCGCGCCGGCGCCGTTGAACAGCCGGCGTGACAGCCAGAACTGCAGCAGTCCGAACGGCAGGCCGATCGCCGCCGCGAGAAAACCGATGCGCCAGCCGTAACGCTGCGCCAGCCAGCCCGCGATCAACGGGCCGATGAACGCGCCGAGGTTGATCCCCATGTAGAAGATCGTGAAACCTGCGTCACGCCGGCCGCCGCCCTCGGGATAGAGGTCGGCGACGAGCGTGGAAACGTTCGGTTTCAGCAGGCCGACGCCGAGGATGATCACCACCAGCCCGCCGAAGAAGAGCTGCTTCGGGCCGGGGATCGTCAGCATCAGGGTGCCGAGCGTCATCAGGGTGCCGCCGATCATGACCGCGCGTTGCGCGCCGAGCAGCCGGTCGGCGATCCAGCCGCCCGGCAGCGCAGCCATGAACACGGCCGCCGTGTAGAGACCGTAGATCGCGGTCGCGGTCTTGTCGTCGAAGCCATAGCCGCCGTTGTCGACGGCATCGACCAGGAACAGCACGAGCAGGGCGCGCATGCCGTAGAACGTGAAGCGCTCCCACATCTCCGTGAAGAAGAGCGTCGACAGCGCGCGTGGATGTCCCCCCAGCACCTGGCGACTCAGCTCTCGGTCGCGGTCGCCGGCGTGCCCCGGCTTTTCTGGATCATGCGCGCGAACACGATGCCCAGTTCATACAGCAGGTACATCGGCACGGCCATGAAACTCTGCGACACCGCGTCCGGCGGCGTCAGGAACGCCGCGATGATGAAGATGCCGAGGATGACGTAGCCGCGGTTGCGCGTCAGTACCTCGAGCTTGACGAGTCCCGTCGCCACCAGCAGCACCACGGCCACCGGCATCTCGAACGCGATGCCGAACGCCATGAACAGCAGCAGCACGAAATCCAGGTATTGCGCGATGTCCGTCATCATCTTCACGCCCACCGGCGTGGTCGACGCGAGGAACTGGAACATCAGCGGGAAGACGACGTAGTAGGCGAACGCGATGCCCACGTAGAACAGCACGATGCTCGAGACGACCAGGGGCGCCGCGAAGCGCCGCTCGCGCTTGTAGAGTCCCGGCGCAACGAAGCCCCAGACCTGGAACAGGATGTAGGGCATCGCCAGGAAGATCGCGCCCATCAGGGAGAGCTTGAGTGGCGCCATGAACGGCGACACCACGCTCGTCGCGATCAGCGACGTGCCGGCCGGCAGCTTGTCGATCAGCGGCCGCGCGACCAGCGTGAACAGCTCGTTCTGGAAGAACGCGAGCGGCACGAAGCAGACGACGACGGCGATGACCGAGCGCAGCAACCTGTCCCGCAGCTCGAGGAGGTGCGAGACGAGCGTGCCCTCGGCCAGCGGCTCTCCCTCAGCCGGGCTTTGGCTCATCAGCGATGGTCTCGGCCGGTGCGGAGCGGGCGGGTGGCGTTGCCGCGGCGAGCTGTGCCGGTGCGGCGCGGGAGTCGGCATCCGACGTGTCGGACGACGACACGGGCGAGGTATCCGGCGAGGCAGTGGGCGCCGCGTTCGCTGCCGGTGGCGACGCTGGCGTGGAGGCTGGTGTCGGGGCTGGCGTGTGGATCGTGTTCGATTGTCCGGAGGCTGCCGGCGCGGTGTCGGCGAGCGGATCGAACTGCGTCTCCTGCTCGAGCTGGCTGCGGAGCTGGCGCGCCATGGACCGTGCCCGGCCTGCCCAGCGACCGAGGTCAGCAGCGAGCTTCGGCAACCGCGCCGGCCCGAGCACGAGCAGCGCAATGCCGAAGATCAGGATGATCTCGGTGAAGCCGACCTCGAACATGCGGCTGGATCAGCCTGCTTTGCCGTCCGTCTTGGACGTGGACGAGGTGGGCTCCTGGAAGCTGGCGTCCTTGGGGCCGCTGCCCGTCAGGTCCGAGAGCTGCTTGTTCTGCTCGTCCTCGCCTTCGTTCATCGCCTTCTTGAAGCCGCGCACGGCCCCGCCGAGGTCCGAGCCGATGTTCTTCAGCTTCTTGGCCCCGAACAGGACGAGCGCAATCGCCAGGATGATGAGCAGTTCGCGAAAACCGATACCCATGGAGTTCTCCGGGGCCCGCAAAAACGGGGGCCGCCATCATACGACAATCGCTATCGCGACTCGTTTGCCGCGCCTGCGGAAAACCGCAGCCAGAACGTGACGGGCCCGTCGTTCACCAGCGAAACCTTCATGTCGGCACCAAAGCGGCCCGTGGCGACCTTGCCGGGCAGCACTTCACGGGCGTATTCGACGACCCGCTCGAACAGTTGCCGGCCGAGTTCGGGCGGCGCGGCCGTGGTGAAGCTCGGGCGCAGGCCCTTGCGCGTGTCGGCCGCGAGCGTGAACTGGGAAACCAGCAGCAGTTCGCCACCGGTGTCGGCCAGGCTCAGGTTCATGCGCCCGGCATCGTCGCCGAACACGCGATAGCTCACGGCCCGGTCGACCAGGCGCCGGGCAGTCGCGTCGTCGTCACCGGGCTCGATGGCCACGAATGCCAACAAACCAGGGCCAATCCTGCCCACGAGCTCGTCATTCACGCGGATATTGGCTTCACTGACTCGCTGTATCAGAAGGATCAAGGGATTTTTTCCGACAAGATCTCCCACTTTCTAATGAAACGGTCAATAGCCGGCTCTTTGCTGACCAGAATTCTAAAAAGTGGGACAAAGATGACGAACAGAAGTCGCAGCAAGAAAATAAGTGGCGACTGGAATCACTGAGCACTGAGTTCCTTGGCTTTCTCCAGCGCTTCCTGTGCCTGGGGATTCTTGCCGCGGGCCTGCAGCGAATCGGCGATCAGCTGCCACGCAGCCGATTGCGTCCGGTTGTCACCCACTGCCATCGACAGCGCCTTGCGACCCATCGATTCCGCCTGCGCGTAGTTGCGCTGGTCCATCCGCAGCCGGCCCATCTCGATCCACAGCAGCGGATTGCTGGGCTCGATGCGCAGCGCGCGGTCGAGCGATCCGGCCGCGCCGGGCAGGTCGCCCTTCTTGCGCTGTGTCTGCGCCTGCGTGACCAGCGCCTTGCTGGCCGGGCTGAGGGTGGCTGGCGCCACTTTCGGGCGCTCGCGTGGCACCGGGACCGACGGTGCCGGCCCCTGGATCACGGGTTCCGCCGGCAGGGTCGAGGTGACCGTGGGCGGCTCGGAGATCACCGGCGCGCTGCCACCCTGGGGTGCGGGCCTGGTCGTGGCTGGTGGCTGCGAACGGAAGGGTTGCAGCGAGCAACCCGCGGCTGCGAGCACGGCGACGGCAACGAACGTTCGCGACAGCGGGAGCATTGAAATACCTCGGCCGCGATTGTCCGGCCCCCGCGCGGACCAGATCAAGGACGATTGCTGGTCGGCGGCGCCGCGTCAGCCGGCACCGTGACGCCTTCCACGTTCGGAGCGTCCTGCAGCAGGGGCTGCATCAGCGCGGCCTCCTCGGCTGTGGTGCTCGGCGGGCAGGCGGGGTTCGGGTTCAGCACCGTCCCGACTTCGAACGGCATTCTTACGGCCGAGCCGGAACAATACGGCGACGTCTCCTGCCCCGAGTAGAACTCGATCCAGCGATCCTCGACCGCTTCGGGCATCAGCGGGTCGAACGAGGTCGTCGAGATCGAGGCCATCAGGCGCGTCCACGCCTGCAATGCGCCGGTGGTGCCGGTGAGACCGGTGTTGGCGTTGTCGTCGTGACCCATCCAAACCACGATCACGTGACCGCCCGAGAAGCCAGCGAACCAGCTGTCGCGGTAATCGTTCGACGTTCCGGTCTTGCCCGCAACGACCAGGCCTGGCGGCAGCACCTTCTTCGCGGGCCGCGCCGTGCCGCGCTCGAAGACCTCGATCAGCATGCGATTGAGCGTGTACACCGCTTCCGCCGGCGCCGCCTCGGTGACTTCGAGCTCCGGCGCCTTGAGTGCCTTGCCCTGCTCGTCGATCACCGCGCGCACGGCCCGCAACGGCGAGCGGAAGCCGCCGTTCGCCAGCGTGTTGTACATCTGCGCGACTTCGACCGGGTTCAGCTGCGCCGTGCCGAGCAGGATCGACGCGTACTTCGGCGGCGCCTCGTCGAGCCCGAGCTGCACGTAGGTCTTCACGACCGGCCCGAGGCCCACGTCCAGCCCCAGGTTCACGGTCGCAAGGTTGTACGACTGCGTGAGTCCGCGCACGAGCGTGACCGGTCCGTGGACCTTCTTGTCGTAGTTGTTGGGTTTCCAGACGTCGCCGCTCTCGAGCTCGTACTCGATCGGTTCGTCCATCACGACCGACGCCGGCGTGTACCGGCCCGACTGCAGCGCGGCCAGGTAGACCATCGGCTTGGCCAGCGAACCGATCGGCCGCTTCATGTCGAGCGCGCGGTTGAAGCCGTCGAACGACGCGCGACGTCCGCCGACCATCGCGACGACCTCGCCGGTCTGCGGAGTCGTCACGACCATGGCGCCTTCGAGACCGTGAGCTGCCTTGCGGCCGCCCTTGTCCTGCCGGGCGAGCTCGTCGCTCAGCGCGATCTCGGCCTTCTCCTGCAGCAGCGGATCGAGCGTGCTGAAGACGGTGAGCCCGGTCTCGGTGAGCGCCTGTTCCTGGTAGTCCTCGCGCAGCCGGCGCCGGACGAGGTCGAGGAAGGCCGGGAAGTAATTGGCGGAGCGGCCCGCATTGTCGGTGATGCCGAGCGGCGCCTTCATGGCGCGCTCGGCTTCTTCGGGTTTGACGACGCCCTGCTCGGCGAGCACCTTCAGCACCAGGTTGCGGCGCTCGCGCGCCCTTTCCGGCTGGCGCCGCGGATCGTAGTACGACGGCCCGCGCACGATCGCCACCATCAGCGCGACTTCGGGCAGGTTCAGCTCGGCGAGCGGCTTGCCGAAATAGAACTGGCTGGCGAGGCCGAAGCCGTGCACCGCGCGACGGCCGTCCTGGCCCAGGTAAATCTCGTTGATGTAGGCGTTCATGATGTCCGCCTTCTCGAACCGGGATTCGAGGATGAACGCCATGATCGCTTCCTCGCCCTTGCGGCGCAGCGTGCGCCGGCTGTCGAGGAAATAGCTCTTCACGAGCTGCTGCGTCAGCGTGCTGCCGCCCTGCTCGACCTGCCCCGCGCGGACGTTGACGAACAGCGCGCGCAGGATCGCAAGCGGGTTGACGCCGTGGTGCGATTCGAACTTGCGGTCCTCCACGGCCTTCAGCGCTTCCGGCAGCAGCGGCGGCACTTCGGCCGGCGAGACGATGATCCGGTCCTCGCCGTGAATCGGGAAGATGCTGCCGATCAGCAGCGGATCGAGGCGGAACACCGGGACGTCCGCGCCGTCGGCACCGGCCAGCGCCGCGATCGCTTCACCGTCGAAACCGACGTGCAACTTCTGTGCGGGTTGCGTCTCGTCCGAGAAGCGGAACTCGCGGACGTAGACGTCGACCGAGTCGCCCTTGCGCCGGAACGTCCCGGGACGGTCCACCGGGGTCTGCGGGATGTAGCCGAGACGCTCGAGCTCCTGGGCGAAGCGAGCGGCGGAGAGACTCTGCCCGGCATAGAGTTCGAGGGGCTGCGCGTACACGCGCGCGGGCAGGGTCCAGCGGCGGCCCTCGAACTGCTGCGTGACCCGGCGATCGAGCACGGCCACGAGGATGATCGCGGCGACCAGCGCCAGCAGCGCGATGATCGCGAAGCCGCGCTGCAGCTTCTGCCGGGATTTCGGTTTACGTTTGCGCCTGGCCATCGTCGCAGCTTACTTGCGCCAGAAAGTGGGCGTAAACAGGACCAGCATCGAGAAAATCTCCAGGCGTCCCAGCAGCATCGCCAGCGCGCAGACCCAGGTCTGGAAGTCCGTGAGGCCCTGGTAGTTGCTGGCCGGGCCGACCGCGCCGAGGCCCGGGCCGGCGTTGTTGATGCACGCGATGACTGCCGTGAAGGCGCTGATGAAGTCCATGCCGCTCGCCAGCAGCATGAACGTCAGTGTCACGACGGTGCCGAAGTACAGCACGACGAACGCCAGCACGGCGAAGACAATCTTGTTGGCGACGACCTGGCCGCCGATCTTCACTGGCGTGACGGCTGCCGGATGGACGAGCAGGAACAGTTCGCGCTGGGCCTGCCGGAAGAGCACGAGCGAGCGGAACATCTTGATGCCGCCGCCCGTCGAGCCGGTATTCGCGCAATAGCAGGACAGCATCAGGATGATCATGGGGGCGAACATCGGCCACGCCGCATAGTCCTGGCTGACGAGCCCGCAGTCGGTCGCGATCGATA
>CAWHCA010000049.1:0-20661 GCA_963827615.1 uncultured Gammaproteobacteria bacterium | reverse complement strand
CGCGCAGCGTCTCGCCAATCAGCGCGTAGGTGCCGAACGCGCGACGCAACGCGGGATCCTTGTCGAGGCGCCGCATGAGCAGGCCCATTTCGTCGGGTGGCAACTCGCCGTCCAGCAGGGCCGAGAGCTGTTCACGAATCTGGTCGGTCATATTGTTTTCGGTTCTTGGGTTCAGTCGAGCAGGGGTTGCAGGGCGCGGTCGATGGCTTCCCGGGCCCGGAAGATACGCGACCGGACGGTACCTACCGGGCAGTCCATTGCCGCCGCGATTTCCTCGTAACTGAGGCCTTCGATTTCGCGCAGCACGATGGCGGTGCGCAGGTCTTCGGGCAGTTGCTCGATCGCCTGGTTGACGGTCTGGCGGATCTCCTCGGAGAGGACCGTCGCCTCGGGCGTATCGTCGTGCTTGAGTCGCGCCGCCACGTTGTTCTGTTCGCTTTCCGAGAGCTCCGCTTCGTAATCAAGGGGTCGGCGCTGGCGCGAGGCGATCGAATTGCGGGCTGTATTGACCGCGATGCGATAGAGCCAGGTATAGAACGCGCTGTCGCCACGGAACGACCCCAGGGCCCGGTAAGCCTTCACGAAGGCTTCCTGGGCGACATCCTCGGCTTCCGTCGGATCGCGTAGCAGCCGCGCCACCAGCTTGACGACCTTGTGTTGGTACTTGAGCACCAGCAGGTCGAACGCGCCGCGTTCGTTCTTCTGGGCCCGCCTTACGAGTTCGAGGTCGCTCTGCCTCGGCGCCCGCAGGCGGGCCGGCATCGACATCCCCGGGTTCTCGCGACTTCATAGACTCGTCCGACGGGGGAAAGTTCTGCATGGCTTGCATGGCCAGGCTAGCGCAACTGCTGCCTGGTCACTGACGAGCTGCGCGCCCACAGCGGGGCATGACGACGCTCCAGCGACGAATCGCCGGGGATGGCACGTCGAACGGCGTCAGCCAGGTGCGGAACCGCTCGCCCGCCCGGTTGGAATCCACGACCAGGTCGAGGAAAACCGAGGGGCCCAGCAATCGCGTGCCGACGCCGAGCGTCGACCGGCACGGGACCTGCCCCGCCGTGTGCAGCCAAAGGGAGCCGTCTGCGCAGGCCACGAGCCGTCGGCCCGGCCGACGCCAGGACCGCATCCAGGACCGTGCCTGGGCAGCCGTCATCGTACCGCCTGCCAGCACCAGCAGCAGGACAGCGGTCATGGACCCGTCGGAACGAACGACGGCCCACGCCAGGAACGCCGTTGCCAGCGCCACCAACGCACCTGCGGCCAGGTCGGCGGCAGTCACCCGTGGCAGCTCAAGGCTCGAGTCGGCGGATACAGGCGATGATCGCACGCTGGGATTCCTCGGCCGGGGTGGCCCGACCCACAAGATACCCCAACAGGTCGGGGTCCTGCAGTTCGACCAACTGGACGAATGCATCGCGTTCGGTGGGTGACGCCGTCGTCCAGGCCCGGTCGAGGTACCGGGTCAGCATGACATCGAGCTCCCGCATGCCACGCCGGCACCGCCAGCGCAGCCGCGCCATGTTGACGTCGGCAGCCATGGTCACCTGCCCTCGTCCGGCCCGCGGTCGACCTCTCCCACGGGTGCGGGCGAGGCCAAGCGGTGCATCAGTGCTGCCGCTCGACGATCATTTTCTTGATCTCCGCAATGGCCTTCGACGGATTGAGGTCCTTCGGGCAGGCCTGCGCGCAGTTCATGATCGTGTGGCAACGGTACAGGCGGAACGGGTCTTCGAGTTCGTCGAGGCGCTCGCCCGTGGCCTCGTCACGCGTGTCGATGATCCAGCGGTACGCAGCGAGCAGCGCCGCAGGGCCGAGGAAACGGTCGCTGTTCCACCAGTACGACGGGCAGCTCGTCGAGCAGCAGGCGCACAGGATGCAGGCCGACGGACGGTCGATCTTTTCCTGGTCTTCCTTCGACTGCAGGCGCTCGCGGTCGGGCGGCGCCGGCGTGCGCGTCTGCAGCCAGGGCTTCACCGCAGCGTACTGCGCGTAGAAGTTGGTGAGGTCGGGCACCAGGTCCTTGATCACCGGCAGGTGCGGCAACGGGTAGATCTTCGCGTCGCCCTTGATCTCGCCGATGGCCTTGGTGCACGCCAGCGTGTTCACGCCGTCGATGTTCATTGCGCACGAACCACAGATGCCTTCGCGGCACGAGCGGCGGAACGTCAGCGTCGAGTCAACCTCGTTCTTGATCTTGATCAGTGCGTCGAGAACCATCGGCCCGCAGCTGTCCAGGTCGACCTGGTAGGTGTCGACGCGCGGCTTCTGGTTCGAGTCGGGATCGAAGCGGTAGATGCGGAACGTCTTGACGTTCCTCGCACCCACCGGGGCCGCGTGACTCTTGCCGGGCTGGACCCGGGAATTCTCGGGAAGTCTGAATTGGGACATGGCTTTCGCAGGGGTTAGGGGATAGGGGTTAGGGGTTAGTCGGAACGCGGAGCGTCGCGCACTAATCACTACTCACTAATCACTCAATAGGTACGGGCCTTCGGCGGGATGGCTTCGACGTCGCTCGTCAACGTGTTCAGGTGCACCGGACGGTAGTCGAGGCAGACCTTGCCCGCGGCATCGACCCAGGCCAGCGTGTGCTTGAGCCAGTTCACGTCGTCGCGGTCCTTGAAGTCTTCACGGGCATGGGCGCCACGGCTTTCCTTGCGGTTGGCCGCGGACGACATCGTCACCAGCGCCTGCGCGAGCAGGTTGTCGAGCTCGAGCGTCTCGATCAGGTCCGTGTTCCAGGTCAGCGAACGGTCAGCGACCTGCACGTCGGCGAACGTGGCGAAAACCGCAGCGAGCTTCTGCACGCCTTCGTCGAGCGACTCGCCGGTGCGGAACACCGCCGCGTGGTTCTGCATCACTCGTTGCATGTCGAGACGGATCTCCGCCGTGCGGCGCGTGCCTTTTGCGTTGCGCAGCCGATCGAGCCGACTGATGGCCAGTTCACCCGCGTCCTGCGGCAGCCGCTTGTGCGACGTGCCGGGCTTGATCGTCTTGCCGCAGTGATGCGCGGCCGCGCGGCCGAACACGACGAGGTCGAGCAGCGAATTGGAGCCGAGGCGATTCGCGCCGTGCACGGACACGCAGGCCGCTTCGCCCACCGCCATCAGTCCGGGGACCACCGAATCCGGATTACCGTTGCGAAGCGTCACCACCTCACCGTGCACGTTGCAGGGAATTCCGCCCATGTTGTAGTGCACCGTCGGCAGCACCGGGATCGGTTCGCGCGTAACGTCCACGCCCGCGAAGATTCGCGTCGTCTCGGCGATTCCCGGCAGTCGCTCCTGGATGACGGCGGCGCCGAGGTGTTCGAGGTGCAGGTGGATGTGGTCCTTGTGCGGACCGACGCCCCGGCCCTCGCGGATCTCGATCGTCATCGACCGACTGACGACGTCGCGCGAGGCGAGGTCCTTCGCGTTGGGTGCGTAGCGCTCCATGAAGCGCTCACCCGCCGAGTTGGTGAGGTACCCGCCTTCACCGCGCACGCCCTCGGTGATGAGGCAGCCCGCGCCGTAGATGCCGGTGGGGTGGAACTGCACGAACTCCATGTCCTGCAGCGGCAGCCCGGCACGCAGCGCCATGCCGCCGCCGTCGCCGGTGCAGGTGTGCGCAGACGTGCAGGAAAAGAATGCGCGGCCGTAGCCGCCCGTCGCCAGGATCACGGTGTGCGCGCGGAAGCGATGCAGCTGGCCCGTGGACATGTCGAGCGCCACGACGCCGCGGCACGCGCCATCCTCCATGATCAGGTCGACGGCGAAGTACTCGATGAAGAAGCGCGCCTCGTGCTTGAGCGACTGCTGGTACAGCGTGTGCAGCATTGCGTGGCCGGTGCGGTCCGCCGCAGCGCAAGTGCGCTGCGCAATGCCCTTGCCGTAATTCGTCGTCATGCCGCCGAACGGGCGCTGGTAGATCCGCCCGTCCTCGGTCCGGGAGAACGGCAGGCCGTAGTGCTCGAGCTCGAGGATTGCCGCCGGCGCTTCCTTGCACATGAACTCGATCGCGTCCTGGTCGCCGAGCCAGTCCGAGCCCTTGATGGTGTCGTAGAAGTGGAAGCGCCAGTCGTCCTCGCCCATGTTGCCGAGCGCTGCACTGATGCCGCCCTGCGCGGCGACCGTATGGCTGCGCGTCGGGAACACCTTGCTGATGCACGCCGTGTTGAGGCCCTGCTCGGCCAGGCCGAACGTGGCGCGAAGTCCTGCACCGCCAGCGCCGACGACGACGACGTCGTACGTATGATCGGTGAACGCGTAATCCGCAGTGGTCATGCCTAGGCTCCGAACGCGATACGCAACACGGCGAGGATGCCGACCAGGGCGGCAACGACGAGCGCGAAATTGACTGCGACCAGCACGACCAGACGCGTGCCCTTGTCGCTGATGTAATCCTCGAACACGACCCGCAGGCCCAGCTGCGCGTGATAGGCGGCGACCGCGACGAGCAGCAGCGCCATCACTGCGGAGAACGGCGAATGCAGCCAGTCCGTCACCGCCGCGTGCGGAGCGCCAGCGCCCAGCAACACGAGCGACGCGATGAACCAGCAACCGAGAATGACGAGTGCAACGGCCGTGACGCGCTGCGAATACCAGTGGCCGGAGCCGCCCTTGGCTGAACCGAGACCGAGCACGCGACCGAGCGGGCTGCGCAGGCTCATGCCGCACCTCCAAGCGAGGCGCCCAGCACGATCCACAGCAACGCCGTCAGTACGACCGCGCCGATCGCCGCCGCCCAGCCGGTCTTGCGCGCGATGGGCAGTTCGAAGCCGTAGCCGGCGTCCCAGAAGAGGTGCCTGATGCCGTTCAGCAGGTGATACGAGAATGAGAACAAGCCGCCGATGAGCAGCAACCGGACGAGCGGCGACCCGATCGTGGCGAGCGCGGCAGCGTAGCGGTCGGGTCCGGAGGCTGCCGCGGCCAGCCAGTAGACCAGCACGAAAAAGCTGAGGCTGAGCAGGATGCCGGTGATCCGGTGCAGGATCGACAGGGTGTTGGTGTATTGCCAACGGTACTGCATGAACGGGGACAGCGGCCGCTCGGGCTGCGCCATGACGCTACCTCTCCTCGGGAATCCAGTACGCTAGAAGTCGATGCAGCGCCCCGCCTTCTCCCAGTCCCCGAACCGCGTGGGTTCGGGCCCGTCCCGGCCTCCGATTTCGCGCGGCAGGACCGGCGGCTGCGGAGTTGCCTGGGAATGCGGCCCGACCTTGGGCGCTGCGGCCGGCGGGTCGATCTGGTGGGCGGTCTGTTCGTCGTGCGAAGGCTTCATGTTCAGCCAGTGATCTTGCCAGAAGTTGCCTATGTTCTCCACCGAGCGCTTGGGCTATGGTCCCGCCGTCCAGGCTGAAATCGAACCCGGATTGAACGATGACTGAAGATCTCACGCAGGCCCTGCGCGCAGTGCTGTTGCCCGCTTTCGGCGTCCTGCGCATAGGCGGGGCCGATGCCGCGACGTTTTTGCAGGGCCAGTTCACGAACGACGTGCGCCTCCTGGCCGACGGCCGGACCCAGGCGTCGGCCTGCTGCACCAACCAGGGACGCGTCATTGCGCTCGCGCGCCTCCGTCAGACCGACGACGCAATCTACGCGTTGTTGCCCGCGGACATGCTTGGCAGGGTGGCCACTCACCTGCGCAAGTTCGTCCTGCGCGCCAAGGTGGAGATTCTGCAGGCCGCAGACCTGACCGTCGGCGCGCTCCTCACCGCAGATGCCGCTGCTGCGGCACAGGCACACCGCGTGTTCGACGAGGCCACGCTCACGCTGTCGCCCGTGCCGCTCGCGGGCACGACCGAAGTCGTGACGTTTCAGTACGCGCCCGGCCGCGAAGTGATCGCGGCGCCCCCGGTGGCCTGGCGTTCGATCAGCGGGCTGTCGCTGAGCCGGCCCAGCCCCCTCGCACAAGCCGAGTGGCTCGCTGCCGACATCGCCGCCGGCTTGCCGCACGTGTTCGCCGCCACGTCGGAGCAGTTCATACCGCAAATGCTCAACGTCGACCTGATCGACGGAGTCAGCTACACCAAGGGTTGCTACACGGGACAGGAGATCGTCGCGCGGACGCATCATCTCGGTCGCGTGAAGCGACGCACGATGCGTTTTCACCTGCCGGCCGGCGGAGCTGCCCCGGCGCCGCTTTCGCACCTGCTGCTCGACGGCGTGAAGGCGGCCGACGTGCTGATGACCGCCGAGACCAGCGACGGCATCGAGCTGCTGGCGGTGACGAACCTGGATGCGGCGGGAAAGGTGCTCCAGCTGGAGGATGGGCGCAGCGCCGAGCCGCGTGCGCTCCCGTACAGCTTGTAGGGGAGGAAGGACAGGAAGGAGAGGAAGGACAGGAAGGACAGGAACCGTGGTTCACGCGCGGGCGCTTCGCTTCCAACCAGGCTCTGTCACCAAACCGTGTTGGGAGTGTTCGAATCGTGGGTGCTTCACGCCGATGGCGGCCAGTCGCAGGTATTCTAACCAGGGATTTTGTATTGCGATGCGGCGATCCGACCGCTCTCGGCCAGGAGCGGCCGGTCGTCCTGTTCGGTAGCACTGGTCTCGATGCATTTCGAGTGTTCAATCCAAGCACCAGCTGCACAGTCACGTCTTGTACGTTGTGAGGCAGTCATGAAAGACATCGAAGCGACCAACATCGCAGTCGTCCGCAAGTACTTCGACGGGTGCAACACCGGCGATCTCGATGATCTGCGGAGTACGCTCGCGCCAGACGTCTGTCATTACTTCTTGCCGACATCGTTTCCACCCATCACGGGCACGGAGCATCTCGCCCGGTATTGGCGCAAGTACAAACTTGCGCTGGATCCGCTCTGGTCTATCGATCGCATCATTGCCATGGGTGACGAAGTCGTCAACGAATGGAGTTGCCTCTGGACGCCTCCGGGAAGCAAGCTCCGTCTAATGGCGCGAGGTACCGACTGGTACGTCATGCGAGACGGCCGCATCGCCGAGGTCCGGGCGTACTTCATCGCGGATTCAGCCGCCAACGCCGAGCTGGCTGCGTTCCCGTACGCACAGAGAGGCTACTTGCTGCGCGACGACTGACTGACCGAAACGGGTCGGTTCCAGCCCCACGTGTGAAGGAGATGTAACTTGCGTGTCCCGCGAGACTTCATGGCTCGGCCCGAAATTGAACGCGAGTTATTGACCGATCACACGTGGTGCGACGCGTGCGAGGCCGCCGATCTGGGGTTGGATGAGCCCGTCGAGTACTCCGAGGGCGGGCAAGTGTTCATCACCGGCAGCTGTCGCAAATGCGGGCAGACGGTGACCTCCGAGGTCATCGAGAAGACGGCAACATAGATAACCGTCCAATGGGCGCACTGGGTCGAAATGCGACCGTCGCGGGGACGGTCGCAGGCGGCGTTTGCCGCACTAGGCTTCGGTCTGCTCGGCGATCTCCAGCGCATCATCGACCTCGATGCCGAGGTAGCGGACTGTGCTCTCCAGCTTCGTGTGACCGAGTAGAAGCTGGACGGCCCTGATGTTGCGTGTCCGGCGATAGATTAAGGTCGCCTTGGTTCGGCGCATCGAGTGGGTGCCGTATGCCGTCGGGTCGAGTCCAATGGACGCCACCCAGCGCCGGACGATGCGAGCGTACTGTCGCGTTGAGAGGTGCGGGGATTTCGAGACTCGGCTGCGGAAGAGGAACTGGTCGGGCCGCAGGCGCGCCGCCGCGATCCACTCCGTCACGGCTTCTCGGGTTTGGTCGATGAGTTCAAATTGAACGGGCCGCTGCGTCTTGCGCTGCATCACTATCGCCCGGGCCGAGACGTGGCCGCAGGGTGCAACGTCCTGAACCTTTAGTCCAACGAGGTCACACCCGCGCAGCTTGCTGTCGATAGCCAGGTTGAACAGGGCGAGGTCCCGGGACCTGTGCCCCAGTTGCAGGCGCACCCGGATGGCCCAAATTTCTCTAGGCTTCAGCGGCGGTTTCTGGCCAAAGATCTTGCCGCGGTTCCAGGGGGCGTGTTGTCCGGAAATGTGAGCTTCCATGAAGGTCTCCTTTCGTCGTGAAAAGGAGGCCCATGTTCGCGCAGGGCGACAGTCTCAAATCGACCCAACCCGGTCATTCGTCGGGCAGGGGGCGCAATCGCATAGCCGCATCAACCCGGCCCTCACAGGCAGCTTCACAAGCCTCGTGCCAGTCCTTGGCCATGGCTGCGTCGGCGGGCGTTCCATCGGGGAGCAGTGACAGCGCACCAAGCAGTGCGCCAATGTCGTCGGACGGGCCGCGTTGGTAGTGCGCCTCAAGGAAGGCGAACATCGCCAGATACGCCTCGTGTTGCGTCACTCTACCCTCCAACGGCCGGTGGTTGTCGATCCGATATTGCCGCTCCCGTAAGCAGACATTCTAGGCGAAAGACCGACCCACAACGGAAGTTCGGCGCACTACAGAGCGGACGTCTGTCGCCAAACCTCGGGGTCGTGGTGCGCCCATGTAGCCCATTCGCAGCAGCGCGCAACCATTGCAGTTGCTTGCGATCGGATCAGCGCAGGATCTCGAAGGCGTTGGGGTCCAGTCGCTTCGCGCGCTCCGCGGCCTGTTTCGCTTCGGCATCCATGCCGAGCCAGCTGTACGTGTCCGCGAGGTAAACGAAGACCCGTGGGTCGTTCGGATCGGATTGCGCGGCGACCAGGAGCTGCTGCAGCGCCTGCTGGAAGTCCTTTTGACCATGCAGTTGCACGCCGCGCCCCAGCCGGGAAACCGGTTCGATAGGTTTGCTCGCCGGGCCCGCTGTTGCGGTCGGAGTTGCGGAACCGGCCGGTGGCAGCGACGAGCTTGCGGGCGCCGTTTGCGCGTTGTCTCGCGGGGTCGTCGCGTTCGACGCGGCTGCGCGATTTCCGATGTACTTGATCGAGGTCGTGTTTCCGATGTATTCGACGTTCATATTCCCGATCCGTCGAATCCAGTCTGTGTTGCCAATGTATTCGACGTCCATGTTCCCGATGCGTCGGATCCAGTTTGTGTTGCCAATGTATTCGACGTCCATGCTCCCGATGCGTCGGATCCAGTCTGTGTTGCCGATGTATTCGACATCCATGTTCCCGATGCGTCGAATCCAGTCTGTGTTGCCGATGTATTCGACCTCTCCCCAATCCGAATTTTCAGCGGCATTTCTGCTTGCATCGGCCGCCGCTGTCAGCGCGCCGGCAGCACCAAGTACGGTCAGCAGGGCCATCAGCGCGTTTAAGGCCAAGTGGCGTCGCAGCATGCCGATTCCCTCACCGTTGATTTCGGCCCCGTCTCCAATTTCACGGCTCCTCCGCCGGCTGCAGGCAGCGTGACGGAACGTCGCCGAATGACTTCTCGCACTTGAGGCTGTATACGCTCATCGACCTTTGAGGCAAGGGCCAGCGGGCCGGGCCTCGCCCGCTGCATTGCAGTGACTTGGCAGCCGCTGAATGGTCCACTGCATGGCAGTAGTACGGATGCGCGAACCTGTGCGTGTGACTGCCCCGCCACGCAACGAACCTGGTTCAACGATCGAACGACCGCTCTGGGTGACTAAGCAATACGGCAGGTAATGGCCGGTTCTTGCCCTTGGCGAATGTCCGCTTTCTGGCGCAATTCCAGCCGGAGTCCTACACGAATTGCTGCAGTCGCCTCCGACTGACGCCTTCCCCCCTTCCTGCCCTTCCTGCCCTTCCTGCCCTTCCTCGCCTTCCTCCCCTACTCCGGCTTCATGTGCGGGAACAGCAGCACATCGCGAATCGACGGTGAGTTCGTGAACAGCATCACCATGCGATCGACGCCGATGCCGAGCCCGGCCGTCGGCGGCATGCCGTACTCCAGCGCACGCACGTAGTCCGCGTCGTAGAACATCGCTTCTTCGTCACCGCCGGTCTTGCGTGCCACCTGCTCGCGGAATCGCGCGGCCTGGTCTTCCGCATCGTTAAGTTCCGAGAACCCGTTGGCGATCTCGCGGCCGCCGACGAAAAATTCGAAGCGGTCCGTGAGGAACGGATCGGAATCGTTGCGGCGGGCTAGCGGCGAGACTTCGGCCGGATACGCGTACACAAACGTCGGTTGCAACAGCCGATGCTCGGCCGTCTTCTCGAAAATCTCGACTTGCAGCTTGCCGGCACCGTCGTCCGGCTTGACCGGAATGTGGAGCTTCGCGCATTCGCCGCGCAGATACTCGACGTCGCGCAGACGCGCACGGTCGATCCCCGGGTTGAAATGCACGACGAGGTCCTCGATCGTCACGCGGCGGAAGGTCGAACCGAAGTCGAACGTTTCGCCCTGGTACTCCACCTTGCGCGTGCCGCACACCAGGTCCGCGATGCCCTGGAACATCCTTTCGACCATGTCCATCAGGTCGCGGTAGTCCGCATACGCCTGGTACAGCTCCAGCATCGTGAATTCAGGGTTGTGCCGTGTCGACAGTCCCTCGTTGCGGAAGTTGCGGTTGATCTCGTACACGCGTTCGAAGCCGCCGACGACGAGCCGCTTCAGGTACAGCTCGGGCGCGATGCGCAGGTACATGTCGACGTCGAGCGCGTTGTGGTGCGTGACGAACGGCTTGGCAACCGCGCCACCGGGAATCACCTGCAGCATCGGTGTTTCGACTTCCATGAAGTCGAGCGCGTCGAGGAACTGGCGCAGGTACTGCACGATGCGAGTGCGCGTGCGGAACACCTCGCGGCTTTCGTCATTGACGATCAGGTCGACGTAGCGCTGCCGATAGCGTTGCTCGACGTCGGCCAGGCCGTGCCACTTGTCCGGCAGCGGGCGGAGCGACTTCACCAGCAGGCGCAGCTTCTCGACCTTGACCGACAGCTCGCCGGTGCGTGTCTTGAACAGCGTGCCTTCGGCGCCGACGATGTCGCCGACGTCCCAGCCCTTGAACTCGTCGTAGGTTTCGCCGAGCGCGGCCTGCTGCAGGAACAACTGGATCGAGCCGCTGCGATCGGAAATCCTTGCGAACGAGGCCTTGCCCATGATGCGCTTCGCCATCATGCGGCCGGCCACCGTGACTCGCGTCGCGTGAGCGTCGAACCATTCGGTCGTGCGATCGCCATAGCCCGTGTGCAGTTCGTCGGCAGATGCGTCGCGGCGGAAATCGTTCGGGAACGCCGGGCCCATCGCGCGCAGGCGCTCGAGCTTCGCCTTGCGCTCGGCGATCAGGTGATTCTCGTCCGCAGCCGAGGGCTCGGTGACCATCGAAGGCTTCTGTTCTGTATCTGACATCACTTCCCTCGTTGGGAAGGGGTTAGGGGATAGGGGATAGGGGTTAGTCGGAAACGCGCATCCGCGCGAAGCACGCTTCAGGCGCCACTGGCGCTTCCGGCTATCCCCTAACCCCTATCCCCTAACCCCTCCTACAGCCCTTGCTTCAAGCTTTCTTCCAGGAACGGATTCAGGTCGCCGTCGAGGACCGCCGTCGTGTTGCCGATCTCGACGCCGGTGCGGAGGTCCTTGATGCGCGACTGGTCGAGCACGTAGGAACGAATCTGGTTGCCCCAGCTCACGTCCGACTTCGAGTCCTCGAGCACCTTCGCCGCGGCGTTGCGCTTGTTGACCTCGAGCTCGTACAGCTTCGCCTTCAGCATCTTCATGGCCGTCGACCGGTTCTTGTGCTGGCTGCGCTCGCTCTGGCACGCCACCACGATGCCCGACGGCATGTGCCGGATGCGCACTGCCGATTCGGTCTTGTTCACGTGCTGGCCGCCCGCGCCGCTCGACCGGTAGACGTCGGTCTCGAGGTCGGCCGGATTGATGTCGATGGCGATGTCGTCGTCGATCTCCGGCGAAATGAACACCGACGCGAACGAGGTGTGGCGCCGTGCGTTGGAATCGAACGGGCTCTTGCGCACGAGGCGATGCACGCCCGTTTCGGTGCGCAGCCAGCCGTAGGCGTACTCGCCTTCGAACTTGATCGTCGCACTCTTGATGCCGGCGACTTCACCGCCGTTGGCGTCGACGACTTCGGTCTTGAAGCCGTTCTTGTCGCCCCAGCGCAAGTACATGCGCATCAGCATGTTGGCCCAGTCCTGGGCCTCGGTGCCGCCAGCACCCGCCTGGATGTCCAGGAACGCGTTGTGCGAGTCCATCTCCCCCGGAAACATGCGCTTGAACTCGAGCTTCGCCAGCTGCGCGTCGATGCCACCGAGGTCCTGGTCGACGGCGCGGACCATCCCCTCGTCGGCGTCTGCCTCGGCCATGTCGAGCAGTTCGGCAGCCTCGTCGAGGCCACCCGTCATCTTGTCGAGCGTGGCGACGACCCCCTCGAGCTTGCCGCGCTCGCGGCCGAGTTCCTGGGCACGCTCCGGGTTCTGCCAGACGGCCGGATCTTCGAGCTCCCGCAGGACTTCCGTCAGTCGCTCAGCCTTGCCGGCATAGTCAAAGGTACCCCCTGAGCGCATCGGTGCGCTGCTTGAGCTCTTCGATCTGGCGGCGTATCGGGTTGATTTCCATACGAAAACGGCTACGGAGGAGAGAAACGGTAGAACCTCGAATTCTAGCATTTCCCGCCGGAGCCTCGCTGTGGGGGCGCTCGGGCCCATCCGTCCTGGCGTTGCACGAGACCGCTGGGGTGAGCGTCTGGATCCCGGGCCTCATTCGCGCCGCCGCGGGATGGCTGGACTCACGGACTGCAGTTCAGACCTTCCCGACCCACTCCGTCACGAGCTGCAATTTGCGTGTGCCCGTGTAGTCGTCGACTCCGGTGCGGTACACCGCCTGCACGCGATCATTCGCCCGGATCTCCGGCGCATCGGCACCGTCCAGGTACCTGAAGGCGATCGCATCGACGACTTCGCCGGAGGCCGCCCGCAGCTTCAGCTTGAGGTGGCGGTTGCCGACCACCCGCGTGTCGGCGACGCCGAAGACGCCATCGAACATCGGCTCGGGAAAGCCGGAACCCCAGGGCCCCCCTTCGCGCAGCGCCTCTGCGGTTGCGACGCTGAACTCGCCGGCCAGCAATTCGCCATCGGTGTGCAGGTGCCCGGCGAGCGTGTCCTCGTCGATCCAGCGTTCGACTTCCTGCGCGAACTCGGCTTCAAAGACCGGCAGGTCTGCTTCGCGCAGCGTGAGTCCGGCCGCCATCGCGTGGCCACCGAACTTGTCGACGAGCCCGGGCTTGCGCGTGGCGATCGCATCGAGCACGTCGCGCACGTGAACCCCAGGTACCGATCGCGCCGAGCCCTTGACCCAGCCCGTTTCCGACCGCGCGAACGCGATCACGGGCCGATGCAGCCGCTCCTTCACGCGCGAAGCCACGAGTCCGATCACGCCCTGGTGCCAGCCGGCGTCGTAAACGCAGACACCGGCCGGTACGTGACCCTCGAGCAACGCGATTCGCGCGTCGACCAGCGACAAGGCCTCGAGCTGCATCTTCATTTCGAGTTCCTTGCGGTCGGCGTTCAGCCGAGCCAGGTCCAGCGCCAGGACGCGCGCTTGCGTCGGATCGTCCGTGAGCAGGCAGCGGATGCCACGAGTCATGTCGTCGAGGCGACCGGCCGCGTTGAGTCGGGGCCCGGCCTGAAAACCGAGGTCCTGCCCCGTCACACTCGCCAGCGACCGGCCCGACGCGGCTTCAGCAATTCCCGCAACCCCGCGACGCAACGGCCGCGACGGATGCGCTGCAGACCCTGCGAGACGAGCACGCGATTGTTGAGATCGAGCGTGACGACGTCGGCCACGGTGCCGAGCGCGACGAGATCGAGCAGGCGCGCCGGATTCGTATCCACGCCGGCCGGCAATGCATCACGCTTGCGCAGTTCGTGGGTCAGCGCCGCCATGACGTAGAACGCGACGCCCACGCCCGCCAGCGACTTCGAGGCGAAGTGGTTGCCGGGTGCGTTGGGGTTCACGATGCAGGCAGCGGCCGGCAACTCGCGGCCCGGAAGATGATGGTCGGTCACGAGCACGTCGATGCCGTGTCGACGAGCTTCCTCGACGCCGTCGAGCGAGGAGATGCCGTTGTCCACGGTCACGATCAGTCCGGGCTTGCGCTCGGCCGCGACCCGCACGATTTCCGGCGTGAGACCGTAGCCGAACCGGAAGCGATCGGGCACCAGGAAATCCGGCTGCTCGAAGCCGAGCGCGGTGAATTGCCGCATCATCAGCGCGGTGCTCGTCGCGCCGTCCGCGTCGAAATCGCCAACGACCAGGACTCGCCTGCGCGTGCGCAGGGCCGAGGCCAGCAAGTCCGCCGCGGTTTCCGCGCCATCGAGCGTGCTGACCGGCAGCAACTGGTCCAGCCGCAGCGCGATATCGTCGGGACCGGCGATCGACCGTGCGCCGTACACGCGACGCAGCACCGGATGCAGCGTTGCCGGCAGCGCTGCCTGCAATTCGGCGCTGGATTCGCGACGCAGGATCCGGCGCAACGGCGTCATTCGAGCCACCGCGACAACGCGACGGGCCGACGCCAGAACTGCAGGCGCGCGGACGAATCGACCCGCAACGTCGTGCTGCCCGCAAACAGGTCGACACTCCGGATTGTTCCTGCACGCACGTTCGACGCCAGCAGTGACAGCAACCCTGCATCGACCGCCGTGAGCGAGTCTTCAGTTCGCTCTGCGGGCGGCTGCGACAGCGCAATGAGCGTGTCGCCGGACGGCGTGTCGCTCCCGCAGGTCGTGAGGTCACCTGCGTCGGTCTCCAGTGCACTCCAGACCGCACGCAGCCAGTGGTCGTCGGAGCGCAGGCTCCAGTGATCGACGTTGCTCGCCGACGCGTCGGCCGATGCGTCGCCGAAACCCCAGAGCCACCAGCCGTTCACCGGCAGCAGACGAGCTCGCTCGCGACGCTGGTTGACCGGATGCTCGTGCAACAGCATCTGGATCTCGTTCATCAGGCTGCGAATGCGCGCGCCGTCGCGGCCCGCGGGCATGAAGTCGTGCACGTTGTGGCCCACGGCGGCGTCCGGTGGCTGAGTCGAACAATCGATGGGGCGGGAAAAGCGCAGCAGCCATGCGCCCTGTACGAATGCCGCGACCGTCAGTTCGGCAGTGCCGAAGTGCGAACTCACGAGTGCACCGAGTGCACGGGCATCGTCGTCCGTGAGTACAGCCTGGGCAACAGGCGCGAGCCGCAGGTGATCAAGGCCGGTCGCGAAGTGCACCGGCTGCGCGACGCACCAGGAGCCTGGGCCAGCCGCAGTCAATCCGTTTGCCCGCGCGAGTGCCGGCCCGGCGGGCCAGCGCGCCAGGAGATCCGCGCCGCCGACGGGCTCGAGCAACCATTCGCGCCAGGCCCGGGGCTCGCCGGACACCAGCCGGCCACGCCCGCCGAGCCACTGCAGCGCATGCATGACTGGCAGCGAGTCGTTCGCCGAGGTCTCGGCCAGCGCCGCCTGCAACCAGGGCAGCGCAACTCGCACTTGTGCCGCCGCCATCAGGAGATGCCTCCCGCCGGCAACGGGTGACATCGTGTACTCGCGCGACGCATGCAGTATCGTAAGGTCATGAAGCTCCAGCTCGAAAATCCCGCTGGCACGAACCTCGTGCGCAGCTACGGCCCAGGTCAGTTGCGCATCGGCGAACGCACGCATTCGACGAGCCTGATCGTCACGGCGACGGCAATCATCGCGCCCTGGCGACCCAGGATGGCGCAGGAATTGTCGGCGACCGACCTCGAGCCCCTGCTCGGCCTCGCGCCCGAGGTCGTGCTGCTGGGAACCGGTGCGCGGCAGCAGTTTCCCGACGTTCAGGTCCTGCGCATCCTGCACCAACAGCGGATCGGCGTGGAGGTGATGGATACCTCCGCCGCTTGCCGCACGTACAATGTGCTGGTCACCGAAGGCAGGAGCGTCGCAGCCGCGCTGATCGTCTGAGCTGGCCGCACCGACTGCTTGCTTCAGGCAAGGCCTTGCAGCAGTGGCACGAAGATCACCGGCCCGAGCACTTCGCGCTCGTAGCGATCGCCGCGACGCGTGATGCGCAGCAGTTGCTGCTCCCGATCGTTGCCGACGGGGATCACGAGCCGGCCGCCCTCGGCCAGTTGCTCCAGCAGTGCAGGCGGCACGGCATACGCGGCGGCGGCGACGATGATGCCGTCGAACGGCGCGTAGGCCGCCCAGCCTTCGAAGCCGTCACCGTGTTTCATGTACACGTTCGCGATGCGCAGGTCGCGCAGGATCTGCCTCGCCTTGACCTGCAGCGCCGCGATGCGCTCGACGCTGTAGAGCGTCGCGACCAGCGGCGCGAGCACGGCGGTCTGGTAGCCGCAACCCGTGCCGACCTCGAGCACTTTGCGCGGCTTGCGCGCTTCCAGCAGTGATTGCGTCATGCGGGCCACGATGTAGGGCTGCGAAATCGTCTGGCCATGCCCGATCGGCAACGCGGTGTCTTCGTACGCGCGACTCGCAAGCGCCTCGTCCACGAACATGTGCCGCGGCACGCTGCGGATGCGCTCGAGCACCTCGTTGTCGGTGATACCCTGCTCGCGAAGTCGCGCCACCAGCCGCTCGCGCGTGCGAGCCGACGTCATGCCGATGCCGCTGACCCTGCTCTGGTCCTTCAAGTGCGCTGCATCCGCGTCATTCGTTGCGCCCGCCGAGCCACTCGCCGATGTCGTCGACCGCCGCATGGCGCGTCAGGTCGACCTGTAATGGCGTGACGGAGACGTAGCCGCCGGCGACGGCATGGAAGTCCGTGCCTTCGCCTGCATCCGCACCCTCGCCGGCGGGCCCCACCCAGTACACCGGGCGACCGCGCGGGTCCGATGCACGCACGACCGGCGCCGACCGATGCCTGTGTCCGAGGCGCGTGGACTTGAGGCCGCGCAACTTCTCGTACGGCAGGTCCGGGACGTTGACGTTGAGGATCATCGACGAATGGAGCGGCGCGCGCTGCAGGCGCAGCAGCATTTCGCTTGCCACGCGCGCGGCCGTCTCGAAATGGCGGCCTTCACGCACGACCAGCGATATCGCGATGGCAGGCAGACCGAGGAAGCGTCCTTCGACGGCCGCGGCCACCGTGCCGGAATAAAGCACGTCGTCGCCGAGGTTGGCGCCGTCGTTGATGCCCGAGATCACCATGTCGTGATCGATCTCACCTTCGAACAGGCCCGAGATCGCGAGGTGCACGCAATCCGTGGGGGTGCCGTTGACGAAATGGCGCCGGGGACCGTATTCGGTGACGCGCAAGGGGACGTCTAGGGTCAAGGAGTTGCTGGCACCGCTGCGATTGCGCTCGGGAGCCACCACCGTCACCTGGGCAAGCGGCTGCAACGCGTCGACGAGGCGCTGCAAACCCTCGGCACGGTAGCCATCGTCGTTGCTGACCAGGATTCTCATGTGGCGTGGGACCGTATCGACATCAGGGCCCCAGCAGTGGCGGGGTTGGCCACGAACGCCGCGCAACTATACTGGAATCCCAGCCCGCCCCGGAAGCGAACCCCCAAGGCATGACGACCCGAACCCCGCCGCCGGGCGACGACGATCCGAACGCCTTCCGGCGTGCGATGGCCGGCGTGCGCCCATTGTCCGGGCGCGCGGCCGCACCTCTGCAATCGCGCCCGCGATCGATCGCCGGCTTGCCGCGAGCCGGAAGCCGGGACCTGTTGCACGAAAGTCATGCGACAGCGGCCGACCCCGCCGTGCTCGGTGCCGACGCTGAGCTGACGTTCAGCCGACCGTACGTGCGCGATGAAGTGATGCGCAAGCTGAAGCGGGGCAAGATTGCAGTCGAGGCCGAAATCGACCTGCACGGTCTGCGGCAGCATGCGGCGCAAGTGGCCCTGCAGCAATTCCTGAACGATTGCGTGCGTCGCGGCCTGCGTTGCGTGCGTGTCATTCACGGCAAGGGCCTGCGTTCGGGTCCCGGTGGCCCGGTGCTGAAGCTGGTCGTCCACCACTGGCTGCGCAAGGTCGAGAATGTCGCAGCGTTTGCACCCGCGCGACCCGCGGACGGAGGTTCCGGCGCGGTCTACGTCCTGCTGGCGGTCCAGAGGTGAGGCGCGACTCACTCCTCCCCGCCTTCGCCCGCATCCCAGGCGTCCGCGAGCAGTTCATGCAGCACGGCGGTGGCAAACGTGCCCCTTGGCAGCACGAACCGCAGGACCAGGGTGTCGTCATCGCCGAAGGTCCAGTCGAATTCACGCACGGGCAACCGCAGGCTGCGCCGCTCGTGGTCGATGCGTTCAGACGCGAGCAACGCCGCCAGGTCGGCATGCGACGCGAGCACGCTGTCCTCGATCTCACGCGCCAGGCCCGCGGCGGGGGACTCGCCGCGGCCCGGCATGGGGCCGCTCGGATGCACGTCCATTGCGACGCGACGCGCTTCGAGTGCGGCATCGGCGGTCTCCGCGATGAAGAAACTGCGGCGGCCGTCGAGCATGACGGCCTCGCCCGGCAACAACCGGTTCCAGTCGCCACGCTCGACCCGGGCAGCGAGGACTGAGTTGAACAGGTGGCTGCGGGCTGCCGACAGCGTGAAACTGCGCTGTGAGCGGTCGCGTGGTCCGGCAGCACCTCCTGCCCACGCCAGCGCCCGTCGCAGATTGCTGCCTTCGCGCCCGAACCGCTGCGGGCCGAAGTAATTCGGTACGCCGCGATCGCGGATCGCCACGAGAGACGCTTCAATCTCGTCCCGGTCTCCGCCCAGGTCACGGATTCGCAGTTCGAACCGGTTCGCACGGTGTGAGCCCGGGCGAAGCTTGCGGCCGTGCCGGTACGCCGTGCGCACGGCATAGCCCTCGCCCTCGCCATTCCCGGCACCGGGCGACGTCGAACAGGACCGGTAACGGCAGCGAGTACGCCTGGGTCGTCAGCGCGTGGCGATCCTTGTGACCGCTGAACCCGACGTCGCGGACGGCCACGCCAGCGTGTCGCGCGAGTTGCGCCGCGACCCAGCCGGTGTTGGCACCCCGCTTCTCGACGACGAGCAGACCGTGATTACCGGTCCCCTCTGGTTCGAAGCCGAGAATTTCGTCGACGACGAAGTCCTCCGGCTCGCGGCGGATCGCACCCGTGGCAGCAGGCCGGCCGTGCGCACACGGCGCAACGCCGAGGCCGGGAACGGCGCCCGGACCGCTCAACGCCCGTCGTGTCCGTTCTGGTGCGCGTGATCGCCGTGCGCAAGCAGCACGATGGCCTGGCAGGCCAGGCCTTCGCCGCGTCCCAGCGCACCGAGCTCTTCCGTGGTCGTGGCCTTGACGTTGACGCAGTCGATCCGTACCCCGAGGTCGTCCGCGATATTCTGTCGCATGAGCAGACGGTGAGGCCCGATCCGCGGTGCCTGCGCGAGGATCGTCAGGTCGGCGTTGACGACCCGCCAACCCTGCTCCTGCACGAGTGCCCCGCAATGCCGCAGGAAGCGTCGGCTGTCGGCGCCCTTCCAGCGCGGATCGCTGTCGGGAAAATGCTCGCCGATGTCGCCGAGCGCCATGGCGCCGAGCAGCGCATCACACAAGGCGTGCAGGGCCACGTCGCCATCCGAATGCGCGATCACGCCGCGGGTGTGCGCAATGCGTACGCCGCCAAGCGTCACGTGCTCCCCGTCCCCGTAGGCATGCACGTCGTAACCGATTCCCACCCTCATGCGACCATCCCTCGTCTCCGATCATGCCTGTGCTGACCGCAGGATCGCCTCCGCCAGCGCGGCGTCCTCCGGGTTCGTCACCTTGACGTTGTCGGCGCGGCCGCGGACCAGCCGGGGCTGCAGCCCCAGGCATTCGATCGCCGACGCTTCGTCCGTGACGGGCCGGTCGCGCTCCACGCAGAGCCGGAGCGCGCGCAGCAACAGCCCATAGCGGAACATCTGTGGCGTGAGTGCGCGCCAGAGTCCGTCACGCGCCACGGTCTCACCCGCGCGCTGCCCGCCGACTTCTCGCTTAAGCGTGTCGCTGACCGGTACGGCGAGCAAGCCGCCGACCGCATCCGCATCGAGCGTGGCAAAAAGCAGTTCGAGATCGCAGCGGCGCAGGCAGGGACGCGCGGCATCGTGCACCAGCACCCAATCCGTGTCCCGGACCTCGCCATCCAGCGCGTCGAGGCCGTTCGCGACCGAATGCTCGCGACGCGTGCCGCCGGTACAGCGACGCACGCGCGGGTCTGAAAACTCTGCCAGACCTTGCCAGAGGTCATCATCGTACGCGAGCGAGACGACGATGCCGTCGATGCCGGGCTCGGCGAGCAGCGCGGCCAGCGTCCAGGACAGCAGTGGCCGTCCAAGCAACGGTGTGTATTGCTTGGGAAGCGCTGCCCCAAAACGGGAACCCTGTCCTGCCGCTGGCACGATGGCCCAGCGCCGGACCGCAAGGGTCACGGCAGGTCGGCCTGGGCCGTCCTTTGCCCTGTCGCCGCACCAGGCGCCGGCGTGGTTGCCGTGCCGGGTTGCGCGGGCGGCACAACCTGGAAGAAAGTCTCGTTGGTCTTGACCATGCCGAGGTCGGTGCGCGCGCGTTCCTCGATGGCCTTGCGGCCTTCCTTGAGGTCGCGGACTTCAGCCGCGAGCGTACGATTGCGGGCTTCGAGCCGCGTGTTTTCTGCAGTCTGGACCTCGATGGCCTGCTCGAGACGCCAGACTTCGCGCATGCCGTCGGGCGATGCCCAGATTCGGTACTGGAGCAGCATCAACACGACGGCCAGCAGGCCGGCCATGATCCGGGTGGTCATGGGCGTGGAAGATTAGCAGAAACGAGGCGCATCAAGCACCACTGGCGGCAACGGCGACCGGGAAAGCCTCCCGGCCGGCGTACGATGCGTCGCTGCCGAGT
>CAWHCA010000048.1:0-27907 GCA_963827615.1 uncultured Gammaproteobacteria bacterium | reverse complement strand
CCGTGGCCCCGCCATTCTCCGCCGGCTGGAATTGCGGCGAGTAGAAGGCCGCCACCTGGTCCGGTTTGCGGTTCGCCCACGCCGAGGCCCAGACATACACCGCCTCTTCGACCGAGCCGGCCATCACGGCCTTGGGTCCGAAATACGCGGGCGGCTGATCGAGGCACTTGGGTGCCGGATCGAGCTTCGCGGGATCGGGTGCCGCTGGCGGAATGGTCATGCCGCCGCTCAGGCGCTCACTGCCCATCACGCCTTCCGGCAGCTGCAAGCGGGGACGTTCCTGCGCAGCGAGGTACTCGGGGTTGTCGCCACAGGTGTTCTGGTTGGCGCAGCCCGTCAGCGCGGCTACCGCCATGCCCGGCAGGATCAGCAAGCGAAGCGAGGTGCTCGAAACGGGCATCGGCGGGTCACCGGGCGCAACAGGCGAAGGGGCCGCATTGTAGCGTCCCCCCGCGCGGATGTGCCGCGCCCGCTGTGTTTACGGATCAAGTCGCCCGCGGTCGGCGGCAGCCGGGGCCTCGTGCAATCGATTTCACACTGCCGTTGCGCACGTCATGCAGCAGCGCGTTGCCGGAAGTGTTCAGGCGCTGTAACCCCGCCGCGATCGCAGCACCTCGACCTGGTCGAGTTCCCACAAGTGCACCGGCGCGCCACGGCGCACGAACATGCCCGACCCGGCATTGATGAACGAGCGGGCCAGCCGCTTGCGGTACCACTCGGCGGGACGAATGTGGACGTTGCGGTCCGTGCGGCGCTTGTCGCAGTACAGCTCCCAGTCCTCGCGTGTCAGCGCACCGAAGTGCAGGACGCCATGGCACAGGCGAGCGAGGTTGCGCAGGCCGGCGGCGGCGGGGCGCACCGGCAGGTACTGAAACACGTCGTAGCAGACGACCAGATCGAACGGCCTGGGCGACTCGAACGTGGCCGCCGACCCCTGGGTCCAGCCGTGCTTGTCACACAGGTACTGGCTGACTTCGAGACCGGTGTACTTCGCCCTGGGAAAGTGCCGCAGCAACTGGTCGCGCATGAGGCCCAGTCCGCACCCCACGTCGAGAATCGAGCGCACCTGCAGCTCGCCGTGGTTTGCGAACGCCGCGATCAGGTCGGCGCGCCGGATCATCTCCTTGCCGGTCACGACCCGCGTCTTCGGGTTGAGGTAGAAGCGACGGAAGAAGGCTTCGCCGAACTGCTCGGCCTGGGCGGTGTTCTTTGGCACGGTGAGTCGATGTCTCGGCACTTGGCCGCCGCCGGCCGGTGATCTTGATTCGGTAGCTAAAGCTTAAAGTATTTCTTGAATGATGAGCCAGGATTCACGCTTTACTTAGTTTTACCGAACAACGCAGCGCTCCTGAGGCAGTGCCTGATCCACGCGCGGGCCGCGCCCCGGTTGCATCGTGACCAGACGCCCCCACTTCGTGGTTCATGCAGCAATCAGACAGGCGGCCGCGACGATGAACCGACGCGAAATGCGCTCATGGATGTGGGCCGAAGCGGTGGACAGGCTCGACCAGGCCGACCGCCTGCAACGGCAGTTCTTTCGCCTCGCCGTGCAGCCGGCGGACCGCCGTCAGCAGCCCCGGTGGGAGCCCCCCGTGGACGTCTACGCAGGCACCGAGCAGGTGCTGATCGAGGTCGCGCTGCCTGGCGTCCCGGCCGACCGCATGGAGCTGATCCTCGGCCCGGGCGAACTGGTGATCCGGGGCGAGCGCGCGCTGCCGAACCGACCCGCCGGCACGACGCTCCAACGATTGGAGATTCCTTACGGACGGTTCGAGCGCCGCCTGGCACTTGGTCCCGGGCACTGGGACCTGGTGGACCGGCGCCTTGCAGACGGCTGCCTGCAGTTGCTGCTGGCGCGCCGCTGATGAACCCACGACCGGTGACGACCCCATGAGCACGGACATGAACCACGACCAGGAAGAAGCGACGAAGGTACCCATGGCGGTGCCGAAAGAGGCCGCCGAGGCCAGCAAGGCACCCGGCCTGCCGGATGACATGTTGATCATCCTGCCGGTCCGCAACCTCGTGCTGTTCCCCGGGGTGATCCTGCCGGTCGCAATCAAGCGCGAGAAGACGGTGGCGGGCGCCCAGGAGGCCGTGCGCGTCGAAGGCAAGGTCGGATTCCTGCTGCAGAAGAACCCCGAGACCGAGGACCCGACGTTCGACGAGCTGCACCGGATCGGCACGGCCGCCACGATCGTCCGCTACGTGACCGCGCCCGACGGTACCCACCACCTGGTGTGCCAGGGCGAGCGGCGCTTCCGCGTGCTCGACGCGGTGGGTGGCTTCCCGTATCTCGTGGCCCGCGTGGAATACCTCAACGACACCGGGGTCCACCATCCTGAAGTCGAGGCGCGCTCGTTGCTGCTGAAGCAGAAGGCGGTCGAGGCCATCACGCTGCTGCCGCAGGCGCCCGCGGAACTCGCGAATTCGATCCAGGCGATCGAATCGCCCGCTGCGCTCGCCGATACCATCGCCAGTTTTCTCGACATCAAGCCGGCCGAGAAGCAGGAACTGCTGGAGACCACCGAGATCCGCGACCGGCTCGAGCGCGTGTCCACGCACCTGACGCGCCGCGTCGAGGTGCTGAAGCTGTCGCGCCAGATCGAGGAGCAGACCAAGGAAGCGATCGACGACCGCCAGCGCGAGTACGTGCTGCGCGAGCAGTTGAAGCAGATCCAGAAGGAGTTAGGGGAAGAAGCGGAAGGCCAGGAAGGCGAGGAACTGGCGGAAGCCATTACCAAGGCCGGGATGCCGGCGGAGGTCGAGGAGCACGCGCGCAAGGAGCTGAAGCGTCTCGAGCGCATGAACGAGGCGAGCGGCGAGTACTCGATGGCGCGCACGTATCTCGACACGCTGATCGCTTTGCCGTGGTCGACGCTCGATGCGGAATCGATCGACATCCAGCGGGCCCGGGGCATCCTCGATGCGGATCACTACGGTCTCGAGAAGATCAAGAAGCGCATCCTCGAGTACCTCGCGGTGCGCAAGCTGAACCCGGAAGGGCGCAGCCCGATTCTTTGCTTCGTCGGTCCTCCCGGCGTGGGCAAGACCTCGCTCGGCCAGTCGATCGCACGCGCGGTCGGCCTCAAGTTCCAGCGCACCAGCCTCGGCGGCACGCACGACGAGGCCGAGATCCGCGGACACCGGCGCACATACATCGGCGCGCTGCCGGGCAACATCATCCAGGCGATCCGCAAGGCGGGCACGCGCAACCCCGTGCTGATGCTCGACGAGATCGACAAGCTCGGTCACGGCATCCAGGGTGATCCGGCGTCGGCGCTGCTCGAAGTGCTGGACCCGGAGCAGAACTCCACCTTCCGCGACAACTACCTCGGCGTGCCGTTCGATTTGTCGAAGGTGCTGTTCATTGCGACCGCGAACCAGCTCGACACCATCCCCGGCCCGCTGCGCGACCGCATGGAGATCATCGAGCTCACGGGCTACACCGAAGAGGAGAAGGTCGAGATCGCGCGGCGCTACCTGGTGCGCCGGCAGCTCGAGGCGAACGGGCTGAAGCAGGAGCAGGCCTCGATCGCCGACGAGGCGCTGCACGTGATCGCGCGCGAATACACGCGTGAAGCGGGCTGCCGCAACCTCGAACGCGCCATCGGCGCGGTGCTGCGCAACGTCGCTGTGCGCGTGGCCGAAGGCAAGGCAACGTCGGTTCGCATCGAAGCGGGCGACGTGCAGGAAATCCTCGGTGCGCCGCGATTCGAGAACGAAGTGGCGATGCGCGTCAGCGTGCCGGGCGTGGCCACGGGCCTCGCGTGGACGCCGGTGGGCGGCGACATCCTGTTCATCGAAGCGACCCGCATTCCGGGCACCGGCAAGCTGATCCTGACCGGCCAGCTCGGTGACGTCATGAAGGAGAGCGCGCAGGCGGCGCTGAGCCTGCTCAAGTCGCAGGCCGAGTCGCTCGGCGTGGATTCGACGCGCTTCGAGAAGAGCGACATCCACGTGCACATCCCGGCGGGCGCGATCCCGAAGGACGGGCCCAGTGCGGGCGTGACGCTCTACACGGCGCTCGTGTCGCTGATGACCAGCAAGACGGTGCGCAACGACGTCGCGATGACGGGCGAGATCAGCCTGCGCGGGCTGGTGCTGCCGGTCGGCGGCATCAAGGAGAAGACGGTGGCCGCGCATCGGGCGGGCATCCGCACGGTGATGCTGCCGGCGCGCAACCGGCGCGATCTCGACGACATTCCCGAGAGCGTGCGCAAGGACCTGCAGTTCGTCTGGCTCGAGCGCGTCGAGGACGCGATCGCGCACGCGATCGACGGGGCGGTGCCGAAGGCGGCGTGATCACGCCTTCCGTTTCCCGCTGCAGCTGGGAGAGGTCGGTCGGAGGTCGGGCGGCGGTCGGACGTCCGACCCGGCCTGTCCTGTCGCGCTTGGAAAGGCAGACACGCGCGCGCCAGGACAGGCCGGATCGGACGCCTGCCTTCACGAGCCGTCCGTCATCGCCTTCCGCCTCGATGCTGCGGCCGGATGCTGTCCATCGGAGCGGTCGATCCGGGACCTTCCCCCGAGCGCGTGTCTGCCTTTCCAAGCTCGGGGGAAGGTCCCGGATCGACCGCCGCGACCTCACCGATCAGTAGCTCGCACATGCGTCGGCCCATCCCAGCCCCGGGCGAACCAGGGACAGGCCGCTACTGCAGGTACCTGGCGAACCAGTCCTGGATGACCTGGTAGTGGTAGCGGCTGTTCTCGCCCTTGAGCACCCAGTGGTTCTCGTCGGGGAAGACGACCAGGCGGCTCGGGACACCCTGCCGCTGCAGCACTGTCCAGAACTCCAGCGTGTTGTTGAGCGGCACGCGGAAGTCCTTCTCGCCGACGGTCAGCAGGATCGGCGTGCTGAGTTTCGTCGAGCGATAGAACGGACTCTGCTTGCGCCACACCGCGAGATCGCTTTCCCACGCCGGCCCGCCCAGGGTGCGCTCGCGGTTGTACACCACGTCGCTCGTCGTCCACTGCGTCTTCAAGTCGTACAGGCCCGCGTGGCTCGCGATCGCGCGATACCGGTCCGTCGTCACCGCCAGCCAGTTGGAGAGGTGGCCACCGTAGCTCGCGCCGCCCGCCACCTGCTTCGACCCGTCGATGAACGGGTAGCGGCGGATGGCTTCGTCGGCAGCCTGGTTGATCTCGTCCGCCGGACCCTGCAGCGGATCGCCCTGGATGCCGCGCGAGAACGCTTCGCCGAAACCGGTCGAGCCGCTGTAATTGGTGAGCAGCACGACGTAGCCGGGACGCGCATGCAGGTGGTAGTTCCAGCGCGTGCCGAACTCGTCGACATACATGGTGTGCGGACCGCCATGAATCAGCACGAACAACGGATACTTGCGCGACGCATCGAATCCGGGCGGCAGCGCGACGAAGCTGTGGATCCGGCGGCCGCGCTTCGAGGTGAACCAGAACTCCTGCAGCGGCTGCCAGTCGAGCTGCGCCACCCGTGCTGCGTTGAAGGTCGACAGCGCCCGCCACTGCCCGCTGGCGGCGTCGACGCGACCGATCTCCGTCGGGCTCACCGCACTGCCCCAGCCCGCGGCGATGACCGGCGCCGCCGCATCGCCGCCGAGCGAAAAGCCGGCATACGTGCCCGCCTCGAGGTTGCCGACCTCCGCTGCGAGACCGTGTTCAAGCGGCGCGACGAACAGCTTGCGGCGGCCGGCCTGTTCTGCCAGGAAATACACACTCCGGCTATCCGCAGCGACGCGATAGTCGTCCACTGAACCGTCGAAGCCGTCGATCACCTCCGCCGGCTCGCCCTGCAGCGGCCAGGACCACTGCACGAGACGCGTCGCGTTATAGACCCACTGCTGCGACACCCGCTCGGCCTTGGCGAGCAGACGGCGTCCGTCCGGAGTAAAGCCGGGTTGCGAGTAATCCCGCCCGGGGCCCGTGAGTCGCCGCGGCTCGCCGCCCTCGGCACTCACCTGCCACAGCGCCAGACTGACGCTCGCGCGGGCCGCCTGGTCGCGCTCTGTCGTCGCGGCGAACACGACCGCTGCGCCATCCGGCGTCCAGTCGGCATCGAGGGTCTCGCCCGAGTTCCCCAGCCGGCCGCCATATCCACGGGACGCGCGCAGCGCGGTGCCGCCAAGCAGGTCGCGCGGCTCGGCATCGGCGTCGAGAGACTGCACGACCAGCGTCGGCTGGAGCTCGTCGAGCCAGCGATCCCAGTGGCGAATCGGGAACGTGTCATAGGTACGCGCGTTGTACTTGCGGGCCTTGCGCTCCTCGCGGACCTTGCGATTCTCGGCATCGCTGCGGGTGCCCGCATACACGCGCGTGGTCACGAGCAGCTTGCGCCCATCCGGACTCCACACGGGCGCAGACGCGCCACCTACGAGATTCGTCACACGCTGCGCGTCGCCGCCGTTGGCGAGCTGGAGGACGTAAACCTGGTTCTCGTCGTCGCCCTCGCGCTTCGCCGTGAATGCGATGCGCGTCGAATCCGGGCTCCACGCCACGTCACTCTCGCCGGCCTTGCCCGCGGTCAGCTTGCGCGGCGGCTGGCTGCCATCTGCGGGCACGATCCAGATGTCGCTCGACTTGGCCGCGTCGTCGTACGCCGGTTCCGCCACGCCGAACACGATCCAGCGGCCATCCGGGCTCGCCTCGGGACCGCTGACGCGAGTCATCAGCCACATGTCTTCATGGGTGATCGGATGCTTCGCGGGCGGATCGGCGGCGACCGCCGGGACGGACAGCACTGCCAGTGCGATGGCGATGAATGTGCGGAATTTCATGGTCGACCTCACCTCATATTTGTATCCGGCGCCACCGCCCCGACCGCCACCGCAGGTACAGGGCGCAGCCGAGCAATACGACGTAGACCAGCAGTCCAGTCCACCCTCCGGCCGCGCCGTAGCCGAACTGCGGCAGGAAGTTGACCCAGCCCTGGCCCGGCGCGAACGAGAGTGAATGCGCCAGCGGCACGAAGACGCCCCAGGCACACACGAAGAACAGCACCGCCGGCACCTTCACGTCACCCGCACCCCGCAGCGAGAACCCACTGCCCAGGTTGAGGCCGTCGAAAATCTGGTAGCCCGCCGCAATCCACAACAGCACGATGCCGATCTCCACGACGTCCGCCGTCTGCGGGTCCGCCGCACTCATGAACGTCGGCAACAGCCAGGGGCCCGCCAGGGCGACCAGCACACCGAGCGTGCCCATGAACGCGACGGTCAGCACGATGATCGCGTCGCCGAGCCTGCGCGCCCAGTCGCGATCGCCCGCACCGATCGACTGGCCGACCAGCGTCGTGCCGGCGAGCGCGATGCCGATGCCCGGCATGTACGACATCGACGTCAGCATCATGATGATCTGCGTGGCGGCGCCATCGACGGCGCTCAACCGCACCTGCATCAGCTGAAACAGCGCCATGCCGAACAGGTCGGCGGCGTACATCGCGCCCATCGGCAGGCCCAGCCGATACTGCCGCGCGAGGCCGCCCAGGTCGGGGCGCCAGGTCAGGTGCGACTTGTACTTCGTGCGCAGATTCCTGCCCAGGAACACCCACAGCGCAAAGCCGAGACCGCACACCATGCTGACGTTGGTGGCCCAGGCCGAACCCGCGATGCCGCCGTCGAGTTCGAAGATGAAGAGCCAGTTCAGCGCCGCATTCACGATCGCGACCAGGCCCGTCGTCATCACCGCGACGCGCGGCCTTGAGATGCCGTTGAAGAAGCCGAGCAAGGCCCAGAGTGCGACACCGAGCGGCGCGCCGAGCATGCGCGGCTGCCAGAACGCCATCGCCTGCGCGGACACGTCCGGCGCGAGGCCGAACGGCGCGAACAGCAGCGGGCCCGACCACGCGAGCAGCGCGAAGAAAGGCAGCGTCAGTGCACTGGCCGTGAGCGCGACCCAGGTGGCATGGCTCGCGCGCGTGAACCGACGGCCGCCCTCCGCCTGCGCCACGAACGTCTGCACCGCGAGTCCGACGCCGCCGATCAGCATGAGAAACAACAGCACCACCCAGTAGACCGCGGCCATGCCAGCCATCGCGGTCGTCGAGATGTGCCCGACGAACCACGTGTCGGTCAGGCTGATCACCGCCTGCAGGCTGCTGTTGAGCATCAGCGGCAGGGCCAGCGTCGCGACCGCGCGATAGTCGATGACGGCGCGTCCCGTGGCGGGATCACGCTTCTGTGCCGGCAATGGATTGCCCGCCGACGGCGAGACGGTGTTCGTCCCGGCCGGCGGCGATTCAGCGGCGGTCATGGCAGTGTGCGTATCACCGGCGCATCTGCCGGTGCACGAAGAAATAGTACAGCGAGCCCAGGAACACGAGCAGTCCGCCGACCCACAGGGTGATGCGGTGCAGGTTGCCCTGCAGCAGCTGTTCGTCCTGTCCGGCAGTGACACCCACCCAGCAAAGCACCGCGCACCAGATGCCCGAGCCGATGATCGTTGCGAGCGAGTACCAGCCGAAATGCATGCGCACGACACCCGCGGGAATGCCGATCAGGTGACGGATGACAGGGAGCAGGCGCGAGATGAACACACCGACCATGCCGTAGTGCGACGACCAGGCTTCGGCCCGCTGGATTTTCTCCGGTGTGATCAGCACGTAGCGACCGTACTTCATCAGCAACGGCCGGCCGATCAGGTACGAGGCCCAATACATCACGCTCGCGCCCACCCACGATCCGACTGTGCCGGCGATCACGATACCCGTCAGCGTGAATGTTCCCTTCGAGTGCGCGAGGTACGCAGCGGGCGGAATCACGAATTCGCTCGGCACCGGCAGGATGGAACTTTCCATCGCCATCAGCAGCCCGATGAGCCAGTAGCCACCCTGGTCGAGGGCGGCGAGATACCACTGGATCAGGGACGCGAGCATCTCGTGCATGGGTGACTTCGACTTGTTCAGGGGTGCGGACGGCCGGTCGCGGAACGCGCCGGGATGACCGGCATTTTGCCAGAGCCGGGACTTGCTCAGGCGACAGACCCCATAGGATGGCGCTGGGACAGGTGCGACAATGCCGGCACTTCCCGCCTTCCGGAAACCCACAGTGACGACCTTGTCGGATCGCCAGCCGCATTCACGCCCCGCCGTGCGCACTCTCGGCGTCCTGCTCGCCCTGCTTTTCGCGGTCGCCGGGCCGGCCAGCGCCCAGGCGGGACTGCTTGCCAGCGCAAGCAAGACCGACGCGCCCGCGGAGTCCGGATCGAAGTCGAACGCGCCCGAACCGATCGCCGCCGGCGACATCCCCATGCGTGCCGATGCGGATGAGCGCTTCGCGCAGGACGTCGTCAGGCGCGCCAAAGGCAGGGACCCAAGCAAAAAGCTGGGTGCGGAACTCGACGTCCTGACTGCCGGGATCGTCAAGCTGGCAAAGGCGTTCGAAAACGAGGACCTGAAGCAGCTGGCTGCGATCCGCCTCGATAGCCTCGACAACCACTGGAGGTTTTACCAGCGCGAACTCGATGACTGGCGGACCGCGCTCGACATCACGACCGGCTCCTACACAGAAGACGCGGCAGAGCTCGCCACCCGGCGCCGCGCCTGGGAGGCGACGCGTGAGGCGATGCTCGCAGGCGGCGTCACTCCGGCGTTGGCCGCTCGCGTCGACGTGATCATCGGCCAGTTCACGCTCGCGGAGCGAGCACTGTCGCGGCCGCTGGACGAACAGCTGAAGCTGCGCCGGCGCGCCAACACCGTGCAATCCAGCATCGACGCTGGCAGGAAGGGTGTCGACGCGGCAATTGCCTACTACGACCGCCGGCTCGGCATGATCGATGCGTCGCCCGTCTGGAAGGCCTGGAACGACACCCAGTTCAGCGCTGCCGAGTTGAAGGGCACGGAAGCCGGCTTGCGTCTCGAGACCGCGTTTCTGGAAGAGTGGGGCGCTGCCAACCAGCCGCGCCTGCGCGCATACAAGTTCGGCGCGTTGACCTTGCTGCCGTTCCTGGTCTGGCTCAGCTGGCGCAGCCGCAAGACCGTGACGACAGAACCCGCCATGCAGGCCGCCGCGAAGGTACTGCAGCGTCCGCTCTCGGCCTGGCTGCTCCTGGTCCTGATCGGCGTGCCGTTCGTCTTCCCGGACGCGCCACTGGTGTTGCACCAGACGGCGCTGCTGCTGGCGCTGGTGCCGGTGCTGCGCCTGCTGCCGCAGCGGGTGTTCGAAGTGCTCGGTCGCTGGCCGATCGTGGGTACGGTCCTGTACCTGTTGTACCGGCTCAGCATTTTCCTGGTCGGCCAGCCGCTGTACTACCGTCTCCACACGCTCGTGCTCGCGCTGATCACGGCCGCGATGCTCGTCTGGCTGCTCGTGTCGTCAAGGGACCGGCACGAGCGGGCCGGCACGCCGGCACCTCACGGCATCGTCCGCGCGGTCACCTGGGGGGCGGTGGCAGCCCTGCTCACGGGAATCGTCGCCAATGTCGTCGGCAACGTCTCGCTCGCGGAGATGCTGACCGGCGCGGTGCTCGACAGTGCCTACGTGGGCCTCGCCCTGTATGCCGGCGCGAACGTGTTGTCCTCGATCCTCAGCCTGCTGCTCGCACGGCGCGAGATGACGCGCTTCCGCGTGATCACGCAGCACACCGGGCCGCTGCTGGCGAGCATCAACAAGCTCGTGATGTATTCGGCGCTCGCGGCGTGGATCGTCGTCACGCTGAACGAGTTCCGCATCGCGCGACCGATTTTCCGCACGGTCAAGACGATCCTGACCCACCCGCTCGAGGTCGGGCAGATCTCGGTGACCCTGGGCAGCATCCTGCTGTTCATCGTCTCGGTTTATGTCGCGTTCTGGGTCTCGCGCACCGTACGCGTCGTCCTGCGCGACGAAGTGTTGCCGAAGATGGACCTGCCGCGCGGCGTCGGCAACAGCATCTCCTCGCTGAGCTACTACGGCCTGGTGCTGATCGGCCTGATGGTGGCGCTTGCGGCCGCAGGTTTCGAAACTTCGCAGTTCGCGCTGATTTTCGGCGCGCTCGGCATCGGTATCGGCCTGGGGCTGCAGAACGTGGTCAACAACTTCGTTTCGGGCCTGATCCTGATGTTCGAGCGCCCGATCCAGCCGGGCGACGTCGTCGAGGTCTCGGGCACGTCGGGTACCGTGCGCGAAATCGGCATGCGCGCCACGACGCTGACCACGTTCGAGGGCGCCGACGTCGTCGTGCCGAACGGCACGCTGCTGTCGGAGAAGCTGATCAACTGGACGCTGAGTGACATGAACCGTCGCATCGACGTCGAAGTGGGGGTGGCATACGGCTCCGACCCGCGCCGCGTGCTGACGCTGCTGCGCGAGGTGGCGCAAGGCACGCCCGGCATTTCGGCAACCCCCGTACCGGCGATCGTCTTCAAGGGTTTCGGTACCAGCTCCCTGGACTTCAGCATCCGGGCCTGGACCGACAATTTCGGCGACTGGGTGACCATCCGCACTGAGATGACGGCACGTGTCTATGAAGCCCTGACCGGCGAAGGCATCGAGATCCCGTACCCGCAGCAGGCCATCCATATCCGCACCGTGCCGCCAGGGTTCGGTCAGCCGTTCGCCGGCGCCATGCCACCGCTAGCCGGACGCGCAGCGGCCGGCCTAGTCATGCTGTTCGAGGCCGGCTTGCTGCAGGGTGGCGTCGGCATCGTCGCAGCGGTGCTCGGCGGCCTTGCACTTGCGGTTGCGTTATTCAGCGCCCCGTGGCGGACCTGGCTCAACGACAGCGAGCGTCAGTGGGTCTGGTTCGGGTCGATGGCGCTGCTGGTCGTCGTCTGGTCGATGAAGGCAGGCATTACGCCCGGGCTGTCGGTGCGTTTCCTGCTGGTGACCGCGCTGACGCTGATGCACGGTTGGCAGCTCGCCATCGTGGCCGGCGCGCTGGTGCTCGTGGTGCTCTCGGTCGTGGGCATCGCGGACTGGCACCTCTATGGCGCCAACCTGCTCTGCATGGCCGTCGTGCCGGCGCTGTTCACGGCGTGGTTCCACGAACAGGTGCACGCGCGGCTGCCGCACAACTACTTCATCTACTTCTTCGTCACGACATTCCTGGGTGCGGCGCTGGCCTTCAACCTCGCTGGCCTGCTGCGCATCGGCCTGATCGCAGCGAGCGGGACTCTCGCCGCCACGCACGCGGGCCCCGAGTATTTTGCGATCCTGCCGCTGATGAGCTTCGGCGAAGCGGTCGTCAACGGCACGATCATCGGCATGGCCGTCGTCTACTGTCCGCGCTGGGTCATGAGTTTCGACGACCGGCTGTACCTGGCGAAGGGTCAGTAACGCGACCTAGCGGCGCACCACGCCGATCGTCTCCAATGCCGCCATGTACTCGGCGACGTGCTCGAGCGGAACCGGCCCGAACTGCGCGGCGAGCGCATCGCGGATCGCTTGCACCGAGCGCTTGCCGTCGACGAAGTTGAGCGCCTCGAACGCATACGCCTCTCCCTCTGCACGGAGACCTGAAAAATTCGGCAAGGCCAGTGCGTCGGCCTTGTTCCTGCCCAGGTGATCCACGAGATAGTCGTAGCCGAAAACGCTCATCGGTCCTTTCGGGTTGTCATTGCGCGTATAGACGATTGCCCCCGCACCCCGTGGCTCAAGCGCCACGCCCCCGTCGCCGTAGAGGCGCGACAGTTCGTCGATCTGTCGTGCAGCCAAGGTGCGCTGTGCCGGCGTCAGCGGCGCGAATCGTCCGACTGAATCCACCAGTTCGCGTTCAAAGGCCCAGTGAAAGCGCTGCAGCACCGCCGCCTCTTCGCTGCCCAGCGTGGCGGCGCGACCCAGCATCCGCGCCGTTCTCACCAGGCGCTTCTGGTTCAGGACACCGAGCAGGTCGTCGGTGCTGGCATCGGCAAGATTGGCCAGGTACCAGCCGGTGCTGGCGCCGATGAATGCGGCACGCTCGAGTTTCGTCGGATCGATGTTGGCCGGCAGATCGCGGTCGGTGTGAATGTAGCGATCGGGCCAGTCATTGAGATAGACCGAGGGAATCCTGAACGAACCGTCCGTCAGTACGATGTGATCGCTGCCTGGGGTGAACTCGTCCGCGTAGGCAAGCAGTGCTTCCTTGCCGCCACCCTTTGCTACGAGCGGGTAAGTCGCGGTCTCGCCGCTGGCGTACGCGAGCGTCTGCTCATTGACGAAGTCGGCAACGGTTTCCGCGACGTCATTGACGAACGTAGGGAGACTCGCCGGCGAACGCGTCAACCGGAACACCGCTTTCGTTTCGGGTCCACCGCCCACCATGTCCATGTGGATCGCTGCAACGATTCGCGCCGCCAGGTCCGGTCGCGCGTTCAGCAGGATCGTGGTGCCTTCGATCTCGGGCGGCCACAGGAAACGCAGGCTGCGCGCAGGCCGCCGCAGCGTTCCCTCGCGGATCAGTTTCGCGAGCGTCCGCGCCACTTCGAGGATCGTCGCGCAACCACTCGCGTTGTCGTTCGCCCCCGGTCGTGGATGATCCAGGTGGCATGAAAACACAATCTCCTGCGCTGCAAGCGCGGGATCGCCGCCACGGATCCGGGCAGACACGATGTCGTACGAGCCGACGTGCCGGCCGGCATCGACCCTTGCCTGCAACCGGACGTTCTGACCCGCGGCGAGGCGTTGCTGCCACGCGCGCGCCTGGCTCGGCCGGACCATGAATGCGAAGACCGGTTGCGGCGCAAAGCTGTCGAGGTGGCCCCAGCGCAGCAGGTCGGCATCGTCGCCCCACCACGCCGTGCGCTGGTTTTGCGCGTGGCTGATGATCCCGGCGGCTCCGAGGCGTGCCACCGCCAGCGCCTGGACGGCGTCCGGTTGCGACGAGACGAGCACGAGCTTGCCGCGAACATCCTTGCCGCGATAGTCGGCCTCCGTGGTGCCGGCACCGACGTCGACGAGTTCCGCCGTCAAGTCCGCGCTTTCGCTGTCCTGGGCGAGGGAAAGCGGTGTCGACTCCCAGTCTGCAATCCTGGCCGCGCGAACCCAGCCCGTTGCGCCTTGCTCGAGTTCCCACAACTCCGCCGACTTCGCGTCCCAGGACCGCCGGGACTTCTGCGTGCCGAACATCGTCTTGCCGTCCGCCGGAAACTGCAGGATCTCGACGTCCTCGAGACCGTAGCTGCGCAACTGGGCGGCGACATGTTCCGCGGCAGCCCGGAATCCTTCCGAAGCACGCATGCGGTGCGACTGCGAAATGACCTCGAGATTCTGCTTGGCACTTTCGCCGGAAAGTTCGTGCGCGAGTGCTGCTACGACGTTGGCGTCGAGCAGAGGCGGCCGTTCACCGGCACTCGCTCCGCAAGCCAGGAACAGGCAACCCAGCAGGATTCGTCGCACGGCAGGCTCCGGCACAGTGGCAGTCGCCCGACTATAGAGCAGGCGCGGTCCCGCGGCCTCTGCTCCGGGATCGATGCGTTAGAATGGACCGTCGCTTCTCCCGCAACTCCTTACGACCATGCCAACCTACGATTACCACTGCCCGGCCAACGGCCGCATCGTCGAAGTCAGCCACAAGATGGCCGACAGGGTTTCGACGTGGAGCGAACTCTGCCGTCTGGCCGGCCTGCCGCTCGATGGCACGTCCGGCAAGGCCAAGGTGGAGAAACTGATGAGCGCGAGCGGCGTCGTGCACGCCGGATCGCTCGGCAGCGGCTACGAAAGACCGTGCGACACGGGTCCGTGCGGCGGCGGCGGTTGCGGGGGCGGCGGCTGCGCTCTCTGAAGCGCGCTTCGGGCGTCTGACCGGGCTATTCGGCCCACTCCGTCAGCTCCTCGATCGCATAGAGCTTCTTCCAGCTCGGCCGCTGGCGCATCAGCGCAGCGAAGCGGTTCAGCGCGGGCCATGCCGTTGCCGGCTTCGGCATGTTGCGCGACCAGCGCATGTACATGATCGCCAGCAGGTCCACGACCGACACTTCGCCGCCGAGCATGTAGGGTCCGTTGGCGCCGAGGTGCGCGTCGAGGATCGACCAGGCGTCTTCGATCTTCTGGCGGATGCCGTCGCGCACCGACGCTGGCGATTCCGGCCCGAGATCCCCAGGGTAGAACCATAGCCGGTACATCGGACCCAGTGAATTCGTGAGGAACACCAGCCACTGGAAATACGCCGGCCGCTGCTGACTGCCTGGGGAAGGCGCCAGGCGCGCCTCGGGGTGTCGCTCGGCCAGCAGCAGCAACAGCGCGGCCGACTCGAAGTACGCTTTGCCGTCAACGACCAGCGTGGGCACCTGTCCTCGCGGATTGAGGCGGCGATATTCGGGCGCATGCTGTGCGCCGGCGGCGAGGTCCAGTTTTTCGAGGCGGTGTTCGACGCCCAGTTCCAGCAGCGCCAGGTGCACGGCCAGGCTGGCGGCCCCGGGCGAATAATAAAGCGTGTACATGTCGGCCTGCCGCTGTCCTGTATGAGTCGCGTCGATTATCACAGCTGTTCGATGTCGGCAGGAAGGTCGAACACGATGACCTCGGCCGCCTCGCCACCGGCAAGACGCAGATCGGGTTCGTCGGTCAGCTTCAGGGCGTCGCCGGCCTCGAGCGCCTCGCCGTTGGCAACGATGCGCCCGCGGGCGACGTGAACGTAGACCAGGCGTCCGGGCGCCACTCGCAACTCGGCGTGCTCCGGCCCGTCGAACAGCCCCGCATACACCTGCGTGTCCTGGTGAATGTGGACGGAACCCTGCGCCCCGCCGGGCGAGGCAATCAGGCACAGGCGGCCGCGCTTGTCGGCCTCGCCGAAGCGCTTTTCCTCGTACCCGGCAGGGATGCCGACGACGTTCGGCAGGATCCAGATCTGCAGGAAGTGCACGGGCTGCCGCTGCGACCCGTTGAATTCGCTGTGCTGCACGCCGCTGCCGGCACTCATTCGCTGGACGTCTCCAGGGCGGATCGTCGAGCTCGTGCCGGTCGAGTCCTTGTGCGCAAGCTCGCCTTCGAGCACGTAGCTGATGATCTCCATGTCGCGGTGACCGTGGGTGCCGAAGCCGGCCCCTGGCACGACCCGGTCCTCGTTGATCACGCGCAGCGGCCCGAAGTGGACGTGCTGCGGATCGTGGTAACCCGCGAACGAAAACGAGTGGTAGGACTTGAGCCAGCCGTGGTCGGCAAAGCCCCGCTCCTGGCTGCGTCGAATCTCGGCCATCGGCCACCTCCTGCGGATTGACTCCATATTGCCTTAGAATGCCCGCCTCCTCGGAAGGGTGACGCAGCAGCGTCCCTTCTTACTAACCCCTATCCCCTATCCCCCAACTCCTGTGGCAGCCCCTCCCCGCATCGGCTTCGTCTCCCTCGGCTGCCCCAAGGCGCTGGTGGACTCCGAACGCATCCTGACGCGCCTGCGCGCCGAGGGCTATGACGTCGTCGGCACGTACGAGGACGCGAACCTCGTCGTCGTCAATACCTGCGGCTTCATCGACGACGCCGTGCACGAATCGCTCGACGCGATCGGCGAGGCGCTGGCGCGCAACGGCAAGGTGATCGTGACCGGCTGCCTCGGCGCGCGTCCGCAGACCATCACCGATCGCCACCCGACGGTGCTCAAGGTCACGGGCGCGCACGCCTACGAAGAAGTCGTGCAGGCCGTGCACGAACAGTTGCCGCCGCTGCACGACCCGTTCGTGGACCTCGTGCCGCCCCAGGGCATCCGGCTCACGCCGCGGCACTATGCTTATCTCAAGATTTCCGAAGGCTGCAATCACCGCTGCACGTTCTGCATCATCCCATCGATGCGCGGCGACCTGGCGAGCCGCCCGATCGGCGACGTGATGCTCGAAGCCGAGCGGCTGGTGAAGGCAGGCGTGAAGGAACTGCTCGTGATTTCGCAGGACACGAGCGCCTACGGCGCCGACCTCAAGTACGCCACGGGTTTCTGGGGCGGCAAGCCGGTCAAGGCAAAGTTCGTCGACCTCGCGCGCGCGCTCGGATCACTCGGCGCCTGGGTGCGCCTGCACTACGTGTACCCGTACCCGCACGTCGACGACGTGATTCCGCTGATGGCGGACGGCAAGATCCTTCCCTACCTCGATATCCCGTTCCAGCACGGCAGCCCGCGCGTGCTCAAGCTCATGAAGCGTCCGGCACACGCCGAGAACACGCTCGAACGCATCCTCCGGTGGCGCGAGATGTGCCCGGACATCACGCTGCGCAGCACGTTCATCGTCGGCTTCCCTGGCGAGACGGAGGCGGATTTCGAACTGCTGCTGGACTGGCTGCGGGAAGCGCGGCTCGATCGTGTCGGCTGCTTCAAGTACTCGCCGGTCGAGGGCGCCGCGGCCAACGCACTGCCCGACCCTGTGCCCGAGGAAGTGAAGGAAGAGCGGCTGGGGCGCTTCATGGAAGTGGCGGCGGCCATCAGCGCAGAAAAGCTTGCGGCCAAGGTCGGCTCGACGTTGCGCGTCCTCGTCGATCACGTCGATCCGGAAGCAGGTGCCGTCGCGCGCTCGGCGGCCGACGCGCCGGAGATCGATGGCGTGGTCCGCATCGCCAGGCCCGGCAGGAAGCTCCAGGCCGGCGACTGGGCCGACGTCCGGATCACCGGTGCCGATGCCTACGACCTGCAAGCGAAGATCGCACGCGCCTGACATTCCTGGAACGCACCCGCATGACACATCGATCGGACTTCGCCGTCGTGGCCACCCTGGCCATGACACTTCTCTCGTCTGTTGCCGCCTTCGCGCAGCAACCCACGCCGAGCGTGACGGTTCCACCGGTCGCCGCGGTTACCAATCCACTGGCGGAGGCCATCCGCGACCGCATCGATCATCTGCGCTACGAGAAGCAGCAGGACGCGCGCGGCGCGCACATCATCGTCCCTGAACTGGTCGCGAAGTATTTCGAGGCGCAGCAGTTCCAGCCCGCGTGGCAGGACTCGGCAAGACTCGACGAACTCGTCGCGAGCATCGAGGACCTGCGCAACGACGGCCTGGATCCCAACGACTACCATCTCGAGGCGCTGAAGTCGTACCGTCTCGACGTCCGGATGGATTCGCCGCTGACGCTGCAGGATCGCGCCGACCTGGAACTGCTCGCGACCGATGCGTTCATGCTCGGGCTCTACCACGTCTTCGTCGGCAAGGTCGACCCGGTGAAGTTGAGTTCGCAGTGGAACTTCGCGCAGCGCCCGATCCCCTCGTTCGAGGAGGCCATGCAGCGCTTCTCCGCGCGGCTCGCCGCCGGCGAAATTCGCCAGGCGTTCGACAGCGCGCGGCCGTCGCACGCCTGGTATCAGCGTGGTCGTGATCGCCTGCAGGAATACCGTGCAATCGCCGCGGCTGGCGGCTGGCCCAGCATTCCGGACGGCCCTACGCTGAAGCCCGGCATGAGCGACACGCGCATGCCGGTGCTGCGCAAGCGGCTGCAAGTCACGCGAGATCTGGCGCCAACACCTGGCACTACCGCGGCCGCAGACCCCAATCTCTACGACGCGCCGCTCGAGCAGGCGGTCAAGGCCTTCCAGGAACGTCACGGCCTGACGCCGGACGGCGCGATCGGGCCAGGCACGCGCGCCGCGATGAACGTGTCGGTCGCGCAGCGTATCGACCAGATCCGCGTCAATCTCGAGCGCGGTCGCTGGACACTGCACGAGATGAAAGGTGAATTCGTGCTGGTCGACGTCGCTGGCTTCTACGTGAGCTACTTCCGCAACGACGAACCGATCTGGACGTCGAAGGTCGTCGTGGGCCGGGACGAGCGCGAAACGCCGATCTTCCGCTCGACAATCACCTACGTCGTGTTCAATCCGACCTGGACCATTCCACCGGGCATCCTGGTCAAGGACAAGCTGCCCGACCTGAGACGCAACCCCGGCGCGCTGAAACGAATGAACATCCGCGTGCTCGACCGCAGCGGGCGCGAAGTGAATCCCTATTCGGTCAACTGGAACCAGTACGGGCCTTCGCGCTTGCCGCCGTACCAGTTCGTGCAGGATCCGGGCCCGAACAATGCGCTTGGCCTGGTCAAGATCATGTTCCCCAACCCTTACCTCGTGTACCTGCACGATTCGCCGGCGAAGTCGCTGTACGAGCAGGACCAGCGCACCTTCAGCTCGGGCTGCATCCGCGTGCAGCAGCCGTTCGAACTCACGGAGCTCGTGCTGAACGACCCGCAGTGGAACCGGCAGAAGATCGACGCGGTGATCGCGACGAAGGAAACACGAACGGTCAACCTGAAGACGCCGATTCCGGTGCTGCTCCTGTACTGGACTGCCCAGCCGCGACCGGATGGCCAGGTGAACTTCCGTAACGATGTCTACGGGCGCGATCCACCGACGCTTGCGGCACTCGACAGTGACTTCCGCCTGCCGGTCGTCAACTGACGGACAAAAGAAGGCCGGCGAACCTTGCGGTAGCCGGCCGAATTTTCACGCAGGAGGAAAAACGTACGGGGCATAGGTTGCACCCGGAACGTTTTTCCGGCTTCCGGACTATCCGCCGTGCCATAGGTGGAAATTACTAGGCAGGATGGACAGGAAAATGGGGACGCTCGCCTGTTTTCCGGCAATAGGTGAGCGTCCCCCACATCCCGGTCAGTGGTGGTGACCACCGGGCCCGTGCACGTGGCCGTGCTCGAGTTCTTCCTGCGTGGCCTCGCGCACCTCGGTGATCTCGACCTCGAAATTGAGGTGCTCGCCTGCCAGCGGATGGTTGCCGTCGACGGTGACCATGTCGCCCTGGATGCCGGTGACCGTCACCATGCGCGCGTGACCGTCGGACGTCTGGGCCTGGAACTGCATGCCGGGTTTCAGGTTCGGGACTTTGCCGAACGAACGCTTCGGCACGCGCTGGATGAGTTCCGCATCGTGTTCGCCGTAGCCATCGGCCGGCGCAATCTTCACGCTGAGTTTCGCTCCCGACGCCTTGCCTTCGAGCTCGCGCTCGAGGCCCGGAATCAGGTTGCCGTGGCCGTGGATGTACGCGAGCGGATCGCCGCCCGCTGAGCTGTCGAGCACCTTGCCCTCGTCGTTGGTGAGGGTGTAATGGATCAGCACGACTTTGTCCGCAGCAACGACCATGAAGCGACTCCGGAATTGGGAAGAGGAAGGGGGGAAGAAGAGGAAGGACAGGAAGGGAGGAAGGATAGGAAGGGAAGAAGAGCTGACTCAGACGGGCTGCCCGTCCTTGAGCTTGAGCCAGCCGCGCGCGACGCGATAAATGACCCAGACGCCGACGATGAAGATGCCGATCGGGAACGTGACGAACCCGACGAGCACGAAGAACAGGGGCAGCGACAACAGGAACACGACCGTGACCCAGAGCGCGGCGAACCAGAACGTGCGCAGCTGCCAGGCGAAGTGCGATTCCAGGTGGGTGCCACGGGCATCGCTGCGGCGGACGTAGTTCATCACCACGGCAACGATCGACGGCAGGCCGAACACGAAGGCCGTGGCGATGAACGCCGAGCCGAACATGCCGATCAAGGCGCTCGCCGCGTGCAGCGCATACATCCAGTGCGTATAGCGGACGAGCGATTCATCCGCGACCGCCAGCGAAGAGGCCGGTGAGTTCATCGATCTTGCGCCCTTGTGCGAGGTTCCGTGGGGTGCCTATCCTACTGCGTCACGCCGTCCGGTGGAGGCTCGGCCTGTCGCATCGCGGCCTCCCAGTGGCGCTTCGGCACGTGGGTTCGCAGCCGTCGGGCCACCAGGTCGAGCACCTCCGCGTCGATCCCGTGCCCCAGCCACGGGACGACATCCGCGACGACGTCGGCACCGAGCGCGACCAGGTGCCTGGCGGCCTCGACGGTGAAGCCGTAATGGATCACTGCATCGGCCTTGCCGTGGACGAGGAACAGCGTCGTTCCCCCTGGGTTCGTCGCCGGCAACCGGGCGTAGCGGCCGGCGAGCGCCACCACGCGTCCGGCGAGCACGTCGTCGCCCGCCTCGGTTGCTGCCTCGAGCACCATGATGGCCCCCTGCGAAAACCCCACCAGCACGGTGGCTTCCGGACCGAGGCCCGTATCGCGTTGCCATTGGCGGATCGCCGCCAGGAACAGCGGCATTTCGGCGGCAACCCGTTCGACCCGCCTGGCGTCGTCCAGATCCTCGACGGAAAACCACTGGTAGCCGGCGCCGAGGCTCGCCGGATGAGGCGCTCGCAAGCTCGCCACCAACGCATCCGGGTACTCTGCGGCGAGCCGCTCGCCCAACGGCCGCAGGTCCTCTTCGCTGGCCCCGAGACCATGGAACAGCAACACGAGCTGGCGTGCCGTGCCGCTCGGTTGCTGGATGATCAGGCTTTGCTTCGTCATGCCGTGCAGCATGGACGATCCAGGGAGCGACTTGCTACCGGCACGGATGCGCGTCTCACTCAGAGCCAGCGGCGGACGGACCGGCGATAGGCGTCGAATTCGTCCCCGAAGAGTCGCGCGAGGATGCGTTCCTCGGGCTCGATCTGGTAACGATTGATGTACAGCAGGAAGGCCGGCAGGACGGCGCCCGCCGCCGGGTTGGCGAGCCAGGCGGCCAAGGCGGCCAGCACGAGCAGCATGCCGAGGTACATCGGGTTGCGTGTGTAGCGGTAGATGCCGGAGCGGACCATCGAGGATGCGGCTTGCGGTGTCGTCGGATTCACCGTCGTGCGTGCCCGGCGGAATTCGAGCACCCCGGCGACCGCAACCACGACCCCTGTCGCGAGCAGCAACACGGCGGTTCCGAGCCGCCAGGGCTGGCCCAATTCCAGTCCGGGGGTCCAACGAGAGAGCAACCACATGCACAGCGCCGCGACCGACGCGACGGCGACCGGTGGGACACGCAGTTCAAGCGACGATCCAGCGTGCATGGCGATCTGTCTTTTGATCATGCCGGGGTCAGCCGGTTCAGCCCCGGAGTTGCTTGAAGTAGAGCACGGTTGGAAACAGCTCCCCGTCGGGCGAAGTCGCGTAGTCCGGTATTTCACCAGCGCGGGCCCACCCCAGGTGGCGGTAGACGTCCTCCGCGTGCGAGGCGAGCAGCGTGTCGAGGAACAGCAGCGAACGCCCGCAGCGCCTTGCCTCGGCTTCCAGCTCGCCCATCAGGAGCGTCGCGACGCCGTTCCCGCGCGCAGCACGCAATACCAGCAGTTTCTGCACCTCGGCCCGGTGCCGGCCGTTGTCCTTGTCGCACAACGAGAGCTGCACCGTGCCGACGACGACGCCCTCCTTTTCGACGACCCAGAGCAGCCGGTCGCTGCCCAGGGATGCGAACACTCCGTGCCAGTAGCGGTCCGCGGTCTCGCGTGACACCGGCGCGAGGAAGCCGATGGACGCTCCCGAACTCACCGCGTCGATCAATAAGTCGCCGAGCGGTTCGAGCAACGACATGTCCGTCGCAGCGACTCGACGCACGACCCAGGCCTCGGACCGGAAGGCCGGACCGCGCGCCGAGCCTAGGGTCGGAAGTCGGCTTGCAGCCGTCGGGTTTGAAGACGCGCACTGACGACGGCGGATATGCCGCCAGCTTCGATGCCGGTCGGCGCGGCCGCGGCAGCAGCTCGCCCCCGCAGTTCGGACACGCACCGTTCAGGCGACGCTCGGCGCAGGTCGCGCAGAACGTGCATTCGAACGAACAGATCCGCGCGAGCGGCGACTCCGGCGGCAAGTCGGCGTCGCAGCATTCACAGGAGGGGCGTAGGTCCAGCATGGCCCTTCAACCGGGGTGTAGATACGTTACGGTAAGCCTAGCATCGATCTTTTAGACACTGTCTCATTCAGGAGGCGACACCCGCCGGGCCTTGCCTCGTCGGGGTTTTCCTCATCCGTAACCTCACGGATGTGTTGCTTTTGGACTACGTCCTAAGCTTCGTCGGCGATTATCGAAAGCTTGGACTGCGGTCCGCCAGAATCCCTCACGGAGACACAGACATGAAGCTCACCAAGTTCGCCCTGTTGGCGGTCGCCGCCAGTTGCACCCTGGCCAGCCAGGGCGTGTATGCCCAGGCCATGGAAGTCGTGACGGTCGAAGCCGTCCGCGAAATTATCGTCGGCAAGTCGCCGATCGGCGCGCCGATCAAGGAGCTGACCATCCGTTCGCGCGTCAGCTACGCGGACCTCGACCTGACCACGGCCTCTGGCGCCGCGACGCTGGAGAAGAGGGTCCGGGACGCCGCCGCCTCCTCCTGCAAGGAAATCAAGGTCGACGTGCCGGTCGAGGGCTGGACCATCGATCGCTGCATCCGCGAGGCGACGGAAGATGCGATGGTGCAGGTGAACAAGGCCGTGGCGGACGCGAAGGCTGCGAAGAAGTAGTCGAGCCGCCAGCGCAAGCACTGCAGGGCGAGTGGCCTGCCAGCCGCTCGCCTTCATTCGCGCGTCTAGGCGAGTTGCTGCGCCACCGCGCCGGCTGTGCGATCGCCCGATTCGATTGCGCCTTCCATGCCGCGTGCACTCACCGACGTGTGCTCGCCGCAGAAATGCACGCGACCCCGCGGCTGGAACATCGCGGGCAGGAACTTCGTGACCGTGCCGGGATTGAAATAGGCCCACGCGCCGCCGGCGAACGGGTCCTGCTCCCAGGAGTGCTGGCCGAGCACCCGCAGCGCACCCTTTGCCGCGGGCCGCATCTGCTCGATCTGCGCCACGACGTAGCGCGCAGCGCCTTCCTTGCCAAGGCGATCGAGGTGCCTCGCACCTGGTCCAAATGCCGAAACGAGGAAGCTCGACACCTGGTCGTCCTGCGTTTCGTGGTAGATGGCGGACACACGGCCGATCGTGTCGGTCCACATCGAAGGCTCGAGGTCGTCGTCCTCCCAGAACGGGCGTGACACCTGCAGCGCGACCTGGTGGATCGGCTGGTAGGGCAGCGATTTCACGGCACGCGCCTGCATGCCGGCGAGATCCGGCCGCAGGTCGATGCGCCGCAACGTCGTGAACGGCACGGCACACACGACGGCGCGCGCGGTGTATCGAGCACCGTCTGCCGTACGGACCGAAACGCCGGTGCCCGTCGCCTCGACGGACTTGACCACTTGATTGAGACGCACCGGTTGCCGCAGTTGCGCGGCCATCGCGATCGGCAGGTTCTGGTTGCCGCCCCTGGCCTGCAGCATCACCGGCTTGGCCGACTTCTGCGCCGCAGTGAAAGCCGACACATACGCCATCATCAGCGCCGAGATGTCCCTGGCGTTCAGGCCATAGGTCGGAATCGTGTCGTACGCGAGTTCGATCATCGGATCGGTCGCGCCCTGCTGGCGCAGGAAGTCGCGCATCGACACGTCGAACGGCGCGTTCTTCGCCTCGTACCAGCCTGCGGTCGTGGTGAGCGGGTTTTCCTGGCTCGTCACCAGCGGCACGTATTGCCACGGCATCATTTCACGCAGCGCGGGCGGGAAAGGATTGCGGGGCGAGTCTGCCCATTCCGACCGGCTCACCGGTTTGCCGTCCAGCACCAGCGTGAACTTTGCATGCTTCGACAGCCGCGGCACCTGGTCCTCGAGCGGCACGGCGACGCGCGTTGCGACCTCCATCAAGCGCCGGTAGTCGCCGTAGATGATGTTGCCGCCTGCCTCCGGGACGCCCTGGACGTCACCGAAAGTGAAGACACGGCCGCCCACGCGATCCCGACCTTCCAGCACCAGCACCTTGAAGCCCTTCTGCTCCAGGACCCAGGCTGCCTGCAGGCCAGAGAGCCCGGCGCCGACGACGATCACGTCTGCCGTGTCCTCGATGGCCCAGGCTCGTCTCCCGGCAAGCAGGGTGGCGCCAGTGAGCACGCCCGAGTGCAGCAGGAATTCGCGGCGGGAAATGGTCATCGGCAGCGCGTCTCCTGGATCGCGGCCGGCAATCCGGCCCGTGACTACGACCGGCTATTTGACGGTGACCGCGGCCAGAATGGTACGCGTACTTTTACGGGCGGCGCTCCATCTCGACGATCACGGTACGACCGGTCAGCACCACGAAGGAATTCATCCGCGCGAGGTGCTCCCGGTTCTCCTGGTAGATCGCAGGAATGTTGCGGCGGGCATGCATCGCGACGATGGCCGCACCGAGCTTCACCAGCGGCCACAACACGAGCAGCGCTGCCGAACTGGACTTGACGCGGTCGGTGGAAATGCCGATCACGCGAAAACCTGCTTTCTCGGCCATGTACGAGATGTAGTAGACCGACACCGGGTGGATGTGGCCGCCGACGTGTTGCGGGTCGTCGCCGTGGATCGGCAGCGGCCCGAACAGTTCCGGGAATCCGGCCAGCAAAGTGCGCACACGCGACGTCAGGCTCAGCACGTTCGGCGTCGTCAGCACGAACCGGCCACCGGGTCGCAGGACGCGATGCACCTCGCGCAGGAAGAAGAACTGGTCTTCGAGGTGCTCGAGCACTTCGACCGAGTACGCGAGGTCGACGCTCTGGTCGGCTAGCGGCAGCCCGCCATGCAGGTCGATGGCATGGCACGGCACCTCCGGCACGCGAAAGTTTTCGGGAAACAGGTCGCATGCACGGAGCTCTGCCGCATACCCGTGGCTCTTGATCAGGTCGTGCACACGACGCGCCAGGTAACCCTCGCCGGCGCCGATGTCGAGCACCTGGCGCGCCCGCGCAAGGTGCGACTCGAGCAGCGCCAGCACTTTCGCATTGGTCTTCGGCAGCGAATAGGAAGCGGGTGCCGGCGTACCGGTCACGGCGGGGTTGGTCACGGTGTCCTCGACTGCCGCATCGCCGGGTGTGCAGCAGCAACCCCCGGCTTGGCGAATTCGGTTCCCGCGAGGATGGCGTCGAGGCGGGCCTGCTGCTCGCGGCGCACCGGCGATGGTGCCAGTGTCACGCGTTCTCTCTCGCCGCCATCGACGCCGACGTGACGCGCGACCAGGCCGGCCGACGATTCCTCGACGATGAGAGTGTCGCCGGCGGCGACGGTGAACGAGTGTCGTTCGAACGGCACGATGTCGAGGTCGAGCCGCACGGCCTGCCCCTGCAGCCGCCACGTGTACCGCCTGCCACGATCGAAACGCTCATACCATGCGTGCAAGACACCGGCACCGATCCTCGAATTGAATTCGACGTCGCCGACTGCCTTTGGCAACCGCGGTGCCAGGCGGACCACGCCCTGCTCCAGGTCGGGCTGGAGCCCTAAGAAGCCCTGGTACCAGACGCGCAGCTGCTCGGCGTTCGACCAGCCTTGCAGGTACGTCCCGGTGAGACGCGGTGCAGATTCACCGGGGTGCGGATAAGCGTCGAGGTTCTCCGGCAATCCACCCACCACGCCGCGCGTGAGCGCGATTTCGTTGGTGTACGTGAACAGTCGCCAGGCCAGGTCGGCCTGGCCCAGTTCGATCATGCGCTGGATCGCGATGCCGTTGAGCCAGGGCCAGACCGCGCCGTTATGGTAGGCCGCGTCCTTGTGATAATGCCCGGGCGCGACGTGGTACGGATGAAAGCCGGGATCGCCCTGGTCGAGCGTCGCAACGCCCCACGGATAGACCAGTGCTTCCCAGGCTTGCCGGGCGGCGCGCGCCACGTCGTCCGGTTGATCAAGCAGCTGCAGACTGAACAGTGCATTCGGCCGCACCTGCATGTTCGGGACGTCGCGCGCATCGAGATGATCGGCGATGCGGCCGGTCGCCGGATTCATGAAGTCGTGCGTGAACCGGGTGCGCAACCGATCGGCTGCCGCGGACCAGCGCGTTGCCGATTCCCCGTCACCCAGCGCAGCCGCGAATTCCGCCCCGGCCCGCAGCTGCTCGTACCACAGGGCCTGGATGTCGTTGGCACGCGTGCTTCGTGGCGAATACGGAGACCTTGTCCGGCTCGCGCCGTGCGTCCATCCACGTTTCATTGTCCGCGTGCACGAGATAGCCGGATGCATCGGTGAAGTTGGCGAACGCACCTTCGATGCTGGCTTTCACGTTCGGGTACAGCTCCGCCACGAGCGTGCGATCGCCTGTGTAACGCACGTAGTCGCGCAAGGCGATGACCCAGCGCGGTGTTCCGTCCGTCGTGTGGTAGTCGATGCTGCCCGGTTTGACGATATTGGGCAGGCGACCGTAGAAACGGGACGCGCGATCGAGGTCCTGGAACTCCGCGAAAGACGTCAGGATGGCGCGGGCTTCCTCGAAATGACCCGTGACGAGCGTGGCACCGGGCAGCGAGATGAAACTGTCGCGACCCCAGTACTCGTTGAACCACGGCAACCCGGCGTAAATGCCGTCGCCGCGCTGCCGGGACACGAGCGAGTCGGTCGTCAACTGCAGCCAGCGCAACGCTTCCGTCAGCCGGGGATCGTCGCTCCGAAAATAATGATCGTCACTGATGACGGCTGTCGAGTCGTGCGCTGCGAGCGTCCTGCCATGCAGGTGCTGCTGCGACGTGCCTGGTCGTAAAAGCGTGCGTGCGGCTTCACGTGAGGAGCCGACGGCGATCAGCAAGCGATTGCCGCTGCGACCCACGACGATGTAGTCGACGGTGCTCGAATCACCTTGCCTGTGTAGCCGTGTATTCGTCGATGTCCGGTTCGCTTTGCACGTGCGTTACCGTGTCACCCGACAGTTGCAACCTTACGTCACCATTGGCACCGCTGACTTCCACCTCGACCACGTCCTGCCCGTCGAACAGGCGCAGCGTCTCAGTGATCCCCTGTGGATAGGTGCGGATCAATGCATCCGGCCGCACGATCACCGTGGCCGTCTGAGGATCGAGCGCATCCCCGGCAAGGGCCAAGCGGTAGTCGCTGAAGATGCGCCTGCCCCCGATGTTGAAGCCGCGAAAGTACGCGTGCTCGGGGTGATCGTTGCGGTGCGTCTGCGTGTAGTAAAACGCGGACTGCTTGTTGGTGAAGGAGACGGCGCGGTTTTCTTCCGCGCTGACGGGGATCGCCAGCGAGTCGAGCGTGACGGCACCGGTCGTCGGCGATGACGCGGACTGCTCCGGCATGGCATGGCAGGCAGCCAGCAGCAGGCTGGCCGCAACACACGCGCAGGCCGACAGGGTTCGTGGAAGCTGCATTGAAGGACCTTATCGAAAATGGCCGGCCCTGTCCCGCGCGGCAACCAGCGTCATGCCTGGCGTAATTCCGGGAAAAGCA
>CAWHCA010000047.1:0-32102 GCA_963827615.1 uncultured Gammaproteobacteria bacterium | reverse complement strand
GATCGCCGGCTCCTCGTCCCGCTGCCGGCGGGTCGCAAAAGAAAAGGGCGGGTCGTTGCCGACCCGCCCCTTGCTCAGCGCCGTCCTGGCGCGATGCCGACTAGAATTCCTGCGAGAACTTCAGGCCGATCGTGCGCGGACGCTGCGGCACGACGTATATCTCCTGGCCGCAGACCTCCTCCAGGCACTGGGCAAATCGCCCGACCTCGGCGCGTTCGTCGAACACGTTCTGGACGAACAGTTCCAACCGCCAGTCGTCCTTGCCGAAGCCCGCCGCCAGATCCGCGACCGTGTAGCTCGGCAGCTGACCGAGGACTTCACGAACATACAGTGGATCGATCAGCCCGTAGTCCGTCGGAGTAACGATCGTGCGCAGGTCGGCCTCGCGCTCGCTGGAATAGATCACGGACCCCTGCACGTAACTGTCGAAATTCGCCACGTTGAATTCGTAACGTGCCGTGGCGTTCGCCTTCCACTCTGGCGTGACCGGCAGCGTCGTGCCTTCGGGAGCCTGTGGTGGAAGCACGTTGCCGTCGCCGTCGACGCAGGGCGATTGCTGCGGTTTGCCGTCGGCGTTGACGAAGCCGCAAAAGTCGTCCGCGAGTTCCGAATCCAGATACGCGATCCCGGCCGAGATGCCGAACTGGTCCGTGGCCTGGAAGGTCACGTCCATCTCGACGCCGTCAATCTGCGCCTGGCCGGCGTTTCGAACCTCCGTCAAGCCATTCGCGCCCAGGATCGAAAACTGGAAGTCATCCCACTTCTGCGAGAAGACTGCGCCGTTCCAGCGCAGACGGTTGTCGAACCAGGTGGACTTCCAGCCGAGTTCGTAGTTCGTCAGCCAGTCGGCCTCGTACGGCGGCAGCGTACCGCGACGGTTGATGCCGCCGGGACGGAAGCCTTCCGAGTACGTCGCGTAGACCATCGCTTCTTCAGTGAACTTGTAGGTCAGGTTGACGCGCGGGGTGATGCCGTCTTCCTTCGTAGTCTTGTCGAAGACCTTGCAGGGCGCGCCCTTGAAGTCCGGCGCCGTCGTGTGGTCGCCTCCGGGGCAGGCCGCCTCGCCGGTGCGGCCGCTGTAGCCCTCGCTGTAGCCGAAGAAGCCCTTCAGTGAATTGTCGGAGTCGAAGTATCGTGCGCCGACCGTGCCGGACAGCTTGTCGGTGAAGTCGAAGGTGAATTCGCCGAACAGTGCCCAGTCCTTGTCTACCCGCAACTGCTTGGTCAGCCAGATCGTGTCTTCCCAGCCCGTCACGGAAATCTGCGAGCCCAGGCCGTCGATCATGTAACGCTGCTGGATGTCGTGTTCCTGCCGCTGAACGAACGCGCCCAGCACAAAGCGGAATCGCTGGTCCGCGTCGGACGCAAGGCGCAGTTCGTGCGTGTAGCGGTTGTAGCGATCCTTGCCCTGGATGTACTGCGTCGGGTCGATCGGTACGCCGTCGTCGTCGTACCAGTACGCGCCGTAGCCAAGCAACGTGTCATACCAGTACGAGTAGTCGGAGTAGTCCGACTCCGTGTCCACGTCGCGCTTCAGGTACGAGCCCGCATAGATCAGGTCGAGATTCGAAATCTTGCCTTCGACGGTGAGCGCGGCCTGCACCCAGCTGTCGTCGGACGTTTCCGGGCGTCGGTGCGAGATTTCCAGCTCGCCGACGGTCGTGTCGTAGGCCCAGCTGCCATTGGTTTCCTGCCTCTGGGCCATGACCTGCGGGGTGATGGTCCAGTTGTCGTTGAGGTCGAGCTGCAGTGCCGCTCGGGCGCCGGTGGTGTCGGCTTCGTTGTAGTTGTCGTCGACGAATCTGTCGTTGCTCACCGTGATGCCCGACGTCGGGTACGTGCGCTCGCCATAGACGTTGTCGATGTAGCCGGCATCGTGGCGATGCCAGCCGACCAGGCGTACCGCCGTGCGGTCGTTGATCGGCAGGTTCACCATGCCTTCGGCGAGATAACCCATGCCGCCGCCATCGACCGAATTCACCTCCAGCCCGTAGCTGGCATCGAATGCGGACGCATCCGGCCGGTTGGTGATGATGCGGAGCGTGCCCGCCTGTGAACTCGCGCCGTACAGCGTGCCCTGCGGACCCGCGAGCGCTTCGACGCGCTGGATGTCGTACAGGTGCACGTCGAGCGCGCCCTGGATCGTCGTGATCGGCTGCTCGTCGAGATAGATGCCGACGCTCGGCAGCGAGCCCGAATGGTTGCCGTCACCGCCGCTCGCGACGCCGCGCATGTAGACGGCTGCGAAGCCAGGGCCCAACGTCTGGTACGAGACGCTGGGCATGAATCGCACGTAGTCATCGAACCGCTGGATATTCAGCTCCTGCAGCCTTTGCGTGCTGAAGGCCTGGATGCTGACCGGCACGGACTGCAGGTCTTCCGTGCGCTTCTGCGCGGTGACGACGATTTCCTCGAGGCCACCGGACGTGGTCTGCGCGTAGGCGGACATGCCGGCGAGCAGCGTCGGCACGCTGGCGGCCAGCATACGGATGGCAGACGGCCGGCCATGCAGGCGCTGCAGTTTGCGTTTACGGCTACGGGTCATTTTGTATCGGACTCCCTGAGTGATGCACCCGTCGGCGGGTGCGTGAATGCATTCATGGCAGCGGTGGCGCTGCGGGGTAGGCGTCAAGCACGGGGCCGAGCGCGTCCTTGAGCGGGTCGAGCCAGGGTTCGTAGTGTCGCCAGTGGTCCACCGCGTCGCGGAAAATGGGTTGGCGCACCTGTTCGGAACTTGCGGTGCGGACTGCGCGGTCGTTCTCGTAGAAGCGCAGGCAGGCGTCCTCGAACGGCAGGCCGCAGTAATCGAGCAGCCGACGCACCTCGCTCTCGGTGTCGTCGACCATGCGCTCATAGACCACGCGATGGACGCGGCCGGGCAGCACGGCGTCGTAGTGCGCCATCAGCGTGACGTAGTCCGCGTAGTAGCGGCCGATGTCATCGAGCGAATAACTGAAGTTCTGGCCACGCGCGAAGTGCTGCTTGAAACCCGAAAAGCAGCAGCTCAACGGGTGACGGCGCGTGTCGATGATCCTGGCATTCGGCAGCATCAGGTGAATCAGCCCGACGTGCGCCCAGTTGTTCGGCAACTTGTCGATGAAGTATGGCGCGTCGGTCTTGCGCTGGATGCGGGTCTGCTGCAGGTAGCGCTCGCCGAGTTCGCGCAGGGCGTCCGGGCTCCAGCGTTTCGAGCACCTCGGGATATTTCGAGACCTCCGAGCGCCGGTTGCGGCCGCTCAGCTCCTTGACGATGCCGACGACGTCCGGCAGTTCCATCGTGCCCTCGATCGCCGAATGGCTCGACAGGATCTGTTCGACCAGCGTCGAACCCGAGCGCGGCAGCCCCACCACGAAAATCGGATCGGGTGCCATGCACCCCATCCCGCGGCGCGCCGCAAAAAACCCGGGCGTGAACAACGCACGTGAACGGCGGACGTTCTCGGTGACCGTGGCGCTGTCGTAGGGCACCACTTCCTTGCGCAGCCGGTTGCCCTCCGCGTAGTGGCGGAACGATTCGGCATAGTCCATGGAATCCTCGGCCGCCTTGCCGAGCGAGAAATGGAAATGGAACCGGTCTTCCTGCGTCAGGTCGCTGCGCTCGAGTTGCGTGCGCATCGCCGCGACGTCCGCGTCGTCGAAACGGAACGTCTTCAGGTTCGCCAGGCTCCAGTACGCCTCACCGAGGCGCGGCTCGAGCTCGATCGACTTGCGGTACGCGGCAATCGAATCGTCCTGCCGTCCCGCCGTCTTGAGCGCATGGCCGTAGCTCAGCCAGACCTTGCCATGCAGCGGGTATTCGCGCAGCAGCTGCTCGTACAGGCGAATGGCCTCGTCGTACTCGCCGATGCGCGCGAGCACGGTCGCCCGCAGGTTGCGGAAGCTCGGGCTGCGCGGCTCGGCCGCCAGCAGCTCGTCGATCTGTGCCAAGGCCTCGACCGGCTTGTTGTTCCGGTGCAGGACCACGGCATAGTTGTGGCGCGCGGCCTTGAAGCCCGGCGCCAGTTCCAGGCAGCGCGTCAGCAGGTTCTCGGCGTCGGTGTAGCGCCCGATGCGCGAGGCGATCTCGGCCAGCATGCGGATTGCGGCGACATCGGTCGGAAACTGCTGCAGGTGGCTGCGCAACAGCGGCTCGGCGACCGCGATCCGTCCTTCGGCCAGCGCCAGCGCAGGCTCCATCAGCCGGGGGTCGCGCGTCGAATTGCGGATGTGGTTGGCGTAGGCCTGGTCGGCGCCTGCGGTATCGCCCATCGCGAACAGGTGATCGCCCAGCGCGCGCCAGGCATCGGCCATCGTCGGTTGCAGGCGCACGGCCCTGCGCAACGCCGCGACGGCTTCGTCGCCTCGCCCGGCATCCCCGAGTGCCAGCCCGAGTTCACGTTGTGCGACGGCCCAGCGCGGTTGTGAGGCGGCGAGCGGCTCGAGGATGCGCAACGCGTCGGCGACGTCGTTCGATCTTCGCCGGGCCATGGCCAGCAGCAGCGTTGCGGCGGGGTGGTTGGGAACGGCCCCAAGGATCTCGCGTGCCTGCTCGGCGGCCAGGTCTGGCTGGGACACGAGCAGCTTTTCGGCGTGGGCCAGTGCCACGTCCAGAGTTCCCACGGGTTCCGGCCCGCTCGTCATCCAAGGTCCCCGTGTTTTGACACCACAGCGGACGAATGAAAGACTGCCGCGCACCCAATGTCAAACACCTTGTGGCATTTCGGGCCCACCCGTTGTTTGGAGACGACAAACCGATGTCGAACGGTTTTTATTCAGCACTGCGATGTCGCGGAAACGCGCCGCAGGCACCCTCGAGGCCCACGGTGGCCGTCGCTTCCTGGCTCGCAGCAACCGGGCTTGCGGTGGGTCTGGAGGCTGTCGCAGCGACGCCGATACCCGTGGTGTCGGCCGTGCCTTACCTGGCCGATTCCGGCTCCGTGGCGGTCCAGTGCGGCAGGTTGATCGACGGCGTGGCCGCCCAGGCGCAGGGCCTTGCGACCGTCGTCATTCGCAGTGGCCGGGTCGACTCGGTGCAGCCGGGCGCGGTGTCGCCCGCGGGCATGCCCGTCGTCGATCTCAGGCAGTACACCTGCCTGCCCGGCCTGATCGACATGCACACGCACCTGACGGACAGCGGGCACGAGACGTCCGACCTCAGCGTCTATTACAAGCGCACGCAGGCGGAGCAGGGCACGATCGCACGGGAAAGCGCCCGCGCGACCCTGCTGGCCGGATTCACCGGCGCGCGTGACGTCGGCACGTACATCGCATGGGTCGATCGCGACCTGCGCGACGCGATCAACCAGGGCAACGCTTTGGGACCCCGCATGCAGGTCGCGGGCTATTACCTGACGATTCCTGCCGGCGGCGGCGACCTCGTCATCCCCGGCCATGCCGAGGCGGAGATTCCGCCGCAGGTGCGCATGGGTGTCGCGCGCGGGCCCGAACAGTTCCGGCAGAAGGCCGAGCAGGCCGTCACGGGCGGTGCCGACTTGCTCAAGATCATCGCGTCCGGCGCAGTGCTCGCGTTCGGCGGTGTGCCGGGAGAGCGTGAAATGCTGCCCGAAGAGATCAAGGCCGTCGTCGACGTGGCGCATGCCCACGGCGTAAAGGTCGCGGCGCACGCGCACGGCGCACAGTCGATCAAGGATGCGATCCTCGCCGGCGCCGACACGGTCGAACACGCGTCCTTGATCGACGACGAGGCCATCCGGCTGGCAAAGGAGCACGGCACCGCGCTGTCGATGGATGTCTACAACGGTGACTGGATCGACACCGTCGGCCGTGAGGAAAAGTGGCCCGAGGAATTCCTGCGCAAGAACGTCGAGACGACCGAGGCGCAACGCCAGGGTTTCACGAGGGCGCACGCCGCGGGCGTCGACATCGTCTACGGCACGGACGCCGCCGTGTATCCGCACGGCCTCAATGCGCGCCAGTTTCCGATCATGGTCCAGCGCGGCATGACGCCGATGGAAGCCATTCAGTCCGCGACTTCGGTGGCGGCGCGGCACATGGGCTGGGCGGATCGCATTGGCAGCCTGCAACCAGGCCGCTTCGGCGACCTCATCGCGGTCAAGGGCGATCCGCTTGCTGACGTGACGCGGCTGCAGGATGTGGCCGTCGTGATCAAGGGCGGGCTCGCCTTCAAACTGCCGGCGGAGTGAAGCGGTGGAGGTCGGGAGCGAGCCGCACGACTTGTTCGCGCCAGCCGAAACTGGCAGCGTGCGGCGGCTCGCGTCCAACCTGCAGCGGCTCGTCGCCCCCAATCCCAGCCCGTTGACGGGACCGGGCACGAACACCTACGTCGTCGGGTCTGGCCCGAGTTACCTGGTGGTCGATCCCGGTCCCGACGATACGACGCACATGGACCGCATCCTCGCGGCAACGAACGGTCGCATCAGCCACGTGCTCTGCACGCATTCACACCCGGATCATTCGCCCGGCGCGGCGGCGCTCAAAGCACGCACGCAGGCGGTCGTGCTGGGGCAACCGGCCCCGCGTGACGAACACCAGGATGATTCCTACCGTCCCGACCGCACGCTGGACGACGGTGACTTGGTCAAGGTGCCGGGCGCGGGGATTCGTGCGCTGCACACGCCAGGGCACGCCTCGAACCACGTTTGCCTCCTGTTCGAAGCGGAGGGCTGGTTGTTGACCGGCGATCACCTGATGAACGGCTCGACCGTCGTCATCCTGCCGCCGGACGGGTCCATGCGCCTGTACCTCGAATCGTTGCGTCGGCTGCGCACGCTTCCACTCACCGCTCTGCTGCCTGGGCACGGCGCGGTCATGCCGGATCCGCTGGGTGAGATCGATCGGGTGATCGCACATCGGCTGCAGCGCGAGAGCAAGGTGATGGCTGGCCTGCTGCAGCTCGGTGGCGCCGCCACGCTCGACGAACTGGTTCCGATCGTGTACGCCGACACGCCGGTCGCGTTGCACCCGCTGGCGCGGTATTCGCTGCTCGCTCACCTGCAGAAGCTGGTCGAGGAACGGCGCGTCGCGCAGGATGGCGAACGCTGGACATGGCTCGCGGCGTGAGCCGGGCCGTGCGGGCCGGGCGCAGGCTCGAGCGCATCGAAGTCGACAATGTGAGCGTCCGACTCGGCAGGCACCGGGCCTTGCGCGATGTTTCGCTCGATGTTCGTGCCGGTGAGCACTGGCTGCTGCTCGGACCGAATGGCGCCGGCAAGACCGTGCTGCTCAAGCTGCTGCGTGGCGACTTGTGGCCGACGCCCACGGGACATGAGACCCGGCGCTATCACCTGCGCGACGGCGACACACTCGAGCAACCGTTGTTTGCGGCTGAACGCATGGCCTACCTCGGTCCCGAGCGGCAGGATCGTTACGTGCGCTACGAATCGCAACTCGACGTCGCGCAGGTCGTGCTCACGGGCTACGACGATTCCGACTCTTCCGCTGCAACCCGCAACGCCGACTCAGCAGCGACGCATCCGGCAGGTGCTGCGGCAGGTGGGCCTGGCCGGCCGTGCGTCACGATCATTCCTGTCGCTCTCGTACGGCCAGCGCCGTCGCGTGCTGCTGGCGCGCGCCTTCGTGCGCGAACCCGACGTGCTGCTGCTCGACGAGGCGTTGAACGGACTCGACGTCAAGGGGCGCGCGGCATTCCTGCGCGCCCTGCGGCGGGCTTCGTCGCCACGGACTGCGTGGATATTGACGAGTCATCGGCGCGGCGATGCGCTCGCGGGACTTACTCACGTCGCGCGAATTGCCCGCGGCCGCATCGAAAGCGTCACGGACCTGCGTGTCGGCGCCGCCGACCCATCCGCGTTGCGACTCGAAGCGCGACCCGAGATCGCGCCGGCATCGCGGCGCAACGCGCCACGTGCGAACGTCGGCCAGAGCAGGGGTCGCCCGGTGAAGCCGTTGCTGCAGGTGCATCGGGCCGCCGTTTACCGGGCGGAACGGAACGTCATCGGCACGTTCGACTGGACGCTCGACCGCGGCCAGCACTGGTACCTGCGCGGTGCCAACGGGTCGGGCAAGTCGACGTTGATCGCAATGCTCTACGGCGATCTCTGGCCCGCGCACGGCGGCAGGCTCGAGCGTCACTGGTCCGCGGTCGATGACTGGAAGGCGAGGGTCGCGCTCGTGTCGCCGGAGTTGCAGGCGCGGTATGCCGCGACGGGCTGCACTGTCGAACAGATCGTCGCCTCCGGCTTCCATGCCAGCATCGGTTTGAACGAGTGGCCGACTGCGGTGGAGTTGCGACGCGTACGGCGCGAATTGCGCGGGTGGGGGCTGTCGGACCTGGCCGCGCGGCAGGCGCGCGAGTTGTCGTATGGCCAGTTGCGCCTGGTGCTGGTCGCACGCGCGTTCGTGCGTTCGCGCCGCCTGTGGCTGCTCGACGAACCGTTCGACGGACTGGATGCCGAGGCGCGACAGCGATTTCGGGCAAACCTGGATGGAGCAGTGAACCGCGGTGCCACCGTGGTGATGGCCACCCATCACGAGGAGGACGTGCCGGCCTACGTGACCCGCGTGCTGACGCTGCGGCTTGGCCGCGCGCCGGTCGTCACCAGTCGGTGAGCATCAGGCTGCGCGCGGCGCGCGGCGATGTCGGCCTTCAGAGCGGAAGCACCGCCTCGAAGACGATCACGGCGTCGCCGGTCACGCGCACGCCGGAAGCGCGCTTGCCGCTGCAGGCCACCGTGACCTCGACGCGGCCCGGCCGATCGACGAAGCGGCCCTGCAGGCCCACGAACGACGCTTTTCCTTTCGTCGGCGTCAGCAACCCGTTGTGCAACAGGTATACGCCAAGCATGCCGTGTGCGTTGCCGCTGACCGGATCCTCGGGCACGCCGATGACCGGGCAGAACATGCGCGACTCTGTGGTCATCGGGTCCGACCCTGGCTTGACCGCAAAGACGAAGAAGCCGTCCGCGCCGACGTGCGACGTGAGGTGAATCAACTGGTCCATCTGCGGCTGCAGCGAGTCGAGCGTGTCCGGCGACTGCAGGCCAAGCAGCAGGCGTGAATTCGCCGTGCTCATCACCTGCACCGGACAGGCCGGATGCAGGCTCGACGAACTGATGCCGAGCGCATCGAGCACCGGGCCCAGGCGTTCTTCCGGCACGATGGGGCCGAACGTCGCGGGTGTCTGGTCGATCGTGACGCGCAGGTTGGGCGCCTTGCCGCTCACTTCGACGCCGACGATGCCAGCCGCCGATTTCTGGCGGACCTTGCCACGCGGCACGCCGTCGGCCAGCGCACGCACGTAGTGCGCGGCGACGGTCGCGTGACCGACGAATCCGACTTCACGGCGCGGCGAAAAGAAGCGCAGCTCCACGTCGAAGTCGGGTGAATCGGAACCGAGCACGAAGGCCACTTCGAAGCCGGCCAGCTCGCGCGCGATGCGGCGCATCTCCTGCTCCTCGAGCACGTCCGCATCGAGCACGACTGCGGCAGGGTTGCCACAGTAACGCTCCTGCGTAAAGGCATCGACGAGGAACAGACGGCATTTGCGCTGAGTCATGGCGGCAGCGGGCTTCCAAGGCTTCGGGAACCGGCATTAGTGCCCAGCCGCTGCGCCCCGTCAACATTTTCAGGTCATCGCCTCGCGTTTGAGCCCTATAATTCAACTCACCTTGGGGTGGCCTGAAGGGCCTGAGATGTCGACCGCGGCCGCGCAATGCGACGCCGCACATCGACGAACCCGTTGAACCTGATCCGGTTAGTACCGGCGGAGGGAGCGGGTATGCGTCTCTGGCTGTGTCCAATTTATTCGTATTCATTGCGCGCTGCATGCCGGCAGCCGGGCCGCGCCCTTGCGGCGTGGATCACCCTGCTGCCCGTGGCTCTTGCTCGCAGCATGTCCGGCCACCGCCGCGATTCCGGTCGTCGCGCAACCGTCACCAGCGCTCGAGGAAATCATCGTCACCGCTTCGTTGCGGGAGCAGTCCATCGGTAAATTGCCGGCGAGCATCACGGTGCTCGGCCAGGAAACGCTGCAGGCCGCCGGGCTGCAGCATTTCGCCGACGTGCTCGGCCTGGTGCCGAACCTCAACTGGTCCGGCGGCACGTCGCGGCCTCGCTTTTTCCAGCTGCGCGGCGTCGGCGAACTCGAGCAGTACCAGGGCGCGCCGAACCCTTCGGTCGGCTTTCTCATCGACGACATCGACCTGAGCGGTGTCGGCATGCCGGCCACGCTGTTCGACACCCAGCAGGTCGAAGTGCTGCGCGGTCCGCAAGGCACCCGCTATGGCGCGAATGCACTCGCGGGCCTGGTGAAGATCAAGACGCGCGATGCGACGACGACCCCGGATTTTCACGCGGAAGTCACGGGTGCCGAAAACGACACCTGGTCGGCAGGCATGGCGGGTGGTGGCCCGATCGGCAGCGCGGGCTCGGCGTGGCGCATTGCGGGCCAGACCTTCTCGAGCGACGGGTTCCTGCGCAATGCCTACCTCGATCGTGACGACACGAACGGGCGCGACGAGTCGACGCTGCGCGGCAAGCTGCGGTGGGAGCTGGCACCGGGCTGGCGTGCAGATCTCGCTGCCCTGTACGTCGATGTTGACAACGGCTTCGACGCCTTCACCCCCGACAATTCGCGCACGATGCTCTCGGACAAGCCGGGTCGCGATGCACAGCGCACCCGCGGCGCGTCCGTCGACGTAACGGGCAAGTTGGGCGATTACACGGTGCGCAGCGTCAGCGCGTACGCAAGGTCCGACAGCGTTTACAGCTTCGACGGTGACTGGGGCAACGACGCGTACTGGGGTGAGTTCGCGCCCTACGACTATTTCTCGCGCTACGCGCGCGAGCGCTCGACGTTGAGCCAGGATCTCCGCGTCGAGAACAGTCCGGGCGGCGTCGTTGACTGGGTGGCCGGCCTCTATGCGCTGCGGCTCGATGAGGATTCACTGCAGCGTGACGAATTCGCGGGCGAACTGCTGCGCCCGCTGCTCGCAACGAGTTATGCAGCGACGAGCCTCGCCGCCTACGGTGAAGCCGAGTGGCCGTTGTCGGATCGATTGTCGCTCACCGCGGGAATGCGTGTTGAAACGCGGTCTGCCGATTACAGCGATTCCGACGGCGCGCGCTTCGACCCGCGCGACTCGATGGTCGGTGGCCAGGTCTCGCTGCAGGGGCCGCTCGGTGAGTCGAACCAGTGGTACGCCACGGTGGCCCGCGGCTACAAGGCGGGCGGCTTCAACATCGGGCAGTTCGTGCCGGACGAACGTCGCGAGTTCACGCCGGAATACCTGTGGAACGCCGAGTCGGGCATCCGCTTTGGCAACGCCGCGGCAGGAGTGCAGGGCGATGTCGCGCTCTTCTACATGTGGCGCGAAGACCAGCAGGTGGCGACGTCGTTCCAGCTCGATCCGGGCGACCCGTTGTCATACGTTTTCTATACCGACAATGCCGCCAGGGGCCGCAACTTCGGACTCGAGGCCTCGCTTGCCTGGCAACCCGTCGAACGTTTGAACCTCGGCGCGACGCTGGGGCTGCTGCACTCCGAATACGTCGGCTACCGCCAGGGCGATCGCAATCTCGATGGCCGGGAGCAGGCGCATGCGCCGGGGTATCAGTACTCGTTGTCCGCGCAATGGGGCGGCGGGGAAGGGTGGATGGCGCGCGCGGACCTGAACGGCGTCGATGCGTTCTACTTCGACACCAGCCACGACCAGCGCTCGGATCCGTACACGCTGCTCAACCTGAAAGCCGGTTACTCGGGCGGCTCCTGGTCGGTCGAGGCCTGGGCGCGCAACGTCACGAACGAAAAATTCGCGGTTCGCGGGTTTTATTTCGGGCTTGAGCCGCCGGACTACGCCGACAAAATATACTTTCAGCGTGGCGATGGGCGACTTGCGGGAATCACCTTGCAGTGGCGCTGGTAACGGCGCTGCGAACCGACACGAGGACACACAGATGCGCACGGCAGTTGAAATCAGCCTCTATCCCCTCGACGCGGACTACGTGCCGCCGATCAAGGACTTCATCGAACGCCTCAATGCCTATCCGGATCTCGACGTCGTGACGAATGCGATGAGCACGCAGGTGTCGGGCGAGCACGAACTGCTGTTCTCTGCGCTCGAGAAGGAAACCCGGCGGACGTTCGGCGCAGAGCGCCGGGCCGTCTTCGTCATGAAGGTACTCGGCGGGATGCCAACGTCGGACGAAGTTTGAGCCCGCTCGATCCCGTGTTCGACGCACTTGCGGCCGTACCCGCCATCGAATGGGTGGCGGCCGGTCTCGCGCTCGGCTACCTCGGGTTCGCGATCCGGCAGAGCGCCTGGTGCTGGGCGTTCGCTGTCGTCAGCGCATTGCTCTACCTCGTCGTCTTCGCGCGCGCGGGCCTCGTCATGCAAGCCGCGCTGCAGGTCTTCTACGTCGGCATGTCCGTCTATGGCTGGCGTTCGTGGCGCGGCTCGGCGTCAGCGGCGCCTCTCGTCGTCAGTCGCTGGGCGGTACGGCAGCATGCACTGGCGTGGGCCGCCATCGCCGTGTTCGCGCTGGTAAATGGCTGGGTGATCACGCGGGAGCAGCGACATCCTGGGTACCCTATCTCGACGCGGCCATTGCGTGGGGCAGCGTGCTCACCACATGGATGGTCGCGCGCAAGGTGCTCGAAAACTGGCTGTACTGGGTGGTACTGGACTTCGCCGCGGCCGTGCTTGCTGCCTGGCAAGGGCTCGCGGCCACCACCTTGCTGTTCCTGCTGTACACGGCACTCGCGGTGCGCGGCTATTGGCAATGGCGCCGCGACGAACACCTCGCGGTCGCTCGCGAGAACTGACCGTCATGCGGCCCGAGTGGCAGGACGCTGAACGTGCGGCGCGGGCCGCCGTCGCAGCACACGCCGAAACGGCTGCGCTTGCCGTGGCGACGTTCGAGCCGATTGCAGGCAGCCTCAGTAATTTTGCCTGGCGCGTGTCGGCGACCGGCCAGGACCGGTTCGTGCGGTATGCACGCGCGGGCAATGAACAGCTTGGCGCCGACCTGCACGCAGAAGGCCAGGTTCTCGAAGTCGTCGCCCGAGCAGGAATCGCGCCGCGAGTGATTCGTTGCGACCCGTCGGCACGGCTGCTGGTCACGCAGTGGATTGCCGGTGCGAAAGGGGATCCCTCTGCCGGAGACGCTGATCGAGCGATCCGACAAGTGGCGGCGATGCTGTGCCAGCTGCACGCACTGCAGCCGCCATCGGGCGTGCGTGTCGTTGATTTCGCGGTACAGGCGCGCCGCCTGGAAACAGCCCTGCCCGCGAAGGGCATTCGGCCAGTACTCGCCGCGTGCGCCGACGAGGTTCTCTCGCGACTCGGCCAGGGTCGCGCGCATGCGCTCTGCCATCACGACGTCCACGCGCAGAACCTCGTGACCGATCGCGCTGGCCGGCTGTGGCTGGTCGACTGGGAGTACGCCGGCCTCGGCGACCCCTTATTCGACCTGGCATCCTGCGCAAGCCAGCTGGAGTTGTCGGCAGCAAGCACCGGTCTCTTGTGCGATGCGTACGTTCGCGCGGGCGGGTCCGTCGAACGGGGGAGGCTGGAGCTCGCACGCTGGGCCTTCGACTACGTGCAATGGCTCTGGTATCGCGGCCTGGTGGCGTCCGCGGCGCCAGGGCCCGATGCCAGCGAGGCTGCCCTCCGGGCGGAACGGATCGACCGCGACCTGCAGGTGCGTGCATCCGGGGTCTTGCGCTGCAATAATCACTGATTCGAACACAACGACTGACGGGTGCGAGCATGGCGAAGATGGTGGTGACCGACCGCGACGGTATCGTCCACGAGGTTGAGGGACGTATCGGCGTCAAGCTGATGGAGACGCTGCGGGAGTTCGACTACGGCGTCACGGCCATCTGCGGCGGGCTCTGCTCGTGCGCCACGTGCCACATCTTCATCAAGCCCGAATGGATGCCGAAGCTGCCCGCGCCGCAGGGCGACGAGAAGGAGCTGCTGGTCGAACTCGAGCACTACGACGCGCCGACGTCGCGCCTCAGTTGCCAGGTGGACTTCACCGAGGCGCTCGACGGTCTCGAACTCACGATCGCGCAGGACGAGTGATCAGGCGGCCTTCGAATCGCCGGGGGGTACGCATGAAACTTGGACCGACGCTCGAAGAACGCGTCCGTCACCTCGAGGACAGGGTGGCCATCGGCGAGTTGATCGCCCGCTATTGCCTCGTCATGGATAATCGCGACGTCGACGCAATCGAGTCGCTGTTCACGCCGGATGCGCGGGTCTGGTCGGCCGATGGGGTCATGGATGCGCAAGGACGGCAGGCAGTTGTCGAAATGTTCATGGGTCGGTTCACGGTGCCCGGTCCCAGCAATCTCTTCACCCACGACCGCATCGTGGAGTTCGACCACATGGATCCGGACCGTGCGACGGGTCTCGTGCTTGCGCACGTCGGGATGCAGCGCAATGGCCAGCAGATACTGGCCGCGATCCGCTACCAGGACGTGTATCAGCGCTGCGAAGGCCGCTGGCGTTTTCGGGAGCGAGGGCTTTCGTTCGTGCATGATGTGCGCGCCGCGCAGTGCCACTACGGCGAAAAAACCTAGAGGACCCCTGGATGCCGCTTCCGCCTGCGTTTCGCGATCGTCTCAGTCTTCCCGTCATCGGTTCGCCGCTGTTCATCGCCTCGACGCCGGAACTGGTCATCGAGCAGTGCAAGGCCGGCATCATCGGCTCTTTCCCGGCGCTGAACGCGCGCCCGGCATCCGCACTCGACGAATGGCTCAAGCGCATCCGCAAGGAACTGGGCGAGTATGCGGACGCGAACCCGCAAGCGAAAGTGGCGCCGTTCGCCGTCAACCAGATCGCGCACGTCAGCAACGACCGGCTGCAGCACGACATGGACGCGTGTGTCCGTCACCAGGTGCCGCTCATCATCACCAGCCTGCGTCCACCGCGTGAAATCGTAGAGGCGGCGCACAGCTACGGTGGTCTCGTGTTCCACGACGTGATCAGCGTCCGGCATGCGCGCAAGGCCGTGGAGCAGGGTGTCGACGGCATCATCGTGGTCTGCGCCGGCGCGGGTGGCCACGCCGGCATGGGCAGTCCCTTTGCGCTCGTGCGCGAAATCCGCCAGTTTTTCGACGGCACGCTGGTGCTCGCCGGCGCCATGTCGAGCGGAGCGGACGTACTCGCGGCGCGGGCGATCGGCGCGGACATGGCCTACATCGGCACGCGGTTCCTGGCGACGACCGAGGCTCACGTCCTGCCCGAGTACAAGCAGATGCTCGTCGACTCGACGTCCGACGACGTCGTGTACACCTCGCTCTTCACCGGCGTGAAGGGCAACTACCTGAAGCGAAGCGTGGCAGCGACTGGACTCGATCCGGACAACCTGCCCGAAGCGGACAAGTCGACGATGAACTTCGGGTCCGGCGGCAACATGGAAAAGAAAGCCTGGCGCGACATCTGGAGCGGTGGGCAGGGCGTCGGTAACATTCACGACGTGCTGCCTGCCCGCGACGTCATTGCGCGCATGGTCCAGGAATACGATGAGGCCCGTCGGCGCCTCGCCAGCGCTTAACCGGAGTCAAGATCATGTCCGTGTCATTCGATCTGTCGGGTCGTGTCGCGCTCGTCACCGGTGGCAGCCGCGGCATCGGCGAGGCCATGGCCAAGGGATTTGCGCAGTACGGCGCGCACGTGATCGTCTCGAGCCGCAAGCAGGAAGCCTGTGACGAGGTGGCGGGGGAGATCAACGCAGCGGGTGGCAAGGCCACGGCGATCGCGTGCCACATCGGTGACATGGATGCGCTGCATGCGCTGTTCACACGTGTCCAGTCGGAATTTGGACGGCTCGACGTGCTGGTCAACAACGCCGCGGCGAATCCGTATTACGGGCACGTGCTCGACACCGATCTCGGCGCTTTCCAGAAGACTGTGGACGTCAACATTCGCGGCTATTTCTTCGCGTCCGTGCTCGCGGGACGCATGATGCGCGACCAGGGCAAGGGCTCGATCATCAACGTCGCGTCGGTGAATGCGGTGCGGCCCGGCCCGAAGCAGGGGATCTATTCGATCACCAAGGGTGCCGTGCTCAACATGACGAAGACGTTCGCGAAGGAGTGCGGTCCACACGGCATCCGCTGCAACGCGATCCTGCCGGGTCTCATCCGTACGAAGTTCGCGGGCGCGCTGCTGGCCGACAAGAGCCAGACCGAGCACTACCTTGCGACGAATCCCCTGGCCCGCGTCGGCGAACCGCAGGACCTCGCGGGCGCTGCGTTGTTCCTCGCCTCGGACGCATCAGCGTACGTGACCGGGGAGTATCTGGTGGTGGATGGCGGGTTCCTGACCTGAAGGAAAGGGGTTAGGGGTTAGGGGTTAGGGGTTAGTCGGAATGCGTGGCCGCATCAGGTTCGGTGCCGCTATCTCGCTGATCTGCTGCGGAAAGGGATTTACATGCAGATCTTTCAGGTTCCAACTTCCGACTATCCCCTATCCCCTACCTATCCCCTATCCCCTATCCCCTATCCCCTATCCCCTTCCTCTACTTCTTCTCCGTCTGCTTCGCCACCGCTTCCGCGCGTGCCTTTACGGCCTCGGCATCACCGAGGTAGCGACTGGAGGTGGGCTTCAGGTTCGCATCGAGCGTGTAGAGCAGCGGCACACCGGTCGGGATGTTGAGCTCGACGATGTCGGTATCCGACATCTCATCCAGCATCTTGACGATCGCGCGCAGGCTGTTGCCATGAGCGGCGACCAGCACGTTGCGGCCCGCCAGCAATTCCGGCGCGATGCGCGCGTTCCAGAACGGCAGTACTCGTGCAAGCGTGTCCTTGAGCGATTCGGCGGACGGCAGTTCGCCGACAGGCACGCCGGCGTAGCGGCGGTCGAAACGCGGGTGGCCCGGATCGGTCTGCGGCAGCGGGGGAGGCGGAATGTCATAGCTTCGGCGCCAGATCTTCACCTGGTCCGCGCCGTGCTTTGCGACCGTCTGTGTCTTGTTGAGACCCTGTAACGAACCGTAGTGACGCTCGTTGAGCCGCCATGTGCGCTCGACCGGCAGCCACATCATGTCCATCTCGTCGAGCACCATCCACAGTGTGCGGATTGCGCGCCTCAGCACGGAAGTGAACGCGATGTCGAACGCGATGCCTTCGGCCTTGAGCAGTCGCCCGGCTTCCTGCGCTTCCTGCCGGCCCTGCTCGGACAAGTCGACGTCGATCCAGCCGGTGAAGAGGTTCTCGAGATTCCAGATGCTCTGGCCGTGGCGCAGGAGCAGAAGCTTGCCGGTGCTCATTTGGAAGTCAGCCTGTGGTGGTGGGGGACGGGAGCGAAGTCTGCTCGAGTCGGCCCGTATGTCTATCTAATCAATAGCTTAGCACGCCGAGGGTCCTGGCTCGACAGGCTCGTGGCGGCTCTGTACGACCGTATTTTCCGCAGGGCGAAGCGGGGCGGCGTCATGCCTCTCGTTGCATCGGTGGGGGCGGTGGGCCTCAGAATGCGCGACTCAAGCTGGAATCGGGGCGACGGCCTGCAATGATCGACGCTTTCATCTGTGATGCCATCCGGACCCCGATCGGGCGTTACGGCGGCGCGCTGTCCAGTGTCCGTACCGACGACCTCGCCGCACTGCCGCTCAAGGCGCTGCTGGCGCGCAACCCGGCTGCAGATTGGGGCGCGCTCGACGACGTCGTCTACGGCTGTGCAAACCAGGCGGGCGAGGACAACCGCAACGTCGCCCGCATGGCGGTCCTGCTCTCAGGACTGCCGGCGTCGGTGCCAGGCGCGACGATCAACCGGCTGTGCGGTTCCGGACTCGACGCGGTTGCCACCGCCGCGCGCGCCATTCGCAGCGGCGAGGCGGAGTTCCTGATTGCCGGCGGCGTGGAAAGCATGAGTCGCGCGCCGTACGTGGTGTCCAAGCCCGATGCCGCTTTCACGCGCGACCTGCAGCTAGCGGATACGACACTCGGCTGGCGCTTCGTCAATCCGCTGATCCGGCAACAGTACGGCGTCGATTCGATGCCGGAGACCGGCGAAAACGTCGCCGAACGCTTTGGCATCGCGCGCGCAGACCAGGATGCCTTTGCGCTGCGCAGCCAGGCGCGAGCACTTGCGGCGCAGGCGTCGGGACGACTCGCGCTGGAAATCGTGCCGGTGACGGTATCCGCCCGGCGTGGCGCGCCCGTGATCGTCGACCGCGACGAACATCCGCGCGAGACGAGCCTGGCGGCGCTGTCGGGGCTGGCCACGCCGTTTCGTGCTGGTGGCACTGTCACGGCGGGCAACGCGTCAGGCGTGAACGATGGCGCCTGCGCGCTCGTGGTCGCGTCAGAGGCTGCAGCGATACGCCACGGTCTGACACCTCGCGCGAGAATCTGCGGCACGGTCGTGGTCGGCGTCGAGCCGGCCATCATGGGCTTCGGGCCGGCGCCGGCGACACAGAAGCTACTCCAGCGGCTCAAGCTGCAACTCGCGCAGATCGACGTCGTCGAGTTGAACGAAGCATTCGCGTCGCAGGCCCTTGCCGTCTTGCGTCACCTGGGTTTGCCGGACGACGCCGCTCATGTGAACCCGAACGGCGGCGCCATCGCGCTCGGTCATCCCCTGGGGATGAGCGGCGCGAGGCTGGCTACGACCGCGCTGGTCGAACTGGAAAAACGTGGATTGCGCCGTGCGCTCTGCACGATGTGCATCGGTGTCGGGCAGGGCATCGCTCTGGTGCTCGAGCGCGTCTAGAGCGGTCGTCACGTGACGGGGTGCGTACCCGGCTGTCACCGCGCCAGGTGCTGATCGATGCCGCGGGCGCAACGCGTGCGGCCGCTGCGGACGGTCTCCTGCCAGCGTTCGTGGTTCGCGCGCACGGCGGCACGCGAGGCGGGCCGGTGCGCGAGGTGCCAGGCGATCGCCGAAAAAACCAGGGTCTGGCGGCGGATGCCCGCGTTGATGAGGCGGGCGCAGAGTTCCTTGTCCTCCGAGCCCCAGCCGGCGAAGTCTTCGTCGAAGCCGTTCGCCTGCAGCAGGTCCGCACGCCAGAACGCCTGGTTGCACGACTTGATGGCGACGAATGCATTGGCCGCCCGACCCAGTCTCGCCGTGAGCCGCGGCGCGTGCAGCGCATAGGGACGGCGCCTGAGGTCGACACCCGCCGTCCACGGCGACGGGTGTCGCCTGCTGCGCAGGAGCCGCTGCGTGGCAGCCTCGTCGAGTGGAATGCGGACGCCTTGTGTCCAGTAACCCGGTCTTGCGGCCCGCGCGTGGTCTGCCACGAACAGCGGATGGAGCACCATGTCGCCGTCCAGCAGCAGTATGTAGTCGCCGGTGCAGCGCGCAATCGCGAGATTGCGCATGCGTCCGGCGCGAAAGCCCGAGTGCTCCTGGCGCACGAACTCCACGCCCGACGAAACGCGCCTCTTGAAAGCTTCAACGACGGCGGCCATTGCGGGACCGGAGCCATCGTCCGCGACAATGACCTCGTCCGGTGCCCGGGTCTGTGCCGCGACGCTCGCCAGCACGCGCTCGAGCGCTGCGGGCCGCTCGTAAGTGACGATGACGAGGCTCGTGCGCATCAGGCCTCGGCCGCAGCGACGCGACGCACCGCCTGCAGCGCAACCGACAGCGATGCAAAATCGATCTCGGTAGTCTGTGCGCGGATATCGTTGATCACGGCGCGGGCGTGCTCCGCGGCCGCCTTGTTCCGCACCAGCCACTTGTCGAGCGACTTGACCGGGTCCTTCTCCCGCGAGGATTCGAGCACGCCCTGGGCCAGGCTGCGATGCACTTCGAACAGCGCCTCGCGCAGGCTGCCGCGCGCCACCGCGTGCCAGTGGCCTGCAGTGTCCAGGCCTTCGATGTGCTTGCGCAGCCAGTCGAGCCTGAAATACCCGCCGATGGCGAAGTAAGCCTTGGCAGCCGCGTCCACGGTGAGCTTGCGCGACTCGGCGAGTTCGACGATGTCGGGGCTGCTGTGCAGTGCATTGCAGGCCGCGATTCGGCGCGACAGTTCGGCTGGTACGCCGGCCGTCGCGAGTTCCGCGTGACGGGCCTCGAATGACGCCCGCGCAGCGCCGTCCAGCCACTGCAAGGGCGAGCGCGTGAGTTCCTGGATGCCGGGACGCAGTCGCGCCACCTGCTGTTCAATGCCGAGAGCCGAACGATGACGTTGGATCAGCCAATAGGTTGCCTGCCGGATCAGGCCGATCGTGTCGTGCACCATGCCGTACTGCAGGGTCGCCGCCACCTTGTTGTCCAGTCGCTCGATCGCGGTCCAGAGCTCGCGCACGTCGAATACTTCGCGGGCGATCGAATACGCACGGGCCACCGTTGCGGCGTCGGCTCCGGTGTCCTGCTGGGTGCGTGCGACGAAGGTCGGTCCCATGCGGTTGACGATGCTGTTGGTCGTCGCGGTGACGATGATTTCGCGCTTCAGCCGGTGCTCATCCAGCAGTTTGCCGCACCGCTTCGCAAGCCGTGGCGGAAAGTACCGGTCGAGCTCCTGGCTGAGGTACGGATCCTCCGGCACGTCCGACTGGATCAGCTGCGCGCTGAGTGCGATCTTCGCGTAGCTCAGCAGCATCGCGAGTTCCGGCCGTACCAGGCCCAGCCCCGCGCGGCGGCGGTCTTCGATCTCCTCCGCGCTCGGCAGGTACTCTAGTGCGCGGTCCAGCACGCCATCGAGTTCCAATGAACGGATGAAGTGCGCATGCTCGCCCAGCCGCTCCGGCGCGGCCGCCTGCAGCAGGCTGATCGCCTGGCTCTGCAGGTAATTGTCGCGCAGCACGAGCTGGCCGACGTCATCCGTCATCGATTCGAGCAGCCGGTTGCGCTCTGCCGTCGTCATGCGGGTGCGTTCCTGCACCGCCTTCAGCTGGATCTTGATGTTGACCTCGTGGTCGGAGCAGTCGACGCCGCCGGAGTTGTCGACGAAGTCGGTGTTCAGGCGGCCGCCGTGCAGCGCGTACTCGATGCGACCGAGTTGCGAGCAGCCGAGATTGCCGCCTTCGCCCACGACCTTGCAGCGCAGGTCGCGGCCATCGACGCGGACCGCGTCGTTGGTGCGGTCACCCACGGCGGAATTCGCTTCCCACGAAGCCTTCACGTAAGTGCCGATGCCGCCGTTCCAGTGCAGGTCGACCGGCAGCTTCAGGATGGCGCGGATGATCTCTACGGGCGTCGATTTCGGCGCATCGATGCCGAGCAGCAAGCGGGCCTGCGGCGACAGCGCAATCTCCTTGGCATTGCGCGGGAACACGCCACCACCCTTCGAAATCAGCTTCGTGTCGTAGTCCGCCCACGACGAGCGGGGCAGGTTGAAGAGGCGCTCGCGCTCCTTGAAGCTGCGGGATGCATCGGGTTCCGGGTCGAGGAAGATGTGCTGGTGGTTGAAGGCGGCCACCAGCCGGATGTGTGGCGAGAGCAACATGCCGTTGCCGAACACGTCGCCCGCCATGTCGCCGATGCCGGCGACCGTGAAGTCCTGCGACTGCGTGTCGACGCCGAGTTCGCGGAAGTGCCGCTTGACGCACTCCCACGCGCCCTTGGCGGTGATGCCCATCTTCTTGTGGTCGTAGCCCGCGGAGCCGCCGGAGGCGAAAGCGTCCCCGAGCCAGAAGCCGTATTCGGCCGCCAGCGCATTGGCGGTATCGGAGAATGTCGCGGTGCCTTTGTCGGCTGCAACCACAAGGTACGGATCGTCCGGGTCGTAGCGCACGGTGCGTTCCGGCGGGATGATTTTCTCGCCACGCACGTTGTCAGTGATGTCGAGCAGGCCGCGGATGAAAATGCGGTAGCACTCGGTGCCCTCGCGCTGCACGTCCTCGCGCGTGGCGCCAACAGGCATCAGCTTCGGCACGAATCCGCCCTTGGCGCCGACCGGCACGATCAGGGTGTTCTTGACGTTCTGCGCCTTCATGAGACCGAGAATTTCGGTGCGGAAATCCTCGCGCCGGTCGGACCAGCGCAGGCCGCCGCGGGCGACCTTGCCCATGCGCAGGTGCACGCCTTCGACGCGCGGTGAGTACACCCAGATCTCGTACATCGGGCGCGGCTTTGGCAGCTCGGGTAGCAGCTTCGGGTCGAGCTTGAACGAGAGGTACGGCTTGGGCAGGCCGTCCGCGCCGCGCTGATAGTAGTTGGTGCGCAACGTGGCCATGATCACCGCACGGAACGAGCGCAGGATGCGGTCGTCGTCGGGGCTGGTGACTTCCTCGAGCGCTTCGTCGATGTCCGCGGCAAAGGCTGCAACCTGCGACGCCCGCGTTGCAGGTTTCAGGTCGGGATCGAAGCGTGATTCGAAGGTCCAGGCAAGGCGGGCCGCGATCGACGGATTGCGGGCGAGCACCGCCTCCATGTAGCGCTGGCTGAACGGGATGCCGGTCTGCAGCAGATAACGGCAGACCGCACGCAGGATCAGTGCCTGCTTCCAGTCGAGGCCGGCGGCCAGGATGAGCCGGTTGAAGCCGTCGCTTTCGGCCTGGCCGTGGTGCACGGCGAAGAACGCCTGCTCGAAGCGTCGCCCCTCCAACGCCGGGTCCAGCGTGCGCCCGGCCGCATGCTTGACTTCGATGTCCTGGATCCAGAGCGTCGAGCCGTCCGTCGGCGCCACGCGGTATGGACGCTCGTTCAGGATGCGCAGGTCGAAATTCTCGAGCAGCGGCAGGATGTCGGACATCGCCACGGGCTCGCCGCGGCGATAGAGCCGCAGGTGGAGCGCGCCACTGGCGGGGTCGCCGGGGCGCAGTTCCATCCCGAGCGCTGTCGGACCGGCGTCCAGCGCAGCAAGCTCCTGCAGGTCGTGAATGGCCTCGGCCGGCGGCACGTCTTCCTCGTACGCGACGGGGAACGCGTCCTCGAACCGGGCCGCCAGCTGGTCAGCCGCCTCGGCTGGCAGCTGCGCCTGCAGTTCGTCGTTCAGGTGGTCGGTCCACGTTCGCATCGCGTCAGTGATGCGTTGCTCGATGCGCTCGACGTCGGCCACGACGCTGCGCGCAGGGTCCGTGCGCACGAGGATGTGGAGTCGTGCGAGCGCTGATTCGGAAATCTGCACCTGCGACTCGAGATCCACGCCCGCGAGATCCTCGAGCAGGATGCGCTCGATCCGTTCACGGACCTGGGTGTTGTAGCGGTCACGCGGCACGTACAGGAGGCACGAAAAGAACCGCTGGTAAGGATCGCGGCGCGCGAAGAGGCGCACGCGCTGGCGTTCGTACAGGTTGACGATGCCGCGTGTCGTGCGCACGAGCTCCGGCACCGTCGACTGGAACAGTTCATCGCGCGGATACGTCTCGAGCACGTGCATCATCGACTTGCCATCGTGACTCGTCGGCGACACGCCGATGTGGTCCACGACGCGCTGCACCTTGTGTCGCAGCAGCGGAATCTCGCGCGGACTGGTGCTGTAGGTACTCGACGTGAACAAGCCGATGAAGCGTCGCTCGCCGGCGACGCGACCGCCCTTGTCGAACGTCTTGATGCCGACGTAGTCGAGGTAGGTGGCACGGTGCACGGTGGAGACCGAGTTGGCCTTGGTCACGACCAGCAGCGCGATTTCGCGCGCCTTGCGCTGCAGTTCGCCGGTGAGCACCGTTGGCTTGGGTTGCGGACGGCCCTTGCCCGTGCGCAGCAGTCCCAGGCCGGAACGAGGCACCGGTACCAGGCGATCGACCGAGCGGGTGCGCTCGAGCTTGTACTCGCGGTAGCCGAGGAACGTGAAGTGGTTGTCGGCGAGCCATTCGATGAACTCGACCGCTTCCTTTTCCTCGCGACGGGGGATGGCTGGCACGCCGGCGTTCACGTCCCGGGCGATCTCCAGGGCCCGCTTGCGCATGGCCGGCCAGTCGGAAACCGCAAGCCGCACGTCTTCCAGCATGCGCAGGATGTTCTGGGTGAGTGCTGCGTGCCGCGCCGGATCGCCGATTCGCGGTACCGCCACATGCTGCCAGGACTCCATGGTGCCGAGGAGACTGTCGGGTTCCTCCATGCTCAGCAACTTGCCGCGACGGTCGCGGGTGATGCGCAGCACCGGATGGATCATCAACTGGATCGGCAGGCGGGAGTCGCCGAGCACGACGGCAAGCGAGTCGACGAGGAACGGCATGTCTTCGGTCACGACCTCGACGATCGTGTGCGGCGATTCCCAGCCGTCACGCTGCAGCTGCGGGTTGAAAACGCGAACCCTGGGCTCGCCGGCAGGACGCACTGCGCCGAAGCTGAGGGCTCCAGCGGCTGCCGCCGCGAACGCTGCGGAATCGCGCGCCTGCAGGTCCTCCTCGCCGACGCCACGGTAGTAGGCCTGCACGAACGCCGGCAGCGGCAACGGAGCTCCGCGCAGCTTGCGCGCGAGCTTCGCGATGTCGTCGATCAGGTGCTGTCGGGCAGCGGGGATCGTTCCTGGCATGGCGGGGCGTCCTTGGTATGTCGTTCTTTTGTGGTCATCGGGCCGGGTCGCGACGTGCCTGTGGGCGTCGCGCCCTGGGACCGCGTGCGGCCTGTTTCGGCACACGCAGGTCCACGGAGAGAACTTCGGCACGCTGCGTGAGCACGCCGAGCAGGCGGTCGAGCGCGGCGCGTTCGTCCTCCGTCAGCGTGTCGAGCAGCGCACGCTCGAATTCGAGGGCGATGGGGGCGACACCGCGATAGACGGCGGCTCCGGCCGCGGACACCTGCAGGATGGAGCGGCGTCGGTCATCCGCTGCGACGGCTCGACGCACGCGACCAGCGCGCAGCAGGCGATTGACGGCGCGGCTCACGGCGACGGCATCCATGCGGCTCTTCTCGGCGACTTCGCGTGCCGAGAGTCCCGGGTGGCGCATGAGCACGGCGACTACCCGCCATTCGGGGATCGTCAGTCCGAAGCGTTCCTCGTACGCCGCCGCGATCGCGTTACTCGTCACGTTGGCGAGCACCGAGAGCCGGTACGGCAGGAACGTCTCGAGTTTGATCAACGGCGAGGTCAAGGCGTGGGGACCGTCCGCAGCAGAAGTTTTCGATTGTAACGAATCGGGCGCTGGCAACGCCAGTTCAGGGACGGTGCGGCCGCGACAGGTACTCGTGCGTCTGCATTTCCGCCAGCCGGCTGCGCGTACGGTCGAACTCGAAGCGGAGTCGGTCGCCGACATACAGTTCGTCGATCGGCGCGTGCGCGGCCAGGACCAGCTTCACGCCACGGTCGTAGAACTCGTCGACCAGCGCAATGAACCGGCGCGCCTGGTTGTCCAGGGCCTGGTCCATCTGCGGCACCCCGCTGATCAATACGGTATGAAAGTCGCGCGCGATTTCTACGTAGTCGGCCTGCGAGCGCGGTCCGTCGCAGATCGCCTCGAACTCGAACCACACCACCTCGTGCGCCCGCGCGACGAACGGGATGTCACGGCCCTCGATGGCCAACGGTCCCGGCGTGCGGGCGTCGCCGTCACAAAGGTCGGCAAAGCGCGTCTCGAGTTGCCGGAGTGTGTCCGGCAGTCGCGCATCAAGGTACAGCGGTGCCTTTTCGAGCAGCCGCAGGCGGTAGTCCTCGCCGCCGTCGACGTTGATGACTTCGCAATGACGCTCGATGGCATCGATGGCCGGCAGGAAGCGCTGGCGCTGCAGTCCATCGCGGTAGAGTTGCGATGGCGGCAGGTTCGAGGTGAAGACCAGCGTGACGCCGCGTTCAAACAGTCCCGCGAACAGTCCGCCCAGCAGCATGGCGTCTGCGATGTCGCTGACGAACAGCTCGTCCATGCACAGCACGCGGGTGTCGCGTGCGATGTCAGCCGCCACGTGCTCCAGCGGATCGGGCAGGTCGCGGCGGTCGCGCAGTTCACCGAGACGCGCATGCAGGTCCTTCATCAGGCGGTGGAAGTGCTCGCGTCGCGTCGGCACGCCGACGTGCGCATGGAAGAGGTCCATCAGGAACGTCTTGCCGCGGCCGACACCGCCCCAGAGGTATATGCCTCGCTCGCCGACCGTGCCGCTGCCACGTTTGCGTGCCTGGGCCCGCCACCGGCCGAAGAATCCCGCCTTCGAGCGGTCCTCTGCACGGCGCAGGCGCACCGCCAGGTCCGACAGTCGGTCGACCGCATGCAGTTGCGCGGTATCCGGGCGATACCCGTGACGAACCAGGGCGGCCTCGTATTCCTGCTGCAGGTCGGCGCGCCGCATCATGCGTGGCGCCTCAACAGCGCAGCTCCGGCCGGTCACGGAATTCATCGAGGGCGGCCGGATTCGCCAGTGCATCGGTGTTCTTGACCGGGCGGCCATGCACGACCTCGCGCACCGCAAGCTCGACGATCTTGCCGCTGATCGTGCGCGGGATGTCACCGACCGCGACGATCTTGGCCGGCACGTGCCGCGGCGTAGTGTTGTTCCGGATGACGTCGCGGATGCGCTTCTCGAGCGTCGCGTCGAGCGTGACGCCTGTGCGCAGCCGCACGAACAGCACGACCCGCACGTCATTGTCCCACTCCTGGCCAATTGCGATGCTCTCGAGGATCTCGTCCAGCTTCTCGACTTGTCGATAGATTTCGGCGGTGCCGATGCGGACGCCGCCGGGATTGAGGACGGCGTCGGAACGCCCCAGGATCACCAGTCCGCCGCGCGCCGTGAGCACCGCGAAATCGCCGTGACACCAGACGTTCGGGAAACGCTCGAAATAGGCGGCGCGGTACCGGCTGCCGTCGGGATCGTTCCAGAAGCCGATCGGCATCGACGGGAACGGCGCGGTGCAGACGAGTTCGCCCTGCTGGCCTTGCAGCGGCCGGCCCTCATCGTCGAACACTTCGACGCGCATGCCGAGCCCCCGGCATTGCAGTTCGCCGCGATAGACGGGCAGCACGGGATTGCCGAGCGCGAAGCACGACACGATGTCGGTGCCACCCGAGATAGACGCGAGCTGGAGGTCGGCGCCGATCGCGTCCCGCACGAAGTCGAACTGCTCGTGTGCGAGGGGCGAGCCGGTCGACAGGACGGTGCGCAGGTGCGCGAGATCGACCTGGTCGATGGGTCGATAGCCGCTCTTTTCCAGCGCAGCGAGATACTTCGGGCTCGTGCCGAAGTGGGCGACACGCTCCTCGCTCGCCAGTCGCCACAACACGCCTTCGTCCGGATGGAACGGCGACCCGTCGAACAGCACGACGGTAGCCTGCGATGCCAGGGCGCTCGCGAGCCAGTTCCACATCATCCAGCCACACGTCGTGAAGAAGAACAGCCGCTCGCCGGGATGCACGTCAGCGTGCAACTGGTGTTCTTTCAGGTGCTGCAGCAGGGTGCCGCCTGCGCCGTGGACGATGCACTTCGGCACGCCCGTGGTGCCCGACGAATAGAGGATGTAAAGCGGCTGGTCGAAAGGCAGGCGCGCGAAGCGCAGCGTCGAGCCCGGCCGACCGAACTCGTCGTAGCGGCGTGCCGCTGCCACACGCGTTAGGTCCGGTCGTGGACTCACGTTCGCCACGACGACCACGCACGTGACGGAGGGCAGGTTTTCGAGGATGCCTGCGATGCGCTCGATCGAATCAAGCGTCTTGCCGCCGTAGCAGTAGCCGTCAGCCGTGAAGAGCACCTTTGGCGCGATCTGTCCGAAACGGTCGAGCACACCGCGGATGCCGAAGTCGGGGGAGCATGACGACCAGGTCGCACCGAGGCTCGTCGTTGCCAGCATCGCGACGATCGCCTCCGGCAGGTTCGGCATGAAGCCCGCGACGCGGTCCCCGGCGACGATGCCCGCCGTCCGCAATCCATCGGCTACTCGTGCGACCTCGGCGCGTAACTGGTCCCACGACATCTCCCGGCGTCGGCCGCGTTCGTCCCGTGCGATGATGGCGGGACCAGTGCCGGTTCCGCGCAGCAGGTTCTCGGCAAAATTAAGCCGTGTGCCCTCGAACCAGGTGGCCCCGGGCATGCGTTCACCATTCCGCAATACCGCACCGGGGCCGCGATCGGCAACTACGCCGGTGAAGTCGAACAGGGCACCCCAGAAGGCTGCCGGCTCGTTAACCGACCATTGCCACAGCGACCGGTAATCGCCGCCGGGAGCGCCGCGTTCGCGCGCAAACGCGTGAAATCCCGTGAGCTGCGCGGCCGCGACGCGTGCAGCGGACGGAATCCAGTGGGGGGTGTCGTCAGTCACGCCTCGAATGCTAGCTGCTGGCGCGAGTGCGCACCATGGCGGAAGCAACGAGTTCCGCGACGTCGCGCGTCACGATCGTCTCGTTCAGGTTCTTCGCCTTCAGGCCGTCACCGAGCATCACGGAGCAGTAGGGGCACGCCGTTGCGATCACGTGCGGCTGCTGCGCCAGGCCCTGCTCGACGCGCGCGACGTTGATGCGCGTGCCGATGTGCTCCTCCATCCACATGCGCGCGCCGCCGGCGCCGCAGCACATGGATTTTTCGCGGTGCAGGGGGAACTCGAGCAGTGCGTCCCTGGCGACGCGTCCGAGCACCGCACGCGGCGCCTCGAATTCACCGTTGTGGCGGCCGAGGTAGCAGGGGTCGTGCAGCAGCACGCGTTCGTGCGTCGGCCGCACCTCGATGCGTTTTTCCGCCAGCAGCCGAGCGATCAGTTGCGTGTGGTGCATGACTTCCCAATGGCCGCCGAACGCGGGATATTCGTTGCGCAGCGAATTGAACGCGTGCGGGTCGCAGGTCACGATCCGCCTGACGCCCAGGCCATTGAAGGATTCGACGAGCGTCGCCGCAAGCTGCTGGAACAGCATTTCGTTGCCGGCGCGTCGCACGCACTCGCCAGTGGTGGGTTCCTGCGCACCGAGGATGCCGAAACTCGCGCCCGCTTCACGCAGGATCTCGACGAATGCGCGCGCGATCCGCTGGCCGTTCTGGTCGAAGGATTCCGCGGAGCCCACGTAGTACAGCCACTCGACCTTGGCCATGTCCCCCGCACTGCGGATGAGCGGCACTTCGAGGCCCTTGGCCCAGTCTCCGCGCGTGTCCGCAGCCAGGCCCCAGGGGTTCGACTGCACTTCGTACGCATCGAACACGTTCTTGAGTTCGGCGGGAAACTCGCCGTCCATCATCACGCGATGCTGGCGCAACCGGTAGAGCTTCGGCAGCAGTTCGAGCTCGATGGGGCAGGCAGCTTCACAGTAGCCGCAGGTCGTGCACGACCAGAGCGTGTCGTCGCTGATGACCTCGCCCACCAGGGCCGGCAGGTTCGCCTTCGCCTCGCCGCCGGCGAGGATGGCCTCGCGTTGTTCGAGCAGGTGGCGCTTGAGGCTGTCGTTGACGCCTTTCATCGAGAGCGGCTTGCCGGTCTGGAACGCCGGGCACGCATCCTTGCAGCGGCCGCATTCGGTGCAGGTGAATGCGTCCAGGGCGTCCTTCCAGGCGAGGTCGGCCACGCTGCGTGCACCGACTTTCAGTTCACTTGCATCCGCCGAGTCGTCCAGCAGCGGGCTGAGGTCCACCGTCGGCACCGCATTGGCCGGCTTGCCGCGACGGAAGAAGAGCGCCGGCAGCGCCGTGACGATGTGGAAGTGCTCGCCGAGCGGCAGCAGCACGAGGAACGCGCAGACCGTGATCATCTGCGTCCAGTAGGAGATGGCTGCAGCAGTCGCGAGGGCGGCTGGTGTCCATCCCGAGACCAGCGCCGCGAGCCAGCCGCCAATCGGGGCGTGGTCGCGCTCGTGCGCGATGGCCGGGACCGAATCCGCGAGCTGCGCGAAGCGGAACGCGTCGAACGCGAGATCGGTCACCATGATGACCGTGATGAGTCCGAGCACCAGCAGCCCTTCGCGATTGGGCTCGAGCCGTGCCGGCTTGAGCAGCAACCGGCGATAGAACGCATAGCCGACGGCAAGCAGCACGCCGACTTCCACCAGGTCCTTCCAGACGGTGAAAGCGTCCCCCAGCGGGCCGGTCAGCGCGAACTCTGCATCGAAGCCGATGACGACGAGTTGCAGCTTGCGCACCAGCAGCGAAACGAAACCCAGGAAGATGACCGTGTGCATCACCCCGGGTTTCCACTCGCGGCGGATCATCCGCTGCTGCAGCAGTCCATTGGTGACGACCGTGCGCAGCCGGCGCCACGGATGGTCCCAGCGAACCTCCGGCTGCAGTGCCGCGACGATCGTAAGCTTGCGCGCGCTGAACCAGGCGAATGCCGCGAACGCGGCCAGCAGCAGCGCGGTGATTCCAAGCGGACCCAAGGCTACCTCCAGCTGCGCTCGGCGGGTTTGACACGGGACTATTGCGCTGCACTATCACGAGCCGACACACGATGTACAATTCGGGATTCCACCACAGTCCGCCGCCGGCGGCACGAGGGCAAGGTTCATGCAGCGCGAAGCGATGGAGTTCGACGTCGTCGTCGTCGGGGCCGGGCCTGCAGGTCTCGCAGCAGCCATTCGCCTTAAACAGCAGGCCGCCGCGGCCGGCAGCGAACTCAGCGTTTGCGTGCTCGAGAAGGGTTCCGAGGTCGGTGCGCACATCCTTTCGGGCGCGGTCATCGATCCGATCGCGCTGACTGAATTGTTTCCCGACTGGAAGGAACGCGGCGCGCCGCTCGAGACCCCCGTGCAGGAAGACCGGTTCCTGGTCCTGACGCAGGACAAGGCGCACCGCATTCCGAACTGGCTGCTGCCCCCGCTGATGGACAACCACGGCATGTACATCGCGAGCCTCGGCAACGTCTGTCGCTGGCTCGGTCAACGTGCCGAAGAGCTTGGAGTCGAAGTGTTCCCCGGCTTTGCGGCCGCCGAAGTGCTGTTCAACGAGGACGGCTCGGTCAAGGGCGTCGCGACCGGTGACATGGGCATCGGCAAGAATGGCGAGCAGAAGGACTCGTACGCGCAGGGCATGGAGCTGCACGCGAAGTACACCCTGTTTGCCGAAGGCTGCCGCGGCTCGCTGGCGCAGCAGCTGATGGTGAAGTTCAACCTGCGGGACGGCGTCGATCCGCAGGTGTACGGGATCGGTGTCAAGGAGCTCTGGCAGGTACCGAAGGAAAAACACCAGCCCGGACTCGTCGTGCACAGCCAGGGTTGGCCGCTGCCGAACGACGTGGGCGGCGGCTCGTTCCTCTATCACTTTGGCGACGGCCTGATCTCGGTCGGCTTCGTGACGCATCTGAGTTACGCGAACCCGCACCTCTCGCCGTTCGAAGAGATGCAGCGGTTCAAGACCCACCCGGCGATCCGCGGCTACTTCGAGGGTGGCAAGCGCCTGGCCTACGGCGCGCGCGCCATCAACGAAGGCGGACTGCAGTCGATCCCGAAGCTCACGTTCCCGGGCGGCGCCCTGATCGGCTGCACCGCGGGTTTCGTGAACCTGCCGCGCATCAAGGGCTCGCACAATGCGATGAAGACCGGGATGCTCGCAGCCGAGGCGGCGTTCGTGGCAGTCACCGCGGGACGTGCCAACGACGAGCTGACGGCTTACCCGGAGGCATTTCGCAACTCCTGGGCGTATCGCGACCTGCACAAGGTGCGCAACGTCAAGCCGGGCCTCAAGTGGGGCTTGTGGGCAGGCACCGCGCACGGCGGATTTCACATGTGGCTGAACGACCTCGGCCTGGGCGCGCTCGTCGGCTGGACGTTGCGTCACGGCAAGGCCGACCACGAATGCCTGCGGCCCGCGGCGGAAATGCCCCGGATCGACTATCCGCGGCCGGACGGCAAGCTGACCTTCGACCGGCTCTCGTCGGTGTTCCTGTCAGGGACCGCGCACGAGGAAGACCAGCCCGTGCACCTGCGCCTGCGTGATCAATCGATTCCGGTCGCCGTGAATCTCGCGCGCTACGACGGACCCGAAAGCCGGTATTGCCCGGCGGGCGTGTACGAATTCGTGCCGGCGGAGGGCGGTGGCCAGCGGCTGCAGATCAACGCGCAGAATTGCGTGCACTGCAAGACTTGCGACATCAAGGATCCGCGGCAGAACATCCACTGGGTGACGCCCGAAGGCGGCGGCGGTCCGAACTACGCGTCGATGTAGGCGCGCATCGGCGGCGAGACGCGCAACCCGCGCGTCCGTGAATCGACGTTTAAGTCGACAGTTGGCGTACAGCTACGCCGTCCCGGCTGACTTCCGACTCGCTCGGAAGGACGCCGTAAACCCATCCATGGGGGCTCCGGGCTCGGCGTCCATGCCTCGCACGGCCTTCCGAGCGAGTCGGAAATCAGCCGTGCCGGCGTTTTGCGGCCGCTTCGCGGCCTCGCAGCGTTCGCGTATTGCGCGGGCCTCTCGATTCCTCGCCGCGTGGCGGCACTC
>CAWHCA010000046.1:0-43116 GCA_963827615.1 uncultured Gammaproteobacteria bacterium | reverse complement strand
GGGACCCACCGAGCGCGAAGACCTGCTCGACGAACTTGCTGTGCGCGTCGACCATCGCGGGCCATGCCTCGGGCGAGAGGTTCGCGTAGAAGGCAGGGTCTTCGTAGATGAGGATCGCGTACTTGGCCATGGAGCTGCCTCCTGCACTTCGGTCGCGGGCCAGCCTGTCCGGCTCCGTCATCAGCGACGACGAACATCCTGCCGCCGGATCGACATCCTGGCCTGGATTTTCTTCAAGATTTTCCCGGGGCCGCCGCCGCTGCCGTGCGTGCCGGAGTCGGGCGGCATCCAGCAACACCATCGGCGATTCCCAGCCGGTCGACGCGGGGCCACGCAGCAGCGCCTCGTAGGCGAGCACCGAACCGGTGTCCAAGTCGACGAACGGTTGATATACGCAATGCACGCCACTACGCAGGACGTCGTCGAGGCTGGCACCGGCTTCGACGGGTGCGTCGTGCTTTGTGCCCATGGCGCTCACTCCCGTTCTATCGGCAGCCGGCCGGCTCATCTGAGCGGGCCGCGAGCGCCAGCGTCAAGCCCGGTATGACGGCGGACTTTACCCGTACCCGTTCACTTCAGTACCATGAATCACTATCTGTCACGCCTCGGTCACCCTTGGAGGTCACCATGCGTCGTGTCGCCGCTGTTGCCGGAATCCTTCTTCTCTCCTTGTGGGTTGCTACGCCAGCGCAGGCGTTCGCCCACAACGCCGTGCACAATGCCAACCTGCACGCCCTGCTCGACGGGCTCACGTTGTTGCTGGTGTCCGCGCCGGTCTGGACCGCTCTGCTGTGGAGCGGCGGTAGCCGCTGGTGGCTCGCCGGGCTCATCGCGATCGTGCAGGTGCCCGTGGCGGTCATCGGTTTCGTACCGATCGCCAACCCGGTCGTGCACCTGACGCTGTTCACTCTCGCCCTGGCGCTGACCGCGGTGTCGCTGCGGATCGTCCGCACTCAGGCCCGGGCGTCCGCCCCGGCCAGGACGGCGCCTGCTTCGGCGGAATAGATCAGCCATCGGCCGCCCGGTGTGCGTACGGCCAGTCCCGTCACCGCATCGGTGTCACCGTCGCGCTCCACCCGTACGGTGGGGCAGCCGGCGGTGGCACCGTGCCAGCCCCCCTGCGGGTTGCGGACCGCAGAGTGGCGGCAGTGTTCCTCGTCGACATAGCCCCAGGCCACGAGGAGTTCCTGCCCCGCCATCCGGTAGCGGCCCACGCTGGCGATGCGGTCACCGTCACGGCGGTGGTAGAACTCGGCCGACAGACCGGGCACGGCCACACCCTCGAATGAGGCCTCCGGATCGGTGCGGTGCAGGGAGTATGCGGTGAGGTCGGGCAGGCTCGATGCGGACAACGCGGTGATCTCCTCACAGGTAACGACGGATCATAGGTCGCCGCCTGAGCCGTTCCGGTTCCCGGCCGGGAGATTCACTTTCGGGTGACACCACGGAGGCGGGCTCATCGGCATCGCTGTTCATCGCCTTCTTCGCGCGGCCCTGTCACCGGAACCAACAGCCGGTGTCGGCGACTGTCCGGGGATGGAACCTGAGGGGTAAGGGCGGGCGCTGACCACCTGGTTCACCGGCACCCCCACCCGCGACGGTCGCCGAGCACTTGTCGGTCTCCCCCGGTCGGCCGCGGTGCCTGGCAAACCCCGGTCGGGATCCCTCCGGAACTGGCCGTGGGTGCCGCAGCGGCCTCGGCCGATTCCCCTGCTGCGGCGATACCGCTGCCCTGGATCAGAGCAGCCCGTTCTCGTAGGCGTAGATGACGGCCTGCACCCGGTCGCGCAGTCCCAGTTTCGTCAGCACGTGCGACACGTGCGTCTTGACCGTCTGTTCCCCGACGTACAAGCGTTTCGCGATCTCGGCGTTGGAGTAGCCGCGGGCCACCTCGAGGAGAATCTCGCGTTCCCGGGTGGTCAGCCGATCGAGTGCCGCGGGCTGGCTCACGGTTGCCGGGGCGAGGCCGTTGGCGAATCGGGTCACCAGGCGGCGGGTCACGGACGGGTCGATGAGTGCGTCTCCGCGGGCCACGACCCGGATGGCGTTGAGCAGCTCCTCGACGGGCATGCTCTTGAGGCAGAAGCCACTGGTCCCGGCGCGCAGGCCTCGGTAGACGTAGCTGTCGTCGTCATAGGTGGTGAGCAGCATGATGCGGGTCTCGGTGCCACGTGACAGGACGGTCTCGGCTGCCGTGAGGCCGTCCATCCGGGGCATGCGAACGTCCAGGACGGCGACATCTGGGCGTAGCCGTTCGATCTCGGTCACAGCTGCCTGCCCGTCGGCGACATCGCCGACGCATGCGAGGTCGGGCTGGGTCTCCAAGGCGTTGCGGAATCCGGAGCGGTAGAACTCGTGGTCGTCGGCGAGCAGGACGCGGATCGTGGTCAACGGGACTCCTGGAGCGGAATGGTGATGGCGGTGCGCCAGGTGCCGGGCGCGTCCGGTAGAGGGCCGCTGGTCGCGGATCCACCGAACAGGCCGGCCCGGTGGCGGATGCCGTCCAGGCCTCGTCCAGTGCCGGAGCTCGCGCCGGCCAGCGGGCTGGTGGTGTTGCTTGCGGTGATCCGGAACTCGTCGGCGGTCTGGGTGAGAGTGAGATCCAGGATGCCGTCGCCGTGGCGCAGGGCGTTGGTGAGGATCTCCTGGACGATGCGGTATGCGGCGAGGTTCAGTGACCTCGGCAGGACTCGGGGTATGGCGTCGTCCATGGTGAGGTTCACGGTGAGACCGGCGCGGCGGCTGCCGTCGACGAGGCCGTCGAGGGCGTCGAGACCCGGTTGCCGTACGCCGTCGGAGTCGTTGCCGTGCAACAGGTCGAGCATGCGGCGCAGGTCGCCGAGCGCGGCCCGGCTCGACGTCTCGACCTGTTCCAGCGACGTCACCGTCCGGTCCTTGGTAGCCGGTAGTGCCGACTTCAGGCCGAGCCGGGCCGCGGCTGCGTGCACACCCACCGCGCTCACGTGGTGCGAGATCGTGTCGTGCAGGTCTCGGGCGATCGCCGTCCGTTCGGTCTCGATCGCCAGGGTCAGTGCGCGGCCCGCGTCACGCCGCTGTTCTTCCGCTTCCCGTTCGATGTGCTCGGCTCGCCGGCGGACGTCCGCGATGTAACCGCTGCGACCGGTGGTGTGCCGGCCGATCAACCACGGCAGAACGGTGTCGGAGACGGTGACCAGGACATTCTCGGCGGTGCCGTCGAAGCCTTGGATCACCTGGGTCACGGTCATGCCCGTGACCAGGGCGGCGAGCGCCCACCAGGAGCGCCGCCCGGGAACCCAGGCTCCGGCCCGGTACCCGGCGACGACCAGACCCGTCGCGTTGCCGATGCTGTCGCGGTCGCCGACGACGGCCAGCAGCAGGACGGCCACCGCCACCCGGACGACGGCGTGCGCCACCGCCACCGGCCCGGCGGTCCGGGCCGGCAGCGCGAGCGCCAGGTCGGCCAGCAGGATCGCGAGCCCGGCGATCCAGACGGCGGGGTGCGGCGGGTGCTGCGACACATTGAGCAGGAACGGGGCGCCGTCGGCGATCACGCAGCCGATCGCGATCAGCAGCGACTGCCGGCGCAGTACGGCGTTCTCGTCGTCGCCGTCACCCATGACGCCCCCTTTCCCCATCGGTCGGTCAGACCTTCGCGTCGCGGATGAACGTGATGATCTCGGAAGCGCCTTCGGGGGTGCTGGCTGGGGTGTGTCCCGCGCCTACGATTACCTTGTCGGTCGCGTGCGGGAACTGTGCGGCGGCCGCGTCACCGGATTCGATCGGGGTGTTCGCGTCGAGGTCGCCACTGAGGACCAGGACCGGCACGTCGGGCATCGTGGCGCCCGGTTTGAACGGGGTCCGCGCGGTAGCGTCGTTCGGCCAGCGCAGGCACGCCCCGGTGTCGTAGTCCGCCCGAGTGACCCACGCCACGGCGGAGAACGGCGCGAAGTCGGAGTTCTTCAGCTTCGCCTGTGCCGCGTTGTACTGCCGGGTGCGCTTCGCGACCGGGTCGGCGTAGTCGAAGTCGCGCAGGTAGTCGTGGCAGGTGACGGCCCAGGCCTGCGCGTCGGAGACCAGGGTGGGGCCGTCGGAGTGGCCTTCCGGCCGACTTCAGCAGGCTTGTGCGGACCAGAGCGCGTACCGGGGTGAGATTGCCGCGGCGTGCGGCGGCGGCGGCGTTCGCCAGGGCGAGTTCGGTCTCGGTATCCGGGACGCTGGAGTAGACCCAGCCGGCCACTGAGGTCATCTGCCACTCGTCCAGGGTGATCCGGTACTTGACGCCGTCGTAGGTGACATTCGAGCATGCTCCGGGTCTCCCGCAGCCGTTTCATCAGAGCGGCGAGGTCCGAGATCACCCGGTCGCCGTCGCATTCACCGGTCCGTTCGCAACGAGGCGCACCGCTCGGCGGAACGCGACGGCGTTGACCTCGCCGATGGTGTCGACATTGACCGCGTAGGCGCCGGCCATGCTGATCGTCCGCACGTTCTGCGGGTACCGGTGAGCGTAGGTCGCCATCAGGTAGGTGCCGTACGAGATGCCGAGCAGGTCGAGGCGGCTCAGGCCCAGTGTCGCCCGTACGGCGTCGATGTCGTCGGCGACGGCGATGCTGGTGTAGTCGGACACGGCATCGCCGAGCTGTTTACCGCACTCGCCGATCAGCTGGCGTTGTTTCGGCAACGAGGCGAACACCCGGGCCGGGCCGTCGAGCGCCGCGCAGGTCAGCGGGGTCGAGCGGCCGACTCCACGGGTGTCGATGAGCAGCAGGTCACGACGGTCGAGCAGTGGCTCGACGGCCTCGGCGAACGTGCTGCCGGCAAGGTCGATGGTGGACGAGCCCGGACCACCGGGTTCGGCACGATCGTGCCCAGTCCCGGCTGCGACGTGTCGGTGTGCGGCACCAGCGCGAACCCGATGTCGATCGTGCCCTTACCGGGCTTGGCGCGGTCCCGGGGCACGGTGATCTGTCCGCAGCGTGCGGTCGGCAGGTTGGGCGACTCCGGGCACTCGGCCAGGGCCCGAACAGTTCCGGTGGAGGCCGTCAGCCTGGACTGGACACCGGCCGAGGCCATCGGCACGGCGGCACCCGCGGTGAAGACCGCGGTCACCGCCAACAGGGCAGTAGCGAATCGTGTCTTCGTCATGAGGTTCCTCTGCGTCTAATGTGGTCTGTCGGCTTGACGAGATCCATCCTCGGTGCGCGCGGCCGGCACGTCGTCCGTCACCAGCGGGAGTGCTTCCTCCCTCTGCCGGGTGAGAAACAGACCCTCTCCGGGGTGAGGAATCGCGGCCTTGAGGTCGACAAGCTGAGGCGGTGACTTCCGAAGGATCCGGGAACCGAGCTGGCCCCCGGCCGCTGGATGTCGTCCTTGCCTGCCTGATGACCAGCACGGTCGTACCCGCACGACCATCACCTGGTCCCAGACCGGCACCGGCGAGTCGGCCCGCGCCGGGTATCCGACGCTGCGGGGCGAGGACATCCAGGAAGATCGCTTGACGCACCTAGTTAACGACATTAACTTACAGATAGCGCCGTTAACCAAGCCTGTGGAGGTCGTCAGTGACCGAGTACCTGAGCATCGCCGGTAACACCCTCGCCTACGAGGTGTCCGGGCGGGGCCCTCTCGTGGTCCTCGCGCACGGCATCGGCGACAGCCGGCACTCCTACCGTTTCCTCGCTCCGGCCCTGGTCGACGCCGGGTACCGGGTCGCCAACGTCGACATCCGCGGCTGCGGCGACTCCAGCCTGGGCTGGGACGGCTACAGCCGCACCGACATCGCCGGCGACCTCGTCGCCGTCGTGCGCCACCTCGGCGGCCCCGCCGTGATCATCGGCCAGTCGATCAGCGGCGGTGCGGCGACCATCGCGGCGGCCACCGCGCCCGACCTGATCGACGGCGTCATCGAGCTGGCGCCGTTCACCCGCGCGCAGTCCTTCGACCTCGGCGGGCTGCTGCGGGTGAAGCGCTTCCGGACCGGTTACACGCCAGCTGGCGCAGGTCATGGTCCTGGGGCGTCTGGCGAGCTGGAAGAAGTACCTCGACGTGGCGTACCCGATCAAGCCGGCCGACTGGGACGCCGAACTGGCCCGCATCGAGGCGAAGCTGAGCGAGCCCGGCCGGATGAAGGTCCTGCAGGCCATGTGCAAGACCAGCCCGACCGACGCCGGCGCGCAGCTGGCCAACGTCACCTGCCCGGTCCTGGTCATCGAGGGCAGCCTCGACCCCGACTGGGCCGACCCGCGCGCCGAGGGCGAGAAGATCATCGCCGACCTGCCCACGGGGCTCGGTGAGCTCGCCGTCATCGACGGGGCCGGTCACTACCCGCACGCCCAGACACCGGACGAGGTCCTCGCGCTGGCCCGGCCGTTCCTCGCCAAGACGCTCGCGCGAATGCCTAGGGCCGGGCTGCCCCCCGCCGTCGGTCACCGAGGCCGGCGCCGCCCTGGTCGACGAGATCGGCTTCGACCGAACCTCAGCATGGGCCTGCTCGCCGAACGGCTCGGCGTCAAGACCCCCGCGCTCTACAAGCACGTCACCAGCCAGGCCGATCTCGCCCACCGCATCGCCGTCCTGGCCATGGCCGAGTTCGCCGACGCCATCCGCGACGCCATCCAGGGCCGGGCCGGCAGCGACGCCCTCGCCGCCGGCGCGCAGGCGATGCGGACCTACGTGCGGGAACACCCCGGCCGGTACGCCGCCGCCGACGCTGCTGCCCGACCGACCGGGCCCGACGACCCGATCATCCCCGCCGTCGAACGGGTGGTCGCCTCCTGGGCGGCCATGCTGCGCGGCTACCACCTGGACTCCGGCCAGGAGATCCACGCCCTGCGGATGCTGCGCAGCGTCCTGCACGGGTTCGCGACCCTGGAAGCAGCCGGCGGGTTCCAGATCGACGCAGCCTGTCGACGACAGCTTCACCTGGATGGTCGATTTTCTCGACCGCGGCCTGCGCGACATCCCTACGGGCAGCGCCCCCGTCAGCTGACGGATCGTCGACGGCGCCGACCCGACCACCTCATCCCGGAGGACCGACATCAGCATCACCCGCGGCACCCACGATCACCGCGACGCCACCACCCGGCGGCCACCGATGGTGAACATCGACGAAGAGCCCAAGACACCAGGATCGAGCGGCACGCGAGCTGGGCCGACTACGGCCGCATCGGCAACTCCGGCGTGTCGATCGCGACGCTCGACGACATGAAGAAGCTCTATTCGGGCTTCGATCTATGCGCGCCGACGACATCGGTCTCGATGACGATCAATGGTCCGGCGCCGATGATCCTCGCGATGTTCATGAACACCGCGATCGACCAGCGCGTCGAGAAGCATCTGCGCGCCACGGGACAATGGGAGGCTGCGGAGAAGAAGATCGCCGCCCTGTTCAAGGACCGTCCTCGCCCGGCCTACAAGGGCGAGCTGCCGCCGAACCATGACGGCTCGGGCCTCGGCCTGCTCGGCGTGACGGGTGACCAGTTGCTCGATGCCGGGACATACCAGCAGATCCGAATGGAGACGCTGTCACTCGTGCGCGGCACCGTGCAGGCAGATATCCTCAAGGAGGAGCAGGCGCAGAACACCTGCATCTTCTCGACGGAGTTCGCGCTGCGCATGATGGGGGACGTGCAGCAGTTCTTCATCGACAACGACGTCCGCAATTTCTATTCGGTGTCGATCTCGGGATATCACATTGCCGAAGCGGGCGCGAATCCGGTGTCGCAGCTCGCGTTCACGCTGGCGAACGGGTTCACGATCGCCGAGTACTACCTGGCGCGCGGCATGAAGATCGACGACTTCGCGCCGAACCTGTCGTTTTTCTTCTCGAACGGCATGGACCCGGAGTATGCGGTGATCGGTCGCGTGGCTCGCCGCATCTGGGCACGCGCGATGCGGGACCTCTATCGCGCGGGACCGCGCTCGCAGATGCTGAAGTACCACATCCAGACTTCGGGCCGCAGCCTGCATGCGCAGGAGATCCAGTTCAATGACGTGCGCACGACGCTGCAGGCGCTCTACGCGTTGTTCGACAACTGCAACAGCCTGCACACCAACGCCTACGACGAGGCGATCACGACGCCGACGGAAGAGTCGGTGCGCCGTGCGGTGGCGATCCAGCTGATCATCGGCAAGGAGCTTGGCCTCAACAAGACGCAGAACCCGTGGCAGGGATCGTTCGCGATCGACCAGCTGACGGACCTGGTCGAGGAGGCCGTGTATCGCGAGTTTGACCGGATTTCGGAGCGCGGTGGCGTGCTCGGCGCGATGGAGACGATGTACCAGCGCGGCAAGATCCAGGAAGAGTCGCTGTATTACGAAACGCTGAAGCATGACGGCACGCTGCCGATCATTGGCGTCAACACGTACCTCGCGAAGGCAGGTTCGGACGACGAGATCCGCAATGCCGAGCTGATCCGCTCCACGGACGAAGAGAAGCGGGACCAGGTCGCGGCGGTGCGCGCGTTTCTCGCTCGCAACGCGGAGCAGCGCCCGGCCGCGTTCGCACGTTTGCAGCGACAGGCGGCCACGGGCGGAAACGTGTTCGCCGAGTTGATGGAAGCGGTGAAGGTGGCGTCGCTCGGTTCGATCTCCGCTGCGCTGTACCAGGTGGGCGGGCAGTACCGGCGGAGCATGTAAGCGCGGAGCGCATTGCCCGACGGCGTTACTTGGACAGCATTGATCGGAGCCTCGGGGTCCGGATTCGTTGCGCGGGACGCCGTAAACCCGTCCATGGGGGCTCCGTACCCTAAAGGGCATGAAGGCGCCGCGTCCATGCGGCGCACGGCCCGCGCAACGAATCACGGACCCCGAGGCTCCGAGCCGCGCGCCATGCGCGCGGCCACTCGCGCCCGCGCTTCCTTCCTTCGGGTTCTGGGCCGGGCCGTCCGCGACATGGACGTCGCGGCGGAGCCCCATGGATGGGTTTACGCGTCCCGGCCCAGAACCCGAAGGAAGGAAGCTGCGGGCGCAAGCACGCTTCGCATCTCGCAATAGCAGGGTCCGGGGTCGATCAGCGCGCTTGAGTCGGGGCGTGCGCCAGCACCGCGAGGTCCGGCTCCCCGAGCCGACCGAGTATCGCGTCGCGCGCTGAGTCCCGCAGTTCGTCTGGCTCACGCCCGTCGCCGTCGATCGACGGCAGGACCTCGATGCGGATCTCGCCCGGCATCGGCACGATCGCGCCATTCGGCATCGATCGGCGCGCACCACGAATGACGACGGGCACCACTGGCATGCCACCGCGAGCCGCCGCCACGAATGCGCCGATGTGAAACCGCTTGAGTCCGACGACGGAGTCGAAAGTGCCCTCGGGGAAGAAGATGAGCGAGTGACCCTGTTCCGCGCGCTGCATCACCCGCCGCGCGCCGCGCTGCCTGCCCCCGGCGGAGTGACGATCCACGAATTCCGATCCGATCCGCCGCAGCAGGAATCCCATGACCGGCATGTCGTTCGCCTCGCGCTTGATCACGAAACTGAATTGCGGCGGCAGGCCTGCCGTCATCACGATGCCGTCGAGGTAGCTCGAATGGTTTGCCACCAGCACGCACGAGCCTTCAGGCAGGTACTCGAGGCCGTTCACCCGCAGTCGCAGGCAGGCGAGGGCGAGCCAGAGCCGCGCGAGCCACCGGGTCGACGATCGGCGCCAGTGCAGCGAAGGCAGCAGCAGGGCGAGCAGGGCAGCCGCCGCCATCAGCACGAAGAGCAGCGACAACGAGTACGTGCCGAAGACGAGGCGGAACAGCCAACCGAGCACGCCGCCCGATGGCGGCGCGTAGGCGAGGTCTGCAGCGTCGGCAGCCGTGGCTACCGCGGGGCGCACCGACTTGTCGTTGTTGGGTGTGAATTTCGTGCGCAAGCTCGCGGCAATCCGGTTGGCGCTGGGAGAGACTCGTTGGCGGTGGACCTGTCCGAGGCGCCAGTCTGACGGGACCCCGGCATTCTGTGAATCAGTTCCAGTTATGTTAACGGCGCCCCGGGGAATTGTGAGAGGAGTCACGACGGGGTGCAGAAGGCGGCTCGCATACTGCGTGCTACGTAAAGCCGCGAGGTTCCATGAGCACTGCAGTCAAGTCGAGCTTCCTGTCCCGATCGCGCACCAGCGGCGGCGAAGCAGCCGAGGGTCCCGGTCCGATCGACCGGTTCCTCGATGCCGTGTGGATGGAGCGCGGCCTGTCGCCCAACACGCTCGCGGCATATCGGGCGGACCTCACCGCTCTCGACCGCTGGCTCGACGAGCATGCAGGCGACCTCGAGCGCGCGCAACGCGGCGACATTCTCTCGTTCATGGCTGCGCGAGTGCAGGCGGGCGCGCGACCCCGTTCAACCGCGCGCCAGCTTTCAAGCTTCCGCCGCTTCTACCGTTACCTGGTGCGAGAGGGCACCTTGCGCGAGGACCCCACTGCACAGATCGCGATGCCCAAGGTCGGTCGTTCATTGCCGAAGTCGCTCATGGAGGAGGAAGTCGAGGCCCTGTTGGCCGCTCCAGCCGTGAGTGACCCGCTCGGGCATCGCGATCGGACCATGCTCGAAGTGCTGTATGCCACCGGGCTGCGCGTCTCCGAGCTCGTGAACTGCACGCTCGCGCAGGTGAACCTGAACCAGGGCGTGCTGCGCATCGTCGGCAAGGGCGACCGCGAGCGACTGATCCCGCTTGGCGAAGAAGCCGTGCAGTGGGTGCAGCATTTCCTGCAGGGTCCGCGGGTCGAGATCCTGCTCGAACGGCAGACCGATTACCTGTTCCCGACGCGCCGTGGCGACCGTATGACGCGCCAGGCCTTCTGGCACATCATCAAGCGCTATGCGCGCAAGGCCGGCATCGAACGCGAGCTCTCGCCGCACACGCTGCGCCACGCATTCGCCACCCACCTGTTGAACCATGGCGCCGACCTGCGCGTGGTGCAGATGCTGCTCGGTCACAGCGACCTGTCGACGACGCAGATCTACACGCACGTCGCCCGCGAACGACTCAAGGACCTGCACTCCGAGCACCACCCGCGCGGCTGACGGGCGCAAGGCTCTGCTAGACTCCGCCCGCCCCACGGGACGGTCGGGTTGCGGGCGCGGGGACTCACTGAACCTGCGGCCGTGGCGACTGTCCTAGAACCACCATTCCAGGGATAGAACGCCGCATGCACCGCTGCACCCCCGCCCGCTCGATCGCCGCCGCCTCGCTCGTCGCTGCTGCCGCAGCCTTGCTCGCCGTCGCGCCGAATTCCAGCGCACTTGCGGCTGCCACGGGCGGCAAGCAGACCGTGACCACCGCCCAGAAGCCGGCAGCCAGCGCCAAACCGGCAGCACCGACTGCGCCAGTCACGATCCCGGCCGACGTGCGCGCGCGCATCGTCGCGAAACTGCCGGGGGCGCAGGCGTCCGACGTCGCGGTCTCGCCGATTCCCGGCCTCTATGAAGTGGCCATGGGCGGATTGATCGCTTACGTCAGCTCCGACGGCAAGTACCTGCTGAGTGGCAACGTTTACGACCTGGATACGCAAGAGAACCTCACCGCCTCGCGTCGCAATTCGGCGCGCGCCAAGGCGCTGGCGGCGGCTTCCGAAAGCAACATGATCGTGTTCGGGCCTGCCAACGCGAAGATGACGGTCACGGTATTCACGGACATCGACTGCGGCTACTGTCGCAAATTCCACAGCCAGATCGCCGATGTGAACAAATCCGGCGTGCGTGTGCGCTACATGTTCTTTCCGCGCACCGGTCCTGGCACCGAATCGTGGACCAAGGCGGAACAGGTCTGGTGTGCCGCGGACCGTCGCGAGGCACTCACGCGGGCGAAGAAGGGTGACGCGGTCAAGGGCAAGACTTGCGGCGACGCCGCGGTCAAGTCGCAGTACGAACTGGGTTCGGACCTCGGCGTAGAGGGCACGCCGGCGATCTTCACGCAGACGGGCGATTACATCGGCGGCTATGTAACGCCGGCAGAACTGGTGCAGGCAATCCAGGAGTCGCAGAAGGCGGCGGTGGCTGCCCGCTGATCTTCAGGCGTTCAGCGCTCGAGGTAGCCCAGCTTGCCGGGGCGACCGTCCCATTCCTTGGCGTCTTCCGGCGCGTCCTTCTTTTCGGTGATCACCGGCCATTGCTTGGCGAGTTCGGCGTTCAGCTTGCGAAAATCCTGCTGCCCTGCAGGCAGTTCCTCTTCCGAGAAAATCGCTTCCGCCGGGCACTCCGGCTCGCACAGCGTGCAGTCGATGCACTCGTCCGGGTCGATCACCAGCATGTTCGGACCTTCGTGGAAACAGTCCACCGGGCAGACTTCCACGCAGTCCATGTACTTGCACTTGATGCAGTTTTCCGTGACGACAAAGGTCATCGGGGCACTCCGGACGTTGGCTGATGACGAAAAAGACGACAGTACGCAGCGGCGCGGGCTGGCGGGCGGCGTATTCTGCCAAAGCGCCGCCGCAGTGCAAAACGGATCCTACCTAACACCGCCGCTCCTGCGGTAATCGAGCGCGGTCAGGTGGTGGTTCTCGACACCGCGCCGACGATCGTCGAAATAGCGGCGCAGGGCGAAATCCACGCTGCGGAAGGCGATGTCCTGCCACGGAATCTCGTCCTCGCCGTAGAGGGCCACCTCCAGGCTCTCCGGGCTCGGGCCGAAGCGCGGTTGGGGCAACTTCGCGCGGAACATCACGTGCACCTGGTCCGCGTGCAGCACGTGGACCACCGCCAGCAGCGAACCGATCTCGACCTCGGCCTGCGCTTCCTCGAATGACTCGCGCCGCGCGCCTTCCTGGGTCGTTTCGCCAAGTTCCATGAAACCGGCCGGAATCGTCCAGAAACCGAGCCGGGGTTCGATTGCGCGCCGGCACAGCAGGATCCGGCCTTCATGCTCTGGCACGCAGCCGACGATCAGCTTGGGGTTCTGGTAATGCACGACACCGCAGGCGTCGCACACGTGGCGGGCGAGATGGTCGCCAGCGGGCGTGCGGAGCGAGACCGGGTTGCCGCAGGCTGAGCAGAACTTCATGAGGAAGGGGTTAGGGGTTAGGGGGATAGGGGCTAGTCGATCGGTACAGTAGCAGCGTAAACACTGGGGCCCGGGTTGACCGGGGTTTCCGACTATCCCCCAACCCCTATCCCCTGACCCCTCAAGATGGTGCCGGGAGAGGGAATCGAACCCTCACGAGTGATTAGCTCGCCGGATTTTGAGTCCGGTGCGTCTACCAGTTCCGCCATCCCGGCAGGGGGGGCGCAGCTTACCCGATAGGGCTCCCCGGTTGGAAAAACTATTATAATCATATAGTTAGAGGTATTTCCACGTGGTCATGCCAGGACTTCGGCGCCGTCGGACCGGAACTCGGTAGACTATTGGCGGTCCTATGACTCGCGTCGCCCTTGGGCGGCCGTTCCCTCCGCCTGGAGACCGACCGAAGCATGCGACGTTGCCTGTCCCAAGGCCTGGCCACCTTTCTGGTGCTGCTGACGACCGCTCTGGCCGCACCGGGCGCCGACGCGGCGCCCTCCGTCCTGGCCAACAAACTGGCCGCAGAGGCTCCCAGGGCCAACCCCAAGGTGCTTGCCCTCGCGGCCCGCGCTGCCGAATGCGCGCGCAAGCAGGGCGTGCTCGACGGCTTCCGTCACCTCGCCGTCATCGATTACTCGTTGCCATCCACGCAGCCTCGCCTCTGGGTCTTCGACCTCGAACGCGGCCGGCTGATGTTCCAGGAACTCGTCGCGCACGGCCGCAACACGGGCGAGGCGAAAGCAGAACGCTTCTCCAACATTGAAGGCAGCCACATGTCGAGCATCGGGCTCTTCAAGACGCTGGAGCCCTACTACGGCAGCAATGGTTACTCGCTGCGGCTCTCGGGCCTCGATCCCGGTTTCAACGACAACGCACTCGCGCGTGCGATCGTCATGCACGGCGCACCGTACGTCAGCGAGGCAATCGCCGAACGACTTGGCCGGCTCGGCCGCAGCTGGGGTTGCCCGGCGCTGCGTCCCGAAATCGCTCGCACCGTCATCGACACGTTGAAGGGCGGCGCGCTGCTGTTCGCCTATTACCCCGACCGCAAATGGCTCGCCGAGTCGCCCTATTTCCAGTGCGACGCCCCGCCGGAACGCGTGGTCACTTCGACGTCGAAGCCTTCGAACTCGGGCTGACGACGCGACCGGACGCCGTGGCGTCGGCTTGCGACCTTTTGCCGCGGCCAGGCATCTAACCTGCCGAATGTCCGCATTTCTCGACACCGCCCTCGACCCCGCCACCCTCGAGCGCGCCCGCGCTGGTGACGACGCGGCGCTGGCCGAAATCTACCGGGTCTACGAAGTGCCGGTCCGTACGCTGGCGCGCCGCATCGTGACGCCGCGCTCCGCGGCGGAGGATGTGGCGCAGGACGTCTTCGTCGACGTCATCACCCGGCTGCATCAGTTCGAGGGGCGCGGCTCGTTCGCGGGCTGGATCCGCAGCATTGCCATTTCACGCTGCCTCATGCAATTGCGTTCGCCCTGGCATCGCGGCCGGCGCTGGCTGGCAGGTACGACGCGGTCGATCGACGAGTTGCATCAGGACTGGCAGGCCGAGCGCAGGCCCGGTGCGGCGACCGCGGACCGGGCAGATGCGATCGACCTCGAGCGCGCACTGGCACAACTCGGCGACAAAGCGCGAGCCGTCGTGTGGCTGCACGACGTCGAGGGCTGCTCCCATGCCGAAATCGGTGCGTTGTTCGGCGCATCGGCGAGTTTTTCCAAGTCGCAGCTTGCCCGCGCGCACCAGCGCCTGCGGGAACTGCTGCATGTCGAAGGAGACGGGACGTCATGCTTTCCCGTATCGAGCACGCCATGAGCCTCACCGACCAACTCCGATCGTTGCCGGCGGCCGAGCCGCGTCTGGACGGCTGGGCCGACGTGCGGTCGCGCGTCGCTGCCCGGAAGACGGCGCGTGCGCGACGCAGGCTGGGCCTGCAGCTCGCAGCCGCGGCCTCCGTTGCGATCATTGCCGTGACGGCCGCCTGGCGCGTCGGGGACGTCGTGACCGAGCGTCCGGGATCGATGTCTGTCGAACTCACGCCGCTGACGGCGGAACAGGCGCTCGCGCTCGATCGCGTCGCGCAGCTGCAGACGCAGTCGCAGGCGCTCGACGAAATGCTGTCGGTGATTGGCGAGCGTCCGGTCGTCGAGCGCGCCGGGACGAGCGTGCCGATCGACACGCTCGAGGCGCAGGTGCAGTGGATCGACCACCAGATTTCCGTCGCCGACGGTGATATCGAACCCGGCTCTGCCGAGCAGCTCTGGCGCAAGCGCGTCGGAGCGATGAACTCCCTGGTGCGGTTGCGCTACGTGGAAGCGCAGCGCATCGACATGTGACAACGAGGACGTGATCATGCAATCCGTACGAATCCGAACAGTGACGCACCGCGGGCTGGGTGCGTTGCTCACGGCCGCCATCGCACTCGCGGCGACGACGCAGGGCGCCGTCGCGGCCGAGACGCAGGACAAGGCACAACTGCAGCAGCAGCTCGACGCTGCGCGCGTCCGGCTCGACGACGCAGCGCGCGACGTCGCCGATCTCTCGCGCAAGCTCTACGGCGACGACTTCGCCGGCGTGCCGATGCCGCCACCCGGCGGACCGCCCCGTGGCGCCATGCTCGGCATCAACGTCGGCGGCAGTCCCGACCTTGCCGAGGGCGTCGAGGTGATGGGGGTCAGCCCGTCCGGTCCGGCTGACGCCGCCGGCCTGAAGACGGGCGACGTGATCCTGGCGATCGATGGCAAGCCGCTCAGGAAGACCGGCGACCGCACCGCGGGTCGCCAGCTCGTCGAGCAGATGCGCGGCACGCAGCCGGGCCAGAAGGTCAAGGTCGATTACTTGCGCGACGGCAGGAAGCTGTCGACGACCGTGACGACGGTGGCCGCCGAGCCGCCGATGGTCCGCATGTTGCGTGAGCACATGCCTGTGCTCGAGGGCATGCCGATCCCGCCGGACTGGGAAGAGATGATCAACCCGCGCGCACGCGGCCTGCGTGCACTCGAACTCGTGCCGATCACGCCCAGGCTTGGCCAGTACTTCGGCACGGACAAGGGCCTGCTCGTCGTCAAGGCGCCGCCCGTGCAGGGCCCGGGCCTGGAGGAAGGCGACGTGATTCTCTCGATCGGCGGACGCACCCCGGAAAACACGCGTCACGCTTTCCGTATCCTCGGGTCGTACCAGCCCAAGGAGAAGGTCAAGATCGAGGTGTTGCGCCAGCGCAAGCAACTGGCCCTCGACGTCCAGATGCCGGACGCCGACTCCAGGAACCCGGGTTTCCAGCCTGGTTCGCCCCCGCGTCCACCCGGCTCGCCGGTGCCTCCCGCGCCGCCGACCGACTCGAAGGGTGGCGGCATCTCGTCCTGAGATACCCGGTCAGAGCCGCTGCAGAGGGGTCCGTGCCCACGGGTCCCTCTGCTAGCATGCGCGCCCCTATGCGGCGCACCGACTTCCATTTCGACCTGCCCGATGCGCTGATTGCCCGCCACCCTGCGCCACAGCGCAGTGGCAGCCGGCTGCTCCACCTCGAAGGCGCGACGGGTGCGCTCACGGACCGCCAGTTCCGCGACCTGCCGGGCCTCCTGCGGCGGGGCGACCTGCTGGTGCTCAACGACACGCGCGTGATTCCTGCCAGGCTGCACGGCCACAAACTGGAAAGCGGCGGCAGGGTCGAGGTCATGCTCGAGCGGCTGACCGGCCTGCGCACGGCCATCGTGCAGTTGCGCGCGAGCAAGCCGTCGCGACCTGGCGCCGTGATCGACCTCGGCGGCGGCGACACGCTCACCGTCGTCGAGCGCGACGAGGACTTCTGGCGCGTCGAATTCAGCAGCGACGCGCACGGCACCTTCGATCGCCTGGGTGAGATGCCGCTGCCGCCGTACGTGGCCCGCGCAGCCGAACTCGAGGATCGCGAGCGTTACCAGACTGTGTACGCGCGCGAGCCGGGCGCGGTTGCCGCGCCAACCGCCGGCCTGCACTTCGACGACGCGGTCCTGCAAGCCTGCCGCGAGGCGGGCGCCGGGTTCGCTTACGTCACGCTGCACGTGGGCGCGGGAACGTTTCAGCCCGTGCGCGTCGACGACGTCGCCGAACACCGCATGCATTCCGAGTGGTGCGTCGTGCCCGACGCGACCTGCCAGGCAATCGCTGCGACTCGCGCGCGCGGCGGTCGTGTCATCGCGGTGGGTACGACAGCGGTGCGGTCGCTCGAGAGTGCGGCGGCGTCCGGCCAGCTCGAGTCGTACGCCGGCGAGACGCGGCTCTTCATCACGCCGGGCAGGCGCTTTCGCGTGATCGATGCGCTGGTGACCAACTTCCATCTGCCCGAATCGACGCTGCTGATGCTGGTCAGTGCCTTCGCCGGGCGTGAGCACGTGCTGCAGGCATACCGGCACGCGGTCGAGCAGCAGTACCGCTTCTTCAGTTACGGCGACGCGATGTTCGTCGAGCCGGCGCCTGCGGCGCTCGATCGCGGGAGCGCAGCATGAAATTTGAACTGCTGGGAACGGCCGGCGCGGCGCGACGCGGCCGCCTGCACCTGAATCACGGGACCGTCGAGACGCCCGTGTTCATGCCTGTGGGCACGTACGGCACGGTCAAGGCGATGACGCCGGAGGAACTCACGGGCCTCGGCGCGCAGATCGTGCTCGGCAACACGTTTCACCTGATGCTGCGGCCGGGCACCGACGTCATCCGTGCTCATGGCGGGTTGCATGGATTCATGCACTGGTCGGGTCCGATCCTGACCGACTCGGGCGGCTTCCAGGTCTTCAGCCTCGCGGAACTGCGCAAGCTCACGGAGGCGGGCGTGAATTTCCGCTCGCCGGTCAACGGCGACGCGGTATTCCTGAGCCCCGAAATCTCGATGCAGGTGCAGGCCGCGCTCAACTCCGACATCGTCATGGCGTTCGACGAGTGTCCGCCGTATCCGGCGACCGAGCAGCAGGCGCGGACCTCGATGGAACTGTCGATGCGCTGGGCGCGCCGCAGCCGCGACGAATTCACGCGCCTCGCCAACCCCAACGCCTTGTTCGGTATCGTGCAGGGTGGCACTTACCTGGGCCTGCGGCATGAATCGCTGGGCAGGCTCGTCGACATCGGCTTTGACGGCTACGCGGTGGGCGGACTTGCCGTGGGTGAGCCCGCGGCCGAACGCAATGCCGTCCTCGAGGCGCTCGAGCCCGCATTGCCCAGGGAGCGACCGCGTTACCTGATGGGCGTCGGCACCCCCGCCGACATCGTCCAGGCGGTCGCCCGCGGCATCGACATGTTCGATTGCGTCATGCCGACGCGGAACGCCCGCAACGGCCACCTGTTCACCTCGCAGGGCGTGGTCAAGATCCGCAATGCCGGGCACCAGGCGGACACCTCGCCCCTGGACCCGCAGTGCGCCTGCTACACCTGCCAGAACTTCAGCCGCGCGTACCTGCGGCACCTCGACCGTTGCAACGAAATCCTTGGTGCACGGCTCAATTCGATCCACAACCTGCACTATTACCTGTCCCTGATGGCCCGGATCCGGGCGGCCCTGGACGAGGGGAGGTTCGAGGCGTTCCAGGCGGAATTCCTCTCCAGCCCGGAAGCGGTGCCCGTGACATCCGGCAGCCCGGCTGACCCTCGGGTATAATCGGCGGTCATTTTCCAAGCATGACCCCTCGGTCGAGGGGCAACAGGAGTTCCTGATGGACTGGTTGATCGCGAGCGCCCACGCCCAGGCGGCCACGGGTGCCCAGCCGAATGCGCTGCTGCAGATGCTGCCCTTGCTGCTCATCTTCGTCGTGTTCTACTTCCTGCTGATCCGGCCCCAGGCCAAGCGGGCGAAAGAGCACAAGGCCCTGGTGGCCGCACTCAGCGTCGGCGACGAAGTCGTCACGGCCGGCGGCATCCTCGGCAAGGTCACCGAGACCTCCGACAATTTCCTCACCGTCGAAATCGCGAACGGCGTGCAGGTGAAGGTCCAGCGCCACACGGTCACCAGCGTGCTGCCCAAGGGCACCCTGAAGAGCGCCTGAACAGTCGTCCCGGAGTTCGCGCATGCACAGTTACCCGGCCTGGAAGATCTGGCTGGTCGTCATCGTCCTGTTCGTGGGCACGGTGCTCGCCCTGCCGAACGTGTTCGGCGAGGCGCCCGCACTGCAGCTCTCGCGCAATGACCGCACTGCCGTCACCGACGTCCAGCGCCAGCAGGTCGTTTCGTTGCTGCAGTCCAAGGGCGTGACGGTCGAGAACTCGTACCTCGAGGGCGACCGGCTGGTCCTGCGCTTCGACGACGTGAACACGCGCCTCAAGGCGCGCGACGTCATGCAGCAGGGAACCGCAGCCGAGTATCTCGTGGCGCTGTCCGACGTGCCCCGCACGCCGGGCTGGATGCGCGCGATGGGACTCAAGCCGATGAGCCTCGGCCTCGACCTGCGCGGCGGTGTCTACTTCATGTACGAAGTCGACGCGCAGGGTGCCGTGAAGCAGCTGCTCACGAGCATGGAGAGCGACTACCGCACGATGCTGCGCAAGGAACGCATTCCATTCACCGGCGTGGCCAGCGACGGCGTCGACACGGTCAGGATCGGCTTGCGCAGCGGCGACGACGCACAGAGGTTCGCGAGCCTGCTGCGCAAGCAGGACCCGAACCTGTCGGTCGACACGGACACGCTCGGCGAGGGCGGTTCCGTCACGGTCACGCTCAGCCCGACGCAGATCAAGCAGCGTCAGGACTTCGCGATCCAGCAGAACATCACCACGCTGCGCAATCGCGTGGACGAACTCGGCGTCACGGAGCCGATCGTCGCCCGCCAGGGCCTCGACCGCATCGTCGTGCAGCTGCCCGGCGTGCAGGATCCCAACGAAGCCCTGCGCGTGCTCGGCGCGACGGCCACCCTCGAATTCCGGCTCGTGGACGAGCAGAACGACGCAGCGCTCGCCGCAAATACGAAACGTGCGCCGCTCGGCACGAAGCTCTACTACACGCGCGATGGCCGTCCGGTCCTGCTCAAGCGCGAAACGATCGTCTCGGGTGAGCAACTCACGGATGCCAGCTCCGGCTTCCAGCAGGGTGAACCCGCGGTCATGGTCACGCTCGATGCGCGCGGCGCGTCGAAGATGCTCGAGACCACGCGCCAGAACCTCGGCAAACCCATGGCGGTCGTGTTCATCGAGAAGAAGCGCGTGGCCGAAGGCCAGCCCTGCAAGGGCATCCGCGCGGGCAACGAATGCACCGAGGAGGAGGTCATCAACCAGGCCACCATCCGCGGCGTGTTCGGCAGCAATTTCCAGATCACGGGCGTGATGGCCAACGAGGCGCGTGAACTCGCGCTGCTGCTGCGCGCAGGTTCGCTGGCTGCCCCGCTCTACATCGTGGAACAGCGCAGCGTCGGCCCGAGCTTGGGCGCCGACAACATTGCGCGCGGCGTGCGCGCGCTGATCATCGGCATGCTGGCCACATTCGCTTTCATGGCCGTCTACTACCGTGGATTCGGCATGGTCGCCAACGTCGTGCTGCTGACCAACGTCGTGCTGCTCGCGGCGCTGCTTTCGATGCTGCAGGCCTCGCTGTCCTTGCCGGGCATCGCGGGCATCGTGCTCACGGTCGGCATGGCCGTGGACGCCAACATCCTGATCTTCGAGCGCATCCGCGAGGAATTGCGCAACGGGATGAGTCCGCACGCGGCGATCAGCGCGGGTTACGAGAAGGCCTTCTCCGCGATCGCGGACTCGAACATCACGACGCTGATCGCGGGCATCGTGCTGTTCACGTTCGGCACCGGCCCGGTCCGCGGCTTCGCGGTCGTGCTGTCGCTCGGCATCGTCACTTCGATGTTTACCGCGCTGATCGTCAGCCGCGTGCTCGTCTACCTGCTCTGGGACCGCAAGCGCAAGCTCGACCGCCTCTCGATCGGGATGGGGTACTGACCATGGAATTTTTCCACAAGAAGACCAGCTACCCGTTCATGGCCACCCGCAGGCGGTGGTACATGGTCTCGGCGGCGCTGATCCTCGGTTCGCTGCTGGCGCTGGGCATCCGCGGCATCAACTTCGGCATCGACTTCACCGGCGGCGTGGTGCTCGAGATGAGCTTCCCGCAGGCGGCCGACCTGGAGAAGGTCCGCGATTCGCTCGAGAAGGCGGGTTACGGCGATGCCGTGGTGCAGAGTTTCGGCACCCCGCGCGACGTGCTGGTGCGCATGCTCCCCGAGGAGGGCACGGACAACAACGTGCTCGGCCGCAAGGTGCTGGCGGCGATCCAGTCCGAAAATCCGGGCGTCGAACTGCGCCGCACGGAAGTCGTGGGCGGGCAGGTGGGCGCCGAGCTTGCCGAGAAAGGCGCGCTCGCCGTGCTGTTCACGTTCTTCTTCATCATGCTGTACGTCTGGGCGCGCTTCCAGTGGAAGCTCGGCGTCGGCGCCATCGCCGCGGCGCTGCACGACCCGATCGTCATCCTGGGGTTCTTCGCGGCCACCCAGATGACGTTCGACCTGCCGGCCCTGGCGGCGATCCTGGCCGTCATCGGCTATTCGCTGAACGACACCGTCGTCGTGTTCGACCGCATCCGCGAGCGCTTCGTGTCGATGCGCAAGGGAACGAGCGAGCAGGTGATCGACGCGTCGATCAACGAGACGCTGTCACGGACGATCATGACCAGCCTCACGACCATGCTGACGGTCTTTGCGCTGCTGTTCTTCGGCGGCGAAATCCTGCGTGGCTTCTCGACCGCCCTCACGATCGGCATCGTGGTAGGCACCTACTCGTCGATTTACATCGCGAGCGCGCTGGCCCTCGACCTCAAGCTCACTGCGCGCGACCTGTTGCCCGTGCAGAAGGAAAAGGACGCCGTCGACGACATGCCCTGAGGGGCATGTCTTCCACGCATCCGGGTCAGGGCAGGGCAAAAGATGGTCGAATTGGTCTGGTTCGGCTTTCTTGCGCTGTTCCTCGGGCTGCTGATCCTCGACCTCAGCGTCCTGCATCGCGAATCGACGACGCTCTCCGTCAAGCAGGCGCTGTTCTGGACAGCCATCTGGGTCAGCGTGGCGATGTCCTATGCCCTGGTCGTCTACGGGCTGTACGAGTATCGCTGGCTCGGCTTCGAGCCAGGCCCCGGGGTCGCCGGCGGTGCCGATGCGGTCGTCCAGTACGTGACCGGCTACCTGCTCGAGTGGTCGCTGTCGGTCGACAACATCTTCGTCATCGCGTTGATCTTCGCGTACCTGCGGATTCCGACGCAGTACCAGTACCGCGTGCTGTTCTGGGGCATCGTCGGCGCCATCGTCCTGCGCGGCCTGATGATCGCAGCCGGCACCACGCTGCTGCATCGCTTCGACTGGATGTTCTACGTCTTCGGCGCGATCCTGCTGATATCTGCGCTGCGGATGCTGCGCAACGGCGAAGACGCGCACGATGTCGGCAACAGCTTCCCGGCGCGCCTGGTCCGCCGGTTCATACCCGTGACCCCGGAACTCGAGCGCGCGCGGTTCTTCGTCCGTCGCGAAGGCAAGCTGTTTGCGACACCGCTTTTTGTCGCGCTGGTGATGGTCGAACTCACCGACGTCGTCTTCGCGGTGGATTCGATTCCCGCCATCCTGGCGGTGACGCGCGACCCGTTCCTGGTCTTCACGTCCAACGCATTCGCGATCCTCGGGCTGCGCTCGCTGTACTTCGCGGTGGCGGGCCTGATGGCGATGTTCCGTTACCTGCGTTACAGCCTCGTGCTGATCCTTGCGTTCGTCGGCATGAAGATGCTGCTCGTGTCGAACTTCCACGTGCCGAACCTGGTCTCGCTCGCGATCATCCTGGGCACGCTCGGGGCAGGCATCCTGGCCTCCATCTATGCCACCCGGCGTGACGCCCTCAACGGCAGCGGGGACCCTCCGATCTGACGCGAGGTCCGCCGGCCCTGGCTCTCTGGCGGTGGGGGCTCGGGGGGGCTAGTGGCCGCTCCGGCGCAGCGCGCTGTTGCGGAAGCCGTAGAACACGTAGATCAGGAACCCGAACGCGGTCCAGACGCCAAGCCGCAGCCAGGTGTCGCGCGGCAGCGAAAGCATCATGGCCGAGCAGACCAGGGCGCCGCCGATGCAGACGATCCACGGAGCGCGTACGCGGAACGGTCGCTTGAGATCGGGACGCGTATAGCGCAGCACCAGCACGCCGATGCAGACCGTGGTGAACGCGAGCAGCGTGCCGATCGACACCAGTTCACCGAGGATCGTCACCGGGAACAGGCCGCCGATCAACGCCGCGAGGGTGCCCGTGATCAGCGTGCCGATGTACGGCGTCTTGTGCGTCGGGTGCACCTTGCGGAAGAACTTCGGCAGCAGGCCGTCGTGCGACATCGCGTAGAAGATGCGCGGCTGGCCGAGCATCATCACCAGCATCACGGACGTCATGCCCGCGATGGCGCCGAGCTTGATCCAGCCCGAGAGCCACGAGAGTTCCGGATGCCGGTCGAGCGCCAGGGCGACCGGTGCCGCGGTGTTGAGTTCGCTGTAGTGCACCATGCCCGTCAGCACTGCCGAGACCATGACGTACAGGATCGTGCAGACCACCAGGCTGCCCATGATGCCCATCGGCATGTCGCGCTGCGGGTTCTTCGCTTCCTGCGCCGCGGTCGAAACCGCGTCGAAGCCGATGTAGGCGAAGAAGATGATGCCAGCCGCCTGGAACACGCCGCTCCAGCCGAACTTGCCGAATTCGCCGGTGTTCGGCGGGATGAATGGGTGCCAGTTGGCGCCGTCGATGACCCACATGCCGAAGCCGATGAACAGGATGATCACCGCGACCTTGATCGCCACGACCACGGCATTGAAGCGCGCCGACTGGTGAATGCCGACGTAGCAGAGGCAGGTGATGGCTGCAATCACGAGCACCGCTGGCAGGTTGATGATCGCGCCGGTGCGCACGATCTCGAAATGTCCGGCGCCCTTGGTGAACGGCGCGTTGGTGAGTGCGTCCGGCAGGTGAAACCCCAGCTGTTCGACCAGGCTGACCACGTATCCCGACCAGCCGACGGCGACCGTGGCTGCCGCGAACAGGTATTCGAGGATCAGGTTCCAGCCGATGAACCAGGCGACACCTTCACCGAGCGTTGCGTACGAGTAGGAATACGCGCTGCCCGAGACCGGGATCATCGCCGAGAACTCGGCGTAGCAGAGGCCTGCCAGTGCGCACCCGAGGCCGGCGATGAGGAACGAGATGATGAGGGCGGGACCCGCGTGATTCGCGGCGGCCGTTCCCGTGAGCACGAAGATGCCGGTGCCGATGATGGCGCCTATGCCCAGCAGCACCAGTGCGCGTGCATCGAGCGTGCGGCTCAGTTCGTTGCCCGACTCGTCGGCTTCATGCAGTTCGCCGATGGGTTTGGTCGAAAACAGGCGATGCGGCATGGATCGTGCGCTCGGTGTTGGGGCCCGGTCGGGCAATGCCGCCGGACTCTACCGGAGCGACCGGCAGCGGGGTAGGGGAAGGGGAGGAAGTGGAGGAAGGGCAGGAAGGGCGGGAAGGGCGGGAAGGGCAGGAAGGACGGGAATGGTCAGACGTCGCGCAGGTTGGCGGGTACGAACGGGCCGATGCAGGCGACGAGCTCGTCGAACACCTTGGGGGTGCCCGCGACGACGTGACCGCCCTGTACGTAAGGCTGGCCGGTGAGCGTGCCGATGCGGCCGCCCGCCTCGGTGATCAGGAGTGTGCCGGCCGCTGTGTCCCAGGCGCTCAGGCCGATTTCCCAGAACCCGTCGACGCGGCCCGCTGCGACGTAGGCGAGGTCGAGCGATGCGGCACCCGGGCGGCGCACGCCCGCGGTCGTCAGCATCATGGCCTTGAGCATCGCCATGTAGTCGTCGAGCCAGCGCGAGTTGTCGCGCTGCGGGAAGCCGGTGGCCACCAGCGCGCCCTCGAGCGTCGTTTGCTTGCTGACGCGGATGCGCCGGCCATCCACCTGCGCGCCACCGCCACGCGAGGCAGTGAAGAGTTCCTGCCGCATCGGGTCGTACACCACGGCGTGCTCGAGCCGGCCACGGTGCTCGACGGCGATGGACACCGCGAAGACCGGGAAGCCGTGCAGGAAATTGGTGGTGCCGTCGAGCGGATCGATGATCCAGACGAACTCTTCGCCGCCGCTGCGCCCGGATTCCTCGGCAAGAAAGCCATGATCGGGGTGGACGCGGCGCACCGTTTCGATGATGTCGCGCTCGGCCATGCGATCGATTTCGGTGACGAAATCGTTGCGGCCCTTGGCCTGAATGCTGCTGGCAGGCACCCGGTCGAGGTTGCGCACGATCAGGTCTCCCGCGCGACGGGCGGCGCGGACGGCGATATTGAGCATCGGCTGCATGTTCATGCGGCTTCTCGACGTTGGCAGGTGGGCAAGAGCGGCAGGAATGCACCCGCCAGAGGACCGCTAGAATAGCAGAGCATGTCCATTCGCATCGTCCTCGTCGGCACGTCACACCCGGGCAACATCGGTTCAGCGGCTCGCGCCATGAAGACGATGGGCCTGGAGTCGCTCTACCTCGTGGCGCCGGAGCGGTTTCCCGCGACGGAGGCCACCGTCATGGCCGCTGGCGCAGACGATGTGCTGCACAACGCGCGGGTGGTGCCCGACGTGCGCACTGCGATCGCCGATTGTGGCCTGGTCGTCGGCACGACGGCCCGTGGCCGGCACCTGTCGTGGCGCATCGTCGAGCCGCGTGAGGCAGCGCTCGAGATCGCCGCGGCCTCGCAGGCGAGTGAAGTGGCCATCCTGTTCGGCGCAGAGCGCACGGGCCTGCAGAACGACGAACTGCAGCTCTGCCACACGCTGCTCACGATTCCGACCGGCACGGCCTACACATCGCTCAATCTCGCGATGGCGGTGCAGGTCGTAGCGTACGAAGTGTGCCTCGCGCTGCGCGACCGTGACACGGCGGTGACGCGCGGGGAGGGTCCCGTGCCGCTCGCCAGCGCCGCCGACATGGAGAAGTTCTATACGCACCTGGAGCAGGTGCTCGACGAGATCGACTTCAAGGACCGCACGGGATCGGGCCACCTGATGGCGCGACTGCGCCGGTTGTTCCAGCGCACGGTGCTCGACCAGAACGAAAGCAACATATTGCGTGGGATTCTTACGGCCGTGCAGGGCAAGCGCCGCCGCGCAGGCGATCCGCACGCACCCAAGGCAGAATGAGGCCATGAGTTCACGGTCGATCTACCTCGACAACGCGGCGACCACGGCCGTGGATCCGCGCGTGATCGCGGAGATGAATTCGTGCCTCGGAGCCGACGGGGAGTTCGCCAACCCGTCCTCGGTAAATCACGGCTACGGCCGGCGGGCCAGCGCACGCGTCGAACGCGCACGAGCCGAAGTCGCCGCACTGGTGAATGCCGCGCCGGAACAGATCCTGTTCACCTCGGGCGCCACGGAAGCGAACAACCTCGCATTGCTGGGTGCGGCACGGTTCCACCGCAATCGATCACGACACCTGGTGACGTCGCGGACCGAACATCCGGCCGTGCTCGACGCCTGTCGCCAGCTCGAACGCGAAGGGTGCGCCGTCACGTACCTGAAGCCCGGCCCCTCCGGCATCGTCGACGTCGAGCAAGTGGCGGCGGCCCTGCGTCCCGACACGCTGCTCGTGTCGCTGATGCACGTGAACAACGAAATCGGCGTGATCAACGACGTCGGTGCGATCGGTCGCCTCTGCCGCGCAAGCGGCGTGTTGTTCCACGTCGACGCCGCGCAGAGCGCAGGCAAGCTGCCGATCGACGTGCGCAACGACGCGATCGACCTGTTGTCGCTCACCGCGCACAAGCTGCATGGTCCGAAGGGCATCGGCGCGTTGTGCATTCGCCGTGAGCCGCGCCTCGGACTGGTGCCGCTGCAGTTCGGCGGCGGCCAGGAGCACGGGCTGCGTTCGGGCACGTTGCCGACGCACCAGATCGTCGGTCTGGGCAGCGCGTATCGCATCGCGCGCGAATCGATGAGCGTGGACATCCCGCGCATCGCCGGTCTGCGCCAACAGCTGTGGGGCGCGCTCGCAGACATTCCTGGCGTCGAGCTGAACGGCGACCCGGTGCGACGAGTGGCGGGCATCCTGAACGTCACGGTCGACGGCGTGGAGGGCGAGGCCTTGCTGCTGGCACTGGCGGATCTCGCCGTGTCGTCCGGTTCCGCCTGCGCGAGCCTGCACGCCGAGCCTTCCTATGTGCTGCGTGCCCTCGGGCGCAGCGATCGGCTGGCACAAAGCTCGCTGCGGTTGAGCCTCGGTCGCTTCACGACCGCTGGGGAGGTCGAGCAGGCCGGCTCCCGGATTCGTGCCGAGATCCTCAGGCTCAGGGCAGGTGAGCCTCGCTCCGGAGCCTGGCCCGACGTCTGCGACGACCCGCGGTACAACGTCGAGGTTCGGCGCCGCCTGCAGGCCTTGCCGGCCTGGGGTGACCTACCGGACGCGCCGTCCGTCGCCAGAGGCCGAGCGGGCGACCGGGAGCAGGGCACCGAAGTCGCGTTCGCGCTCCGGATCGAGCGCGATCGGGTCACTGAGGCCCGCTTCCAGGCGTTTGGTTGTCCGCACGTCCTGGCCGCCGCTTCGTGGGCGGCTGAAACTGCGCTGGGCCTGGATTGCGGCGCGCTGGCGGCCTGGGACTGGCAGGAAGCCGCCCGGGTGCTGGATGTGCCCCCGGCCAAATTCGGGCGGTTGCTCACGTTGCAGGATGCAATACGTGCTGCAGCCCGGAACTGGCCGGGCACGACCCGGTCTACGGTGTAGAATTTTTCCAGCCGCCAACGCCGAGGACACCACCGCATGTCGATTTCCCTGACTCCTGCTGCCGCCGAACGCGTCCGCACGTTCATGGCCAGCCGCGGCACGGGCATCGGACTGCGGCTCGGTGTGAAGCAGACGGGCTGTTCCGGTTATGCCTACGTCGTCAGCTATGCCGATGAAATCGGCGCCAGGGACGTCGTCTTCGAGGTAGCCGACGTCAAGGTCGTCGTCGACACCGAGAGCCTGAAGTACGTCGACGGCACTGAAATCGACTTCGTGCGGCAGGGGCTCAACGAGGCCTTCAAGTTCCGCAATCCGAACGTCAAGGGCGAGTGTGGCTGCGGCGAGAGCTTCAACGTCTAACTGCCCGTCCGGGCTATGTTTTCTTGGCCGGTGGGTCCCGTCCGGGTATACTGCACCGTTACGTTTTCAGGTTGGCCCCGACCGGACCCGCGCTTGCGCGGGTCTCAGGTTTTTGGGGCCGGTTCGTCACGGCCGGCAGGCTGACCTGCCAGGCAATCATTCCAAGGATCCGTATGTCCCTCGAACGCACGCTTTCCATCGTCAAGCCGGACGGTGTCCGCAAGAACGTCATCGGCGACGTCTACCATCGCTTCGAAAAGGCAGGGCTCCGCATCGTCGCGGCCCGCATGATGCGGCTGACGCAGGCCCAGGCCGAGGCGTTCTACGGCATCCACCGCGAGCGCCCGTTCTTCAAGGACCTGGTCTCTTACATGATCTCCGGCCCGGTCATCGTGCAGGTGCTCGAGGGTGACGGCGCCGTCGCCAGGAACCGCGACGTCATGGGCGCCACCGATCCGAAGAAGGCTGCGCCCGGCACGATTCGCGCCGACCTCGCCGACAGCATCGAGCAGAACGTCGTGCACGGCTCGGACAGCGCCGAGAACGCCGCGCGCGAAATCGCGTTCTTCTTCGCCGAGACGGAGCTCTGCCCGCGCTGAGCGCGGGCGAACTCGCGCCGCGGCGCGTGGTCCACCGACCCATGGGCGAAGCAACGACATCGACGGCACGCACCAACCTGCTCGGGCTCACCCGGTCAGCGCTGGAGGCGTTCGTCGTCGAGATGGGCGAGAAGCCCTTCCGCGCGCGCCAGTTGTTCAAGTGGATCTACAAGCGCGCCGAGGGCGACATCGATGCGATGACGGATCTCGGCAAGGATTTCCGTCGTCGCCTCGCTGAAATCGCCGAGGTCCGCACGCCCGACATTCACGTCTCGCAGGTGTCGGCGGACGGCACGCGCAAGTGGCTGCTCAAGCTCGAGAGCGGCCAGGCGATCGAGATGGTGTTCATCCCGGAACCGGGTCGCGGCACGCTGTGCATCTCGAGCCAGGTCGGCTGCCAGATGGACTGCGGCTTCTGCTCGACGGCGCAGCAGGGTTTCAACCGCAACCTCGACACCGCCGAAATCGTCGGGCAGGTGTGGCTTGCCAACCGCGAGCTCGGCTATTCGCCCGACGGGGACCGCGTGATCACCAACGTCGTGTTCATGGGCATGGGCGAGCCGCTGGCGAATTACCGTAACGTCGTGCCCGCCGCGGAAATCATGATGGATGACCTCGGCCTCGACCTGTCGCGTCGCCGCGTGACGGTGAGCACGTCGGGCCTCGTGCCGCAGATGCTCCGCATCGCGGACGAAACCAACGTCGCGCTGGCAGTCTCGCTGCATGCGCCGAACGACGCGCTGCGCAGCGAGATCGTGCCGATCAACCGCAAGCATCCGATCAAGGACCTGCTCGACGCGTGCTGGCACTACGTCGAGAAGCAGAATGCGCGCAGCGTGACGTTCGAGTACGTCATGCTCGACGGCGTCAACGACAAACCGCAGCATGCGCGCGAACTTGCGCAGCTGCTGCGCGGCCACCCGGCCAAGGTCAACCTGATCCCGTTCAATCCGTTTCCGGGCACGACCTTCCGGCGCTCGAGCGAGGAGGCGATCGAACGTTTTCGCGACCTGTTGCTCAAGGGCGGCGTGATGGCCACGATCCGTCGCACTCGAGGTGACGACATCGACGCGGCCTGCGGCCAGCTTGTCGGTCGAGTCAACGACCGCGTCACGGCGCGGCTCGGCCAGAAGACGTTTCCCGTGACCCTGGTGCAGGGATGATGCGCCTGCGCTCGCATTTCGCCCTGGTCGCTGCCGGCATGCTCGGGCTCGCGACGCTTGGCGCGCCGCGTGCCGTGGTCGCTGCCGAGCCGGGCAGCCGCGAGGCGATCGACCAGGCGGCCGCGGTCAATACCGAACTCGCGCTCGCCTACATGCGTGAAGGTAACCTCAAGGCCGCGCGCGAGAAGATCGACAAGGCCCTGCAGCAGGACGCGCGCACGGCCAATACGCAGATGGCCGCGGGATTCGTCTACGACAAGCTCGGCGACAAGAAGAAGGCCCTGTCGCACTTCGAGCAGGCCGTGAAGCTGGGCGGCAAGGACAATCCCGACGTCGTCGCCAACGCGGCCGTGTACTTCTGCCTGAACGGCGAACCGAAGCGCGGGGAGCAGTACATGCTGCAGGCGGCGGCGAGTCCGCTCAACGCGCGCCCTGACGTTGCGTATACCAATGCCGGCCGGTGCGCCCGCGGTGACGGACGGCCGAAGGACGCCGAGCAGAGTTTCCGCAAGGCGCTCGCGCGCAACCCGAAGCAACCCGACGCGCTGATGCAGATGGCAGAACTGGCGCAGGAAGCCGGCAATGGGCTGCAGGCACGAGCGTTCCTGGAGCGCTACACCGCCGTTGCGCCGGTGACGGCGGCGACGCTCTGGCTCGGCCGCAACATCGAACTCGGCCTCGGCGATGCCGCGCAGGCCGCGCGTTACTCGCAACGCCTGAAAAACGAGTTCCCGACGTCCGAGGAGGCCTCGCGGCTCTTCGAAGCGGAACGGGCGAAGCCATGAGTCCGTCCGACGCGGATGGCACCGAGCTCCCCTCGAGCCCGGGCGCGCGCCTGCGACGCGAGCGCGAAGCGCAGGGCATCAGCCACCAGCAGGCGGCGGAATCGCTGAATCTCGACACGATGGTGCTGGCGCACCTCGAAGCGAACGACTTTGCCACGCTCGGCGCGCCGGTCTTCGTCAAGGGGCACCTGCGCCGCTACACCACGATGCTCGGACTCGACGAGGACGAGATCGTGTCGCTGTACGAGCACTCCACGCAGCAGCTCGGCGAGCCCTCGCTGGTGCCAAAATCACGGCTCGAAATGGCTCCGGTGCGCGGCAAGCCACGCTGGCCCTGGGTCGTCGGCGGCGCAGCGGCATTTTTCCTTGCCTCGGCACTGGTCGCATACGTCTCGGAGCATGGCCTGCCGTGGATCGATACGGCCCCGGAAGAAGTCACCGCACCGGTCCTGGAGCAGGCATCTGCCACGACCATGCCCACGCCCCCCGCTGCGGCATCGGCTCCGGCAATCGCCGGATCCGCCGAGTCTATGTCCGACGCAGCCGCTGGCGCGTTGCAGCCCGGCCAGGTCAGCCTGAGTGTGAAGTTTGCCGGCGATTCCTGGGTCGAGGTGTTCGACGGTTCCGGCAAGGCGGTGCTCTACGATCTCGGCAAGGCCGGGACCGAGCGCACGCTCACGGCGACCGCTCCCTTGAGCGTGACGATCGGCGATGCCGCAGCCGTCACCGTGTCGGTCAATGGCCGTGTGCTGCCGGCACTGCCGCGCGCGCAAGGGCAGGCGCTCGCGCGTTTCAGCATCGGTCCGGACGGATCGCTGCGTTGAACAGGGTCACTGGACGATGAGCGAGACCCTGCAGGCCGTCCGCGGCATGAACGACGTGCTGCCCGACCAGACGGCGGCGTGGCAGCTGCTCGAACGCGCGGCCCGCGAAATTCTTGCGCAGTACGGTTATCGCGAGATCCGGTTGCCCCTGCTCGAGCGCACCGAGCTCTTCAAGCGCTCGATCGGCGAGTTCACCGACATCGTCGAGAAGGAGATGTACACGTTCCGGGACCGTGGCGACGATTCGCTGACGCTGCGGCCCGAAGCGACGGCGGGCATCGTCCGCGCGTGCATCTCGAACGGCCTGCTGCACAACCAGCGCCAGAAGGTCTGGCTGATGGGCCCGATGTTCCGCTACGAACGGCCGCAGAAGGGCCGCTACCGCCAGTTTCACCAGATCGACGTCGAAGCCCTCGGTTTCCCGGGGCCGGACGTCGACATCGAACTCATCCTGTTGACGGCCCGCCTGTGGCGTGTGCTCGGACTGCGCGGACTCAAGCTCAACCTCAATTCGCTCGGCACGCCGGCGTCGCGCGCTGTCTATCGGGCGAAGCTGCTGGACTACTTCGGGCAGCATCGCGACCAGCTCGATGCCGACAGCACGCGCCGGCTCGACGGCAATCCGCTGCGCATCCTCGACAGCAAGAACCCGGCGATGGCCGCGGTCATCGCGGGTGCCCCGTTGATCACCGATCACCTCGACCCGGAGTCGGCAGCACATTTCGCGACGCTCTGTTCGCAACTCACCGCGGCCGGCGTCGATTTCGTCGTCAATCCGCGCCTGGTGCGCGGGCTCGACTACTATTCGCGCACGGTATTCGAGTGGGTCACGACCGACCTCGGTTCGCAGGACGCGGTCTGTTCCGGCGGCCGGTACGACGGCCTCGTCGCGCAGCTCGGCGGCGAATCGGTGCCAGCGATCGGCTGGGCGCTGGGCGAGGAGCGGATCGTCGAGCTGATGCGCCTGCAGGGCCTCGTGCAGGACGCAGGCAGCCCGGACGTTTACCTGGTGCTGGCCGGTCCGGCGGCGGAAGCGGCGGGGCTCGGGCTCGCCGAGCGCATTCGTGACGGTGTGCCAGGGCTGCGCCTGGAAACGAACTGCGGCGGTGGCAGCTTCAAGTCCCAGCTGAAGCGCGCGGACAGGAGCGGCGCCCGAATCGCGGTCATCGTCGGTGACGACGAGGCGGCGCGGCGCGTCGCAGCGGTCAAGGCACTGCGCGGCCGGGAAGCGGCGCAGCGCGAAATTTCTTTCGATGAGCTGGCAGCGGAACTCGACCGGGAACTGCAGGCGCAGCCGGCATAATTACAGCGAGCCGTCCCGGCGGGACGGCAGATGGAGTGGGTGAAGTGGAAGACCTCTCAGACAACGAACGCGAAGAACAACTGCGGCGCTTCTGGGCCGAGAACTGGCTCTGGATCGTGGGCGGCATCGCCCTCGGCCTCGGTGGCCTGGCGGGCTGGCAGTACTGGCAGAAGTCGAAGCTCAATGCGTCCGAGCAGGACGAGGCGTCGTACGTCGCCGTGCTCGACTCGCTCAGCAAGAACGACAGGGATGCGGCAGCGAAAAAGGCGGGCGACCTGCGCGGTCTGCACCCGAAGTCGCCGTACGCGGACCATGCCGACCTGGCGCTCGCGCGCTTTGCGGTGGATACGCGCGACCTCGACGAGGCTGTGAAGCGCCTGCGCACGGTGGCTGAATCCTCGCGCGATCCCGAGTTGCGCCTGATCGCACAGTCACGCCTGGCCCGCGTGCTGACCGAACAGGGCAAGCACGACGACGCGCTCAAGCTGCTCGACGTCACGAACGCCGGCTCCTTCACGCCGATCTTCCACGAGATCCGCGGCGACGTGCTCGCGGCCAAGGGCGACGTCGCCGGTGCACGCAAGGCCTACGATGCCGCGCTCGCCGCGACGACCTCGGTCCAGGCGCAGGCGTTCGATCGCGAATTCGTGGAATTGAAGCGCGATGCGCTGCCCGCGACGGGCGCTGTCGCTGCACCGGCTGCGGTGCCGAAGCCGGCCGCGGTCGCTCCGGTGGCAGGCGACAAGCCATGACACGCCGGCGTCCATCACTGGTCGCGGCTGCCTGCGTGGCGAGCCTGCTGGTCCTGATCGCCGGGTGCGACAAGGACAAGAAGGGCGTGGAACCGCCCGCCGAGCTGGTGGACCTGAAGCCGACCCTCGCGGTCCAGAAGTTGTGGGACACGGGCGTTGGCGGCGGCGGCGAAAAGCTGCGTCTCGCGCTCGGACTCGCGCTCGATCGCGGCGTTCTGTTCACGGCGGCACGCGACGGTGAAGTGGTCGCGCTCGATCCGGCCACGGGTCGGGTGAAGTGGTCGCAGGACACGAAGGCCGACCTGGCCGCGGGTCCGGGGGTCGGCGCCAGCGTCGTGGCCGTCGGCACGAGCGACGGCAAGGTGATTGCGCTCGACGTCGCGTCCGGCAAGGTCCTGTGGAAGGTGTCGGTCAGCAGCGAGGTGCTCGCCGCTCCGCTCGTCACGGGCGATCGCGTGATCGTGCGCTCGGTTGACGGCCGTGTGCACGCGCTCGATGCGCTGACAGGCAAGTCGCAGTGGACCGGTGAGGAGCCGGTGCCGAAGCTGTCGTTGCGCGGCACGGCATCGCCCGTCCTCGCCAAGGACAACGTCGTCGCTGGATTCGATTCAGGCAAGGTCGTCGCGTTTACGCTCGCCTCGGGCGACATCGCCTGGCAGGCGCAGGTCACGACGCCAGGCGGACGATCTGAACTCGCCCGTCTCGCCGACGTCGACAGCGCCGTGCAGGTCGACGGCAACGACGGCTTCGCCACGGGCTACCAGGGCCGCGTCGTCATGCTGGCACTGGACTCCGGCCAGATCTGGTGGAGCCGCGATCTTTCCAGCTACCGCGCCCCCGCGCTCGACGACACGCAGCTCTACGTGGCCACCGCGGACGGCAGCGTGGTTGCGCTGCGTCGTCGCGATGGCGCGGTCGTGTGGCAACAGGACGGGCTCAAGCGCCGGGGGTTGAGCGCGCCCGCCGTCGTCGGCAACGCGGTGATCGTCGGCGACTTCGACGGCTACCTGCACTGGCTCGACCGCGATTCGGGCAAGTTCATCGCCCGCGAGCGTCCGGGCGGGGAGCGCATCAGCATGGCTCCGGTCACGGACGGTGATCGCGCCTTCGTGATCGACGATGGCGGCCGCGTCGTCGCCTATCGCAGCGGCGCGCCCGCGGGTCGTTGATGTGCTGCCTGTCGTCGCCCTGGTCGGGCGTCCGAACGTCGGCAAATCGACGCTCTTCAACGCGCTGACTCGCACACGCGACGCGCTCGTCGCCGACGTACCGGGGCTGACCCGCGACCGCAAGTACGGCTACGCCCGCCACGAAGGCCGCTCGTGCGTCGTGATCGACACCGGCGGCCTCGTCGAGTCCATCGTCGGCGGCATCGAGCGACTGATGGCCGAGCAGACGCTGAAGGCGGTCGAGGAAGCCGACCGCGTTCTCTTCGTCGTCGATTCCCGCCAGGGCTGCACGCCGCAGGACCTGCACGTCGCTGAACTGCTACGCCGCAGCGGCAAGCCGGTCCTGGTCGTCGCCAACAAGGCCGAAGGCCTCGACGACGACATGGCGCAGGCCGAGTTCCACCGCTTCGGCTTCGGCGAGCCGATCGCCATTTCGTCGGCACACAAGCAGGGTCTCGACGCGCTGATCGAGCGCGCGCTCGAGGGTCTCGAGGGCGCCCTCGATGCACCCGACGTGCTCGGCTACTCCGCGGGGACCATCCGTGTCGCCGTCGTGGGCCGGCCGAACGTCGGCAAGTCGACGCTGATCAACCGGTTGCTCGGCGAAGAACGGTTGATCGCATTCGACCAGCCCGGCACCACGCGCGACACGGTCGAAGTCCCGTTCGAGCGCGACGGGCTGCCGTACGTGCTGATCGACACCGCGGGCGTGCGGCGCAAGGCGAAGGTCAACGAGACCGTCGAGAAGTTCAGCGTCGTCAAGACGCTGCAGGCCATCGACCGCGCGAATGTCGTGATTGGCGTCCTCGACGCGCACGACACCGTGGCCGAACAGGACGCGAGCCTGATGGGTCTCGTCGCCGAGCAGGGCCGGGCGCTCGTGCTCGCGATCAACAAGTGGGACGGCATCCCGCAGGACCAGCGCGACACGATCCGCGACGGGCTCGACCTGCGTTTCGACTTCCTGCGCTTCGCTTACGTGCACTTCATCTCCGCGCGCCATGGCACGGGCGTCGGCGAAATGATGGAGTCCGTCCTCAAGGCCTACCGCGCCGCCATGAAGGAACTGCCGACCAAGGACCTCACCCGGGCCCTCGAGCAGGCGCTCACCCTCCACCAGCCGCCGCTGGTCCGCGGCCGGCGCATCAAGCTGCGCTATGCCCACCAGGGTGGCCGCAATCCTCCGGTCGTGGTCATTCATGGCAACCAGACCCAGCACGTGCCCGACGCATACCGCCGGTTCCTCGAGAACCATTTCCGGGAGACTTTCCGGCTGAAGGGCACGCCGATGCGGGTCGAGTTCCGGACCGACGAGAATCCCTTCAAGGGCCGCCGCAATGAGCTAACCCCGCGCCAGGTCCGCAGCAAGAAGCGCCTGATTGCCCGCTCCAGGGGTGGCAAGAAGGCCGGAAAGCGCTGACAGGCCCGGCCTCGGCGCCCGGGACTGATAACTGCCGGTTCTGACCGGCTATCCTCTCAAGCTAGTGGCCCGCCGGGCCCGGTCTAGACTGGACGCATGCTCATGGCCGTCGCCCGAACATCGCCAACCGCCGCCCACGACCTGCCGGCTACCCGGCTGGCCCTGCTGGACGAGCCGTTGCGCATGTATCGCGGCGGCGTGATCGAACACCCGGTGATTGCCTACGAAGCCCTGGGCAAGCTGAACGCATCGCGGGACAACACGCTGCTGCTCTTCACCGGGCTTTCCCCCTCCGCGCACGCGGCATCGTCGCCCGCGGACCCGAAGCCGGGCTGGTGGGAATCGATGATCGGCGCCGGCAAGCCGATCGACACGAACCGGTTCTACGTTCTCTGCATCAACTCGATCGGCAGTCCCTACGGCTCGTCGAGCCCGACCTCGACCGACCCGCGCACGGGCCGTCCGTTCGGCATCACCTTCCCGGAAGTCTCCCTGGAGGACGTTGCTCGCGGCGGCTACGAGGTGCTGCGCCAGCTCGGCATCGAGACCGTGGCCTGCGTCGCCGGTCCCTCGATGGGCGGCATGACCGTCCTCGCCTTCGCTGCCCAGTTTCCAGGCGTGGCGCGCAACATCATGTCGATTTCCGGCGCGACGGCAGCCAATCCGTTCGCCATTTCGCTGCGCTCGCTGCAGCGTGAAATCGTGCGCAACGATCCGGCCTGGCGCGGCGGCAACTATGAACGCGGCCGCGGTCCGCGCCAGGGCATGCGCATGGCGCGCAAGCTCGGCACCATCACGTACCGCTCGCACGAGGAATGGGACCAGCGCTTCGGCCGTCGGCGCGTAGCGGAAACCACGGGCCAGCCCGGCGATTTCCGCGCGCAGTTCGAAGTCGAATCGTACCTCGAGCACCAGGGCCAGCGGTTCGCCGACGTCTTCGACGCCAACTGCTATCTCTATCTCTCCCGCGCCATGGATCAGTTCGACCTCGCCGAGCACGGCGCCGGCTCGCTCGATGCGGCCTTTGCGAAGTTCAAGGGCGTGCAGCGGACGCTGGTGCTCGGCGCGCAGACGGACATGCTCTACACCATCGACCAGCAGACGCTGATTGCCGAGCAACTGCGCAAGGCGGGTGTCGACGTTGAATTCCACGCGTTCCCGTCGCCGCAGGGTCACGACGCGTTCCTGGTGGACAACGCGCGTTTCGAACCGGCGATCGCCAAGTTTCTTTCGAAACTTGGCGAGGGGATAGGGGTTAGGGGATAGGGGACTAGTCGGAAGTTCGGTGGCTGCGCTCCGGGAATTCTCTTCGTCGCCACCGGCGACCTCCGACTATCCCCTAACCCCTATCCCCTAGTCACTTCCCCAGCAGCAGCGCCGGATCCACCATCGCCCGGTTCACGCTCACGCCCCAGTGCAGGTGCGGACCCGTGACCCGGCCGGTTGCGCCGACCAGTCCCAGCACGTCGCCTTCCTTGACCACGTCACCCGCAGTCACGTCGATCCGGCTCAGGTGGCAATACATCGTGAGCACGCCCTGGCCGTGGTCGACGAACACAGTGTTGCCGTTGAAGAAGAAATCTCCGGTTTCCACGACGCGGCCAGCCGCCGGACTGCGGATCGGGGTGCCGGTCGGCGCAGCGATGTCCATGCCGCTGTGCGGCTTGCGCGGCAGCCCGTTGAAGACGCGACGCTTGCCGTACGAATCCGAACGTTCTCCTGGCACCGGTACAGTCCAGCGCCATGTCGGTGACCGGCTTTCGGTGTAGGTGGCCAGCGCACGCTCGGTGCGTTCGGTCTCGGCGTCGATGCGTTTCAGGTCCTCAGGCAGCGGATCGGCCTTGCGCGATTCGACGGTCAGGTTCTGGGTGGCGTACGCCTTGGGCTCGACGTTGAACATGATCTCGCGATCCCTGTCACTCGCCGATGGTGTGACCAGCGTGACCACCTGCCGGCCGGGCTCTGTCGCGAGCGGAATACCGACGATTGCTTTCCAGCCGTCCGTGGTGCGAACGATCGGTGCCCGGTACTTGCCGAAATAGACGGCACCGGGCGATTCGGTGCCCGCACCGAGATCGAGGATCGCGATGCCGCCAGGCACGCGCGTGTCGCGCGGCAACGCGATGTCGTCTGCCGCGCGTGCGGGAGCAGCGACACCGAGGCTCATCGATACGACCAGCGGCGCAAGCAAGCGCCAGGTCCGCCCGACGGAATCCGGGCGTAAATCCCCTCGCGTTGGAGCGGGTCCCGTGCGCGCGGATGCGGCTCTCTCGTTCGTCATTGCCTTGGCTTCGCTTTCTTCTTCGGTGCGGCTGCGATCTTGGTCTCCGACGCGAATACCTCCGTGACCGTCGCACGAACGGAACCACGAGCCACGCGTGCTTCGATCTGTGCACCCGGCGCGAGCGTCGAAGCGTCGGTGACGACGTGCGTGCCGGTGTCCGTGACGATCGCGTAGCCGCGCTCCAGTGTTGCCAGCGGGCTGACGGCATTGAGCGTTCGCAGGGAGCGTTCAAACCGTTCACGCGCGACCTGCAGTCGTCGCTGTATTGCAGCCGGGAGGCGACGTTGAGCGACGTCCAGCCGTTGCTGCAGTGGTGCCAGGCGACGCGCGGGGCTGCTGCGACCGAGGAGCGCTTCCGCATTCGACAGGCGGACGCGAGCGCGTTCGAGCCGGGCATGGATCGCCCGCCGCATGCGCTGATCGAGTTCGTCCAGGCGCTGCGCATGCTGCTGCAGTCGTGCGCGCGGCGACAGCTGGTTGAGTGACCGTTCCCATTGCTGCAGCGTCTGTCGCAGCGACGACAACTTGCGGCGCAGGCTCTGGGTCAGGTTGCGCTCGAGCGCTCCGAGTGTTCGCAGGTATTCGGCGCTGTCCGGCACGCTGCGTTCCGCGGCGCCCGAGGGAGTCGGTGCGCGCTCATCCGCGACGAAGTCGGCGATCGTGACGTCGGTCTCGTGACCCACGCCGCTGATGATCGGAATACCGCAGGCGTGGATCGCGCGCGCCACGGATTCCTCGTTGAATGCCATCAGGTCCTCGAGCGAACCGCCGCCCCGGGCCAGGATCAGCACGTCGCACTCGTTGCGTGCAGCGGCGAGTTGCAGCGCCTGCACGATCTCGCGTGGTGCCGCTTCACCTTGCACCGCAACGGGATAGACCAGCACCGGCACGGCCGGGAAGCGGCGTCGCAGGACGTGCAGGATGTCGCGTAACGCAGCGCCGGTCGGCGACGTGATCACGCCGATGCGACGGGGCAGGGTCGGCAGTGGCTTTTTCAGCGTGGCCTCGAACAGGCCCTCGGCCAGCAGCTTGCGTTTGAGTTCCTCGAACTGGCGGCGCAGCGCGCCTTCGCCCGCCTCCTCGAGGTGATCGATGACGACCTGGAACTCGCCCCGGGCCTCATAGAGGCTTACGCGACCCCGTGCGAGTACCCTGGCGCCATCCTTGACCGGGAAGCGCACGAGCATGCTGCGGTTGCGGAACATCGCGCAGCGAACCTGTGCCGATGCGTCTTTCAGCGAGAAGTACCAGTGGCCCGAGGCGGGGCGCGCCAGGTTCGAGATCTCGCCTTCGAGCCAGACTGAGCCCAGTCCGCGCTCAAGCAGCATCCGAGCCTGCGCGTTCAGCTGCGAAATCGTGAAGATTTCGCGCGCCGGGGCGGCCGGCGGGGGTGTTGCTTCGTCGTCGAACCAGGAATCGGCCATCGGCGAATCTTACCGGTCGGGGCGTCCACCGGAAAACGAAGCGACGCGGCCAAGTCGTTCGCCGGCCTGCCACCATGCTCACGGGCAGCGAGGGATCCGGGCTTGCCGGGTCGCGGGCCGGGGCCGTCCGCCGCATGGACGCGGCGGCCGGAGCCTCCAGGGAAGGATTTACGGCGTCCCCGGACGCGACCCGGCAGGTCCGGAGCACCGATGCCTGGTCACAGCCTTTGCACGGCCGACGAACGAAGGGGTGCGCAACACCAGTTTTACCCGACGCGCCCCAAGCGGGTACAATGCCGCGCTTCCTTTCGCTCCGGGTCGCCCAATGCTGCGAATTCTCGAGGAAGCCCTCACCTTCGACGACGTCCTGCTCGTGCCGGCCTATTCCCAGGTCCTGCCGGCAGAGGTCAGCCTGGCCACGCATCTGACGCGCGGCATCAAGCTGAACCTGCCTGTCGTCTCGGCCGCCATGGACACCGTCACCGAGCATCGCCTCGCGATCTCGATCGCGCAGGAAGGCGGTATCGGCATCCTGCACAAGAACATGACCATCGAGTCGCAGGCGCGGGAAGTCGCGCGCGTGAAGCGCTTCGAAAGCGGCATCATCCACGACCCGATCACGGTCCGGCCCGAGCAGACCATCCGCGAAGTGCTCGAACTCACGCGCTCGAAGAACATTTCCGGCGTGCCGGTCGTGCGCGACGGCAAGGCCTTCGGCATCGTCACGCACCGCGACCTGCGCTTCGAGACGCGCTACGACGCGCCGGTCTCCGAGGTCATGACGCCGCGCGAGCGACTGATCACCGTGCGCGAAGGCGCACCCAAGGAAGACGTGCTGATGCTGCTGCACAAGCACCGCATCGAGAAGGTGCTCGTCGTCGGCGACGACTTCCAGCTGAAGGGCATGATCACGGTCAAGGATTTCCAGAAGGCGACCGAGTTCCCGCGCGCCTGCAAGGACGAGCGCGGCGCGTTGCGCGTCGGCGCGGCCGTCGGCACGGGTGCGGACACGCTCGAGCGCGCGGCGGCGCTGCGCGAAAACGGTGTCGACGTCATCGTCGTCGACACGGCCCACGGCCACAGCCGCGGCGTGATCGAGACCGTCAAGCGCATCAAGGCGAAGTGGCCGAACCAGCAGGTCATCGCCGGCAACATCGTGACGGCCGAGGCCGCGATGGCGCTGGTCGACGCCGGTGCGGACGCCGTGAAGGTCGGCATCGGCCCGGGCTCGATCTGCACCACCCGCATCGTCGCCGGCGTCGGCGTCCCGCAGATCTCCGCGGTCGCGAACGTGGCTGCCGCTCTGGCGCCGCACGGGATCCCGCTGATTGCCGACGGCGGCATCCGCTTCTCCGGTGACGTGGCCAAGGCCATCGTCGCGGGCGCGCACTGCGTGATGATGGGCGGCCTGTTCGCGGGCACCGAGGAATCGCCGGGCGAGGTCGAGCTGTACCAGGGGGCTTCGTACAAATCGTACCGCGGCATGGGTTCGCTCGGGGCGATGGCCCAGTCCAACGGCTCGCGCGACCGCTATTTCCAGGACGCGTCGGCCGAAATCGAAAAGCTAGTGCCGGAAGGCGTCGAAGGCCGCGTGCCGTACAAGGGCAGCATCGTCGCGATCCTGCACCAACTCGCGGGCGGCCTGCGCGCCGCCATGGGTTACACGGGCAGCGCCAACATCGACGAGATGCGGACGCGACCCAAGTTCGTGCGAATCACCAGCGCGGGCGTGCGCGAGAGCCACGTTCACGACGTGACGATCACCAAGGAAGCCCCGAATTACCGTGTCAGCTGAGCAAGCGTCTGCAGCGGCGGTGCGCCCGGCCGACATCCACGCGCACCGCATCCTGATCCTCGATTTCGGGGCCCAGTACACCCAGCTGATCGCGCGACGCGTCCGCGAAAGCGGCGTTTATTGCGAGATCCATCCGTGGGACATCAGCGACGCCGAAGTCCGCGGATTCGGCGCGCGCGGCATTATCCTGTCCGGCGGCCCCGAGTCCGTCACCGATGCGCAGCCGCCCAAGGCGCCGCATGCCGTGTTCGAGGCGGGCGTGCCCGTGCTCGGTATCTGCTACGGCATGCAGACGATGGCGCAGCAGCTCGGCGGGCGCGTCAGCGGCTCGGATCACCGCGAGTTCGGCTATGCACAAGTCACCGTGACCGCGCCGTGCCGCCTGTTCAACGAGTTGTTCGATCACCGCGACAGCCAAGGCCGCGCCGTGCTCGACGTCTGGATGAGCCACGGCGACCGCGTCGAGGAAATCCCGGCCGGCTTCGTGCCCGTCGGCTCGTCGCCGAACGCGCCGCTGGCCGCCATGGCCGACGAAACGCGAAACTACTACGCTGTGCAGTTCCACCCGGAAGTCACGCACACGCTGCAGGGCGGGCGGATGCTCGAGCGTTTCGTGCGCGAGATCTGCGCGTGCGAGGCGCGCTGGGAGCCGGGGAACATCATTGCGGACGCGGTCGCACGCGTGCGCGAGCAGGTCGGCGACGACAAGGTCCTGCTCGGCCTGTCGGGCGGGGTCGATTCATCGGTCGTCGCAGCGTTGCTGCATCGCGCGATCGGCGACCAGCTGGTCTGCGTGTTCGTCGACCATGGCCTGCTGCGTGCCGACGAGGGCGACCAGGTCATGAAGATGCTCGGCGAGAACATGGGGGTGAAGATCATCCGCGTGAACGCCGAGGAACGCTTCCTCGACGCGTTGCGCGGCGAGGCCGACCCGGAGCGCAAGCGCAAGATCATCGGGCGCATGTTCGTCGAAGTGTTCGACGAGGAGTCGAACAAGCTCGAAGGCGTGCGCTGGCTGGCGCAGGGCACGATCTACCCCGACGTGATCGAATCCGCGGGCGCCAAGACCGGCAAGGCGCACGTGATCAAGTCGCACCACAACGTGGGCGGCCTGCCCGAGCACATGAAGCTCAAGCTGGTCGAGCCGCTGCGCGAACTGTTCAAGGACGAGGTGCGCCGGCTCGGCCTCGAGCTCGGCTTGCCGCGCTCGATGGTGTTCCGCCATCCGTTCCCGGGTCCGGGCCTCGGCGTGCGCATCCTTGGCGAAGTCTCGAAGCAGTACGCCGACCTGCTGCGCAAAGCCGACAGGATTTTCATCGACGAACTGCACGCGCACGGGCTCTACGACGTGACCAGCCAGGCGTTCGCAGTGTTCCTGCCGGTGCGTTCGGTCGCGGTGATGGGCGACGGTCGACGCTACGATTACGTCATCGCGTTGCGCGCAGTGGAGACCGTCGACTTCATGACGGCGCGCTGGGCACGGCTGCCCTACGAATTCCTCGAGCTCTGCTCGCGCCGCATCATCAACGAGGTGCCGGGCATCTCGCGGGT
>CAWHCA010000045.1:0-14059 GCA_963827615.1 uncultured Gammaproteobacteria bacterium | reverse complement strand
CCGGGCACGACGATCGCCAGCGGAATGCCAGGGAAGCCGGCGCCACTGCCGATGTCCGCGACGCGCCTGCCACGCAGCCACGGCACCAGTGTCAGGCTGTCGAGAATGTGCTTCGTGACCTGCGCCGGCCGCTCGCGGATGGCCGTGAGGTTCATGCGCGTGTTCCAGTCGTCGAGCAGGTCGAGGTGCTGAAGCAGCTTCGCACATTGCGCTGCGTCAAGTTCGAGCCCCAGGCCGCGGGCCCCTTCGATGAGGTCTGTCATCCCGGCAGGATACACCGGACCCTCGCCCCGGCCTGTCAGCAGCGGGGGCGGGAGAGTCCGTCCGGCGCTACAGACGTGAGGCGGCTGCGAGCGACTCCGACTTGGTGGCTTCTTTCACGTTGTCGTCCGAGTTGCGATCGATCCACTTGTTGAACGGATCGACCCCCGCAAAGTTCGGCTCCTTGTCGGTCACGAGCAGCAGCGTTTGTTTGCCACTGTGCACGCGCATCCGCTTGACCGCTAGCACGCTGGACTTGTCGTAACCCTTGCGACCCGGCTCGACCGTGAATGCGCCGACGTCGAACCTTTCGTCGAGCGGCGCCTCGGTCTCCTGGCCCTTGCCATCGGCATGGAGCTTGCGCGCGTCCACCTCGAGCGTGACGTCCCAGCGGCCATCGGTCCGGCGCTTCGCCTTCGCGTCCGTCACTTTGACGTCGTACAGTGTGATCTTCTCGAACAGGTCCGTGATCAGCTGCTGGTGCCCGGGACCCGCCACGGCACGGAACCGCTTGATGAGGTCCGTCGGGTTGGCGTACGGCGCCGGCTTGAACGCGAATTCCGCGATCAGGCCCCGCAACGCCTCGTTGATCTTGTCCGCACCGATCTGGTCCTTGAGCAGGTACAGCGCGAGACCGCCCTTCTGGTAATGGATGTACGGCTGGTTCTCGACGCGCACGAGCGGCAGTTCCTCCAGCACCTCGCCGCCGCGCGCGCGGAGGTAGCGGTCGAGTTCGTACTTCAGGAACTTGCGGATCTGCTCCGGCCCGTACATCTGCTCCATCACCATCAGCGCGGAATACTGCGCCAGTGATTCAACGAGGAACGTGCCGCCCTGCTGGTCGGCGCTGATGACCTGGTGGCCCCACCACTGGTGCCCGACTTCGTGCGCCGTGACGTAGGTGACCATGTCGATCTTCTCGGGATCGCGGTAGTCCGCAACGAAGCCGATGCCTTCCGAGTATGGAATCGTGTTGGCGAAGGACTGCGCGAAGCTCGCGTAGTCCGGAAACTCCAGGATGCGCGCCTGGCGGAACTGGAACGGGCTGAATTGCGTGGTGAAGTACTCCAGCGAGGCCTTCATCGCCGCATGCATGCGGTCAATGTTGTAGCGATGCGCTGGATCGTAATAGACCGCCAGCTCGACGTCCTTCCAGCGATCCTTCGCCACCTCGTACCGGGCCGATTGCACGGAGAAGAAATTGTTGATCGGAGCGTCGCTGCGATAACGGAGCGTGCGCCGGCCGTTTTCGACCGTATCGGACTCGAGGTATCCGGGCGCAATCGCAACCTGGTCGGCCGTGGTGGACACGGAAATGTCCGAGTTGACCCAGTCGCTGTCGCGACGCAGCCCGCTGAATGCGCGCGCGCTTTCGTCCTCGAGCTTCGCGGGGCGCAGTTCGGGCGGCAGGCCATACTTGCGGCGCTTCGCACGGTCCTGCAACAGGCCTTCGCGGCTCATGCCGAGCAGCGGCGCGATCTCCGTGTTGTCGAGAAACGTGCCGTTGTCGACGATACGGTGCTCATTGTCAGAATTGCGGAACCCCTTCTGCTCACGCAGCGTCTCGAACGTGATGCGGCGGCTTTCGAGCGGTGCCATCGGGCGGTCGAACCGGTAGATCCGGTAGTCGTGGCCGACGTGCTCCTGCCTGAGTTGCGCGCCTTCGACGTCGAGCTTCGTCATCTGCAACGGCTTGAGCCAGCGCACGTGCACTTCGTCGAGTGGCTGGCCGGTGCGGTTCTGGATCACGTAGGTGCCGCGTGTGACGGCCCGCGGTTCATCAGGATAGAGCGCGATGTCGAGCGTCACGTCGCTGATGCGCGGCTGCGGCACGTTTTCGTAACCGATCAGCGTCTTTTCGTAGTCGGCCTGGTCACGTTCACGACCCAGCGTCGTCGTGTACTCGTTCACGACGTTGGTGTTGTAGTAGATCCAGCCGCCGAGCCCGATCATCGCGACGACGGACGCGGCCGCCACCAGCCCGGGGGTGCCGCGGATCTTGCGCGGCAGCTGCGCCAGGCGCGTCCTGAGCGGCGCGCCGATGCCGCGACGCCAGAGCGCATACGCCAGGACGGCGAGCAGGACCGCCGCAGCCGACCAGTAGGCGCGAAACCACCAGGCGAAGCGTCCGAAATCACCCTGCCCGTTCATGTCGGAGAGCGGTGTGCCGGGGTTGCCCGCGTACTGGTAGAGGTTGTGCTCGAAACCGAGGCGGTCGAGCGTTATCTGGCCGACGACGAACAGCAGCATCAGCATCCAGCCGAAGGTCTTGTGCGACACGAGCGTCTGCATGAAGATCGCGAGCACCGCGAACAGCACCACGCTCACGGTCGTCGGCACGACGTACCAGAAGAGATACTTGCCGACCTCGAGCTCGAAGTGACCCTTGAGCAGCTGTACGACGATCGCCGCGAGTACGCTCGCCGCCAGGGTCGAAAACAGGACGACCGAGATGGAGAGAATCTTTGGCACGACGAACGCCCAGTCGGGCGCCGGGGTCGAGTCTATGATCTCGTGCATGCGGCGTTCACGGTCGCGCCAGACGAGTTCACCCGCGTAATAGATCGCGATGATCAATGGAATGATCGTGAAGGCGCCTTGCAGCGCCTCGATCATGATCCGGGTGACCGGATGGATCGTGTTGCCGTACCTCTCGTCGGCGTACCAGAGCGAGGCCAGCGAGTTCACGAAACCGATGCCGAGCAGCACGATGAAGGCGGGACTGCGGATGGCGGCAGCCATGTCGAATCGGGCGAGCGCCCAGAGCTGGCTCCAGCCCGCATCGCCGGACGGTGTCGCCTTCACGGCCAGAGTGGCGGCAGCGCGCGCGGCGAGCACCGGATGCACATCGTCCGATGTGTCCGGCGCCCTGGTCGCGGCCATGCGGCTTCCCGTCGCGGCGCGCGCATAGATCACCCAGGCGAGGCCGAGCAATGCAAAGGCGACTCCGACCCATAGCGCGCGGTTCCAGACGATGTAGCCGGCGAATTCGGGGATCCGCGTGTTGCGCTCGGCGGCGGTCCAGTAGCGGGTCGCCTGGTCGTAGGCGCCGAGTCCGAACGGATCGACCAGTGCGACCGTATTGATGAACTCCGGCCGCGACAGGAAGCTGGTCGCCACCAGGTAGAGCACGAGGAACACGATGACGCCGACGTACGTCCACATCATCGAGCGCGTGGCGGTCGCGATCGCGAAGAAGCCGGCGCCGGTGACGAACAGCGTCGGCACGCAGAGCAGCAGGTAGACGTATACGTAGTGCCACAGGTTGAAGGGCCCGAGCACCTCGGGATCGAGCCACGGCATCGCGGCGCCGACGATCATGCCGAGCGGCGCGCTGAGGAACAGCAGGCAGCCCGCGAAGAATGCCCCGGTGAAGCGGCCGAACAGGTAGTCAAAGCGCGACAGGCGCGTCGAATGAATGATCGGGCCGAACCCGGTCTCGTCGTCGCGCACCACGACGTTGGCGACGAACGCCGTCAGGATGAAGACCGAGAAGACGGTCATGACCATCAGTGTCTGGGCGATGGCGTAGGGCGAGTTCTTCCAGACGTTGCCACCGGACCCGATCTGGACGTTGTCGGAGGCGGTGGCGGCGAACGTGAGCAGCAGGAAGATCGCGAACGTCACCCAGAACGCCGGGGACTTGAGCTGGTAGCGCAGCTCGAACGCAGCGACGGATTTGAACATCGCCTGGACTCAGGCCGCCTGGCGGCGCGTGCCGGCCAGCGTCGAGAAGTAGACGTCCTCGAGGCCGCCCTGCATCGGTTCGAAGCCGTCGCCGGGATTCGCGTCGGCCAACACGTGGATGACGGTGCGCCCACCGAAGAGTCGCGTGGCGATCACTTCGTGGTCACGCTGGTGCGCTCCGAGTTCGTCCCTGGCGATGGTCTTGCGCCAGACACGCCCGTTCATCGAGGCAATCAACTGCAGGGGGGCGCCGATCCTGACGATGCGCCCGCTGGCGATGATCGCCATGCTGGGGCAGAGGTCCGCGACGTCCTCGACGATGTGCGTCGACAGGATCACGACCACGTTCTCGCCGATTTCGGCCAGCAGGTTCAGGAAGCGGTTGCGTTCCTCGGGATCGAGGCCGGCGGTGGGCTCGTCGACGATGATCAGCTGCGGCTGCCCAATGAGCGCCTGCGCGATGCCGAACCGTTGCCGCATGCCGCCTGAGAATCCTGCGAGCGCTTTCTTGCGCACGTCCCACAGGTTGACCTGGTGCAGCAGCGCATCGACGGTCTCGCGGCGTTCCTTGCGGTGCGCGAAGCCCTTGAGCACGGCCAGGTGATCGAGCATGTCGAGCGCGGTGACGCGCGGGTACACACCGAAATCCTGCGGCAGGTAGCCAAGGGTGCGGCGCAACGCGTCGGGGCTGGCAAGCACGTCGAGATCGCCGAAACGGATCGCGCCCTGCGTGGGGATCTGCAGCGTCGCGATGCAGCGCATCAGTGACGACTTGCCCGCGCCGTTGGGGCCGAGCAGCCCGAACATGCCTCGCGGTACCTCCAGCGTGATGTCGTCGAGCGCACGCGTGCCGTTAGGGTAGACGTGGGTCAGGTTGTCGATGCGGAGCATGGTGAATCCCTCCCGGACCGGGTCTGGGCCGGCCTTTGGCTGGAGGCATCCTATGGGGAACTTGGTGTTGTAGTCAACTACATCACCAAGTCAGGTGGCACTGACCTGCAAGGGGGCACAGGTCGCGCACGAAGTCCTCAGTCCCGTTCAGCCGACCGTCAGTTGCGGACCGTCAGCGACACTAACTCATTGATCGGTAAGGCTTCGAGCTTCTCCCGGTCCGCGAACATCGTGACCAGCCTGGCGGCCTGCACCGCTGGGAAGTGAGTGGCCACGCAGGCGGCAAACCGGTCGCGGATACGGTCGGCGACGGCTGGTGTTGCCGCCACGGCCTGCCAGGTCTCCTCGAGCTCGGCCACGACGGCAAGCTTCAAGGCGGCCTCATCACTCGGCGGCGATGACGACCGCGGTGCTGTCTGCCCGGCCAGGGCGACGAGTGCGAGGCGCACCCCGCGGCTGGTGGCGTCGCCGATTCGCCAGCGTTCCTGCCCGTGGAGGTCGGGCACCGCGTCCGGGTGGCCAGCTGCAGGCATTTCGGTGCGTGCAATGGCGACGGCGGCAGCAACCTGTTCCTCGGCGCCACCCAGCAGGCTGACCGCGCATGCCGCGGACGCTTGTCGCGTCAGTGCACAGCGCGCTGCTGCGCTCGCAAGCTTGCGGTTGTCGCCGGTCACGGCCTCGTTGCCGTGGACCGACCGCGCCCATTCGAGCGAGGCGAACTCATGTGCGCCGATCAAGGCGTCGAAAAGGTCGCGCACCCGCGGCGGGCTGTCACCTTCAGCGATCGCCTTGCGCGCACGGAAATCGGCCACGGCGACAATCGCGCCGAGGCTATCGGCCAGGTGCCCGGACGCCGTCGCCAGCGCGGGGTCGTTCGCATGCAGCCAGCTGACCGACGTTCCTATATTGAAGGCCGCCTGCACAGGATCGAGTTGATATGACGTGCCAGGCACGCGCGCCCCGAAGGCCATCGTCGCTCCGGGCACGAGCGGGCCAAGCAGCTTCGAGCATGCAGGGTCCTGCAGCGACCTGAAAGCGCACGCCAGCGAGTCCACGAGGGCCAGGAAAGCGGCTTCGTGCGCGGCGCGCCGCCGCGCCCAGCACCCATCAGCTTGCGGGGACGCGCACCCGCCCTTCCATCAGCACCCGGGCACTGCGGCTCATGATTGCCTTCGTCACCGTCCATTCGTCACCGACCCGCGCAGCTTCGGCTCCGACACGCAACGTGCCGGAGGGATGACCGAAGCGAACCGCCTGCCGTGCGCCGCCGCCGGCTGCAAGGTTCACCAGCGTGCCCGGAATGGCAGCAGCCGTGCCGATGGCCACTGCCGCGGTGCCCATCATCGCGTGATGCAACTTACCCATCGACAACGCGCGCACCAGCAGGTCGACGTCGGCGGCAGCGACGCGCTTGCCGCTGGACGCAACGTAGTCGGCCGGCTTCGCGACGAACGCCACTTTCGGCGTGTGCTGTCGCCTGGCCGCTTCGTCGAGCTGCTGGATGAGACCCATGCGCACCGCACCATGCGCGCGAATGCTCTCGAACATCGCGAGCGCCCGCGCGTCGCCGTTGATCGCGTCCTGCAGCTCGGTGCCATGGTAGCCAACCGCATCTGCGTTGACGAAGATCGTGGGGATGCCCGCATTGATCATCGTGGCTTTGAGCGTGCCGACCCCCGGCACCTCAAGGTCATCCACGAGATGGCCGGTCGGGAACATCGAGCCACCCGCACCGTCCTCCTCTGCGGCCGGATCGATGAACTCGAGCTGCACCTCGGCGGCGGGAAAGGTCACGCCGTCGAGTTCGAAGTCACCCGTCTCCTGCACTGCGCCGTTCGTGACCGGCACGTGGGCGATGATCGTCTTGCCGATGTTCGCCTGCCAGATGCGCACGACCGCGATGCCGTCCCTTGGCACGCGACTCGCATCGACGAGGCCGTTGCTGATGGCGAACGGTCCGACCGCGGCCGACAGGTTGCCGCAGTTGCCGCTCCAGTCGACGAAGGGTTTGTCGATCGAGACCTGGCCGAACAGGTAGTCGACGTCATGGCCGGGCCGCGCACTCCGCGCCACGATGACCGTCTTGCTCGTGCTCGACGTCGCGCCACCCATGCCGTCGATCTGCTTGCCGTAGGGATCCGGGCTGCCGATCACGCGCAGCAGCAATGCATCGCGCGCCGCGCCAGCGGTCTGCGCGGCGCTGGGCAGGTCCTGCAGGCGGAAGAACACGCCCTTGCTGGTACCGCCACGCATGTAGGTGGCGGGAATTGCGATTTGTGGTGCGTGTGACATTGAGACCCTCGCCCTGACGCCCTGCCGCCAGCGGCAACACTAAGCGACGCGCGTCGACTCGAGGAAGTCGCGGGCAAAGCGCTGCAGCACGCCACCCGCTTCGTAGATCGACACTTCTTCGGCGGTGTCGAGACGGCACACCACCGGCACGTCGACGCGCTCGCCGTTCCTGCGGTGCATGACCAGCGTCAGTTCCGCGCGCGGCTTGCGTTCGCCGACGACATCGTACGTCTCCGTGCCGTCGATGCCGAGCGTCCTGCGGTTCACGCCCGGCTTGAACTCGAGCGGCAGCACGCCCATGCCGACCAGGTTGGTGCGGTGGATGCGCTCGAAGCCTTCTGCGGCGATCGCTTCGACGCCCGCGAGCCGCACACCCTTGGCAGCCCAGTCACGCGACGAGCCCTGGCCGTAGTCGGCGCCGGCGATGATGATCAGCGGCTGCTTGCGCGCCATGTAGGTCTCGATCGCTTCCCACATGCGCGTGACCTTGCCTTCGGGTTCGACGCGAGCGAGCGAGCCCGGCTTCACCTTGCCATCGACGACCACCATCTCGTTCTTGAGCGTGGGGTTGGCGAAGGTGGCGCGCTGCGCCGTCAGGTGATCGCCACGATGGGTCGCGTAGGAATTGAAGTCTTCTTCCGGCAGGCCCATTTTCGCAAGGTACTCGCCTGCCGCGCTGTCCAGCAGGATCGCGTTGGACGGCGACAGGTGATCGGTCGTGATGTTGTCGCCGAGCACCGCCAGCGGTCGCAGCCCCCTGAGGGTGCGCTCTCCGGCCAGCGCGCCTTCCCAGTACGGCGGCCGGCGGATGTACGTGCTCTGCGGGCGCCAGGCGTACAGCGGGCTCACTTTCGGCCCGGATTCGACATTGATCCTGAACATCGGCTCGTAGACCTTGCGGAACTGCTCGGGCTTGACGCTTGCAGCAACCACCGCGTCGATCTCCGCATCCGACGGCCAGAGATCCTTGAGCAGGATCGGCTTGCCCGCTGCATCCGTGCCAAAGGAATCCTTCTCGATGTCGAAGCGGATCGTGCCCGCAATGGCGTAGGCCACCACGAGTGCCGGTGACGCGAGGAACGCCTGTTTCGCATACGGGTGGATGCGGCCGTCGAAGTTGCGATTGCCGGAGAGCACGGCCGTCGCATACAGGTCGCGTTCGATGATCTCCTGCTGGATGCGCGGATCGAGCGCGCCCGACATGCCGTTGCACGTGGTGCACGCGAACGCGACGACGCCGAAGCCGAGTTGTTCGAGCTCCGCGGTCAATTTTGCTTCATCGAGGTACAGCGCAACGGCCTTGGAACCAGGTGCCAGCGAACTTTTCACCCACGGCTTGCGCTTGAGGCCAAGCCGGTTCGCGTTGCGCGCGAGCAGTCCCGCCGCAATCACGTTGCGCGGATTGCTGGTGTTGGTGCAGCTGGTGATCGCCGCGATGATGACGGCGCCGTCGGGCATCTTGCCGGGCTCGTCCTGCCAGGCTGCCGCGATGCCCCTGGCAGCCAGATCGCTCGTTGCGACACGCGCGTGCGGATTCGACGGGCCCGCCATATTGCGCACGACGCCCGACAGGTCGAACTTGAGCACGCGTTCGTACACGGCTGTCTGCAGGCTGTCCGCCCACAGTCCGGTGTGCCGGGCGTAGGTCTCGACCAGCTTCACTTGCGCGTCCTCACGGCCGGTGAGCCGCAGGTACGTGATCGTCTGCTCGTCGATGAAGAACATCGCTGCCGTTGCGCCGTACTCAGGCGCCATGTTCGAGATCGTCGCGCGATCGCCCAGCGTCAACGCGGCGGCGCCTGTGCCGAAGAACTCCAGGTACGCGCCGACCACCTTCTGCTGGCGCAGGAATTCGGTCAACGCCAGCACGATGTCGGTGGCCGTGATGCCGGGTTGCGGCTTGCCTGTGAGTTGCACGCCGACGATGTCGGGCAGCCGCATCCACGACGCGCGACCCAGCATCACGCTTTCAGCTTCGAGGCCGCCGACGCCGACGGCGATGACGCCGAGCGCATCGACGTGGGGCGTGTGGCTGTCGGTGCCGACCAGCGTGTCCGGGAAAGCGACGCCGTCCTGCGCGTGGATCACCGGCGACATTCGCTCCAGGTTGATCTGGTGCATGATGCCGTTGCCCGGCGGAATCACGTCGACGTTCCTGAACGCGAGCCTGGTCCAGTCGATGAAGTGAAACCGGTCTTCGTTGCGCCGGTCTTCGATTGCCCGGTTCTTTGCGAACGCATCGGGATCGAATCCGCCGCACTCGACGGCGAGCGAATGGTCGACGATCAGCTGCACCGGCACCACGGGATTGACCTGTGCCGGATCTCCGCCCTGCTCTGCAATCGCATCCCTGAGACCCGCAAGATCGACGAGCGCCGTCTGGCCGAGGATGTCGTGGCAGACGACGCGTGCCGGAAACCATGGGAAATCGAGTCTCGCGTCTACGCTCGATGAGCTGCCGCAGGGAAGCGTCGAGCAGCGCCGGATCACACCGACGCACCAGGTTCTCGGCGTGCACACGCGCCGTGTACGACAGCTTGTCGTATTCGCCCGGCTCGATGGCGTCGACGGCGGCGCGCGCGTCGAAGTAGTCGAGATCGGTGCCGGGGAGTCGCTTGCGATGGGCCGGTGTTCATGGGGGTAGGGGATGAAGGGGCAAGGGAGGATAGGGGGATAGGGGTTAGTCGGAACGAATACAGCAAGGTTCGTGGTCAAGGGAGTCAGGAGGTCCGGGAGTCAGGAAGTGATTCGAGCGGCCGGCGGTGCCGGTCCTCCCCGCCCTATCCCCCAACCCCTATCCCCTAACCCCTTTGCGCGAGAGGTACGAACTCGCGGTCTTCCGGCCCCGTGTAATTCGCGCTCGGCCGGATGATCTTGCCGTCGATGCGCTGCTCGATCACGTGCGCGCTCCAACCGGCCGTGCGTGCGATCACGAACAGCGGCGTGAACATGGCTGTCGGCACACCCATCATGTGATACGAGACCGCGCTGAACCAGTCGAGGTTCGGGAACATCTTCTTGATGTCCCACATCACGGATTCGAGACGCTCGGCAATGTCGTACATCTTCATGTCGCCGGCCTCGGCCGACAACTGCCTCGCGACCTCCTTGATCACCTTGTTGCGCGGATCGCTGATCGTGTAGACCGGGTGACCGAAACCGATGATGACTTCCTTGCGCTCGACGCGGGCCTTGATGTCCGCTTCGGCTTCGTCGGGCGTCTCGTAGCGTTTCTGCACTTCGAAGGCGACTTCGTTGGCGCCGCCGTGCTTCGGTCCACGCAGCGCGCCGATTGCACCGGTGATGCACGAATAGAGGTCGGAACCCGTGCCCGCGATGACGCGGCCCGTGAAGGTCGACGCATTGAATTCGTGCTCGGCGTACAGGTTGAGCGACACGTGCATCGCTTTCACCCAGGAGGCGGGTGCCGGCTCGCCGTGCAGCAGGTGCAGGAAGTGACCGCCGATCGAGTCATCGTCGGTTTCAACCTCGATGATCCGGCCGGAGTGGCTGTAGTGGTACCAGTAGCAGAGCATCGAGCCCAGGCTGGCGAGCAGCCGGTCGGCGATGTCGCGTGCGCCGGCGGAGTTGTGATCGTCTTTCTCCGGCAGCGTGCAGCCGAGCACCGACGTGCCGGTGCGCATGACGTCCATCGGGTGACTGGCTGCGGGCAAAGCCTGCAGCGCCATCTGCACCGATTCCGGCAATCCGCGCAGCCGCATCAGCTTGGCTTTGTAGCCCTTGAGTTCCGCTGCGTTCGGCAGCTTGCCGTGCACGAGCAGGTACGCGACTTCTTCGAACTCGCACTTGTCCGCGAGATCGAGGATGTCGTAGCCGCGGTAGTGCAGGTCGTTGCCGCTGCGGCCCACCGTGCAGAGCGCGGTGTTGCCCGCGGTCACGCCCGACAATGCCACGGATTTCTTCGGCTTGAAGCCGGCGGGAGAGGTTTCGTTGCTGCTCATGGCTGGGTTTCCGATATGGACTATTTGACGGTGCCTTCGCGCACGAAGAGCTCGTCGAGCTTCTGCTCGTAATCGTGATAGCCGAGCACTTCGTACAGTTCGACGCGGGTCTGCATGCGGTCGAGCACGCTCTTCTGCGTGCCTTCCTGGCGCAATGCGCCGTAGACGATCTCGGCGGCCTTCGACATCGCGCGAAATGCAGACAGCGGATACAGCACCAGCTGCGCGCCGGCGCCGGCGAGTTCCTGCACCGTGAAGAGCGGCGTCTTGCCGAACTCTGTGATGTTGGCGAGCACCGGCACCTGCACGACCGCGGTGAACTGGCGGTATTCGTCGAGCGTGGTGAGCGCCTCGGCGAAGATCATGTCCGCGCCAGCCGCGACGTACCGCAGGGCACGGTCGATCGCGGCCTGCTGGCCTTCGACGGCGTGCGCGTCGGTACGGGCCATGATCACGAACTGGTCGTCGGTGCGACCATCGACGGCGGCCTTGATGCGGTCGACCATTTCGTCGGCCGAGACGAGCGCCTTGCCCGGCCGGTGACCGCAGCGCTTGGCCTGCACCTGGTCTTCGAGATGGCACGCGGCCGCACCCGACTTGATCAGGTCCGAGATCGTGCGCGAAATGTTGAAGGCGGCACCCCAACCCGTGTCCGCATCCACGAGCAGCGGCACGTCGGTGGCGGAGGTGATGCGACGCACGTCTTCGCAGACGTCGTTGAGGCTGGTGATGCCGAGATCCGGCAAGCCGAACGACGCATTGGCCACGCCGGCACCCGAAAGATAGATCGCCTTGAACCCGGCTCGTTCGGCGAGCAGTGCTGAATAGGCGTTGACGGCACCCGCCACCTGCAGCGGCTTTTCGGCGGCCAGGGCCGTGCGAAACCTCGCGCCGGCGGATGTGGGACTCTTGGCCGTTGGCATGGGTTGCGGGTGCTCCGGCGGGTGTACGGACGAAAGGACCGCTAGTTTGCTCCAACTCGCCATTGCGAGGCATGCAAAAAAGGGCGTATAAACTTGCGAAATTCTGCGAACTTGCAAAACTGCAAATGCGTGACAAGCTCTTTGTCGGACCCAAGGTCCGGGCCCTGCGTGAGCGCCAGAACCTCACCCTCGACGCGTGCGCCAAGTTGCTGGGGCTGTCGACCAGCTACCTGTCACAGATCGAGACCAACCAGCGGCCGGTGACGGCCCGGGTCCTGATCGCGCTCTCGCGGATCTTCGCCGTCGGGCCGGGTGAGTTCGACAGCGACGAGGAAACCCGGCTGATCGCCGACCTGCGCGAGGCCAGCGCCGACCTGGGTCTCGGACTGCCGTCGCCGGCACTGTCCGAACTCAAGATGGCGGCTGCCACGACGCCGACACTGGCCCGTCAGTACCTCGCCCTGCACCGGGCCTACCGTGCGCTCGACGAGCGGATCCTCCGCTTCGACGAGACGGTGAAGATGCGGACCGAGGATGCACCCGACTCGCTGGTGCCGTACCAGGAAGTTCGCGACTTCTTTCACTACCGCGATAACTACGTCGACGAACTCGACGTCGCAGCCGAGGCGCTCGCTGCGGACATCGGTATCGACGGCGACGGCAACGCGGTGGCCACGCTCGAGCGTGCACTCGCGGAACGATTCGGCATCCGCGTCGTGCGAGCCCTGGCGGATGCCGGACTGATCCGTCATTACGATCCCGCCACGAGGGTGCTGACGCTTGACCGCGACCTGCCGGAGCCGACGCGTGCATTTCAGCTTGCAACGCAGCTGGCTGACCTGCTCTTTACCGGCCTCTGCAACGACGTACTGGCATCCGCCGGGCTCGAGTCGGCGACCGCGCGCGACATTGCCCGCATCGGACTGCTCAATTACGCGGCCGGCGCACTCGTCATGCCGTATCGACGCTTCGCGGCGTCCGCGATGGAGCTGCGCCACGACATCGAGCAGCTGCAGCACCGCTACAACGCAAGCTTCGAGCAGGTGTCGCATCGCCTGAGCACGCTGCAACGTCCCGGCGCGCGCGGCGTGCCATTTTATTTCGTGCGCGTCGACCAGGCCGGCAACATCACCAAGCGCCACAGCTCGACGCGCTTCCAGTTCGCCCGTTTCGGTGGTGCGTGCCCACTGTGGAACGTGCACGAGGCCTTCGGTCATCCTGGCCGCATCCTGGTGCAGGTCGCGGAGATGCCGGACGGCGTGCGCTATCTGTGCGTGGGGCGCAGCATCGTCAAGCGCTCGGGCAATTTCCTGCGCCCCAACCGTCAGTACGCGATCGGCATCGGCTGTGAAGTTGCCCACGCCGACAAGGTCGTCTACTCGGAAGGGCTCAGCCTCGACGGCGCGGCCGTGCCCGTCGGCGTCAGCTGCCGCATCTGCGAGCGACCCGATTGCCACCAGCGCGCGTTCCCGCCGCTCGGCCGCAAGCTCACCGTGCGGACGAACGAACGGCGCATCGTGCCGTTTTCGATCGAGTGAGTCAGGCCGCCGACCCGGGACCCCTCCCCGAGCTTGGAAAGGCAGACACGCGCTCGCAGGCAAGCGACTGATCCGGGGCCTTCCCCCCGAGCTTGGAAAGGCAGGCACGCGCTCGCAGGCAAGCGACCGATCCGGGGCCTTCCCCCGAGCTTGGAAAGGCAGACACGCGCTCGGGGCAAGGCCCCGGATCAGTCGCTTGTAGGACGGGCACCTGAGCAAGTTTTCCGCCGAGCCGGAAAACTTGCACGGTGCACGCAGCGCCCGCCGGATCCAGCGTCGAGTGCGGCATGAGTCCACCGTTCCGCCGCACCGGCGTGTCGCCATCGGTGATAGTGGCTGCCCCTGGCAGGCTGCATGCGCCGTGCGGATTCTCGGGCTTTGGCGAGGATCCGCTCATGGCGCCGGCTCACAAGCGGTCGATCCGGTACCTTTCCCCGAGCGCGTGTCTGCCTTTCCAAGCTCGGGGAAAGGTACCGGATCGACCGCCTGCAACCGGCGAGTGTCT
>CAWHCA010000044.1:0-47268 GCA_963827615.1 uncultured Gammaproteobacteria bacterium | reverse complement strand
GCGCACGCTGTGCGCCTGTTGCTGCAGGCGGGCGTGCCGACCGACGTGTTGCATTTCCTGCCGGGCGATGGCGCCGTCGTGGGTGCCGCTGCGGTGGCCGATCCGCGCGTTGCAGGGGTCGCTTTTACGGGCTCCACCGACACTGCGCGGATCATCAATCGCACGCTGGCCGCCCGTAACGGTCCGATCGGCACGCTGATCGCGGAAACCGGCGGCCAGAACGCGATGATCGTCGACAGCTCGGCGCTGCCGGAGCAAGTCGTCATCGACGCGGTCCAGTCGGCGTTCAACAGCGCGGGACAGCGTTGCTCGGCACTGCGGGTGCTCTGTGTGCAGGAGGACATCGCACCGAAGGTGAAGCGGCTGCTGGCCGGCTACATGGAAGAACTGGTGGTCGGCAATCCGGCATACCTCGAAACCGACGTCGGCCCCGTCATCGACGAGGCGGCGCGCGCCATCCTCGAAGGGCATGCGCACGAAGTCATGCGGTCGGCAGCCTGGCACCACCGCATCGAACTGCCGGCCGCGACGCGGGCCGGCACGTTCGTCGCACCGCTCGCGGTGGAGATTGCGTCGCTGTCGATGCTCGAGCGCGAGTGGTTCGGCCCGATCATGCACGTCGTGACCTACAAGGCGCGCGACCTCGAAGCGCTCGTGGATGCGATCAACGCGACCGGCTTCGGCCTCACGTTCGGCATTCACAGCCGCATCGACGGCACGGTGCGGCGCGTGGCAAGCCGCGTGGCCGCGGGCAATGTCTACGTCAACCGCAACATCATCGGCGCGGTCGTGGGGACGCAGCCGTTTGGCGGCTCGGGCCTTTCGGGCACCGGACCGAAGGCCGGCGGGCCGTTCTATCTCCACCGCTACGCACACGAGCGCACGGTGACGGTCAATACCTCGGCGGTGGGCGGCAACGCGTCGCTGCTGGCGATGGAGTGAGCGGGTTGGCCCGCGCAAGGCGCCCATGAACCTCAGCGTCCTCGACATTTTCAAGGCCGGCGTCGGCCCGTCGAGCTCCCACACCATGGGGCCGATGAACGCCGCCTGCGCATTCGTGCAGGACCTCGAGCGGATGTCGCTGCTCGGATCTGTCGACAAGGTCGCGGCGCAGGTCTATGGCTCGCTGGCCCTGACCGGCCGTGGGCACTGCACCGATCGCGCGATCCTGCTCGGGCTCGAAGGCAACCAGCCGGCTACGATCGATCCGGCCGCGATGGAGCCGTCGCTCGAACGTATCCGCAGCACGGGCCGAATCCTGCTCGCGGGCAGTCACGAAGTCGTCTTTGACGAGCCGCTCGATCTGTTGTTTCACCGTGACCAGACCCTGCCGCAGCACCCCAACGGCATGCGCTTCACGGCGCTCGATGCGGCGGGGATCGTGCTGCACCGGGAGGAGATCTTCTCCACCGGCGGCGGGTTCATCGTCCGCGCCGGCGACTTCGGCAAGCCGGATGCAGGCGGACCGCAGGTCGATGTCCCGCATGCGTTTGCTTCCGGGCACGAACTGCTCGAGGTGGCACGCAGTCGCGGTCTCGAGCTGCACGAGCTGATGCTGGAGAATGAGCGGGCCTTCCGGCCCGATGCCGAGACGCGCGCTGCGCTGCTCAACCTCTGGTCGATCATGGACGACTGCATCCAGCGCGGGTTCGCGGCGAATGGCCTGCTGCCGGGCGTGCTCAAGGTGCGTCGCCGTGCGTCACGCATGCAGCGTGTGCTGCTGGAGCAGTCGTCACAGCAGCGTCCGCTCGATGCGATCGAGTGGGTCAATGCCTTCGCGCTGTCGGTGAACGAGGAGAACGCTGCCGGCGGGCGCGTGGTCACGGCCCCGACGAATGGCGCCGCGGGCATCGTGCCGGCCGTGCTCGCGTACTACCGCAAGTTCGAGCCGGGTGCCAGCGAAAACGGCATCGTGCGCTTCCTGCTGGTGGCTGGCGCCATCGGCATGCTCTACAAGCGCAATGCCTCGATTTCGGGCGCCGAGATGGGTTGTCAGGGCGAGGTCGGCGTCGCGTGCTCGATGGCCGCCGCGGGACTGGTCGCCGCGCTCAATGGCACCAACGAGCAGGTGGAGAATGCAGCCGAAATCGGCATGGAGCACAACCTCGGGCTGACCTGCGATCCGATTGCCGGCCTGGTGCAGATACCCTGCATCGAGCGCAACGCGATGGGCGCCGTGAAGGCGATCAACGCGGCCCGACTGTCGATCCGCGGCGACGGCACACACAAGGTGTCGCTCGACCAGGTGATCAATACCATGCGCCAGACCGGCCACGACATGTCGACGATCTACAAGGAGACCAGCCAGGGCGGCCTGGCGGTCAACGTTCCGGAATGCTGAGCCAGCGGTAACGCGGAGGCGCGATGCAGTCAGTCGATTCGGTAGTCGTGGTCACGGGAGCATTTGGCGCGCTCGGCTCGGCGGTCGCGCGTGCCTTTGGCCAGGCCGGAGCCAGGCTCGCGCTGGTCGACGTAGCGCAGCCGTCCGCCGAACTGCAGAGGGATTTCGGCGGTGCAGGGCACATGCTGCTCGGCGGTGCGGATCTCGCCGACATCGATGCGACACGCAAGACGATGGCCGCCATCGCGATGCGCTTCGGCGGCATCGACGTGCTGGTCAACGTGGCCGGCGGATTCCGCTGGGAAAAAATCGAGGACGGCGACATCGGCACCTGGGATTCACTCTACTCGATGAACCTGCGCTCGGCCGTCGTTGCGTCGAAGTGCGCGCTCCCGGCCATGCTCGAGCGCGGCGGCGGTCGCATCATCAACATCGGCGCCGGTGCTGCGGGCAAGGCGGCGCTGGGCATGGGTGCCTATGCGGCGTCCAAGGCGGGTGTGCAGCGCTTCACCGAGGCGCTGGCCGAGGAGTTGAAGGATCGCAACATCACGGTCAACGCGATCCTGCCAGGCATCATCGACACGCCACGCAACCGGCTCGACATGCCGAAGGCGGACTTCACGCGGTGGGTGAGTCCCGAGGCGATCGCCGGGGTTATCCTTTTCCTGGCGTCGGCGGAGGCTGCGCCGGTGACCGGCGCCGCCATTCCCGTGTTCGGGCGCGGCTGATGCCGCACCCCCGCTAAGCCAGGTTGCGCGGGTAGTCGAATTCGGCTTCGAGGCCGCTCGCCCAGTCGAGCTGCGACCAGTCGCTCACCGCGAAGCACGCAGTGAACACCCCGCACGTCGGCAACGTGTCGATCTGCTCGCCGGCCGAAAGCTTGTTGGCGCAGTCCGTGATGCCCGGGTTGTGCGCAAACACCATCACGTGTTGCGCGTTGCCGCCCAGCTCACGAACGACCTCCACGATCCGCTTCGGGTCGGCCAGGTACAGGCGCTCGTCCTGCGCAATCCTGTCGGCGTGTACTTTCAGTTCGCGGGCCATGATGCTGGCCGTCGACAGCGCACGCACGGCGGGGCTCGACAGGATCAGGTCGGGTTTCAGCTTGCGCGCGCGGAGTCGGCGCGCCATTTCCGGGGCATCCTGCTGGCCGCGACGGTCGAGAACCCGGTCCCAGTCCTGCTGCCCCGGCAGCGACGTGTCCGCCTTCGCATGCCGGACCAGCGTCAGTCGCCGTAGCGACCCGTTGTCCAGGCGGTCCGCCGCGAGGCGCTGCACCTTGCCCTTGCTCAGCTTGCCGAGGCTCATTCGCTGGCGACCTCGACGAAGCCATCGACCACTCGTGTTGCGTGGCTGTTCACGGCCTCGTAGGCGGGCGGGGTCAATGCCTTGCCGGTGCGCAGGCAGAAGCGCGCGCCGTGGCGCGGGCAGATGACCTGATGATCCTCGACCACACCGCCGGCGAGACCGCCGCCGTCGTGCGTGCAGACGTCCTCGATCGCGAAGAACTCGCCGTCGATGTTGTAGACGGCAACGAACGCGCCGTCGACCTCGGCCGAGGCATAGTCACCCGGCTTGATGTCCGTGGCGGGAGCGACGCGGATCCAGGTGGTCACGTCCGGAGCCCATCGGCTGCATCGGCCGTGACGGCTGGCGGACACCCGGACCACAACGTGATTCGCCGGGACGTCGTAAACCCATCCCTGGGGGCTCTAGGCTCGGCGTCCATGCCTCGCATAGCCCGGCGAATCAGTTCTGGCCCGGATGTCCTGGCCGTCACGTGGCCGATGCGACGTCGCCTCACATCATCCCCGTCTGCAGCCGCGCTGCCTCGGACATCATCGACTGGTCCCACGGCGGATCGAACACGAGCTCGACGTCCGCGTGCTTTACCGTCGGGATGACCCCGACTTTTTCCTTGACGTCGGCGACGAGCACGTCCCCCATGCCGCAACCGGGCGCAGTCAGCGTCATCTTGATCGACAGCACGCGGCCATCACCGTCGGGAATGACTTCGCATTCGTAGACCAGGCCGAGGTCGACGATGTTGATCGGGATCTCCGGATCGTAGCAGCCCTTCATCTGCTGCCAGGCGACCTGCTTCACGTCGTCGTCACTCGCATTCGGCGGCAATTCGGGCGTCTCCGCCGGCTCCTTGCCGAGCGCGTCCGCGTCCTTGCCCGCGATGCGGAAGAGGTTCCCCTCGACGTAGACGGTGAAACTGCCGCCGAGGGCCTGCGTGATGTAGCCCTGCTGGCCCTGGCGCAGCTTCACGTTCACGCCCGCAGGAACGATCACCGCATCCACGTCGCGGGTGAAGTTCACAGGTTCGTTGTCGGCTCGGTACAAAGCGGGCTCCTGACGATCGAGGGTTATTCGGTCGAAACCTGATCCTGCCGATGCAGTGCCGCGTCGAGCGTGTGCCAGCAGAGGCTGGCGCACTTCACGCGGGCCGGGAATTCACGGACTCCTGACAGTGCGCCGAGCTTGCCGAGGCTGGCCACGTCGATGTCGACGTCGTCGCGCGTCAGCAGCTGGTGCATCTGCGAGAACAGACCCTCGGCCTCCGCAATGGTCCTGCCCTTGACGCTCTCGGTGAGCAGCGAGGCCGACGCAATCGAGATTGCGCAGCCGCTGCCGTTGAAGGACACGTCGCTGATTCGACCTTCGTCGAGCTTCACGAACACCGTCAGCTTGTCGCCGCACAGCGGGTTGAAACCGTCGGCGCGGCGATCCGCATCCGGGATCTCCCGGAAATTGCGTGGATGCCGGTTGTGGTCGACGATGATGTCGCGGTACAGGTCCTTGAGGTCCATCAGCCGAGCATCTCCCGCGCGGTGTGCAGGGCCGTGACCAGCCGGTCGATCTCCGCACGCGTGTTGTAGAACGCGAACGACGCACGCGCCGTCGCGGGCAGCCCGAAGAAGTCCATGACCGGCATCGCGCAGTGGTGGCCCGTGCGGATCGCGACGCCCTCGTGGTCGAGGATCGTGCCCAGATCGTGCGGATGCACCCTGTCGATCGTGAACGAGACGACAGCTGCCTTCTCGGGCGCCGTGCCCACGAAGCGCAGGCCGGGAACGGTTGCGAGCTGTTCGTTGGCGTAGACGAGCAATGCATGCTCGGCGGCCGCAATGCGCTCCATGCCCAGCGCTTCGAGGTAATCGATCGCTGCGCCGAGACCGATCGCGCCCGCGATGTCCGGGGTGCCGGCCTCGAATTTGTACGGCAGGCCGTTGTAGACGGTCTTCTCGAACGATACGGCCAGGATCATGTCGCCGCCACCCTGCCAGGGCGGCATCGCGCTGAGCAGCGACTCGCGCCCGTAGAGCACGCCGATGCCGGTCGGCCCGCACATCTTGTGGCCGGAGAAGGCGTAGAAATCGCAATCGAGCGCCTGTACGTCCACCGTCATGTGCGGAACGGCCTGCGCGCCGTCGAGCAGCACCGGCACCCCACGCGTCCTCGCCGCCGCGATGAAACGACGCACCGGAATGACCGTGCCGAGCGCATTCGAGACGTGGGCCAATGCCACCAGCTTCGTGCGCGGGGACAGCAGGTCGACGAACGCGTCGAAGTCCACTTCGCCGGTCTGGGTGATCGGGGCGACCTTCAGGGTGGCACCCGTTTGCTGGCACAGCATCTGCCACGGCACGATGTTCGCGTGGTGTTCGAGCCACGAAATCAGGATCTCATCGCCCGGGCCGAGGGTCGGCCGGCCATACGATTGCGCGACGAGGTTGATGGCCTCGGTGGTGCCGCGCACGAAGATGATCTCTTTCGTCGACTTCGCGTTGATGAAGTGTCGCACCTTCTCGCGTGCACCCTCGAACATGTCGGTCGCTTCCTGGCTCAGCGTGTGCACGCCACGATGCACGTTGGCATGGGACGTCTCGTAGTACCGCGACATGGCGTCGATGACGGCGTGGGGGCGCTGGCTCGAGGCCGCGTTGTCGAGGTACGACAGCGGCAGGCCGCGGACCGTGCGTTCCAGAACCGGGAAATCACGGCGAATCGAGGCGACGTCGAGAGCGATTGAACTTCCGGCGACGGCGTGGACGGCGCTCATGCAGACCCCTCCAACAGGCGCACCAGGCGCCGATCGAGTTCGTCATGCACATGGCTGGCCAGGGCCGGCTCATCCACTCGTGCCATGACGGCTCCGGCAAACGCCCGCGTGAGCGCGCTGCGCGCTTCGGGTTCGCTGAGTCCGCGCGAGCGCAGGTAGAAGAGGGCATTCGGATCCAGCTGGCCGGTGGTCGTGCCGTGGCTGCACTGCACGTCGTCCGCGTAGATCTCGAGGTCGGGCTTGGTGTCGATCTCGGCGCCCGACGTCAGCAGCAAATTGCGATTGACCTGCCGCGCATTCGACTTCTGCGCGCCTTCGTGCACGATCGCCTTGCCGTTGAACACGCCGCGGCCCTTGTTCGCCGCAATACCGCGGTAATCCTGCAGGCTGGTCGTCTCGATTGCACGATGGTCGACCTGGACATGCGAGTCGAGGTGTCGCGAACCGTCGGCCAGGAAGACGCCCGTGATCTCGGTGCCGGCCGCGCGACCGTCCAGGCTGACATGGGTATCGAGGCGCGCCATCGAGGCGCCAAGCTGTGAATCCCGCATCACGAAGCAGGCGTTCTCGCCAACGCGGCACTCGATTCGCTCGATGTGGAAGGCACGCTCGCCCTGGCACTGCAGCCGATACAGTGTGAGGTGCGCTCCGGCGCCGAGTTCGATGTCGAGCACGGCGTTGGTGAAATGTTCATGCGTGCCGTCGTCGACATGGTCGATCAGCAGGCGTGTGCGGCTGCCCGGCGCCATGCGCACGGCGATGCGGGGGCTCGCAAGAGTCGGGCCGGTGCCCGTGGTTACCAGCGACAGCTGCACGACGTCGTCGCTCCGCTGGCCAGCCGCAGTGGTCAGCAGCAGCGGGCCGGCGGTAAGCGCTGCGTTGAGCGCTGCGAAGCGTTCAGTGCCGCCGCCGGTAAGCGAACGCAGCAGCTGTTCTTCGGGCGCGGTCTTCAGCGTGCCGAGCGAAAAGCCGCCGAGCGACGCCGGGACGGCGCCCACGGGTGAACCATTGACGAGCACGAGCCGCTGCGCAACGAACGCGGCCGGCACCTCGACCGATGTCGTCGTCGGTGCAGCCGGCACGAAGCGTCGCGATTCGAGGCGACGGAGGCTCGTGTATTTCCAGGCTTCGTCCCGCGCGCCTGGGAACCCGAGTTCCGCAAAGCGCTCCATCGCCGCTGCTCGACGCGCGGCGCTTCCGCCGAGCGCGGGTTGCAACCGCTCGAACGCCGCGCGGTAGTGGGCAGTGGCCGGGGAGGGAACGATGGCGCTCATGCGGCGCTCGCCTCCTGCTTCACCCAGTCGTAGCCGCGCCTTTCCAGCTCGAGCGCGAGCGACTTGTCGCCCGTGCGCAGGATGCGGCCGTCCGAGAGCACGTGCACGAAGTCGGGCTCGATGTAGTCGAGCAGGCGCTGGTAATGGGTGACCATCACGATGGCGCGCTCCGGCGAGCGCAGGCTGTTGACGCCGTTCGCGACGACGCGCAGGGCGTCGATGTCGAGGCCCGAGTCCGTCTCGTCGAGCAGGGCGAGCTTCGGCTCGAGCACCGCCATCTGCAGGATCTCGTTACGCTTCTTTTCGCCCCCCGAGAATCCTTCGTTGACGCCCCGGCTCAGGAAGCTCTCGTCCATCTGCATCAGCTTCATCCTGTCCTTGATCAGCGCCAGGAACTCGAAGGCGTCGAGCTCCTGCAATCCACGCTGTTTGCGCACGGCGTTGAGCGCCGCCTTCAGCAGGTAGGCGTTGTTGACGCCGGGAATCTCGACGGGGTACTGGAATGCCAGGAAGACGCCACGACGGGCGCGCTCTTCTGGCTCGAGCGCGAGCAGGTCGTCCCCGAGGTAACGAGCCGTGCCCTTCGTGACCTCGTAGCCGGCGCGTCCCGCCAGCACGCTGGCGAGCGTGCTCTTGCCGGAACCGTTCGGTCCCATGATGGCGTGCACTTCGCCGGGCTTGACCTCGAGGTTGACGCCTTTCAGGATTTTGCGAACGCCGATCTGGGCGTGCAGGTCGCGGATGCTGAGCATGTCTGTTGTTCTCTTCGGACGCGGATCAGCCGATCGAGCCTTCGAGGCTGACGGCGAGCAGGTTCTGGGCTTCCACGGCAAACTCCATCGGCAGTTCCTTGAAGACCACCTTGCAGAAACCGTTGACGATCATGTTCACCGCGTCCTCTTCGGACACGCCGCGGCTGCGGCAGTAGAAGAGCTGGTCATCGGCAATCTTCGAGGTCGTGGCTTCGTGTTCGACGACGGCGGACGGGTTCCTGATCTCCATGTACGGGAACGTGTGCGCGCCGCACTTGTCCCCCATCAGCAGGGAGTCGCACTGGGTGAAATTGCGGGCACCTTCGGCCGACGGCAGGACCTTCACCAGGCCGCGATACGTGTTCTGGCCGCGGCCCGCGGAAATGCCCTTGGAGACAATCGTGCTGCGCGTATTGCGCCCGATGTGAATCATCTTGGTGCCGGTGTCGGCTTGCTGGTAGTGGTTCGCGAGCGCGACCGAGTAGAACTCACCGACCGAGTTGTCGCCGGTCAGCACGCAGCTCGGGTATTTCCAGGTGATCGCCGAGCCGGTTTCCACCTGCGTCCAGCTGATACGCGAATTGGCGCCGCGGCACTCGCCGCGCTTGGTCACGAAATTGTAGATGCCGCCGACGCCGTTCTCGTCGCCGGGATACCAGTTCTGGACCGTCGAATACTTGATGTTGGCGTCCTTGAGCGCGACGAGTTCCACCACGGCGGCGTGCAGCTGGTTCTCGTCGCGCATCGGCGCGGTGCAGCCTTCCAGGTAACTCACGTGGCTGCCTTCGTCGGCAATGATCAGCGTGCGCTCGAACTGGCCGGTATTGGCCGCGTTGATGCGGAAGTACGTCGATAGCTCCATCGGGCAGCGCACGCCCTTCGGCACGTAGACGAACGACCCGTCCGAAAACACCGCCGAATTCAGCGTGGCGAAGTAATTGTCCGTGTAGGGAACGACGCTGCCGAGGTACTGCTCGATCAGCTCCGCGTGGTTCTGCACGGCGTCCGAGAATGAACAGAAGATCACGCCCGCCTTGGAGAGCTTGTCCTTGAAGGTGGTCGCGACGGAAACGCTGTCGAACACGGCGTCGACCGCCACGCCGGCGAGGCGCGCCCGTTCGTGCAGCGGCACGCCGAGTTTTTCGTACGTGGCGAGCAGCTTCGGGTCGACTTCGTCGAGGCTCTTCGGGCCGTCGGTCTTCGCCCTGGGAGCCGAGTAATACGAGATCGACTGGTAATCGATGGGTGCGATGCGCAGGTGGGCCCAGTGCGGGTTCGCCATCGTCTGCCAGTGACGCAGCGCTCGCAGGCGCCAGTCGAGCATGAACTGCGGTTCACGCTTGATCCTGGAGATGACACGGACCACGTCCTCGTCGAGGCCGGGCGGCAGCGTGTCGGACTCGACGTCGGTGACGAAGCCGTGCTGGTACTTCTGCGTGACGAGGGCGTCGAGGTCGGTCGGTGTGCTGGCCATCGTTGAAATCCTCAGAGCCGGCCTGGACCGCGCGTCGCGGCGGGTGTGCGGACCGCGGCGGACAGGGCTGGGCGCCAGACGGCAACGGCCTCCTGTCCCGACAACTGCGCGAGCGAGATGTCATCGAGCGAGCGACGAATCGCGCCGTTGATGCGTTGCCACGCGTTGCCCGTGCTGCAGGACAGTTCGAGGTCGCAGGCGCTGTGGTTGCCGCTGCATTCGGTGATCGCGACCGGGCCTTCGATCGCATCGATGATCGCGGCCGCGCTGATCGCGGCTGCCGGACGGGCGAGTTGATAGCCGCCCCGCGAGCCGCGCGTGGAGGTGAGCAGGCCGGCCCGATGGAAGTTCTTCAGGAGCTTGCTGACCGTGGGCAGGCCGAGTCGCGTGCGCTCGGCCACCTCGGTCGCCGTCAGTCGACGGTCCGGGGCGGTGGCGAGGCAGGCCAGGATGACTGTGCCGTAATCGGTGAGTTTGCTGATGCGAAGCATGGCGTGTATTCCAATTGGGACGATTTTAGTCCTATACGGTCCCCGCGCCAACCCCGGGGGAGTCCGGGCGGGGAAAACCCGCCAATCTGCTAGACTCGCGCGCTCTCGCGGGCCGTGGCGACCTTCACCGACGGTTCGAGACCAGGGAACTCGAGCGGACCGGTGCGGTCCGTTGCCATTAAGCGACCAAACGACCAACTCGTGAATAACCAATCCGGACCTGCCGCAGCCTCCGCTCCGGCGGTCCAATCGCCGTCGATTGCCGTCCTGCGCGATGTCCATTTTGCCGTGGACTCCGGCAAGACCGTGTTCAGCGGGCTCGACATCGAGATCGGCCGCGGCGCCGTCACGGCCATCATGGGGCCGAGCGGTACGGGCAAGACCACCCTGTTGCGGCTGATCACCGGGCAGGTATGCGCCGACCGCGGCCAGGTGGTCGTGGATGGCCTCGACGTGGCCAGGCTGAACCGCAAGCAGATTTTTGCCCTGCGTCGGCGCATGGGCATGCTGTTCCAGAACGGGGCACTGCTGACGGACCTCGACGTCTTCGAGAACGTCGCATTTCCGCTGCGCGAGCACACCCGGCTGCCCGAGCGCCTGATCCGCACCATCGTGCTGACGAAACTGCACGCGGTAGGGCTGCGTGGCGCCGCTGCTCTTGTATCCGCAGCAGCTTTCCGGCGGCATGGGGCGCCGTGTCGCGCTCGCGCGCGCCATCGTCATGGATCCCGAGATTCTCATCTACGACGAGCCGTTCGCGGGCCTGGATCCCATTTCGATGGGCGTGGTGCTGCGGCTCATTCGCTCGCTCAACGACGCGCTCGGCATCACCAGCATCGTGGTGACGCACGACGTACGCGAAATTTCGCAGATCGCGGACATGAGCTTCATCATTGCGGAAGGCAAGGTCGTGGCCAGCGGCACCACGGCCGAACTGCGCGACCATCCGTCGCCGATCGTGCACCAGTTCGTCGATGGACTCGCGGATGGTCCCGTGCCATTCCATTACCCGGCCGTCGATTACCACGAGCAGTTGCTGGGCGGACAGGTGTTTGCGTGATTACGATCCTGCGCGAGCTGGTGCAGAGCTTCCTGACGTTTCTCGAGCGCGTCGGCCTGTTCCTGCGTTTCGCGCTCCGACTGGCTGCGATCGTGCCGCTGGGACTGCTACGACCCAGGCCGATCATCGAACAGGTCTACAACACGGGCGCGATGTCGCTGGTCATCATCATGACCTGTGGCCTCTTCATCGGCATGGTGCTTGGACTGCAGGGCTACGACCTGCTGACACGCTTCGGCTCTGAGGAATACCTCGGCACGGCGACCGCCATCAGCCTGCTGCGGGAGCTCGGTCCCGTCGTCACGGCACTCCTGTTCGCTGGCCGGGCGGGCACCGCGCTCGCGGCCGAACTCGGCCTGATGCGCGCCACAGACCAGATCGCCGCGATGGAGATCATGGCCGTCGATCCCATGCGTCGCATTGTCCTGCCGCGCTTCCTGGGCGGCGTCATTGCGATGCCGCTGCTGGTCTCGATCTTCATCGTGGTCGCGCTGTTCGGCGCGCAGCTCGTCGGCGTCGAGTTTTTCGGCGTCGACTCCGGCAGCTACTGGTCGCAGATGCGCAGCGCCGTGGAGCTCAGCGATATCCGCGAGGGACTTGGTCAAGGGCCTGGTGTTTGGAGTGGCCTGCAGCCTGATCGCTGTCCACGAAGGTTACAATGCGATGCCCACGGCCGAAGGCGTCGGGCGTGCAACGACACGAACGGTGGTCATCTCCGCCGTCGTCACGCTCATCCTCGATTACATACTCACGGCTTTGATGCTGTAGGACGAACCATGCGTTCAACGCGCACAATTGACATCTCCACCGGGCTGTTCGTGTTGCTCGGCTTCGCGGCGATCCTGTTCATGGTCACGCAGATCACGAACCGCGGATATTCGCTGAAGAGCGACTCGTACCGGCTCAAGGCCTCGTTCGAGAATATCGGCGGCCTGAAGACGGGCGCGCCGGTCTCGATTGCCGGCGTGACGATCGGCCGGGTCGAAGACATCCAGTACGACATCAACCTGTACAAGGCGATCGTGACGATGCGGATCAGCGACAAGTACCGCGCCATCCCGAACGACAGCGACGCCAGCATCTACACCGCCGGCTTGCTCGGCGGCCAGTACATCGGCTTGACGCCCGGCGGTTCGGACGTGCCTTACAAAGACGGCGATCAGGTCATCATGGCGAACGACGCCATCGTGCTCGAAAACCTGATCAGTAAGTACCTCTTCAATTCGGCGGCCACGAAGCCGGGTGAGTCGACTCCCGCACCGGCGCCCGCCGCACAGGAGTGATTCCGGACATGACAGCGATGCGCGGCAACGCCGCCTGGTTGAAAGTGATCATGGTCGCGCTGGCCGGCCTCGCGCCGTTGGCGCTGCCGGCGCAGAACGCTCCTGCCGCAAAGCCCGCCGTTACAGTGCCGGGACCGGGCCCGCAGGAGCTGATGCAGAAGATCTCGCAGGACCTGCTGCACGAGCTCGACGCGAACCGAGCTGCGGTAACCAAGGATCCGAGCAAGCTGCGCGGGCTGGCCGACAAGTACCTGCTGCCGCACTTCGACGTCGACTACGCGGCGCGCCTGGTGCTGGGCAAGCATTGGCGCACGGCGACTGAGGCGCAGAAGAAGCGCTTCATCGACGCTTTCTACCAGTCGCTGATGCGCAATTACGGCGATGCGGTGGCCGAGTTCACGGAGGACCGCCTCAAGATCCTGCCGTTCAAGGGCGATCTCGCATCGGGCGCAGCCACGATCCGCACGGAAGTAAAGCGCAGCAACGGCACGCCGGTGCCGGTCAACTACACCATGCGTGCGACGCCGCAGGGATGGAAAGCCTGGGACATCACCATCGAAGGCATTTCCTACGTGAAGAATTACCGCACCGACTTCGGCGCCGAAATCGACCAGAAGGGCATCGACGCGGTGATCGAGCGGCTCGAGACGCAGAACGCGGCCGGCAGGCCGGATGCGCCGGGGACGACTCCGACGGCCAAGGCCGGCCGTTGAGCCCGCGGCGGCGGACAACAGGTTCGACATGGATCAGTTCAGCATTCAGCGCGTGGCCGAGGGCCGGCTCGAGGCGAGCGGCGTGCTCGGTTATGTCACGGCCGGTCGTGCGTTGCCCGCGGGGCTGGCCCTGATCCCCAAGGGTTCCACGTGCACGATCGACCTGTCGCGCGTCACCGAGGCCGACAGCGCCGGTCTCGCTGTGCTGGTCGAATGGCTGGCGACGGCGAAGTCGCGCGGCACCGTGATTCACTACGAAGGCATTCCGGCGCAGATTCTCGCAGTCGCGCGGATCTCCGACCTCGAAAGCCTGCTCACTGACGGGCACTGAAAAGCGCGGCCGCTCCGTTCGGACACCGCAGCAGGCCGTGGACGACGGGTGCCTTCCCGCCGCTCCGTGTCGAACGCCGCAGCTCGAGCGTCAAGAGCGAAGCGGCACTGAAGCCAGGTCGATGCTGCGCTGGCACCATCGTTTCGCTCTCGCTCGAGCAAGGGTCGCCGTGAATCGTGCGGTTCCTCCGCGCGATTCACGAAGCGCGTGAGACCCGGAGCGGCGGGAAGACACCCGTTGGCCGATGGCCGTCGCTGCGGCCCCGAACGAACCCGACGGGCTATTTCTTGTCCGGCGGCGAGTCTGCGGCTGGCGGAGATTCGTCCGCAGCGGGTTCCTCGCTTTCCCTCAGCGCTTCTGCCTCCCAGTCCTCTTCCCCGGCCTGCCTGCCTTGCGGCGGATTGCCGTCGAAGACCAGGTACAACCGGCGCTGCAGGTAGGCGTCGCGCACGAACACATACGGGTCGTAGGTCCGTGCCAGCGTCTCGTCGAGCGGCAGGTACTGCACGCGCCTGTCCAGGAAGCTCAGTCCCAGTGAAATCCAGCGCTCCGAACCCGCGTTGTACCAGCGGAACGGCTGCGAGAAATCGTCGGCGATGCGAGCCGGCGCATCGCGCACGGTTGCAGGACCCAGGAAGGGCAGGACCAGGAAGGGACCGGGGGGGACGCCCCACCAGCCAAGCGTCTGGCCCGAATCCTCGTTGTGCTTCGGCAGGTTGGTGCCGCCCGACGCCACGTCGATCACGCCGCCCCAGCCGAGCGTGGTGTTCAGCAGGAAGCGTCCCGTGTCCTGCGCGCCTTCCTTGAACTTGCCCTGCAGGAACTGGTTGATGATCGTCGTCGGGTTGCCCAGGTTATCGAAGAAGTTGCCGACACCCGTCTGCACGATCTTCGGCGTGTAGTCCCGATACACGATGGCCGCGGGTCGCAGCGCGTAGCGGTCCAGGGCGTCGTTGAACTTGAAGACGCCGCGGTTGACGCTTTCGAACGGATCGGGATTCCGTGGACGCGGGGTGCCGTCCGCCTGGGTCGTGGCGCAGCCGCCAAGCAACGCGGTCACGGCCAGCGTGGCGAAAACAGCCGTCAACCGGAAAGACAGCAGCCGGCACGCGCTGCGAGAAGTGCGATGGAACATAGGAACCCTGTAGCCGTGGCGGCAGAGCGACCACCAGGTCGCTCCGCAAGCGCGGCATTCTACCGATTCGGGGCGCGCCGTCGCGTGCTCAGCCCGGCGCGCGCTGGCTGTCCGGTGAACGCTTGCCGTCCGGCGCCTGGCCGTCCGGCGGCTGTTTCGACCGGTTGCGTTCCTTTGGCAGCCACTCACGCACTTCCTTGAGCCGCGCCACGAACTTCGCGCGCTGCTGGTCGGTGATGCTCGGTACCGACAGGGCGAGCTCGAGCTGGTTGATGGCGAGCATCAGGTCGCCACCCATCAGGTGGTACTCGGCCATGTACGAGTATGCGTCCGCCACGTCGCCTGCCGCGTTGGCGGCCATTGCCGTCAGCCGTATCTGCTCCTGCGTCGGAGGCACGTTGTTGAACAGGTCGAGCAGGACCTCGTGCGCGCGTTTGGCGCGACCCGCCTGCATCAGCGCCTCGCCGTAGCGAACCGTGACGGGCACGTTGCGCGGGGCCAGCACACGCGCGTGCTCGAGCGTCTCCAGTGCCTCCTGGGTCCTGCCCGTGGCGAGCTGCGCCTGGCCGAGCGCAGTGTGGAACGCCATCACCTCCGGGTGCTGCTGGCGCAACCGCAGGAACGTGATCACTGCCTTGCCGGCTTCGTTGCCGTACAACTGCGACAGGCCGCGCCCGTACGTCTGGGCGAGCGACAGGTCGGCCTCGTTGTCGCCGAGCGCCTCGTAATAGTCGCGGGGATCGCCGTTGCGCGAGACGAGCAGCACGCGGATGCGCTCCTTCATCAGCGCGTAGCCGAGGCTTTCCTGCGCGTTGACCGGCGGGTACTGCAAGGCTCGGTCCTTGGATTCCGCGATGCGGTTGCTGGTGACCGGATGCGTGCGCAGCAACTCGGGCACCCGGTCCGGGCCGAGCTGGGTGCGGCGGAACATCGTGTCGAAGAACGCCGGCATCGCGTTTGGATCGAACCCGGCGGAGGCCAGGACGCCGATGCCGATACGATCAGCCTCGTATTCGTTTTCGCGGGTGAAATTGATGCCCGCCTGCGCGGCCATGTTCTGGGCCGCGGTGATCGCACCCATGGTCACGTCTGAACTGCCACCGGCTGCGCCCACCAGGATTGCCGCAAGCATAGCGGCCGTGGTCATCATGTTGGCGCGCGATTGTGCCTCGAGTCCACGCGCAATGTGCCGCTGCGTGACGTGCGCGACTTCGTGCGCCAGCACGCCGGCGAGTTCGCTCTCATTGCGCGTCTCGAGCATGAGGCCCGAGTGAATGCCCACGTACCCGCCGGGCAGGGCGAATGCATTGATGGCTGGATCGCGCACGACGAAGAAATTGAAGTTGCGGTTGCCATCCTGGGCGAGGCTCGACAGCCGCAGCCCCAGCGACTGGATGTATTCATGAACCTCCGGGTCGTCGAGGACCATGCCGGCCTCGCGCAGGTTGCGCATGACCATCCGGCCGATCTGGCTCTCGTCCTCGAGGCTGAGGGCCGCCTGGGCGGCGGTCCCCATTTCGGGTAGCTGGTCCTGCGATGACTTCTGGGGCTGTGCCAGCGCCGGCAACATGACCAGCAGGAGCGCGAACGCCGGCAGGTGGGGACGGCGCAGGATGGCGTTGAGCTTCATGTGCTTCCTCTGACAGCCGGCCCGGCCGAGGGTTCCTCGGGACGGCCTACAGCCTCTCGGAAGCGAAATCCGCGAGACGTGAACGCTCGCCCCGCGTCAGCGTGATGTGGCCGTAATGCCGCCAGCCGCGGAAGCGGTTCACGACGTAGGTCAGGCCGCAGGTGGTCTCCGACAGGTACGGGGAATCGATCTGCGCGATGTTGCCGAGGCAGACGAGCTTGGTGCCGGGGCCGGCCCGGGTCACCAGTGCCTTCATCTGCTTGGGCGTCAGGTTCTGCGCCTCGTCCAGGATCAGGTAGCGGTTCAGGAACGTGCGACCACGCATGAAATTGAGCGAGCGGATCTTGATGCGGTTGCGCAGCAGGTCGTTGGTGGCGGCGCGGCCCCAGCTGCCGCCTTCCTGGCTCTGCGTCAGGACTTCGAGGTTATCCATCAGTGCGCCCATCCAGGGCTCCATCTTTTCCTCTTCCGTGCCTGGCAGGAAGCCGATGTCCTCGCCCAGCGGGATCGTCACGCGCGTCATGATGATCTCGGTGAAACGGTTGGTCTCGAGCGCCTGCGACAGGCCCGCGGCCAGTGTCAGCAGCGTCTTGCCCGTGCCCGCGGGACCGAGGATCGTGACGAAGTCGATTTCGGGGTCGAGCAGCAGGTTGAGCGCGAAGTTCTGCTCGCGGTTGCGCGCGCTGATGCCCCAGACACCGTGGCGCTCGCTGCGGTAGTCGCGCGCCACCTCAATGACCGCCGACTCGCCTTCGATCGAACGCACGATGCCTTCGAGGCCGTGATCGTCGCTCTGGTAGACGAATTGATTGGGCGCCCAGTCGGCAACGAGCTTGTTGCGCACGCGGTAGAACGTGCGGCCGCCGGCCTCGTGCCAGGACTCGAGCTTGCGGCCCGCCTTGTCCCAGAAGTTGCCGGGCAGCTTCTCGATGCCGGTGTAGAGGAGGTCGGCGTCCTCGATCGTCTTGTCGCTGTAATAGTCCTCGGCTCGTACGCCGAGGATGGCGGCCTTGATGCGCAGGTTGATGTCCTTCGACACCAGCGTGACGCGCGCGTCGCGGTGTTCCTGCTGCAGCGCGAGCGTCTGCGCGAGAATCGCGTTGTCGGCACCGTGGCCGGGCAGGGTGGCGGGCAGGTTGCCGTTCAGTTGCCGTGTCTGGAAATAGAGTCGGCCACTCGGGGGCTTCTTGCCGCCTGGCGTGAACTTGGCCGAGGGCAGTTCGATGCCGTGATCGATCTGCAGCTTGTTCGAATTCGCCATCAGTTCGTCGAGAAAACGGCTGACCTGGCGCACGTTGCGGGCCGCTTCGGATAGCCCCTTCTTGCCGGCGTCGAGTTCCTCGAGCACGGTCATGGGGATGAAGATGTCGTGCTCCTCGAACCGGAAGATGGCCGAGGGATCGTGCATCATGACGTTGGTGTCGAGAACGTAGATCCTGCGCGGTTCGATTTGCTTCCGGGTCTTGGCCAAGACGGGCTCCGCTGATGTGGTGGGGCGGGAAGGTTGCAGTAAACGGCCGGCGCGTCAGAGCCCGGCCGCCGCGGCGAGCACTTCTTCCGCATGACCGGGTACCTTGACCTTGCGCCACTCGCGGCGCAGCACACCTTTGGCATCGATCAGGAACGTGCTGCGTTCGACACCCATGTACTTCCGGCCGTACATGCTTTTTTCCTTCCACACGTCGAAGAGCTGGCACACGGCCTTGTCTTCGTCGGCGAGCAGCGGGAACGTGAAGCCGTACCTGGCGATGAACTTGTCGTGCGAAGCGACACTGTCGGGCGAGACGCCGACGATTTCCGTGCCGGTCTTCCTGAACTTCGCGTGCAGGTCGCGGAAGGCTTCGCCTTCCCTGGTGCAACCGGACGTGTTGTCCTTAGGGTAGAAGTACACGACGAGATTGCTGCCGGCAGCATCGGCCAGCTTCCATTTCCTGCCACCGCTGGCAGCAGCGGAGAATGCGGGGACCCTGCGGCTCAGCGTGACGGTCTTTTCAGGCATGGGTTGCGTGACTCAGGACTTCAGGGGTTCGAGGATGGCGTCGAGGTTCATGTGGTCGCAGAGGTCCATGAACTCTTCGCGCAGCGCGGCGATGTGGATCCGCGTCGGCACGTGGATGACCATGTACACGGAAAACATCGGGGCGCCCGTGTGCGCGGCGTTGTACGTGCGGGTGCTGATGTCGCCCACGTCGATGCCGCGCGACGAGAAAAAGCCGGACAGGGTGTGCAATACGCCCGGCTGGTCGAGGCACACGACATCGACCGTGTAGCTGACCATGTCGACCCGGGGAGGGCGCTGCTCGGTACGGCGCACCGTGATCGTGAGGCCGGAGGCCTCGCCGAGCTTGGCGAGTTCGCCTTCGAGCTTGGCCAGCGTGTGCCAGTTGCCCGCCACGAGCAGCAGCATGGCGAACTCGTTGCCGAGCGCCGTCATGCGACTTTCGAGGACGTTGCCGCCACATTCCACGACCACGCGAGTCAGGTCGTAGACCAGCCCGGTCCGGTCGTTGCCAATGGCGCAGATCGCGATCAGTTGCTTCATGGATGTCTGGACTCAGTGTATCGGCGCCGCTCGGGCGCGTGTACGGTGATTTTGCCTTGCTTCGCTGCTTTCCGCTTGCGTAGCATGAGCAATCTTCCCGCCGAGGCCCCCGAAGAATGTTCCACGGCAGCATCCCTGCGCTCGTGACGCCAATGCGCGCCGACGGGGCGGTCGATTTCCCGGCCTGGGAGCGCCTGCTGGATTTTCACGTCGCCGAAGGCACGGACGCCATCGTCGTCGCCGGCACGACCGGGGAATCCCCGACGCTCGAACCGGCTGAGGTCGCGGAGCTGGTTCGGCGCGCCAAGGCGCGTGTCGCCGGTCGCATGCCCGTCATCGCGGGCAGTGGCACGAATTCCACTGCGAAGAGCATCGAACTGTCGCGCGAGCTGGCCGCCGCCGGCGCCGATGGGCTGCTCACGGTCGTCCCGTACTACAACCGACCCACCCAGGAAGGCCTGTACCGGCACTTCATTGCCATTGCCGACTCGGTCAACGTACCGGTCATTCTCTACAACGTGCCGGGTCGCACCGTGTGCGACATGCTGCCCGAGACCGTCGTGCGTCTGTCCGGGCATGCGCGAATCGTGGGCATCAAGGAGGCGACAGGCGACATGTCGCGAGCCGAATCGATCCTTGGCGCTGCCAGACCGGGCTTCCTGCTGCTGAGCGGCGACGATCCGACGGCCGCCGAACTGATGAAGCGGGGCGCCCGTGGCGTGATTTCGGTGACGGCCAATGTGGCTCCGCGCGCGATGCACGACATGTGCATGGCGGCGCTCGCAGGCCGGCATGCAGAGGCGGCGGCGCTCAACGAGCGGTTGATGCCGCTGCACCTGGCAATGTTCGTTGAGCCGAACCCGATCCCCGTCAAGTGGGCCGTGGCCCGACTGGGGCTGATGGACCGGGGTATTCGATTGCCACTGACCTCGTTGTCCGAGCGTCTGGAAGCGGAGTTGCTGGCCGCCATGAAGTCTGCGGGCGTGACGGCTGCCTGATTCCGGCCGTGCCTGGGATCCGAGGCTACTAGCCGGGTGGGCGACGGGCGTGTACCCTTCCGCCGCCTGCGGAGAGGTGGCCGAGTGGTCGAAGGCGCTGGACTGGAATTCCAGTTACATCTTAACGGGTGTACGTGGGTTCGAATCCCACCCTCTCCGCCACTAACATCAAGAACGCCCCCACCCGGGGGCGTTCGTGTTTGTGGCCGGATAGGCGGGCTGAGAACCCACGTGATGTGGGGTCGACGCATCCGCGTCCGCGGATGGGCACGCCCCCGCGAGGCGACGTTCTCATTCCCTGTTCACGAAGATCTGCACGAAGTTGGCGCTCTAACTGGCTGATTTTCAAGTCTTAATAGCGTCACGCCGTATGTAGGAATGGAATTTCGCTACTGAACCAGGAGCGCATCCAGGGCTGGTCCTGCAGCGCATTCGAGCGTGCGGCAGCCATTGCGCCGGGGCAGAATCACTGCCCCGCACCACCACGACCCTGCGCATGGAAACCCCTCTCACCCCGCTCGATTTCCTGCGTCGCGCACGCAAGCTACATGGCTCGCGCGAGGCAGTGATCGACGGTGACCTGCGACTCTCCTACGAAGCGTTCGGCCAGCGTTGCGACCGCTGGTCGTCGGCATTGTCGAAACTCGGTGTAAAGCAGGGCGACCGCGTGGCAACGCTGGCACCCAACACGCACCAGCACCTCGAACAGTACTACGCGGTACCGCAACTGGGCGCGGTCATCGTGCCGATGAACTACCGGCTGGTCGCGGACGACTTCGTCTACCTCGCGAACCACAGCGGCAGCAAGGTCCTGTGCGCGCACGCCGACTACCTGGATGCCGTGGACAAGGTTCGCGACCGCATGAACACGGTCGAACACTTCGTTGCACTGGAAGGCGGCAAACCGGGCTGGCTCGACTACGAACAGTTGCTGGCAGCGAGCGATGGCGTGTTCGAGCGACCGTCGATCGCCGAGGGTGACTTGCTCTCGATCAACTACACGAGCGGCACCACGTCGCGTCCGAAGGGCGTGATGATCACGCACCGCAACGCATGGGTGAACGCGATCGGAACGCTCGCGCATCTGCCGATGACTCCGGCCGACCGCTACCTGTGGACGCTGCCGATGTTCCACGCCAATGGCTGGACCTACACGTGGATCGTGACAGCGGCCGCCGCGCTGCATGTCTGCCTGCGCCAAGTCGACGCAACGACCGTCTATCGGCTCGTGAACCAGGAACGCATCACGATGCTCTGCGCCGCGCCCACGGTGCTCATTGCCATCGCCTCCGGGCCGGAAGAGGGGCGCATGGCGTTGCGACGTGGAGTTCGTGTCGCGACGGCCGGCGCGCCGCCGGCAGCCGCCACGATCGAACGCATGGAAGGCGAGCTCGGCTGGACCCTCACCCAGGTCTATGGCCTGACCGAGACGGCGCCGTTCATTTCAATCTGCGCACCGTTGCCCGAGCACGACGCGCTCGAGCCCGGCGAGCGCGCGCGAATCAAGGCGCGGCAGGGCGTCGAGCTCATGACGTCCGGCGAATTGCGGGTCGTCGACGAAGAGATGCGCGACGTTCCCTGGGACGGCGCCACGCTGGGCGAGATCGTCGCGCGTGGCAATGTCGTGATGGAGGGTTATTACAACGACCCGGAAGCGACCGAGAAGGCATTCCGCGGGGGTTACTTTCACACCGGCGACGCGGCCGTCGTGCATCCGGATGGGTACGTCGAGATTCGCGACCGCTACAAGGACGTGATCATCAGCGGCGGCGAGAACATCTCGTCCATCGAGGTGGAAGGTGCCTTGCTGCGGCACCCGGCGATTCTCGAAGTGGCAGTCGTCGGCATGCCGCACGAGCGCTGGGGTGAATCGCCACATGCATTCGTGGTGCTGCGGCCTGGCCAGTCGTCCACGGCCGAGGAATTGCGCGAGTTCGCCCGCGGCGTGCTGGCCCATTTCAAGGTGCCGTCAGTCTTCACGTTCGTGCAGGAATTGCCGAAGACGGCAACCGGCAAGATCCAGAAATTCGTGTTGCGAGGCGGCAAGGCAGCGATCGCGAAGCAGTGATCATGCCCGTGTACGCCCGGCCCGGTCTCACCTGTGCCGCGAGAGTCCTGCGCAGTCTGGTTATCGGCCTGGCGGTCGTTTTTGTCAGCGCGTGCCCGCGCACGCCGGAGCCCGCGCAATTCGCCGGGCCGACGATGGGAACGACGTATCATGTCACCGTGTCGGGGGCAGACTCGTCGCAGGAGCGCCGCGCCGTACAATCTGCAATCGATCGTGTCCTGGTCGAGATCGAGCGGCACCTGTCGACCTACGACGAAACGAGCGAGATCGCCCAGCTCAACCGGGACGAGAGCCGCTCATGGCAGGACGTCTCGCCGACCTTGTTCGTCGTCTTGCAGGAAGCACGCGACGTGAGCGAACTCACCGCAGGCGCATTTGACGTCACCGTCGCACCGTTGCTGAGACTCTGGGGCTATGAACCGGGAAGTGCCGGTCCGTCAGCGCCGACGACCTTCCAGGCACCCACGTCCGGCCAGCTCGAACAGGCCCGCACCAGCGTGGGGTACGCCAAGCTCGAGCTGCGCCGTGCGCCGCGCATGTCCGTGCGCAAGAGCGCAAGCGGCATGCGACTGACGGTGGACGGCATTGCGCCCGGCTACGCCGTGGACCGGATCGCGGACGCGCTGCGGTACCTCGGCCACACCGATTTCATCGTCGAGATCGGTGGCGAAGTGCGTGCCGCAGGGCAGCGGCCGGAGGGCGGCCCCTGGCGGATCGCGATCGAGGCGCCGCTGGCGACCAGGCGTGAACCGCTGGTGGGCCTGCGATTGCGTGATGCCGCCGTGTCCACGTCGGGCGATTATCGCGACGAACGCGTCGACACGGAGGGCCGCCGCTATTCACATACCATCGATCCTCGCACCGGACGCACGACTGCCAGCGCGCTGACCGCGGTCACGGTCATCGATGCGGATGCGATCCGGGCAGATGCCTATGCAACGGCCCTCATGGTCATGGGCACCGAGGCCGGGCTCGCCTGGGCAAAGGCATTGCGGGTTCCAGCCCTGTTCGTGGAGCGCGCCGCGAAGCCAGGCGAATGGCGACTCGTGGAATCGCCGGCATTTGAGGAATGGCGGGAGTAGGGCGGCGGCCCGATTCGTTATGATGCTGCGATGGATCCGCTGACCAAGCTCCGCCGCCGCCCCTTCATGGCGCCGCTGCTGATTCCGTTACTCGGAATCCTGATGGCCGTGGCGGGTGTCTATTGGCTCGGCACCTGGTCCCGCACGACCGTCGTGGTGCTGGTCCGGCATGCCGAAGCTGGCGATAGCGCATCGGGTGATCCGGACCTTAGTCCGGCTGGCGAAAAGCGCGTGGCATCGCTGGGCACGTTGATCGACGACGCGCTGGCCGACCGCAAGGTCGACTATCTCTATGCCGCAGACACGCGTCGCGCCCAGCAGACCGCGGCGCCTGTCGCCAACCAGTTCAAGCTGCCGATCAACGTCATCGCGAGCAGCGACTGGTCCGGGCTTGCCGCCCGTATCAAGCGCGAGCATCGGGGCAAGACGGTGGTCGTGGTGGGTTACGCAACGACACTACCTGGAGTGATCAGCCAGCTGAGCGGGAGCGACTACGTCATGCGCGACGACGAGTTCGACGCCATTTACGTCGTAGTGATACCAAGTCCGGGCGAGACCCGCGTGCTGCGGCTGCGATTCGGACAGCCGACGCCGCCAGTCAAGGGTGTTAAGGATTCGAGATAGATTCGATAAAGTATTGATATACAAGCATTAAATATGGAGATGCGCGGTTCTTCTGACTAACCCCCAACCCCCAACCCCCAACCCCCAACCCCCAACCCCCCTAACCCCTAACCCCTGCCTCAAACCGCGCCTGCCGCGAGCGCCGCCTGTACGAACTCTTCGTGAGCCCCGATCCGCAGGTCGGCCAGCACCGAGTCCTGGATCCTGCCGTCCGCGCCAATCAGGTACGTGCCACGGCGCACCCCGAATCCGAGTGGACCATCCACGTCGTAGGCCTTGACCGCCTGCTTGTCCGGGTCGGCGAGCAACGTGAAATTGAGGTTGTGCTTCGCCGCGAACTTCCTGTGCGAGTCGGCATCCTGCGGACTCACCCCGACCACGCGGAGCCTGGCCCGCAACAGGTCGTGCTGCAGGTCGCGGAAAGTGCATGCTTCCTTGGTGCAGCCCGGCGTGAAGTCGGCAGGGTAGAAATAGAGGATCAACGGCCCCTTGGCGAGCAGCGACTGCAGCGTGTGACGCTTGCCGTCCTGGTCGACGAGGTCGAATTCCGGCGCCTGCGTTCCTTTCTTGAGCATGGTCAATCTCCTTCGTGAGCGTCGCGAATGGCGCCCGAGTGGTCCACTTCCATGATGCGGTAACCGCCGTCATGCATGCCGCAACTCTCGTAAGTGCGGCGAGCGGACTCGTTGTCCAGTTCGACGTAAAGCCGCAACCCGACAACGCCAGGTGTGCTGCGGGCCAGCGTGTCGACGTGATCATACAACGCACGGAACACGCCGCCGCGCCGCGCCGCCGGGACGACGTAGACGCTCTGGATCCACCAGAACTGGCCGTCGCGCCAGTCGCTCCACTCGTACGTGATCATGAGCTGGCCGACGGCATTGCCGGCATCGTCCTCGGCGATGAAATAGCGGCCGTGTGCCGGATTTGCGAGGGCGGAGGCGACGCCACGACGGATCGTGACGGGATCGAGCCGCTTGTGCTCCGTCTCGAGCGCCATCGCCTCGTTGCCACGCGCGAGGAATTCCTGGTCCGAGGGCTTGGCATCACGGATGCGTACGTTCATGCCCGAATCATACCGGGCCGGAAAGACTGCGGTTGCGGTGCGGCAACCCGATGCTACAATGCGCGCCCTCGTGTGGGGCGGTAGCTCAGCTGGGAGAGCGTCGCGTTCGCAATGCGAAGGTCGAGGGTTCGATCCCCTTCCGCTCCACCATTTTTCCCGTCGGGCCATTCCGCCGCCACACTCCGGACTGCATGCCCCGGTAGCTCAGTGGATAGAGCGACCGCCTCCTAAGCGGTAGGTCGCAGGTTCAACTCCTGCCCGGGGCACCACCTTGAAAATGTAAGTACAGGCGTTCAGGACCTGTTCCCTGTGACGGGTATCAACCTCGCCGGCTATCGGCCCTGCGGTGCCGGCGCGATGCAGTCATTGCGGACCAGATGCGGGCCGCGCGTGTGCAGGCGCTCGCCATGCTAGTTGAGGACAACGAGCTGCGGCGTGTGGGAATGATCGTCGCGTAATGCGGGACATCGGGCCCCGGACCCAGACGGTCCCGAGACCCGACGTCCTTCAGTTGCGGCTCAGCCGCCCCAGGCGCTCAAGGACAGGGTTTTTTCCGCTGTTCCCTGCATGACCGAACCGGGGTTGGTCTGCAGCATGTTGACCGCCTTGCCGTACGGCTTGATCTGCAGGTCGAACATGATCCCGTCGCCGAAGGTGAGCGTCCCCGTGCAGTCGGCATCCACCGTGTAGATGCCGGGATTGCCCTGCGGCGGCTGGACAATATTGCCGTTGAAGCTGAGCGAGATCGCCGGTGTGACGACGTTGCCGGCGCCATCGAAGACCAGGGTCTCGATGATTGCCTTCGGCAGCGCCACGCCGTTCACGACATTGAACCCGCTGGCCGCGAACTGGTAGACGCCGCGCAAGGTCTTGGCACTGCAGGTGACGACGTCGCTGTTGCTGGCGGCGGCGACCATCGGCATGGCGAGGCCGGCAGCGGCGACGGCCGCCGTGGAAACAAGAGAACTGGCTTTCATGGTGTTCTTCCCCTCTGCGTAGCTGAACATGGGTCTGTTGCCGGCTCGTCCCGCCCTGCGGCGGTCGTGCCGTTACCCAATTAAGCGCAAACGGGAAGCGAACTCCGTCATCGATCAGAAACGGGTGCCGACCCGCAGCCCGTAGGTGCGTGGTGGACGCAGCGTGCCGACGACGAACGTCCCGAAGGGCGGTTGGAAACTGTTGGCGACGACCGTCTCGTCGGTCAGGTTGTTGCCGAAGGCGGCGACCGAATACCGGTCGTCGCGGCTCGTCCAAGTCACTGACGCGCTCAGCGTGACGTAGGCGTCCTGGTATTCGAGCGGCGTGAAATCGAGCCCAGTCAGCATCTCCGACTGATACCGAAGTCGTGCACTGGCCACGATCCGGGCATCGTTGCCGAGCCACATCGTGTGTTCGGCGCCCAGGTTGAACGTCCACTCGGGGGCATACGGCGCCCGATTCCCGGAACAGTCCACCTGGAAGTTCGCGCCAGCGGGCGATACCGTGCACCCGGTCAGCGGCGGTGCCGGACCCGGAACGTCGTAACGGAAGTCATCATACGTTGCATCCAGGTACTGGGCGTCGAGGCTGACTCTCGTGGCGTAGGTCACGAGCCAGCCGGTCTCGACCTCGATACCCCGCATTGTGGCGTTGCCCACGTTGCGCGTGCCGAGGTTCGTGGCGCCCCGCGAGTCGCGCATGATCGTGCTGACCTGCTGGTCGTCGTAGCTCCAGTAGAAGACCTCGGCATCCACCTGCAGGCGGCCACCTAGAACCCGGTTTCTCGAGCCGATCGTAAAGGCCTGGAGCTCTTCAGGTTGGAAGACCTGCGAGTCGTTCGAGAAGAAGAAGCCACCGGACTTGAAGCCGGTCTCGTAGCTCGCGTACAGGAAATTGTCGTTGGTGGCATCCCAGTCGAGCGCTGCACGCCAGGTCCACTTGGAGAACGACGCCGTCTCGTCGCTCGCGAACGTGGACGGCACGGTAGTCGTACCGTCGGGCCTGGGTCCGGGCGTTGGGGACGTCACCTGTGTTGCGGGGAACCGCTGGGCATCGGGACACGACGCGACCGGGACCGGCAGGCACAGCCGAAGGGCGCCATCGAACGTTCCCCGGAAGAACTTCTCCTCGTCCGTGTAGCGCGCACCCACCGTGGCACGCAGCGACTCCGACAGCGGGTACGTCAGTCGCCCAAATGCCGCCGTGCTCTCGACGCCCGTCCTGTAGTCTTGGATCGAGATGGAGTACTGCGTGTTCGGGACGAACAGGGAAACGTCGTTGGCTTCGTCGAACCAGTATGCCCCGACGATGTAGCTGAACCTGCCTTCCATCCCGGAGGCAAAACGTGCCTCCAGGCTCGTCTGCTGGTCCTCCTCGATGGTTGTCACGTTGACGCCAAGTGCCGTGCCCACGGTGTCGAGGTGACTCTCGCGATATGCCGGGAGCAACGTGAACGTGCCGCCCGCGGTCGCCCAGTCGAGCGTGGCGTTGACGCCCCAGAACTGGTTGTCCAGGTATTGCGTCAATGGCATCGGATTGAAGTTGCGGCCAGCGATACTGTTGCGCTGCGTCTGCAGGAAGGCGCCGCTCTGCTCCGACGAGATCCCGTAGCGGTTGTCCGGGTTGAGTGCGATCGGCGTGGAACCCGTTCCGAGCCCGCCTTGGTCGAAGTAGTCCGCCACGATACGGATCGACAGCGCGTCATTCGGCTCCGCGAGGAACGACAGGCGCGCGGCGCTGTCGTCCTGCTCGTCGAGACCGTCGTTCATGTAGCCGTCGTGCGCGACGTGAAATGCCGCAGCCCGGACCCCAGCACGGTCTCCCACCGGGATGTCGAGTGCGCCGTCGAATCGCAACTGGCCTTCGTTGCCGACTTCGGCGCTCGCCTCACCGCCCCACGCGTCCAGTTCCGGGCGGCGCGGCAGCACATTGATGGCGCCGCCGGTAGCGTTGCGGCCATAGAGCGTGCCTTGCGGGCCCTTCAGGATCTCGATGCGCTCGAGGTCGTAGAAAAACCCCGCCGTGGAATGCGGACGCCCGATGAACACGCCATCCACGTTGAAGGCGACGGCGGAATCGGTGAGCGCGTTGCCGGTGAAATTGCCGGCGCCGCGCAGGTAATAGACTGATATTGGAGCAGCGCTGGCTGCGACCTGCAGCGACGGCACAAGCTCGGTGAGTTCCTGCGGCTTGGTCACACCCGCGTCGCGCAGGTCGCCCGGCGTGAGCACGCTGACGGCCACCGCAGCCCGCTGCACGCTCTCCGTCCGGCGCTGCGCGGTGACTTCCACTTCTTCGAGCTGCGACTGTCCCTGGGCCCAGGCCGGGCCCGGAATCAAGAGGACCGAGACGGCTAACAAACCTCCCCTCATGTGGTTGCCTCCGTCCTTGGGCCGGCGGGCCCCGGTCGGCGCATCATAACGGTTAGACCCGGTCGGGCGGAGTCACCCGCAGCCCGTGGAATTCGTGGCAGTATTTCGCCCGGAGACGGCTCCCATTTGACAGATCATCTATTTCAACCAGACCGGATCGGTTGATCGCTCAGGCGGGAACTGCGGGTAAATCTGGCCATGCGACCTTCGGACGACGCTCCATTCGTCACCGGGCTGCTGCGCAAATGGCAGGACGGCGATGAATTGGCCCTGGACCAGCTCCTGCCGCTTGTACAGGAGACGCTCCATCGCCTGGCCCACCGCCAGGTCAACCGCGAGCGGGCGGGCCACACGTTACAGACCACCGCCCTGGTAAACGAAGCGTTCATTCGGCTGGTCGGCCAGCAGGGCGTCGACTGGCAGAGCCGTGCACATTTCTTCGCGGTGTCGGCCCAGGTGATGCGCCACGTCCTGGTGGATTACGCCCGTCAGCGCGCGTCGGGCAAGCGCGGCGGCGAGTTCCGGCACGTCACACTGGATGGCGAGCTGGCCGTGTCGGACGAGCGCTCAGCCGAGCTTGTCGCGTTGGACGACGCACTCGACGCCCTGGAAAAGATCAACCCGCGCGGTTCCAGGGTCGTCGTGATGCGCTATTTCGGCGGGATGAACAACAAGGAAGCCGCCGAGGTGCTGCAGGTCTCGGAGACCACAGTGGAACGCGACTGGCGGCTGGCCAAGGCTTGGCTGTACCGGGAACTGCAGGCGCCGAGAACTCACCCGTGAGCCCGGAACGTCTGAAGCGGCTCGACGAGATTTTCCAGTCTGCCGTCGACTTGCCTTCGGACAGGCGTCGCAAGTTCCTCGACGAGGCCTGCGCGAACGACTCGAACCTGCGCAGCGAAATCGAGTCGCTGATTTCTTCGCACGAGCTGTCGGGGGATTTCATCGAAGGCTCGGCAGCCGATGTCGCCGCGGCGGTGCTCGGCGGCGACTCGCTGGAAGGCAAGCGGATTGCGCAGTACCAGGTGGGCGGGCGCCTGGGCAGCGGGGGCATGGGCGACGTGTACGCGGCCACCGACCGGATGGGTCGCAGCGTCGCGCTCAAGGTGCTGGCGCCGAGGCTCGTACAGGATCGACAGTACGTCACGCGCTTCCTGCAGGAAGCGCGAGCGGTGCTGGCACTGAACCACCCGAACATCGTGACCGTGTACGACATCGGCGAGGCCGATGGCATCTACTACATGGTCAGCGAGCTGATCGAGGGGGAAACGCTGCGCGTCGTGCTGTCGCGCGGTCGTCTTCGAGCTGCGCAAGTGCTTGGACATCGCCGTCCAGGTATGCACCGCACTTGCCGTCGCGCACGACCGGGGCGTCGTCCATCGCGACATCAAGCCCGAGAACGTGATGCTGCGCGGCGACGGCTATGTGAAGGTGCTGGACTTCGGCGTCGCAAAGCTGACGGGACAGTTTCGCGGGCCCGGCCGCCCCGGTGAGGCCGCCACGACGAACCTGGCGACGGTTGCGGGCCTTCTGGTCGGGACATCCGCCTACATGTCGCCGGAGCAGGCCCGCGGCGCCGAGGTGGACGCGCGTGCCGACGTGTGGAGCTGCGGCGTGCTCGTGTACGAGATGGTCAGCGGCCAGCTACCGTTCGGGAGCGGCGGCACGGCCGAGGTCCTCGCGAGGATCCTCGAGCGCGAGCCGGCGCCACTCGCCGATCACGTGGACGACGTGCCGGATGCCTTGCAACGCATCCTCAGCAAGGCCCTCGCGAAGGACGCCGGCGGCCGTTACCCGACGATCGCCGCGTTGCTTGAGGACCTCAAGTCGCTGAAGCAGGACCTCGATTTCGGCAGGAACCTCAAGCACACCCGCCGCCGCACGGCATTCGTCGGCGTCGGCGGTTGCGGCCGTCGTGCTGGCGGCGCTGGCGATCGGGTTCGTGATGCGGCCGTTCTTCCGGTCGACGGACATCGACTCGGTGGCCGTGCTGCCGTTCGAGAACGCCACCGGCGATCCAAGGCTCGACTATCTCTCGGACGGCATGACGGATTCGCTGATCAATGCGCTCGCGCGCCTGCCGGAGCTGTCCGTGAAGGCGCGCAGCATGGTGTTTCGCTACAAGAGCCGGCAAGTCGATCCGCGGGAGGTCGCGACGGCGCTGGCCGTCGAGGGCGTCGTGAACGGCCGCCTCGAGCGCCACGGGGACCGGTTAGTGCTCTTCCTTGCGCTGGCGAACGGGCGTGACGGTAACCAGATCTGGGGCGAGCGTTACGACAGCTCGATGACAGACCTGGTCAAGCTGCACGAAGGCGTCGCACGAGACGTGGCGCGGACGCTGCACGGCCGGTTGTCGGGCGAGGAGGAGGCCACGGTTGCAAATGCCTACACGTCGAGCGGCGAAGCGTACCGGCTGTTCCTGGAGGGCCGCTGGCACGTGCAGCGAGTCGCCTTGCCGGAAGTCCAGAAGGGCATCCAGTACCTCGAACAGGCGACGGCCATCGATGCCGGCTTTGCCCTGGCGTACGTCGGTCTTGCGGATGCGTATCGCACTGCCTCGGCGGCGGACATGTCGCCGGCGCTCGTCGTGCCTAAGGCCAAGCAGGCGGCCGAGCAGGCTGTGCAGATCGACGACAGTGCTTTCGTCGGCCCACACGCAGCTCGGCATCCTGTCTATCTGGTATGACTGGGACACCGCAGCGGCCGAGCGCAATTTCAAGCGTGCACTGGAACTCGACCCTGACAATGCCGAGGCCCATCTGTTCCTGGCCCACCTGCGATCGAACCAGGGTCGCCACGACGAGGCGATCCGCGAAGCGGAACTCGCGCTGGCGCTGGAGCCGTTCAACACGCGGTTCAACGCGCTCGTCGGGCAGTTCCTGCTCCATGCCGGACGCACGGACGACGCGCTCGCAAGGCTGCAGGCCACGTTCGCCATGGACCCGAATCACGTGCTGGCGCACATCTTCGCTTCGGCCGCATACAGCGAGAAAGGCCAGTACGCCGACGCGATCGCCGAGGCGGAGCAAGCCGTCACCATCACCCGCCGGACGATGGCGCACCCGATGGGTTTGCTCGGCTACGCCCTCGCCAAGTCCGGAGACAAAGCCGGGGCGCAGGCGCTGCTCGACGAGTTGCTGACCGCCTCGAAATCGCGCTACGTCGCGCCCTACGGCGTCGCGCTCATCTACAACGCGCTGGGTGACGACGAACATACGCTGGCCTGGCTCGAGCGGGGCTACGCGGCCCGCGATCACAAGATGAACCTGCTGAAGGTCGACCCGAAGTGGAAGAACCTCCGCGGCGATCCACGCTTCGAAGACCTGGTACGGCGGATCGGTTTCTGACTTGATTGCATCGATGCCTGGCCATGCCAATCTCGATCTGTTGCAAACAACAGCTTGCAGTGCCCTGTTATTGCTGGGGTTTGACTTAATACGCGCTCGATGCAGCAGGCCGCGTGTATCGCTCTTGCCCGGGATACCGCACCAGAGCGTAAATTGCGGTGTCGTCCATGCAGCGATCGTCGTTGCGGCACCCTTGGTTTGCGCCGCCTCATACGGTGTGCGACAGGTGTAACGAACCTGTACCCTTGATGTCGGCGGCGCTAAACTGAAGTTAGAGGTTGGCAGCGCCGCTCACGGAGGAAGCACGACTATGGAGTTCAACCTACTGTCCTGGTGGCACCGCAAGCGCATTCAGGCGACAGTGCAGTTGTCCGGTCGCCCGATGCAGTTCCACCACGTCAGCAACCCGTATCACGCTGTCAGTATCAAGGCGGGTAAAGGCTGTCACCAGACGGCGCAGAAGTACGGTCATCGGCGGTTCCTGTCCGGTGAAGCACCGCAATTGCCGCAACCGACCTGCAACGCCAAGGCTTGTGAATGTCGATACGTCCATCACGAGGACCGTCGCGATGGTTCCGACCGTCGCCAGCGGGACGCGCATGACGTATGGGCGATGGGTCCACAGTTGGCAAAGGGCGGTGGCCGTCGTGCTGGCCAGGGGCGGAGAGTGACGGATCACTGATCCATCGCGGAACGTGCTCGGCAACCTTGCGTGAAGAATAAGTTCAATCTGCCCCAATTCGGATTCGTTCCGGTGTAAAAGTGCTCACGGCCTGAGGATGGGCTGAACGAAGAGGCACACCTGCCGCGAGGCAGGGCCGCAAAGCCACGGATCTCCCAGAAAATCTGGGGACGAAAGCCGGGCTACCGAAACACCACCGTCGTCTTGGGTTGCGTGCGAAGGCGCGCTTGCCAGCAGCCTTGTGCGACAGGGCTGCGTAGCGAACCGCTGCGGCTAAGAAGAAGACGAAGTGGACCTCATGGGTCATTGCGAGAGGGGCAGGGAATCCTGCCTCTTTTTTTTGTTGCCGTTCAGCGCAAGTATCGTTTGCAGTGACGGCGCTGCAATCGTCGAATGACCGCTCGCGGTCGGACGAGTTCGTATTTCACGCCCCGCGTGCAGCGCCACGCGTCGCACACCTCGCGAATCATTTGCGTGCCTGCTGATCGTACGCCGTACCGAATTGCTCGAGTCGCGTTGACGCTGGCTCATTAGCTCGGAGGGCTGATGCGTGCGCAATTGTCGCGAGCCGCGAATGTGACATAAGTCGGAGAGACGCTCGAGAGATTTCGTCTGCACCTCGCTGATTGAACTCGATTTCATCGCCAGCCGTGCGCGCAGACAATGAGTTATGTCTGCGATGTGCGACAAATTCCCCCTTGTTCCTGTTCCTTGTGTGTCGATACTTGGCGCACGCCGCATCGGCCTGCGATGACTTCTGGAAGAGGTGCTACGCAGAACAACCGAACGGCGTCGGTTCAACTCAAGTGAGCGAACCGCGGCCTTCGGGCCGAATGCTGACAAAGGCAAACCTGCCGTAAGGCGGGGTCGCAAAACCTCCGGTCCTCGGAATTTTTCGAGGATAGCGGGGCTGCCGGCAGTCGATAGCTCCCCTCGGTTCGTTCGACCTCTGGAGCATCAGCCCGCGCATCCCGCTTTGGTACTGCCGCACTTCGGCAGGCGCCAGGTTGCGTCATTCCCGAGTCACCGACGAGTGCGCCGCAGGCGCGGGCATCGAAAAAAAATTGGGGGCTAAAAGACGCGCAATCGACTGGTGCGATCGCGTGAGAGGGCCGCATTAATGGATCGATTTCTGTTCTCCGGACGCAAGTCTCAAGTCGTCGCCACTCTGCTAGTGGCGCTGTATTTCTGCCAACCGATGACCGCCTCGGCAGCGAATAGAGCGCCGTCCATCTCGGGCAGTCCCGCCACGACGGCTTACGTTGGCAAGACTTACTCCTTCCGACCGACGGCGTCCGACCCCGACGGCAACAAGCTCACTTTCAAGATTGCCAGGAAGCCCGGCTGGGCCACGTTCAGCAGTTCGACGGGCACCCTGAGCGGTACTCCAGCAACGTCCCAGGTCGGGTCGTATTCGAATATTGTCATCAGCGTCAGCGATGGCATCGTGACGAAGTCGCTGCCTGCGTTCACGATCAAAGTCGTGCAGGCGACATCGACATCCGCACCGGTGACGTTGTCGTGGGCGCGTCCAACGCAGAATGTCGACGGCACCCAGCTCAACAACCTGGTCGGATACCGGATCCACTACGGCAAGGTTTCCGGCCAGTACGATTATTCAGTGTCGATCGGAAGTGCGAGCATCACGTCGGCCACGATCGAGAACCTGGCGCCGGCCCGGTGGTATTTCGCAGTCACGGCCGTTGCGAGTTCGGGAACTCAAAGCGACTATTCGGCGCAACTCAGCAAGCTCGTGCTTTGAGTGTGTACCGGCACTCAGTTCGCCGACGCCGGGTACAAAGCCTGGGCTGCTAACCTGCCGTGTCATGAACATCAGCTTTCGATGGTTGGCATTGGTGCTGGGCGCCGCACTGCTGGCCGCTGCGCTGGCCCACGCGGACGATGCGCTGGAGGAGGTCCTGGTCACCGGCCAGCAACCGGGACCGGGATTATGGAAAGTGACGCGCCCGGGCGATGCGCAAGGGCACGTGCTGTGGATCCTCGGCAACTACAGTCCATTGCCGAAGAACATGACGTGGCGCTCGAACGAGCTGGCAGCCGCGCTGGCTGCATCTCAGGCAGTGCTCGCACCCGTATCGGTCAGTGCCTCCGCGGGGCCCCTGGGCGGCGTCACGTTGCTGCCTTCGTTGATCGGCGTGCGCAACAATCCCGACGGCAAGCGGTTGCAGGAGGTCGTGCCTGCCGATCTCTATGCGCGCTGGCTGCCGCTCAAGGCACGCTACCTGGGTAATGACGGCCGCGTCGAGGCGTGGCGTCCAATCTTCGCCGCGCAGGAGCTGTATCGCGCTGCGCTGAAGAAAAACGACCTGGTGCCGTACGACGGTGTCTGGCCCGCTGTCGCAAAGCTCGCGCGCAAAGCGCGGGTGCCGATCCAGGAACCTGAAATCGAACTCAAGGTGGAGAAGGCAAGGGCCGCGATCAAGGAGTTCAAGTCGACTCCGTTATCCGACGTCGAGTGCTTCTCACGCACGCTGCAGCGGCTCGAGACCGACCTGGACCTGATGCGCGAACGCGCGAACGCATGGGCCACAGGCGACGTTGCACGCTTACGGCGACTAGCGCCCATCGAGCGAGCGAGCGCGTGCATTGGCGTGGTGCTGGAGTCGTCGTTCATGCAGCAGCGGGGTTTCGGCGACGTGCTGGAGCGCACCAGGAATGCATGGGTGGCTGCGGCCGAGCAATCGCTCGCGAGCAATGCATCCACGGTGGCCGTCTTGTCCGTCGACGAGATCCTGAAGCCAGACGGCCACGTCGCCCAGTTGAAAAGCAGGGGCTACGTCGTGACCGACCCCTGAGCCCGGCGGTCGGGCGGGCCGCGCGAGTCCTCTGCCCTGGCGACAACCTAAGGCGCAGGGCGGTATCGCTACCGCCCCGCGTTGCGTTTCTCGCTTATTGTGGGGCGACCTTGTCGCCGCCGGCCCGCTCGGTATCGGTGCCCGCATCCGCTGCGGCATCCGTAGCTGGCTCTTCGCCCATGGGTGCGGCTTCACCGCCCCACCGGTGCTGCCTCGGCCGGCGCCGCTTCGACCGGTGCGCTGGCTGCCGGCTCGGGCATCGGTGCCGCGGCTTCCTCTTTCTTGGCGCAAGCTGCCAGCAGCAGTGCGGTCGCAACGACGGCACTGATCTTGATTGCTTCCTTCATGTCCCTTCCCCAATAGAGTTTTTAGTGAATGGAAGCCAAGCGTCCCAGTCGCGAGGCTGCGAGGAGACTATTCGAAGCCAATGCTCTTCAGCAACTCGGCGAAGCGAGGGTCACCGCGCAGGGGGTCCAGCAAGGGGTCGTTGCGCGCGTATACGAGCCCTGAATCGCCGATCGAGCGCGCTTGCTGCAGGCGTGCGATCGCGGCATCGAGCTGACCCCATTGCGCCAGGACCTGCGCCTGCTGGTAGCGCAACCGGGCGCCTTCCTGCTCGATCTTCGCAAATGCGTCGTGCGCCGATTTGGCATTGCCGAGCCGGTGCTCGACCACGGCCAGGCCGGTCATGCCGAAATCGATCGCGGGCTCCGCCAGATACTCGTTGCGCGCCTCGTCGAGGCGGCCGAGCATGAACAAGGCATCGCCGATCGCCGCATGGGCACGCGACATCCGCGGGTTCATCTGCAGCGCCTGCCGGGTCGGCGGGATCGAGGCCCGATAGTTGCGCGCCGCGTACTCGATGGCGCCGGCCGCGCGATGAATCAGTGGATTCAGCTTGTCGAGCAGAAGCGCCCGCTCGATGGCTGCGGACGCGTCCTGCTGGCGCCCGACGCGCGCACTGTACTGCGCAAATCGCGCGAGCACGGTGGCTTCACCCGCGCCGAGTTCCCTCGATCGCTCGAACGGTGCACGTGCGCCGCGGGCGTCGAGCTTGCCCTGGAACAATGTGAATCCGAGCGTCGAGTAGGCGTCGGCGAGCCCGGGAGCGATCTCGATCGCACGCCGTGCCGATGCGATTGCCGACTCGTGCAACTCCAGCAGTTGTCCGGCCTTGCCGTACTGGTTCGCAATGGCGACCAGCGAGCGTGCGCGCGCGGCATGTGCTGGCGCGAAGTCCGGGTCTGCCGCGATGGCCGCGTCGAACTGCGCGAGCGCCGCGCGTTCGGACGCCTCGTCGGCGCTCAGGTCGTACAGTGCGCGGCCCCTGAGATAGGCGTCGAATGCCTGGGCACTGCGAGTGCCGCCTTCGGCGGCGAGTGCGCCTGCGCTGCCCGCGGGGACCTTCGGGTCGGGGATCATCTCGGCGGCGAGCGCGCTAGCCACGGTGCGCGCAATTTCGCTCTGCACGGCGAAGATGTCGTGCAGCGAACGGTCGAAGCTCTGCGACCACCGGCTGAACCCGGTCTGTCCGTCGATCAGGTCGGCGGTGATGCGCGCTACTTCACCCGACCTGCGGACCGTGCCATCGAGCAGGTAGCCCACGCCGAGATGCGACGCAATCGCTACGGCATCCTCGGTGTGGTCGCGGAACTTGGCGGACGACGTCTGGGCCATCACCTGCAGTTTCAGGTTGCGGGCGAGGGTCGAGCGCAGTTCCTCGGATAGACCGTCCGAGAAATAATCCTGACTGGTGTCGCCGCTGATGTTCTTGAAAGGCAGTACTGCGATCTTGTTGCTCGTCGATGCGGTCGGGTCGCCACCGAGGCGACCGCTGCGCCACGCGAACGACGCCCGCGGCGGCGGCAAGCGCCGTGCCGCCGGTCGCCAGCAGCATCGCGCGGCGCGTCAGGCGAGACCGTGGTGGGGCAACGGGCGCGTGCAGGTGGCCCCTGTGGGCGGGCGCGTCAGTCGGTCGACCCGCGACTGCTTCGACCCCACGCACGATCGTCGCAATCTGCGCTGCGCCGGCATCGCCGCGCCAGCCGAGCAGGTCGACCGCGAGGTATTGCCTGAATCCCAGGGGCGGCATCGTGCCGTCGAGCGAGACGGGCACCAGTTTGCGCATCTCGCGTCCTTGCGAGGCTTCGTCGAGCACCCAGTCGGACGACACCGAGACTTTCGACCACGCCACGATCACCGCGTCGCAACGGGCGAGGGCGACCTCGACGGACTTCGCGAAAACCGCGCCACCCTCGATCAGCGTGTCCCACCACACGTTGATGCCAGCTTGTTCGAGCGCGCTTGCCAACACTCGAACTCGGTCCTGGTCCGCATGCGAATAGCTCAGGAATGCCGTCGGGCGCGTGCCTGCGCCCTGCATGCCCTGGTCCTCGGACATCGTTCTCGACCCCTGCTGCCACTCGTGTGGCGAGTCTAACGCGGAAGGGTCCGGTTCGCGCACCGAGCCGGCGGGCGCTCTTCCCTAAGGCTTCGATCCGAGCAGCGCAAGCGCTGCGACGGTATTGATCTGTGCGCCAAGCGTAACGGCGGGCAGTTCCACAAAAAAATCGGGATTGTGATTGGAGTAGGGGAAGAGCCTGCCCTGCTTCTGTGCCGCAGCCACCAGCTCAGGCGGCGCGACTCCGATGAGGAGGAACACATAGGGGGTGTTCAGTGGTGCGAATGCTTCCTGAAAATCCTCCGAGCCCATCACCGTCGGGAAATTGCCGACGACCTTGCCTTCGCCGAGCAGCGCGACCAGTCCCGGGCGCAGGCGTTCGACCAGGGACGAGTCGTTGACCAGTGGCCCGGCATGTCCTTTCATCGTGCGAGTCGGCATGCGATCCGCGGGTACGCCCGCCGCCGCGGCGATGCCGTTGTCGATTTCGTCGATGCGCTTGAGCATGAGTTCCCGCACCTGCGGTTTGAGCCAGCGCAGGTTGAGCAGCAACGTGGCTGACTCGGGGATCACGTTATTGTCTCGGCCCGCCCGGACCGCGCCGACCGTGAGGACGGCCGGTGTCTGCGGATCGATGGTCCGGCTGACGATCGTCTGGTAGGCGAGCACGGCTTGTGCAGCCATGACGACCGGGTCGATTGCCAGCTCCGGCGCCGAGCCGTGGCCGCCGACACCCCGGAACGTCACGTCGAGCTGGTCGACGCCTGCCATGCGCACACCTGCCGTGTTCGACACCATGCCGACTGCGGCTGGTGCCGCGTGGCTACCGAGCGCGAAATCAGGTTTGGGAAAGCCCCGGGTCCACAAGCCGTCGTCGACCATCGCTTTGGCGCCCAGGCCCACTTCTTCGGCCGGTTGTGCATAGACGACGAGGGTGCCGGACCACTCCGACTTGAGCTTCGTCATCGCGGCTGCCGCTCCGAGCAACCAGGTGATGTGCGCGTCGTGGCCACATGCGTGCATCACGTCCACCTCGCTGCCATCGGCCAGCGTCTGTGGTTTCGTCGCGGCCCAGGGCAGGCCGGTCGTCTCCCGCACACCGCCGTTCGCGTCCATGTCGGCGCGATACCAGAGCGTCGGCCCCGGGCCGTTCTTCAGCACACCGACCACGCCGGTCTTGCCGATCCCGGTTGTCACCGCAAAGCCGAGTCTCCTCAGTTCCGCTGCGACGATACCCGCCGTGCGTGTCTCGGTGAAGGCGAGCTCCGGGTTGGCGTGCAGGTCCTTGAACGTTGCCTCGAGCCGAGGCGTGTCGGCCGCGATCACTGCCTTGACCTTTTCGATCAGTGCCTGCGATTGGCCTTGTGCCGTCGTATTGCCTGCGATCGCGGCCAGGAACGTCGTGCAAAGGACGGTTCGGCGCAGTGCCTGGAGCATGGCAACCTCGGATATTTCAGGGAACCAGTGAGAGGAACAGGAACGCGGCGAAAATCACGACCTGGGCCGCGCCCTGCATCATGTTGGTGCGGCCGTTGCCGAGACCGATCGAACAGACGAACAGGCTCAGCACGAGCAGGATCATGTCCTTGGGCGCGAGTCCCAGGGTCAGCGGCAGGTCCAGCAGGACCGCCACCAGCACGACGACCGGGATTGTCAGGCCGATACTGGCGAGCGCAGAGCCGAACGCCAGGTTCATGCTGGTCTGGAGCCGGTTGGCGAGCGCCGCACGAACGGCGGACACGCTCTCCGGCAGCAACACCACCATCGCGATGATGATGCCGACGATGGCGTGCGGCGCACCCGCCGCGGCGACCGCCGCTTCGATCGCGGGCGAGAGAATCTTCGCGAGTCCGACGACGACGACCAGCGAAATCATGAGCAGCGCGAAGCTCAGCCAGGATTCGCGATTCGAGGGCGGCGGCGCATGCACCGCCTCGTTGCTCGTGTCGCTGGCCGGCAGGAAGTAGTCGCGGTTGCGCACCGTCTGGAAAAAGACGAAGGAGCACCACACCAGCAGGGAACTGCAGCCGACGAACAGCAGTTGCGTGGTCGAGTAGCTCGCGCCAGGGGCGCTGGTCGTGAAGACCGGCATGATCAGGACGAGGGTAGCGAGCGTGGTCAGCGCAGCCAGGGCCGGCCCGGCGCCTTCGATGCGAAACGATTGCTCGCGATGACGCAGGGCGCCGAGCAGTACGCAGATGCCGATGACGCCGCTGCTGATGATCATGACCGTGGCGTAGATCGTGTCACGTGCCAGCGCGGCCTTGTCCGCGCCGCCCGCCAGCATCAGCGACACGATCAGCGCGACTTCGATGGCGGTGACGGCGAGTGCGAGGACCAGCGTTCCGTACGGTTCGCCGACCCGGTGGGCCACGACTTCGGCGTGGTGAACCGCGGAAACCACCGCGGTCAGCAGCATCGCCGTGCTGGCAATGGTCAGGACCGGGCCCGCGGGAAGCCACAGCGCCGCGAGCAGCAGCGCAGCTGCGGCCAACGGCACGACCTTATGCCAGAGAGTCATTGCGGCTCCGTAAGAATGGTGCGGTTACCGCGGTCTGGCCGCGGCGCCTGGCGAAAACGACCGGACTGTAACTTGCCCGTCGGCCGCGGAGGCCACTTTCAGCGGGCCCGGCGCCGGTTTGCTGTCCGACCTCTCCGATTTCGCTAGACTACCGAGCCCACTTTCCTGGACGGAAGACGTGGATCCGGCCGCCTGCCGGTCCCGAACTTGGGAAGCGATGACTGAAACAAAGACAATGTTGACGGCGATTCCATTGGCCGCCGGCAATGACGCGTACGTCGAAGCGATGTACGAGGCCTACCTGACGAGCCCCGAGTCGGTCGACGCGGCGTGGCGCGGGTACTTCGCGACCCTCGGGCCGTCGACGGACGACGTCGCTCACGGGCCGTTGATCGAAGAACTGGCGCGTCGTGCCAGGGTCCCGCGTCGGCCGTTGCCGGTCGGCAACGTCGCGACGGGTCCCGCGGGTTCACCCCCGCTGGGCGATTCGGCCGCGGCCAAGCAGGGCGCCGTCTCGCGGCTCATCCAGATTTACGCCAATCGTGGTCACCTGATAGCGGACATCGATCCGCTTGGCCTCATGGTGCGTCCGGTACCGAAGGTGCTGGGCCTCGACTACCTCGGGCTCGCCGAAGCCGACCTCGACACCGAATTCCTGACGGGCAGCCGCAACGGCGCGATCAAGCCCAGGCTCAAGCTGCGCGAAATCATCGCCCAGCTGCGGCACATCTACTGCGGCACCATCGGCGCCGAGTTTGCGCACGTGTCCGACGAGACCGAGCGCCTCTGGCTGCAGGACCGCTTCCAGGTCGGTCGCATGCACCAGGCGCTCCCTGCCGAATCACGCAAGGAGATCCTGCGCCACCTGACGATGGCCGAGGGTCTCGAGCGCTACCTCGCAACGCGTTATCCGGCGCAGAAGCGGTTTTCGCTCGAAGGCGGCGACAGCCTGATCCCGCTGCTCGAGGAAGTCCTGCAGAGTGGCGGTTCGAGCGGAGTCGAGGACATCGTCTTCGGCATGGCGCATCGTGGCCGGCTCAACGTCCTGGTCAACGTCCTCGGCAAGTCACCCGAGGCGCTGTTCTCCGAGTTCGAGGGCAAGTACGACCTCAAGCAGCTCAAGGGTTCGGGCGACGTGAAGTACCACAAGGGCTTCTCGTGCGACGTGCGGACGCCGTCGGGTAACGTCCACGTCGCGCTCGCGTTCAACCCGTCGCACCTCGAGGTCGTGAACGCGGTCGTAGAAGGCTCGGTACGCGCACGCCAGGAGCGGCGCGGCGACGGGCGCGGCGACAAGGTCATGCCCGTGCTGATCCATGGCGATTCGGCGTTCGCCGGCCAGGGCGTGATCCAGGAAACCCTGCAGATGTCGCAGGCCCGCGCGTTCTACACGGGCGGCACGCTTCACCTGATCGTCAACAACCAGGTCGGCTTCACCACGCACGACCCGCGCGACACGCGTTCCACGCTCTATTGCAGCGACGTCGCGAAGATGATCGAGGCGCCGATCCTGCACGTGAACGGAGACGACCCCGAAGCGGTGGTGTTCGCGGCGCGCTTCGCCGTCGACTACCGCATGAAGTTCCACAAGGACGTCGTCATCGACCTCGTCTGCTATCGCCGACTCGGGCACAACGAGGCCGACGAGCCGGCGGCGACGCAGCCGGTCATGTACGCAACGATCCGCTCGAAGCCGACCACGCGGCAGCTCTATGCCGACAGGCTGGTGGCCGAAGGCGTGATTTCGTCGAGTGATGCTGAAGCACTGGTAGAGCAGTACCGTCGTGGACTCGACGAAGGCAAGCCGCAGACGAAGAACGTGCTCGGCCTGATCGGCAACAAGCACACCGTCGACTGGACCAAGTACCACGACGTCGACTGGTTCGAGGAAATCCGCTCCGGCGTGAAGCCGGGGCTGTTGAAGGACCTTGCGGCCAGGGTCACGACGTATCCCGAAGGCTTCACGCTGCATCGCCAGGTGCAGAAGATCGTCGATGACCGCCGCAGGATGGCGGCGGGCCAGTTGATGGTGGACTGGGGCTTCGCCGAGACGCTCGCCTACGCGAGCCTGCTCGAGGAAGGCTACGAGATTCGCCTCACGGGGCAGGACAGCGGCCGCGGCACGTTCTTCCATCGGCACGCGGTGGGCCACGACCAGGGCACGGGTGCGACGCACATCCCGCTCAAGCACCTGAAGCCCGGGCAGCCGCGTTTCCGCGTGACGGATTCGCTGCTGTCCGAGGAAGCCGTGCTGGGTTTCGAATACGGCTACTCGATCACCGATCCGAATTGCCTCGTCATCTGGGAAGGCCAGTTCGGCGACTTCGCGAACGGCGCGCAGGTGATCATCGACCAGTTCATTTCGTCGGGCGAGGCGAAGTGGGGTCGTTACTGCGGGCTCACGCTGTTCCTGCCGCATGGCTACGAAGGTCAGGGACCCGAACACTCCTCGGCCAGGCTCGAGCGCTTCCTGCAGTTGTGCGCCGAGAACAACATGCAGGTGTGCGTGCCGTCCACGCCCGCGCAGATGTTCCACATGCTGCGCCGGCAGATGCTGCGTTCGTTCCGCAAGCCGCTCATCGTCATGACGCCGAAAAGCCTGCTGCGGCACAAGCTGTCGGTATCGGCGTTCGACGAACTCACCAGGGGCTCGTTCCAGTGCGTCGTGAACGAGATCGACGAACTGTCGCCGAAGGACGTCACGCGCGTCGTATTCTGCTCGGGCAAGGTCTATTTCGACCTGCTCGAGGCACGCCGCGCCGACGAGGCGCGCAACGTCGCCATCGTGCGCATCGAGCAGCTCTATCCCTTCCCGACCGAGGATTACGCCGCGGCACTCGCGCATTACCCGAATGCACGCGAGATCGTGTGGTGCCAGGAAGAGCCGCAGAACCAGGGTGCCTGGTACCAGATCCGCCACCGGCTGCAGGACTCGCTGCACGGCAACCAGGAACTGCTGTACTCGGGTCGACGTCCAGCGGCTGCGCCGGCTACCGGTATCCCGCAAATGCACTCGACGGAGCAGCACGGCCTCGTCGCCGCGGCGATCACCGCCACGACACAGGAACAGTCCTCGCGCGGTCACCCCGCACCTGCGCGCCAGGGTCAGCAACAGGAAGAAGTCATGACCACGATCGAAGTCCGCGTCCCGCAACTGCCCGAGTCGGTGGCCGACGCCACGCTCGTCGCGTGGCGCAAGCAGCCCGGCGATGCCGTCAACCGCGACGAGAACCTCGTCGACCTCGAGACCGACAAGGTCGTGCTGGAAGTGCCGGCGCCAGTGAGCGGCGTGCTCAGGGAAATCAAGGTGCAGAACGGCACGACCGTCACGGGCGGGCAGATCCTGGCAGTCATCGAAGAGGGCGCCGTTGCTCCTGCCTCTGTCGTTTCGACGAGCGACGCCGGTCGCAGGCCGGGCGACGGCACGACCACTCCCGCTGCCGCAGAGGAGGCCAGGAAGGACGCAGACAAGCTCGCGCCCTCGGTTCGCCGACTGGTCGAAGAACACGGGCTCGCGCCGGCCGACATCGCGGGATCAGGCCGCGATGGCCGCATCACGAAGGGCGACGTGCTGACCCACCTGGCCGACAAGAGGGTGGCACCCGCTGCGACTCCACTGCCCGCGATGGCTGCCCGGGCAGCCGCCGCGCCAGCGCCGTCGCTGCCTGCGGGCGATCGCGGTGAGCGCCGCGTGCCGATGACGCGGCTGCGTGCGCGCATCGCGGAGCGCCTGGTCCAGGCGCAGTCGACGGCAGCGATGCTGACGACCTTCAACGAAGTCGACCTCAAGGCGGTCAACGAGTTGCGCGCGCGTTACAAGGACAAGTTCGAGAAGGAGCATGGCGCACGGCTCGGCTTCATGTCGTTCTTCGTCAAGGCGTGCGTCGAGGCGCTGAAGCGCTTCCCGGTCGTCAACGCGTCGGTCGACGGCACCGACATCGTCTACCACGAGTTCTACGATGTTGGTGTCGCCGTTTCGACGGAACGCGGCCTGATCGTGCCGGTGCTGCGCAATGCGGACCAGATGGGGTTCGGCGACATCGAGAAGTCGGTGGTGGGGTACGCGACGCGCGCCCGCGAAGGCCAGCTGACGCTCGAGGAACTGACAGGCGGCACGTTCACGATCACCAATGGCGGTGTGTTCGGCTCACTGCTGTCGACCCCGATCCTCAACATGCCGCAGAGCGCGATCCTGGGCATGCACAAGATCCAGGAGCGGCCCGTCGTCGTCGACGGCCAGATCGTCGTGCGCCCCATGATGTACCTGGCGCTCTCCTACGATCACCGGCTCATCGACGGCAAGGAAGCCGTGCAGTTCCTGGTGTCGGTCAAGGATTCGCTGGAAGATCCGGCGCGCCTGATGCTGCAGGTCTAGAGGGGATGGGATAGGGGATGGGGGATGGTCAGAAGGCCGCGATGCGGACGTTCCGAACCTCCGACTAACCCCCAACCCCTATCCCCTAACCCCTTTTCGCTACGGAGTTCGCATGTCTGATACATACGATGTGGTCGTGATCGGCGCCGGCCCCGCCGGTTATCCCTGCGCAATCCGCGCGGCGCAGAACAAGCTCAAGGTCGCCTGTATCGACGAGTGGAAGAACCACGACGGCACGTACGCATTCGGCGGCACCTGCCTCAACGCCGGCTGCATTCCGTCGAAGGCGCTGCTCGAGTCGTCCGAGCTGTATCACCGCGCGCACTCGGAATTCTCTGCGCACGGTATTTCCGCGACGGGGCTCGCGTTCGACGTCGCGACCATGCAGAAGCGCAAGGCGGGCATCGTCAAGGCGTCGACGCAGGGCATCACCGGGCTCTTCAAGGCCGCGGGTGTCACGGCGCTGCAGGGTCACGGCAGGCTGCTGGCAGGCAACCGGGTCGAGTACACGGCGGCCGACGGCAGCCAAGCGGGAACTCATTGCGAAGCATGTCGTGCTCGCCTCGGGTTCGCAGCCGATGGCGCTCAAGTCGTTGCCCTTCGATGGCGGGCAGGTCGTCGATTCATGGGGCGCACTCGAGTTCGGGTCGGTGCCGAAACGCCTCGGCGTCATCGGTGCCGGCGTGATCGGCCTGGAGCTTGGCAGCGTGTGGCGGCGCCTGGGCGCCGAAGTCGTCGTGCTCGAAGCGATGGAACAGTTCCTTGCCATGGCCGACCAGGCCGTCGCCAGGGAGGCGCAGAAGCACTTCAAGAAGCAAGGCCTCGACATCCGTCTCGGCGCGAAGGTGAATGGTGCAGACGTCAAGAAAGATGGCGTGATGCTCAAGTACACCGACGCCAAGGGTGAGCAGACGGTGACGGTCGACAAGGTCGTCGTCGCGATCGGCCGCCGGCCGTTCACGGACGGGCTGCTCGGCGAAGGCACCGGCGTGAAGCTCGACGAGCGCGGCTTCATCCAGGTCGACGACGAATGCCACACGGGCGCCGGCAATGTCTGGGCCGTGGGCGACGTCGTGCGCGGCCCGATGCTGGCGCACAAGGGCAAGGAAGAGGGCGTGATGGTCGGCGACCTGGTCGCGGGCCTGCACTCCGAAGTGAACTACAGGGCGGTGCCGTCGGTGATCTACACGGCGCCGGAAATCGCCTGGGTCGGCCAGACCGAAGAACAGGTCAAGGCGAGCGGCCGCGATTACAAGGTCGGCTCGTTCCCGTTCATGGCGAGCGGCCGCGCCCGCGCGATGGAGGCACCGGCAGGCTTCTGCAAGGTCGTCGCCGCAAAGGACGACGACGAGATCCTCGGCGTGCACATCATCGGTCCGATGGCGGGTGAACTGATCGCTGAAGCCGTGCTCGCGATGGAGTACTCGGCCAGTGCCGAGGATCTGCAGCGCACGATGCACGCCCACCCGACGCTGAGCGAAGCGCTGCACGAAGCGGCGTTGGCAGCCGACAAGCGCGCGATCGATTTTCCGAATCGCTGACGAAGCTCAATTCCGGCGTCGCGCCCGGATCACGTTCGGCAACGAAGAGAACCGTGCCAACAGGCGGCTGAGTTCCTCGAGCCCGTGCACCTTCACGGTCACGTCGACCGCGGCCATGTTTTCCGCCGCGTCCGTCACGGTGCGCATCGCCTCAATGCTGATGTGCTCGTCCGCAAGCACGCCCGAAATGTCGCGCACGAGCCCGCGCCGGTCGTACGCGTCGATCGCGATGACGGCCGGGAAAGTTCGTTCCGCCGACGGCCGGCCCCAGTCCACCGTCAGCACGCGCTCGGGGTTCACCTCGCGCAACCGCAGCAGGTTCGAACAATTTGCGCGATGGATGCTCACGCCACGGCCGATCGTGATGTAGCCGAGGATTTCCTCTGGTGGCACGGGCCGGCAGCAGCGTGCAATCGTGCTCAGCAGGTCGCCGACTCCGTCAATGACCATGCCTGCGGAACCGCCATTCGCGGCCGGCTTGGCCAGCTTCGGGCCGCGCTGCACTTCCTGGCGCTCATGCAACCGGCGATGCACCGCACCGGCCACCTGTGCCAGCGAGATGTCGCCCTCGCCCAGGCCCTGGTAGAGCGCATCGGAATTCGCGAGCCCGAGGTCGCCCAGGATTTCCGGCAGCGGCGGGGCACGCACGCCCAGCCGGTCGAGTTCGCGTTCGAGCATCTGCCGGCCCTGCTCGCGGTTCTGCTCTTCGTCCTGCTTGCGGAACCAGCCGCGGACCTTGGCACGGCTGCGTGGTGAAGCCAGGAAGCCGAGTTGCGGCAGCAGCCAGTCCCGGCTCGGGTGCGGCTGCTTGGATGGAATGATTTCGACGGTGTCGCCGTTAGCCAGCTTGTAGTCGAGCGTCACCATGCGCCCGTTGACGCGCGCCCCGCGGCAACGATGCCCCAGGTTGGTGTGCACCTGGTAGGCGAAATCGAGCGGCGTCGCACCCTTGGGCAGGTCGACGACCTCGCCCTTCGGGCTGAGCGCGAAGACCCGGTCTTCGAACACTTCCGCCTGCAGTCCCGCCAGCAGGTCAGGTTCCGCGCCGTCGCGCAGCGACGGTTCCAGCAGCTGCCGCAGCCAGACCATCTTCTGCTGGAAGCTCGCTTCGACCTTGCGGCCCTCCTTGTATTGCCAGTGTGCCGCGATGCCAAGTTCGGCGTGCTCGTGCATCTCGCGCGTGCGGATCTGCACTTCGAGCGGCAGCCTGCCGGGTCCGATGACTGCCGTGTGCAGCGAACGGTAATTGTTGCCCTTCGGGGTCGCGATGTAGTCGTCGAACTCGCCAGGAATGTACTGCCA
>CAWHCA010000043.1:0-46787 GCA_963827615.1 uncultured Gammaproteobacteria bacterium | reverse complement strand
CTCGGTGATCTGCGACTCGAGCAGGCAGCCACGCTCAGTGCGGTGGGTGACGTGCCCGACGCCGCGTCCCAGGCGCAGGCGCGCGAGGCAGTCGCCGCGTACCAGGAACTGCTGCGCGACTACCCCGACTACGCGGCGCGCGATGCCGCGCTGTACCAGCTCGCCCGCGCCTCCGAGCTGGCGGGTGACCCGGCTGCCGCGATGGCAGCCCTCGATGAGCTGGTGACGCACCACCCGCAGGGCGCGCACGCGGACGAGGCGCAGTTCCGGCGCGGCGAGGTCTACTTCAGCGCGCAACGTTACGCGGAGGCCGGGCAGGCCTACGGTGCGGTGCTCGCCATCGGGCCCGCGAGCTCGTTCTACGAACAGGCGCTGTACAAGCGCGGCTGGGCACAGTTCAAGCTGGGCGACAACGCAGCGAGCAGCCGCGATTTCCTCGCCCTGCTGGACACGCTGCTGGTGCAGGGCGGCCAACTGCGTGACGAGGCGCAACTCACGCGCCCCGAGCTGGAACTCTCCGACGATACGCTGCGTGCCCTGAGCCTGATGTTTGCCGCGGACGAAGGCGCCGCGTCGCTGCAGGCGGCCCTGTCGCAGCGGGGCCCTGCACCCTACGAGTCGCGGCTGTATTCCGCGCTTGGCGATCTCTACGTCGAGAAGGAGCGCTTCCAGGACGGCGCGGAGGTCTACCGTTCCTTCGCGCGGCGACAGCCGCTCGACCCGGAGGCGCCCCTCCTGCTCGGCAAGGCCACTGCGGCCTATGGCAAGGCGGGTTTCACCGCGCTCGTGCTCGAGTCGAAGCAGGAACTGGTCGAACTCTATGGTCCCCGCAGCACGTACTGGGCGCAGCGCGGCGTGAACATCGATCCGCGCGTCAGCGCTGCAGTGCAGGCGAACCTGCTCGACCTCGCGCGCCATCATCACGCGCTTGCGCAGAAGCAGGGCGGGGACGCGGATCGCGAAGCAGCCGTGCGCTGGTACCGCGAGTACCTCGACGGATTCGATGCGACGGCGGAAGCGCCGGCCACGCGGCTGCTGCTCGCCGATCTCCTGCTCGAAGGCTCGCGGTACGCCGACGCGGCCGACGAATACGAAAAGGCAGCGTACAACTACCAGAATGCACCGGAAGCCGGCCGCGCCGGCTACGCCGCGCTGGTCGCGCTCGACAAGGCCGAGCCGACGCTGCCGGAGGCCGCGCGCCCCGCGCTGCGCCAGCGGGCCATCGAGTCCTCGCTGCGATTCGCCAGCACGTTCCCGGACCATGTCGAAACGCCGGGCGTGCTCACGCGCACCACCAAGCAGTTGTTCGACCTGGGTGACCGTGACCGGGCGGAAGCCGTCGCGCAGAGCGTGCTGGCGCTGGGACCCCGCGCCGACGCCGGCCAGCAGCTCGTGGCCTGGACCGTGCTCGCGCACACGTACTTCGATTCCTCACGCTTCGCCGAGGCTGAGCGTGCCTACGGCGAGATCGTCGCGCGCACTCCTGCCAGCCAGCCGCAGCATGCGGAAGCCGTGGAGCGCCAGGCAGCCGCGGTCTACCGCCAGGCCGAGGTTCGCCAGGCGGCCGGTGACACCGCGGGCGCCGTGCAGGACTTCCTGCGCGTGGCGGCCGTCGCGCCAGCCTCGCCGATCCGTTCCAAGGCTGAGTTCGATGCGGCAACGCTGCTTGTTGCAGACCCGGCAGTGGACCGAGGCCGCCACGGTCCTGGAGGGCTTCCGCCGCGCCTACCCGCAACACGAACTGGCTGCAGACGTGGATCGCAAGCTGGCAGTTGCGTACGTGGAGTCCGGGCAGCAGGCCAAGGCCGCCGCCGAGTTCGAGCGCGTCGCGTCGCGCGAGACCGAAGACCCGGAGGTGCGCCGCAGCGCCCTGTGGCAGGCAGCGGAGCTGCAGGTCGCTGCCGGTGACCGTGCCTCGGCGAGCCGCGTCTACGCGGAGTACGTCAAGCGCCATCCGATACCTGTCGGGCCGGCGATGGATGCGCGACAGACGCTCGCCGACCTGGCGCGCGACGCCAACGACGCCGACGGCCGCAAGCGCTGGCTCGAAGACATCATCGTCGCCGACCGCGGGGCCGGTGCGGAGCGCACGGACCGCACGAAGTTCCTGGCGGCAACTGCGTCCCTTGAACTCGCGCGACCGCTCGACGCATCCGCCCGTGCAATCCGTCTGGCCCTGCCGCTCGAGAAATCACTGCCCGCCAAGCGCAAAGCCCTCGAAGCGGCGCTCGGTGCCTACGGCCGGGCCGAGGAGTACGGGGTGGCGCAGGTCACGACGGCCTCGGCGTTCGCGATGGCCGACCTCTACCGCGACCTGGGCAAGTCGCTGCTGGAGTCGGACCGGCCGCCGAACCTCGACGCCGAGGAACTCGAGCAATACGACGTGCTGCTCGAAGAGCAGGCGTTTCCGTTCGAGGAAAAGGCAATCGGCATCCACGAACGCAACGCGCGGCTCGCGGCGCAAGGCGTCTACGACGAGTGGGTGCAGAAGAGCTATGCCGAACTCGCGCAGCTGCAGCCCGGCCGGTATGCGCGGGCGGAAGTGGCCGATGCGCCAGTAGCGCCGGTCGCAGGGCCGCCGCTGCCGCCGGAGGCCGACCCGGCCGTCCAGAATCAGCTCGGGGTGCAGCAGCGCCAGGCGGGCCGGTTCGCGGATGCGCAAGCGGCGTATGAACGCGCGCTCGTGCTGGACCCGAACTACGCCGACGCCGAGCGCAACCTCGCGATCCTGCACGACCTGTACCTGGACAACCCGACGGCCGCGCTGCCGCACTTCGAGCGCTATCAACTGCTGACGCAAGGTGCCGACACGCAGGTCACCGCGTGGGTCGCCGAACTCAAGGCGCGAATCGCCGCCGTAACACGCACCGCGGAGGCCACGCCGTGAAGGTCATTCTGCACTCCTGTCTCGCACTCCTGCTGCTGACAGGCTTGCCGGTTGCCGTGGTCCAGGCCGCGGACCCGGCGCCGAAAGGCCCTGCGTCCGCGAAGGCCGTCGACCGCCTGCAACTCGATGCCACTGCCATCACCGGTAACCGCGAGCTGCCCAAGGTCATGAGCATCGTGCCGTGGAAGGCCGCCGAACCGCCGGGTGGACCCGACCGCCCGATGGGCAGCCTCATCGACGAAGTCCTTGCGCCGGTAGATCGTGACGAATTCCGGCGCGAGATCACATATTTCCGCGACCTGACGTCGCAAAGTTCGGACAGTTCGCCTCCCGGAGCCAAAGTGCCATGAATGCCATCGACATGATCGTGAACTTCTTCAAGCAGGGTGGGGCCTTCCTCTACCCGATCGCCGCGGTATTCGCGGTCGGCCTCGGCTTCGCCGTCGAGCGCTTCATCTACCTGACCCGCGTGTCGCATGGCAATCGCCGACTGTGGGCCGAGCTGGCGCCCCTCATCCAGGGCGGCAACTTCCGCAAGGCCATGGAGATTGCGGAGAAGAACGACTCGGCGCTGTCGACGATCATGCTCTACGGCATGTCGCGCATCTCGACTGCCCACCGCCGCGAAGACATCGAGAAGGCGATGGAAGAAAGCCTGATCGAGGTGATCCCGCGCCTCGAGAAGCGCACGCATTACCTCGCCACGCTGGCCAACATCGGCATGCTGATGGGCCTGCTCGGCACGGTGATCGGCCTGATCAACGCTTTTGCCGCTGTCGCCGCCGTCAACCCGGCTGAGAAGGCTGCCATGCTGTCGGCAAGTATCTCGGTGGCGATGAACAACACCGCGCTCGGCCTCGGGCTCGCGATCACGCTGCTGCTCTGCCACATGTATCTCGAGACCAAGACCACGGAGCTGGTGGACAGCCTCGAGGTGGCGTCGATCAAGTTCCTGAACAGCATCACCGAGCGCCGCCCGGCGGTGCCGCAGCCGGCAACCGCCTCGGCGTCGGCCCGTACCAGCGAACAGATCCTCGGAGCAGCGCGCGCATGAAGAGCTCGCCGCTCGCCCGCCGGCAGCTGCGCAACCACGCGCGCTACCGCGGTCGAAACGACCTGAACATCGTGCCGATGCTCGACGTGATGGTCATCCTCGCGTTCTTCCTGATCTTCACGGCGGTGTTCTCGAAGACCAGCGTGCTGGAGGTGAACCTGCCCGGTCCGGGTGCGCAGGCCGCATCGAAGGTGCCGGCGTTCGAGCTCGAGGTCATCGTGCGGCGCGGCGCCGTCGAGATCGCGGATCGCAACCAGGGGGTGCTCGAAACCGTGCCGGCCACGGCCACGGGCCAGGATGTCGTGCGCGTGTCTGAGTACCTCGAAGGGCTCAAGGGGCGTTTCCCCGACCAGCAGAATGCGACGTTGCTCGTCGCCGAGGACGTGGACTACGACACGATCGTGCAGGTGATGGATGCCGTCCGCGTCCGCCAGAGCACGGTCGGCGGCAAAGTCGTGCGTCGTGAACTGTTCCCGCTCATTGCGCTGGGAGATGCGCCGACATGATTCGCTCAGGCAAGGCGCGCCATTCGCGTCACGGCGGCAAGAGTGGCGGCCACGGGCCGCTCACGCTCATTCCGATGATCGACATGCTGATGATCCTCGTGGTCTACCTGCTGGTGCACTCGGCCGACACGGAGATCCTGCCCAACAGCCGCAACATCTCCATACCGCACTCGGTATCGGACCAGAAACCTCGGCCGGCGACGGTGGTGACCGTGACCCGCGACATGCTGTACGTGAACGGCGAGGCGATCGTCTCGGTGGCCGACGTGGGCAGAACGGCGGAGCCGGTGGTGGAATCCCTGCGCGCCGCACTTGGCCGGGAGTCGGCCGGGCTTCTGCCCGGCACGGACGCGCAGCGTGAGGTGACCGTAATGGCCGAGAAGTCGCTGCCCTACGCCGTGCTGCGCAAGATCGTTGCAAGCTGCTCGGCCGCCGACTACACCAAGGTGTCCCTGGCGGTAGTCGAGCGCGAGCAGGCGCTCGCTGCGCAGGCAGGAGCCTGATGGAGTCGGCACGATGAGCGCCACCTACTACCGCGTTTACGACCTGCCCTGGACGCCGTCGGACGACGAACAACGTCGTGTTCGACGCGTGCTGGGCGCGGTGCTCGGGCTGTTCATCGGCTTCGGCATCGTCATTCCATTGATGCCGGACAAGCCACGCACACCCGCGATGGCGCCGGCCGTGCCCGAGCGCATCGTCGAATTCATCCTGCAGCAACCGAAGCCGAAGCCGTTGCCCAAGCCGGTCGAAGTGCCGCCGCCCGAGCCGGTCGAGGTGCCCAGGGTCGAGGCGCGTGTCGAACGTCCGGTGCCCGTGCCCGTCGTGCAGTCCGAGCCGAAACCCGATCCGCGCAAGAAGGCGGCCGCTTCGGGACTGCTTGCCATGTCGGACCAGCTGGCCGAACTGCGCGACCTCGACGTCAAGACGAACGTCGACGCCAGGTCCCTGAATGCCGGCGCCGGCGAACGCACCCGGGTCGATCGCTCGATCCTCACGGCCAAGGTCGGGACAGGCAGCGGTGGAATCGCGGTAGGCGAAGTCAGCAAGGGTTTTGGTGGCGGTTCGACCGGTCTGAAAGGTCACGCCACGGCAAAGGTGTCGTCCGCGACCACCGAATCGGGTGTCGCACCCGAAGCACAGCGATCCGGCAAGAGCGCCAAGGCGGCCCGCACGCGTGAAGAGATCGAATTGGTCTTTGACAAGAACAAATCGGCCATCTACTCGCTGTACAGCCGGGCGCTCCGTGAAAATCCGGCCCTGCAGGGCAAGGTGGTGCTCGAAGTCACGATCGCACCGACGGGTGAAGTGACCGAATGTCGCGTGATTTCCAGCGAATTGGGCGACCCGGAGCTCGAGCGCAAGCTGGTCGCCCGCGTGAAGATGTTCCGGTTCGACGACCGGGACGTGGCCACGATGACGACCACCAAGCCGATCGAGTTCTTCCCCGCCTGAGACCCGTTCTGAGTCCATAACCAGCCGGCCTTTCCGCCGGCTGGGGGTCGCTTCCTAGCATTCACCTCCCCGCAACTGGTTCGCGGGCGAGGAATGCCATGAGCGCCAACATCGTGACGACGCTACCCCTCGGCCCGCTCGACCCCGAGCGGACCGAACTGCTGCTGCGTGTCGTCGAGGGTCTCGAGCCGCCCACCCTGCAGTGGCTCTCGGGCTTTGCCGCGGGCGTGGCACATGAGCGTGCCGGTGGTCGCTTCGGCGCGTCGTTGCCGGCGGGTCCGGTCGTGGCGCCCGCCGCGCGTGCCGAACCCACTGCGCGATTGACCATCGTTTACGGGTCCCAGACGGGTAACAGCAAGCGCGTCGCCGAGCGACTCGGTCGCGCAGCCGAAGCCGCGGGTCTCGCCGCGCGTGTCTATGCCGCAGGCAACTATCCGGTCAAGGACCTGGCCAGGGAGCGTGCGTTGGTGATGGTCGTCAGCACACAAGGCGACGGCGACCCGCCTGACGACGCCCGCGGCCTCATCGAGTTCCTGCAGTCGCGCCGTGCGCCGAGACTCGAGCAGCTGAGTTTCTCGGTGCTCGCGCTCGGCGATTCGAGCTACCCGAAGTTCTGCGAGACGGGCAGGCAGGTCGACGAGCGGCTCGGCGAACTTGGGGCGAAGCGACTCGTCGACCGGGTCGACTGCGACGTCGACTACGACACCCTCGCCAATGCGTGGCTCGATCGCGTCGTCACCGGCGCCCGCGATACGCTGGGCGGCAGCGCGCAGTCCGCGACCGTGACGCGGCTGCGCGCGGCGACCATGGAACCGAAGTTCTCGCGCGAGCAGCCGTTTGCGGCCGAAGTGATCGCGAATCACTCGCTCACAGGCCGCGGCGCGACCAGGGAAGTCCGGCACCTCGAAATCAGCCTCGCGGGCTCCGGCCTGACGTATGCACCGGGCGATGCTCTCGGCGTCTGGCACGAGAATCCGCCGGCGGTCGTCAGTGAAGTGCTGCAGGCGCTGCGCCTGGACGGCGAACAGCCAGTCGAACTCGACGGCGCGACCAGGCCGCTGCGTGACTGGCTCACGACCGGGCGTGAACTCACGCGCCTGACGCGACCGTTCCTCACGCAGCAGGCCGAGCGTTCGCAAGACGCGCGGCTTGCAGACGTGCTGCAGCCCGGTCACGAGGCCGGCCTGCGCCGCACGCTGAAGGACCTGCAGGTCGTCGACGTGCTGCAGCGTCACCCTGGCGAATGGGATGCAAAGTCTTTCGTGCAGGCACTGCGCCCGCTGGCGCCCCGTCTGTATTCGATCGCTTCCAGCCAGGAAGCGGTCGGCGAGGAAGCGCACCTGACCGTCGCGCTGGTCGACTACGAACTGGACCGCAAGCACCGCGTGGGCGCGGCCTCGGCGTTTCTCGCCAGCCTGCAGGGCGACCAGGCGAGAGCGCGGGTATTCATCGAAGAGAACGAGCGCTTCCGCCTCCCGGCCGACACGTCGCGTGACGTAATCATGATCGGCCCCGGTACGGGCGTTGCGCCGTTCCGTGGCTTCGTGCAGCACCGCGAGGCGCAGGGCGCCACCGGTCGCAACTGGCTCTTCTTCGGTGCGCGTCACTTCCAGAGCGAGTTCCTGTACCAGGCCGAGTGGCAGGACGCGGTCAAGCGGGGCGTGCTGAGCCGCTGCGATCTCGCGTTTTCGCGTGACCGCAGTATCGCCCGCGAGTACGTCCAGCACCGCTTGCGCCGCGTCGGCAAGGACCTGTATGCGTGGCTCGAGAACGGCGCGCACCTCTACGTTTGCGGCGACGCCGAGCAGATGGCGCCCGACGTGAATGCGGCACTCATCGACATCGTTGCGGAGCATGGCGGCAGGAGCCGTGAAGAAGCGGGCGACTACGTGCGCCGGCTGGCGGATGACCGCCGCTACCTGCGCGACGTGTACTGAGCAGCAGCGCATGACCGAGCAATCACCCGTCGAACGCATCAAGCGTGACAGCCGCAACCTGCGCGGCACGCTGGCCGAGAGCCTGCAGGATCCGCTGACCGGCGCGATCCGCGAGGACGACACCGTCCTGATCAAGTTCCACGGCAGCTACCAGCAGGACGATCGCGACATCCGTGACGAGCGACGGCGCCAGAAGCTCGAACCCGCATACAGCTTCATGATCCGCACCCGCTTGCCAGGTGGCGTCTGCACGCCGGCGCAGTGGCTGCAGCTCGACGAAATCGCACGCCGCTACGCGAATGGCACGCTGCGCATCACGACGCGACAGGCCTTCCAGTTCCACGGCGTGATCAAGACTGAGCTGAAGGCGACGATGCAGGCGATCAATGCCGCGCTGATCGACACCATCGCCGCCTGCGGCGACGTCAACCGCAACGTGTTGGCGAGCGCGAACCCGGTCGAGACGCAGGCTCACCCGGTCGTGCACGAGTGGGCGAAGAAGCTCTCGGAGCACCTGCTGCCAAAGACTCGCGCGTATCACGAGATCTGGCTCGACGGCGAGAAGGTGTCGAGCACGGAGGACGAAGTCGAGCCGCTCTACGGACCGACCTACTTGCCGCGCAAGTTCAAGACCGCGATCGTCGTGCCGCCCGTCAACGACGTCGATGTCTTTGCGCACGACCTCGGCTTCATCGCCATCGTCGAGAACGGCGAGCTGCAGGGCTTCAATCTCACCGTCGGCGGCGGCATGGGCGCCACGCACAATGATGCCGAGACGCACCCGCGCGTCGCGGACGTCGCCGGTTTCCTGCAACCCGAACAGTTGCTCGCCGTGGCGGAGGCCGTCCTCACCACGCAGCGCGACTTCGGCAACCGTGCGGTGCGCAAGCGTGCCCGTCTCAAGTACACGATCGAGGACCGCGGCCTCGAGTGGTTCGTCGCGGAGATCACGCGTCGGCAGGGTTTTGCGCTCGAGCCGGCACGCCCGTTCAAGTTCGAGACCACCGGCGATCGCTTCGGCTGGACCGAAGGGTTCGACGGCCGCTGGCACCTGACGCTGCGCATCGAGGCCGGGCGCGTTGCCGATACGGCCAGGGGACCGTGGCTGACGGGCTTGCGCGAGATCGCCAGGGTGCACCGCGGCGATTTTCGCCTGACGCCGAACCAGAACCTGACGATCGCGAACGTGGATGCGAACGCCCGTGCGTTCATCGACGGTTTGGTCGTGCGTTACGGACTCGACCGTCACGCGCGGGCCACGCCCGTTGCGCTCAACGCGCTCGCCTGCGTCGCGTTGCCGACCTGCGCACTGGCCATGGCCGAGGCCGAACGCTACCTGCCGCGACTCACGCAACTGGTCGACGAACGTCTTGCCGCGAATGGCCTGGCCGGTGCGCCGCTGGTGCTGCGCATCACCGGCTGCCCGAACGGCTGCGCGCGACCCTATCTCGCGGAAATCGCGCTCGTGGGCAAGGCTCCCGGGCGTTACAACCTGTTCTACGGCGGCGACGGCAAGGGTCAGCGTCTCAACGCGCTGCATCTCGAGAACGTCGATGAGCCGACGATCGTCGCGGCACTGGACGCCGCCTTCGGTCGCTACGCCAAGGAGCGCACGCAGGGTGAAGGATTCGGCGATTTCGCCTGGCGTGCGGGCCTGGTCGGGGCGCATTCGGCATGAGTCGCGGAGGAGTCGCAGAAATGAGAGCGCTCGCATGGGATCCGGGCCGGGCAATGCACGAGCCGGCCGTCATGGACGAGGTGAACGGCGACCTCGAGCGCATGAGCGCCGAGGATCGCGTGCGCTGGGCAGTCGCAAACCTGCCGGGCGAACACGCGCTGTCGTCGAGCTTCGGCGCGCAGGCAGCGGTGTCGCTGCACATGGTGACGCGCGTGTTGCCGTCGCTTCCCGTCGTGCTGATCGATACGGGTTACCTGTTCCCCGCGACCTACCGTTTCATCGACGATCTGGTCGAACGGCTGGAGCTCGACCTCAGGGTCTACCAGCCACGCGTTTCGCCGGCCTGGCTCGAAGCCCGTCACGGCCGGCTGTGGGAGCAGGGCCTCGACGGTATCGACCGCTACAACGAGGTGCGCAAGACCGAGCCGATGCAGCGCGCGCTGCGCGAGCTAGGCGTGAGCACGTGGTTCGCCGGCCTGCGCCGCGACCAGGCCGGGACGCGCAGCCGCATCCGGCCGCTCGAATGGCGCGACGGCCGCTGGAAGGTGCACCCGATCTTCGACTGGACCGACCGCCAGGTCTTCGACTACCTGCGCCGGCACGAACTGCCGTACCACCCGCTCTGGCACGAAGGGTATGTTTCGATCGGCGACTGGCACACCACGCGCACGCTGGCAGAGGCCGGCGACGCCGAGGCAACGCGCTTCTTCGGCCTGAAGCGCGAATGCGGCATCCATGGCCTCGAAGGTTGACATGCGTTACTTCCCGCTTTTTGCCGACCTGCACGACCGACGCGTTCTCGTCGTCGGCGGCGGCGCGGTGGCCGAGCGCAAAGTGCGTCTGTTGCTCGAGGCGGGTGCACGGGTGCGGCTCGTCGCGCCCGAAGTCACCGCATGGTTGCGCGAGAATCCGTCCATCGTGGTCCACCGTGAGCCATTCGATCCGCAGCACTTCGAAGGCGCAGTACTTGCCATCGCGGCGACCGACGATCGTGCGGTGAACGAAGCAGTCGCGGCCGCCGGACGCGAGCGCAACGTGCTCGTCAATGTCGTCGACGTGGCGGAACTCTCCAGTTTCATCGTGCCCGCGATCGTCGATCGCTCGCCCCTGGTCATCGCGATTTCGACCGGCGGTGTCGCTCCGGTACTGGCGCGGCTGGTGCGCGAGCGGCTCGAGTCGCTGATCGACGAGTCGTTCGGCCAGCTCGCAGGCCTGCTGCAGCGGTGGCGCAGAAATATCAAGCGCGAGCTGCCGGACGTGAATGCGCGTCGCCGCTTCTACGAGACGGTGGTGCGCGGACAGGTGTCCGCGCTGGTACGCAGCAATGACCTGCCGGGCGCAGAACGTGAACTCGCGCGCGCCTTGCAGCATGCCGATGCGCCGCCGCGCGGCAGCGTAGTGCTGGTCGGCGCCGGTCCAGGCGATGCCGGGTTGCTCACCCTGAACGCACTGCGGGCCCTGCAGGAAGCGGACGTGATCCTGTACGACCGGCTGGTCGCAGATGAAGTGCTGAACCTCGCGCGGCGCGACGCAGACCGCATCTGCGTCGGGAAGATGGCTGGCGGTCACTCCGTGTCGCAGGGACGCATCAACGAGCTGCTGCTGGAGCAGGCACGGCTCGGCCGGCGCGTCGTGCGGTTGAAGGGCGGCGATCCTTTCATTTTTGGCCGTGGCGGCGAGGAGCTGGAATTCCTCGAGCAGCATCGCATTCCGTTCGAGGTCGTGCCGGGCATCACGGCAGCCATTGCCTGTGGTGCTTACGCCGGGATTCCGCTCACGCATCGCGAGCATGCGCAGTCCGTGCGGTTCGTGACGGCGCACGGCGGCGACTCGTTGGGCGGCCTCGACTGGGCCACGCTGGCCCGGGAGCGGCAGACGCTCGCGCTCTACATGGGTGTGGCGGAACTCGGCGCCATTCGCGAGCAGCTGGTGCAGCACGGACGCGCGCCTTCGACGCCGGTGGCCATCGTCGAAAACGGCTCGCGCTTGAACCAGCGCGTGGTACTCGCCACCCTTGCCGAACTCGAGGATGCCGGACGCGCTGCCGCCGTGAAGTCACCGGCGCTCGTGATCGTGGGCGAGGTAGCCGCCCTGGCGGAAAGACTGCACTGGTTCGGATCCGCCCCCGTCCATTGGCGAGCATTGCGGGCAGCGGCGTGACGACCGGCTGCGCGGTTGGTCACTGGGCTCGCCAGCTCAGCTCCGCAAACACCGAGCGCGGACGTCCCGGAAAATAGCGGTAGTTGCCGAACGCAAAGTCGGCTCGGTCTGCGTACGCGCGATCGAGCGCATTGTTCACGCGCAGGGTCAGCGACCACCGTGGCACGAATTCCCAGCGCGCCCGGAGGTTCAGCAGCTCGTGGCCGGTGTAACGATGCGCATTGGCAGCGTCGACGAAGTAGTCGCCGACCACCAGCCATTCGGCTTCTGCGGCCACTGCAGGCGATGGCCTGAACTCGAGCACGGCACGCAGCAGGTCGCGCGGCGCAGTGTCCACGTCGTTGCCTGCGGTGATCGTCTCGCCACCCTCGATGGCGCGCGAGAATTCGTATCGATGTCTGGCGTACGTGCCTGCGACGGTTGCGGAGAGCGCGTCAAGCGCCTGCCACGTCAGCGAGTATTCGACGCCCTCGTGCGATGTGCGACCGTCACTCACGTAGAAGCCGTTGGAATCACGCAGGATGACGTTGTCCTTGCGCATGTCGAAACCAGCGAGCTCGCCGCGCCAGTCGCCACGTGCGAACTTCAGGCCGATTTCGTACGCATCCACCTGCTCGGAATCGAGATCGGCGACCGACTGGTTGCGCTGCAACCGGTAGAGCTCGGTCATTTCCGGCGGACGGAACCCACGCGATGCGTTGGCATAGAGCATCAGGCCTGTGGCCGCGTCCCAGCGCAGGCTGACCTTTGGCGCCGCGTTGGTGAAGGAATCGCTGCGATCGGCTGGTCGGCTGTAGAGGCAGCTCACCGGAGCGCACGGCACGCCGTTTTCGTCCGTGTTGCCGGCCAGCATGTGGTTGTCGTAGTCGTAGCCGACGTATTCCACGCGCACGCCTGCGCCGGCGTGCAGCGAGGGCGTCAAGGCGTAGTCGAGCTGCGCGTAGCCGCCGGCCACGTTCGACGTCACGCTGTAGTCGTAGTGCAGGCCGGCGGGACGGATCGCGTTCGCCGCGGGACTGCCGCCCGTCGTCGGGTTCTCCTGGTCCTCGACCAGGAACGAGTCGGCCCACTCGAGGTCGAGTCCAGTGATCAGGCCGGCGCGGTCGCCGAGGTCCCATTCGAAACTCGTCATTACGCCCGCGCTTTCCTGGCCGTTGCGTTCGACGGGTTGGCCCAGCAGGAAGTGCTGCAGGAAGTCCATGCGCGACGTGCGCAGGTAGGGCCGCAGTTCCAGTTGCCCGGGCATGGAAGTCTGCGGCTGCACGAGGCCCGTGAGCCGCACGGCGTTGGCGTTGCGATAGGTCTCCGGATTCAGGTTCTGGCGGCTCAGGTCGGGGTCGCGATAGGCGTTCTTGCCCAGGATGAATCCGGCCGTCTCCTGTTCGAGCTTCGTCGCCGCCAGATCGAACCGCGAGGGGATACTGCCTCCCGCGCCGGTCGTGAGCGTGGCATTCAGCTTGCCCTCGTCGAAACCGGACTCGTCGCGCCAGCCGCCGTCGTGCGTGTACAGCGCCTTGATGCCAAGATCAGTGGTCTCGCCCCGGTGCGACGCGACCAGGCTGCCGCGCGTGTAGTCGTCCGGCCCCAGGCCGAGTCCGAGTTGCCAGGGCGGCAGTTCCGGTGGCGCGTCCTGCAGCACGTTGATCGTGCCGTGCACGGAGTTGGAGCCGTAGAGCGCCGTGCCGGTGCCGCGCAGGATCTCGATCGCGTCCGCCTGCTCGGTGTTGATCTCGAGCATCTCGTTGACGTTGCAGAAGCCCACGGGCCGGATCGGCACGCCGTTCTCGAGGAACAGGAACGCACCGCAGGAACCCGCGCCAGTCAGCACCGGCGAACGGATCGCAGTCAGGCTTTCCTGTCCGCTGCCACGTTGCACCATCACGCCGGGCACGCGGTTGAGCGCTTCGGAACTGTGCGTGGCGCCGAGCAGATCGATGGCGTCCCGGTCGACGCGACCGATGCTCAGGGGCGTCGCGAGCGCGGCCACGGGCTGCCGTTGCGCGGTCACGACGATGACCTCGAGCGGCGGAGAGGCTTCCCGTGCAGTTGCGGCTGCGGTGATGCCCGCGCCAGCGATGAGGCACGCCAGGCCGCGTGCCGATGGAAAACTCAGCAATGTCATGGAGGTGGGATTCAGCGGTGGCGCGGGATGCAGTGTCGCCGGCCATTATCACCGACCCGGCGCAGGAGTGGAGTCGACGTTTGCTACCATCGCCGCACCTTCTGGAGCTGGCAATGCGAATCCCATTCGTCACCCGCCGCTTGCGCGTCCACCGACTGCAATCTCCGTCCCGTCCGGCATGGTCGCGGTGTGCGCTGCTGGCCTGCGTCGGCTTCGCCTGCATGGTTCCCGGCCTGTCCGCGCAGGCGGCTGCGATGGAGACTGCGGTGCAAGGCGCGCCGGTGCAGGCTGCAGCCGAGCCAGCGCGGCCCCGCATCGGCCTGGTATTGAGCGGTGGCGGCGCACGCGGCGCGGCCCACGTCGGCGTGATCCGCATGCTCGAGGAATTGCAGATCCCGATCGACGCAATCGCCGGCACGAGCATGGGCGCGGTCGTTGGCGGGCTCTATGCCGCGGGCCTGAGCGGCGACGAAATCGAGCGCGTGTTCCGCGAACTCGACTGGCAGGAAGTGATCCGGGATCGCGCGCCGCGCCGCGAGCGTGCCTATCGCCGCAAGCAGGACGACCGCAACATCCTCGCCAAGGGCGCGCTCGGCGTGAACACGAGCAATGGCATCGTGCTGCCGCTCGGTCTCGTGCAGGGTCACAAGATCACGCAGGTGCTGCGCGATGCCACGGTCCGCGTCGCCGACGTGCAGGACTTCGATCGACTGCCGACGCCATTCCGCGCACTCGCAACCGACCTCGAGACGGGGGAGGCCGTGGTCATGGGGCAGGGCGACCTGGTGACCGTCCTGCGCGCGAGCATGTCCGCGCCGGGTGTGCTCACGCCCGTTGAAATGAATGGCCGCCTGCTGGTCGATGGCGGCCTCGTTGACAACCTGCCCGTCGAACTGGCGCAGAGCATGGGGGTGGATCGACTGATCGTGGTCGACGTGAGCTTTCCGCTGGCTCGGCGGGATGGGCTCGGCTCGGCGTTCGACATCACGAACCAGATGGTCGGCATCATGGTCCGGCGCGGCACGCTCGAATCCAAGAAGCACCTCCAGCCGGGCGACGTGCTGATCGAGCCCGATCTCGGTGCGATGACCGCGATCGAGTTCGGACGGATGCCGCAGGTGATGGAACAGGGGCGGATCGCGGCTCACGCGCAGACCCCGGCACTCGCTGCGCTTGCCATGCCGCGCTGCTGACTACGAGCGCTACGTCGCGCAGCGGGCGCGGACGGCGGAGCCCGTCGTGCAGGTGGCATTCGTTCGCCCGGGTGACCCGTTCCAGGACGAGGCGAAACGGGTCGAAGCCGTTTTCGGCGACCTGGCCGGCAAGCCCCTCGATCGGCCGGAGTTGCAGGAACGCCTCGCCTCGCAGTACCGCCTCGACGATTTCGAATCCGTCGACTACCGCATCGTCCGCAACGACGCGGGCGAGCGCGGACTGGAAATCGACCTCCGCCGCAAGTCCTGGGGCCCGACGTTCCTGCGACTCGGCGTGGGCGTGGAAAACGACTTCGAAGGCGGCGCCACGGCGAATGCGGCGGCGCAGCTGCGCATGACGCGCCTCAATGCGCTCGATGCCGAATGGATCATCGACGGCCAGATCGGCGAGGAGCCGACGCTGCGGACCGAGTTCTACCAGCCGCTGTCGCTGCGGCAGCCTTATTTCATCGCGCCAGGATTCCGCTACGAACAGGTCACGCTGCAGATCGTCAGCGACGAGGGACAGCGGCTCGCGCGTTATCGCACCCGCGACACCGAGGTGTCGCTGGCAGTGGGTGCGGAGCTGTCGAACTGGGGCGAAGTGCGAGTGGGCCTGCGGCGCGGCGATGGCAGCAGCCACGTGCTGGTCGGCGACCCAGGCCTGCCGACGGCGGAGTTCGACCTCGGCGGCGCGTTCGTGAATTTCGGCTATGACCGGCTCGACAGCGGCTATTTCCCGAAGCAGGGCCAGGCCTTCCGGGCGAGCTGGCTTGCCGACCGCGAATCGCTCGGCGCCACGCGCGATGCAGACATCGTCCGCGCGTCGTGGCAACTGGCGCGCAGTCGCGGTCGCTACAGCCTGGTGTGGTCGATGGACGGCGGCTCGGCCCTTGACGACCAAGTCGTCTCGCCGCAGGAACTCTTCACGCTTGGCGGACTGTTCGACATCTCCGGGCTCGCGTCCGACGCCAGGGTGGGCACCCAGTACGGCATCGCGCGAGCCATCCTGTATCGCCGCATCAGCCGGGGCGGCACGGGTTTCTTCGAGTTCCCGGCCTACGTCGGCTTCTCGGTGGAAGCGGGCAATGTGTGGGCGACCCGCGATGACGTCGACTTCGGCGACCTCGAAACGGGCGGCAGCCTGTTCCTTGGCGCCGAGAGCCCGTTCGGCCCGGTCTACCTGGCCGCGGGCCTCGCGAGCGGCGGCGAACGGGCCTTTTACCTCTACCTCGGCAAGACGTTCTGAGGTGCCCGGCAGGGCGCATTCGGAAAGGCTAAAATGCAGGCCTTCCCGGAGAGTCCCCATGGCCATCGCCAACGAACAGAACCTGCGGCAGCCGCTGCCTGCGTCACGTCCCTATGGACTGCGCGTCCGCGCGCGCCGAAATGACCCGTTCCGTCACCTCGTGGGCGATGACTGGCAGACGGAACACTGGTTCGCGAGCCGCGCCGAGCGCGATGCCGCGCTGCTGCGGATGAGTGGCCGGTATGTCTACTTCCGTCCGGGTGATGCACCCACGCTCGATTTCGAGAAAGTCGATCCCTGAGCATCGGGCCATGGCCCTCGCGGCCGCTCAGTGGCCGCGGTCGCCGGCCCCTTCGCGGTCGGACCAGCCCAGCAATCCCCGCGTTACCCACCGATAGACGGGTTTGCCCGTGCGCATCCAGATCGCGGCCGGCCAGGAGCGGCGCGCAAGGATGGCGCGTTGCCGCGCCGTGAGTCGTTCCGGGCAGTACGTGCGCTTGTGCTTCAGCAGATGCCGCAAGTCGTCGTAGGCCAGTGCACGGAAGCGCCAGCCGCGATAGCGCGGGCGCATCGCGAGCTGAAAATCCACGACCGCCGGCGAGCCGTCGGGTGCGACGAGCCAGTTCGGTTCCTTGGCCAGGTCGTTGTGCACGACGCCTGCCGCGTGCAGGCGCCGGATCAGGCGCAGGGCTTCGCGGTAATACGCGGGGTCGCGAGGCTGGATTCGCTGCATCGGCTGGCCGTCGAGCCAGGAGCGACGCAGGCGGCGGCCGTCCCACTGCAGCAATCGCGGCAAGCCCGGCACCTGCTGCAGCGCCGCGAGTGCGCGCGCTTCCCGGGCCGCGAGTCTTCGCGCCGCGAGCCGCAGCCACCAGCGCGCTTCGCGCGTGTCGCGCTCGATGCAGGCGGAGCCAGCGTGGGAACCCTGTGCAGGCATGTCGATACGACAGACGGAACCCAGCAGGTCGCGCTTCAACACCGTGCGCGACGTCGGATCGCTCATGGCAGGCGCCACCAGGGGGCGATGGTTCCCGCGTGCTGCAGCACGTGCGCCGCCTGCATGAGCGCCAGTGCCAGCAGCAGGCTGCCGGCGTCGAGCACGGCTTTCCAGGCCACGCGCGGCTGGATCTCCAGCAACTCCGGAACCGAATAGCGTGAGCCGTCCGGAATCAGCGCCGGCACCTGTTCACGATAGCGACGCGCCGCTGCGCCATGCGTGCTCTCGAGCAGCGCGTCCTCGGCCCGCATGGCACCGGCGTGCAGCAGGGCAGCCATGCCCACCAGCGCCAGCAGCAGCACGACGCTGCGCGTGACGAGCCCGAGGCCGAACATGCCGATCAACGACAGCAGGTAGAGCGGGTGCCGGCACGCGGCGTACGGTCCGACCTGGACCAGCGTCGCGTCCTTGCGGCCGGCGATGAACAGCGAGGTCCAGAGGCGGCCCAGGGCCGCGACGGCGACCAGCACGAATCCAAGGAACCCCACCAGGCCGCTCGCGAAACCCGTGAACGTCGGGCGTTCGGTCAGGGCGACCAGAACGATGCAGGCAACGATTGCCATGGCCATCAGACGCACCCGCGGTGTGCTGCGGGAGCTGTTCACGGGGTCGGGGGGCACGGTGTCATGCAGGCATTCTAGCCGCCGGTTAAAGTACGCGGATGAACTGGCTCGGTCTCTATTTCAGCTCGCTGCTGGCGGCGTTGCTCGCGATCCTGCCGATCGTGAACCCGTTCGGCGCCGTTCCGCTCGTCATGTCCGCCTCGGGGCACCTGCCGGAGCAGGAGCGCCTGCGCCAGATCCGCCGCGCCTGCGTCTATACCTTCTTCCTGATGTCGGGCTTCCTCGTGGCGGGCGGCCTGATCATGAATTTCTTCGGCATCTCGCTGCCCGGCATGCGTATTGCCGGCGGCCTGATCGTCGCGTTCCTGGGTTTCCAGATGCTGTTTCCCAACCCGATTTCAGACAAGGAAGCGATGACCAAGGCGGCCGGCGAGAGGTACGACATCGCTTTCACTCCGCTCGCCATGCCGGGACTGAGCGGCCCCGGAACGTTTGCCGTCGTGATGAGTCTTTCGTCGCAGGCTGCGGCCAGGAAAGGCTACCTGAGCATCATCGATTTCGTGGGCGTGCTCACGGCGATCTTCCTGACGGCGCTGCTCAGCTGGTTCGTGCTGCGCGGCGCCGAACGCGTCAACCGGCTGCTCGGCGCCACCGGCATGGTCGCGCTGACGCGGCTGACCGGTTTCCTGATGATTTCGATCGGTGTGCAGTTCCTGATCAACGGCACGACCATGATCCTGCACGATCCTGCGTTCTGGTCGGGTCTGGCGGAAGCGCTGCGCGCCGGCAAGGAGGGCTGACAATGTTTTCAACTCGCAAGAAGAAGCTCGACCTGCCGACGACCGACGAGGCGCTGCCTGGACGCGCGCAGCCGCTGTCCGTGCCGGCGCGCCACTTCGTAAACGGCAATCGGCTCGAAGCACCGTTTCCTGCGGGCATGCAACTCGCGCTGTTCGGGCTCGGCTGTTTCTGGGGTGCCGAACGCAAGTTCTGGTCGACACCCGGTGTGCACAGCACGCAGGTCGGTTACGCGGGCGGCATCACCCCGAATCCCACGTACGAGGAAGTCTGCACCGGCTACACGGGGCACAACGAAGTGGTGCGCGTGGTGTTCGACCCGCGGGAAATTTCTTATGCAGAACTGCTGCGCGTGTTCTGGGAATCGCACGACCCGACGCAGGGCATGCGCCAGGGCAACGACATCGGCACCCAGTACCGTTCTGGCATCTACGTCTATGACGACGTGCAGCGTGCTGCGGCGGAGAGCAGCGCCGCAGCCTATGGCGAGAAGCTGCAGGCGGCGGGCTATCCCGCGATCACGACCGAGATTCTCGACGTGCCGGAGTTCTACTTCGCCGAGGACTACCACCAGCAGTACCTCGCGAAGAACCCTGGCGGCTATTGCGGCATCGGCGGGACGGGTGTTTCCTGTCCGGTGGGGCTCGCCACCGCGGCTGGTTGAGAGTTTGCTGCCGCTGCCGTGGCAGGTGCAGAGATCGGCGGCGCGTTCGCGGGCGTCGTCGATTCCGCCACGGCTTTGAGTTGCGCCAGGCCTTTCTCGTAATCGGGCCCGACCATGCGGTCGAGTGCCAGGCCGAAGTAACGGCCGACCAGGCTGCCTGAAAAGTCGCTGTCGAGCGTCCAGGTGACGCGCGTGCCCGTGCCCTCCGGCTCCAGGCGAATCGTCGACGTGGTCGGGTTGTCCATGCCGAAGTCGAGCTTGTGCGTGACGCGTCGCCCCGGTTCGGCGTCAATCACTTCCTGGCTGCCGCTGCCGACGTCCGGGTTGGCGCTGACCCATTCCATGCGGGCACCGACGCCGGTCTCGGGGCCGCTGTAGGTGTATTTCGTGGCCGGGTCGAGGCCCGCCCACGGCGACCATTCATTGAAGTGCTTGAAGCCGTCGACCAGGCTGTAGACCATGGCGGGGCTGGCCGTGGTCGTCATCGAACGTTCGACATGCGCGGTTTGCGGCAGGAACACGCCTGTCACGAAGAACAGCGCCACCAGCCCGAGCAGGACAAGGAACAGCCCTCGCAGTATCTTCATCGCGTGTTCCTCGGTTCGAAGCCCAGCGGGTCGCTGTACTGCGCTACTGCCTGTCCAAAGCTCAGTCCTGGGGCGGCGGCGCACCTGGACTCGGATCTTCCAGCGGATAGGTCTTGGCCGGTTCGGGCTCGGCCGTGACGGCCGGTGCCGGGCTGACAGCGGGCTCGGCCGGCACGGACTTCGAGGCCGGAGCATTCGTCGCGCGCGTCAGCGCTGCCGTGAATTCCTGCGCAGCCGGCGGAACGTTCGTGACCCTGCCTTCCAGGATCTGCGACGCGAGCACGCCCGAAATCCCATACGCCGATTCGTTGGCGCCCCGGTCGATCGCAATGACGGTGCCGTCGAGCGCGACGCCGACAAAGAGGCCCGAGTTGCGTGAGTAGGACAGCACCTGACTGAGTGAGGCATCCGTCGCCGCAGCCGACGAGCGGCCGAGCGGTCCGGCGGCGACGCTGGCATCGGCGCCGAGCGTCACTTTGCCGCCCGCGATGCCTTCGACGCTCTCCCGGGACATCAGCACCAGGACGACGTCCGTCGACTGCACGCCGAATTGGAAGCCGAAGTTTACGCCACCGAGGGTCACGAACGTCGGGAGGCTCCACGTGCCATCGGGGTTGCGGACGGCCATGACACCCTTGCCGCCGCGTCCACCGATAGTAAGGGCAGCCTTGACCACGTTGGGTACCACTACCACGCCGTAGGCGCGCTCGAGCAGCCAGCCGGGGATGCTCTGCTCGGTGAGGTCGACGAAGGACTCGAAGACACGCTGCGAATTCTGCAGCCTCTGGTCCGTCCTCGAGTCCGCCTGCGCCTGGGTGGGCAGGGCCAGGGCGACTGCCAGCAACAGCGACAGGCACGTGGCGACAATTCTCTTCATGGCGGTTTGGGTCATGTGCAAGGTGATGATTCCCGTGACTTTAACAGAATGCGCCCGTGGCACGCCTGTGCTGGTGGGCGTGGCCGTGCGCGGCCCTTGCCCGTGCGTGCCCGGGACTGGCTGGACATGCACGAGCCGGCAACCGGCCGGCTCGAGTGGGTTCCGGCACTGGCAGAAACGGCCTGCGATTCGAGTCTCGCCGTGACCCTGGGCAACTGGAATTACACCGCGAAAGACAGCATGGCCGCCGACACGGGCAATATCTGACCGTCTGGCGCCTTTTACCGCGGAACCAGGGGCGGTCCCGTGAATTCCGCTTCGATGACGACGTTCACCTCGTCACTCACACCCATCGTCGTTCCCGGTGCGGGAATTCCTTGCGCAATTCCGAACTCCGACCGCTTGAGCGTGCCCTGTGCCGAGAACCCGATGCGTGCATTGGGGTCCATGGGATGGCCCGCGTAGCCACCATTGAACGTGGCCTCGAGCACGATCGGCCGTGTCACGCCGTGCAACGTGAGGTCGCCACGGATGCGCAGCATGTTTACGCCCGTCACGTCAATTTGTCGGGATTCAAACTCCATCCTGGGAAATCTGGCGACGTCCAGCCACCCTGAGCCTTTCAGTTTCGCGTTGAAGTCCAGTTTGGCGGGGTCCGGAAAGTCCGTCTCCAGTGAATCCACGTCCACGCTTGCAATCACCTTCGACGCAGCCAGGTTCGCCGGATCAAACTGCAGGTTCGCGTCGAAGCGCTTGAAGCGCGCCGTGTAGTTGGAGAAGCCAAGGTGATTCACGCGAAAAATCAAGCTCGCATGTGCCCGGTCGAGCGTATAGGCACCCGCGGGGACGTTCGCGGTGGCTGCTGGCAGGACTGGGCCGGCGTTGTCCTGACGCGGATCCGCTGCCGTAACCTGGCGCCCGGACCACGCCACCAGGGTGAGCAATGAGGCGCCGGTGATCAGGAGCTTCTTGAGCATGCGTACTTCCTTCCAGGGTTCACGCGGCGCCATTCGCACGCAGGTTTGCGATTGCCGTTGCGTCGTAACCGAGCTCGCGCAAGATGGCATCGGTGTGCTCACCCAGTTGCGGCGCACGCCGGCTCGGCAGACGATCGCCGTCCAGCTTGATGGGATTCGCGAGTACGCGGTAACCCTCCTGCGCCGGGTGCGGCAGGTCCTTCACCATCCCGATGGTCTGCAGGTATGGATTGTCGAGCGCCTGCGGCAGGTCGTAGACCGGAGCGGCTGGCAGCACGCCTTGCAGTTTTCCAAGCCACTCCGCCGTCGTCGCGGCCGCGAACACGTCGTCGAGCAAGGCCGTCAACGCGTCCCGATGCGCGCGCCTGGCCTCGACCGTCGCGTAATCCGCGTGCGTGAGGAGGTCCGGCCGCTGCAGCGTCCGCACCAGTTCGACCCAGAATTTCTGCGTCATGCACATGATGAAGATCCAGCCGTCGCTCGTGCGCTGCAGTTGCACCGGCACGGTCGAGGGATGCGCGCTGCGCGGCAGGCGTTCGGTGCGGTAGCCGGAGTTCAGGTACCACGCCCCCGGATAGGTGAGCTGGTGCAACGCGACGTCGAACAGCGAGACGTCGATGTCGTGACCGCGGCCGCCTTTCAGCACGCCGAACAGTGACGAGAGGATCGCGACCGCGGTGGTGATGCCGGTCATGTAGTCGACGATCGAGAGTCCCATGCGCGCAGGCGGGGAACCCGGCTCGCCGCTGAGGTGCAGGTAACCGGCCTCGGCCTGCATCAGGTAGTCGTACCCGGGCCAGCCCTTGCGCTCGTTGTCACGCCCGTAGGCCGACAGGTGCGCGCAGAGCACGCGGGGGTTGACCGGCCCAAGCGTTGCGTAATCGAGGCCGAGCTTCTCAGGCTGGTCGCCGCGCAGGTTGTTCAGCACGACGTCCGCGGTACGCACGAGCCGTTGGAACGCCTCGCGCCCAGCCGCGTGCTTCAGGTTCAGCGTCACGCTTTTCTTGTTGAGGTTGAACGCCTGGAAGAACTGGCTGTCGTGCTCGCCGAGGAAGAACGGACCCATCGAGCGCGTCGCGTCGCCACCCTGTTCGCGGTTCTCGATCTTGATGACCTCGGCGCCGAGGTCGGCGAGGTACATCGAGCCGAACGGCCCCGCGCCGAAGTTCTCGAACGTCAGGACACGAAGGCCGTTGAGGGGCAGCGAGGGCGGCATCGGGCGGGCGTCAGAGCTCGAGCGCGAAGTAACGGTCGCAGGCGAAATGGCCCGTCGCGCCGAGCGGACCGCAAAGCTTCCTGAAGCCCGCGTCGGAGTAGAGGTGCTGCGCGGCATCCATGCCGGTGAGCGTCTCGAGGTAGCAGCGTCGGTAGCCGAGCCGGCGTGCGGCTTCGATGCAGTGCTGCAGCAATCGCCGACCCTGGCCCTGCCCGCGCGCCTCGCCGAGGAAATACATCTTGCGCAGCTCACACACGTCGGGATCGCCACCCGCGAGTGGTGCGATGCCAGCCGCCACCCAGGACCTGTCCGTCGCGCACGAGGACGAAAAACGCCGCGCGCGGAGCCGAGTAGGCGACGCTCAGGTGATCGACTTCAGGGTCGTTGATTGCGAAACCCGGTCCGGACGCGCCGAATTCGGGCATCACGGTGCGAATGACCTGCGCCATCGCCGCGTCGTCGTCGGCGGTGATCGGTCGGAGCACGAATGCGGTTGGAGTGTGCAAGCGGCGCCGAGTTTAGCACCGCGGACCCGGGCCCCGACCCTCTCCCACGGAGGTGGGAGAGGGAGGGTGCGGCGTACGGATATCAGAAGCGGTAGTTCACCTCGACACCGTACGAGTCGCCAGGTGCGTCGTGGACGAAGGAGCCGCCGAACTCCGGTGCCGGGATGATCTCGGCGAGGTAGTCCTCGTCGCCGACGTTGCGGCCCCAGGCTGTCACGCCCCAGTTTTCACCCTGCAGGGTGAGGCGGGCATTGAAGACCGCGTACGGGTCGCGCACCTGCTTCGAGAACTCGCCCTGGCCGAAGCCGAAGTAGCCGAACAGGTTCGGCAGGCGCTGCTCCTGCACCGGGTGGAACCATGTCTCGCCGACGAAGGAGCCGTCGACGCGCGCGACCAGTGCCAGCGCATCGGTCAGGGTGAACGTGGCTTCGGCGCCGATGTTGCCCGTGTACTCCGGCGCGTAAGGCACTTCGCCGCCCTCGGTGTACGGGCGGCCGCTGTACTTGTCGATCTCGCCGTCCGTGAAGCCATACCCCGCGAACACCGTGAACATGTCGTTGATCTGCCAGCGGGCGTCGATCTCGGCGCCCTGGATCGTGACCTCGTCGATGTTGGTCACGGCGCGCAGCAGGCCGAACGGGCCGGCGAAGAAGTTGAAGAACTGCATGTCTTCGACCGTCGTGTAGAACAACGCCGCATTCACGCTGACCGAGCGATCCAGGAAGTACGACTTGAAGCCGAGTTCGGCGGCCTTGGAGACTTCCTGCTTGAAGGTGTCGTTCACGTCCGTGAGGTTGAGCTGGGACGACGCGTCACAGGCCGGCGCGTAGACGGGACCGTTCGGGCCCGTGGTGTTGTCTCCCAGGCACAGCGGCGTAGTGCCGGCCAGCCCGTAGAACGTGTCGACGGTGGCTGCGCTGCCCGACGAGTTGAAGCCGCCGCTGCGGAAGCCGTAGCCGTAGGAGGCGAACAGCGCGAAGTCGTCATTCAGCTTCCAGTTGGCCGTGAGCTTCGGCTGCAACTGGTCGAAGGTCTCGCTGCGGTTCGGGATGCCGGATGTCGCGTAGGCCGGGTTCACCGTGTAGGCCGGGTTGATGTACGGATTGCTGAAGAAGCTGAAGCCCGGCGTCTGCGCGCGGCAGGACGTGAGGTCCGTGCCCGTGCAGACCGGCACGTTGTTGCTGACTTCGCGGTCCTCACTGTCGTAACGCAGTGCGAGGGCCAGTTCCAGGTTGTCCATTACGTCGTAGGCGATCTGGCCGAACACGGCGTAGACCTTGCTGCTGTAGTCGTCGTCATACAGCAGGTCGGTCGGGTTCGGACCGCTGGTCGGCACGAACGGACGCGCCTGGAAGCCCTGCGCGAGGTCCGAGCCCTGCGACACGACCACGTGACGATCGATGTCGGCGAAATATGCGCCCGCCACCCAGCGCAGCGGCTGGTCGCCGGGGGAGGTGAGGCGGACTTCGAGGCTCAAGTCTTCCTGGTCGCGCTGCTGGTACTGGTAGCCGCCGCAGGTGGACGGGCCGTACGGCGGCAGGAAGCCAGCCGCGCCGCCGCCCGCCGGCGTGAACCAGATGCTCGACGGGATGCCGAAGAATGGCGCCTCGTAACCCGGGTCGGTCAGGTTCGCGTCGTTGGTCGCCTGGCAAGTCGCGTCCAGCGCATAGAGCAGGAACGCGTCGCTGGTGCCGTCCGTCAGGAAGAAGTTGGTCTGGTCGTTGTAGGCCAGGTAGCTCGTCAGCGTGCCGATGCCGACGTCCCAGTCGCCCTTGATCGAGAGGTTGATGTTTTCCTGCTCGTTCTGCGGGTCGACGTTGTTGATGTAGCGGAAGTTGTGCTTGTTCGCGTCCTCGTAGAATGCGGGGCCGACGAACGGCGCCACGTCAGCGAGCGCGATCGACGCGTTGAAGTTGATCGCGCCGGAGTCGAGCTGCGAGTACTTGGCCTTGACGTCGATGTCGCCGCCGAGGACCTCGAACAGGAGGCGGCCGGAGACGCCGGTTTCCTCGAAGCGGTCGACGCAGTCGTCACAGTTGTTCTTCAGATTGTTCCACTGACCGTCGGTCTTGCGCGTGTATGCGGAGATCGAACCCTTGACGCCGTCCGTGAGACCGCCGCCCAGGTAGATGCTGCCGTTGTAGCTGTTGTCGGAGCCGTAGCCCGCCTTGATGTCGGCCTCCAACTCTTCGCCCGGCTTGCGCGTCGTCAGGATCAGCGCGCCGGCCAGCGCATTGCGGCCGTAGAGCGCACCTTGCGGGCCTTTCAGGACTTCGATCTGGGTGACGCCCGAAAGCTCCTGGTTCAAGGCCTGGGGGTTGGTCTGCAGCACGCCGTCGATGACCAGCGCGAAGTTGGTCTCGGAATCGCGCCCCGTGTTGATGCCACGGATGTTCAGCTGCATGTCGCCGGCTTCCGCCGTCTGCACGGCCGACACGCCGGTCGTCAGCGCGACGAAATCCTGCGGGCGCTCGATGCCGGCGCTCCTGATCTCGGCGGCCGTGAAGGCGGTGATCGAGACCGGCACGTCCTCGATACGCTCTTCGCGCTGTCGCGCAGTCACCACGATTTCCTCGAGCTGACCGGTCTCTGCAGCCTGCAGCACCGGCGGCACCGCGAGCAACGACGCGCCGTGCGCGGCGGCCAGGGCGAACAAGCGAGTCTTGCCATGATTCATGTGATGTCCCCGTGCTGAAAGGTCCGATGGGCCCTGCCGGGCCGGCTCCCCAGGCTCGTCGCGAACATACCACCCGGTCCGGCGAAGTTGCAATATAAGTAAGACAATAGGACAAGCGGCCCGGTGCCGCTCCGCAGCGGCCAATGTTGCCCCGTAGCAACAGTGCGCCGGGTGCGGGCTCTGCTAGCATTCGCCAAGCCGTTTCGCTCCGATTCATCACCACCGCCCGCCGCGCCCGAACCCTACCCAAGTTTTCCGCCCCTCGCGGCCATGGCACGCAAAGACATTTCATTCACGGCAAAGGATGCGGCGCTCCGCGAGGACGTCCACACGCTCGGCGCTCTCGTCGGCGAAGTATTGCGGGACCAGGGCGGCGACGCCTTCTTCGAGGAAGTGGAGGGTGACCGGCAGGTGGCGATCCGCCGCCGCGACGGCGACCCGGAAGCGGCCGTGCAGCTGGTCGTGCGGGCCGACAGCCGGTCGGCGGAGCAGGCCGCCGAACTGATCCGGGCGTTCGGCACCTGGTTCCAGATGGTCAACATGGCCGAGAAGGTGCACCGCGTGCGCCGCCGGCGGCAGTACCTCAACGACAGCAGCACCCACCAGCCCGGCGGCCTCGCCGAATGCTTCCAGAAGCTGCGCGCGATCGGTTACAGCCTGTCGCAGGTGGTCGAACTGCTCGGGCGCCTGAGCATCGAGCCGGTCTTTACGGCCCACCCGACGGAATCGACGCGCCGCACGCTGCTGCGCCAGCAGCAACGCATCGCGCGCCTGCTCATGACGCGGCTCGATCCGTCGCTGACGCCGGTCGAGCGCCGCACCACGCTCGAGCGCGTGCGTGGCGAACTCACGACCGGCTGGCAGACCGCCGACAATTCGCGCGAGAAGCTCACGATCGCGGACGAGCGCGAGCACGTGCTCTTTTTCCTGGTCGAGATCGTCTACGACGTCATTCCGGTCTTCTACGAGGAGATCGAGGAATCGCTGGTGCTGATCTTCGGTGACGAGGCGCGGCAGGCGAAGGTCCCGGAGTTGCTGCATTTCGGCTCGTGGGTCGGCGGCGACATGGACGGGTTGCCGGACGTGCACGCCAAGACCATCCGCGAGAGCTGTGCCCGTCATCACGCGCTGATCGTCAACCGCTACTTCCTCGAGGCGCAGCGTCTCGCCGAAAAGCTGAGCCAGAGCGAGCGGCGCACGCCCGACATCCCGCAGCCCGTGCGTGACCGGATCGAACACTACAAATCGGTGGTGCCGGCTGCGCGCGCGAGCGCACCGTCGGGCCACGACGAGATGCCGTACCGCGTGCTGCTCGGCCAGATCGCGGAGCGGCTGCGCGCCACGTACGACCACCGCTCGGGCCAGTACGAGCGCGTCGAGCAGCTGACCGACGACCTGCAGATCATCGTCGAACAGCCTCGAGGCCAATCGCGGCCGTTACGCGGGGCTGTTCCTCATCCGCCGCTTCCTGCGCCGGGTGCGAACGTTCGGGCTGCATCTAGCGACACTCGACGTGCGCCAGAACGCCGAGGTGCACCGGCAGATCGTCGGTCGCGCCCTCGCGGAACCCGATTGGGATACGCGCCCGGCCGCCGAGCGCGTCGAACGGCTGCGGGACGCGCTGGCCCGCGACGAATCGCCGCCCGAAGTGCTCGAGGCCGCCGGCAAGCGCGCGCTCTGGGTGTTCGAGGCGATGGACTATTGCAGGCACCGGTACGGCCAGGCCGCGGTCGGCTCGTACGTCGTCAGCATGGCGCGCGACATCGATGACGTGCTGTCCGTGCTGCTGCTCGCCCGCTGGGCGGGCCTCGTCGATGGCAGCAACGGCCAGGTCTCCCTCGACGTCGCGCCGCTGTTCGAGTCGGTGGCCGCGCTCGATGCGGCGGGGCCGACGCTCACGCGGCTGCTCGCCGATCCGATCTATCGCGACCACCTGGCCGCGCGCGGCAACCGGCAGGTCGTGATGATCGGCTACGCCGACAGCAACAAGGAATCGGGAATCGCCTCGTCGCGCTGGCTGCTGCGCCGGGCGCAGGAAGCCATGCTCGCCGCCTGCGCGGAGGCCGGCGTGCGCCTGCTGGTGTTCCATGGCCGCGGCGGGGGAATCAGTCGCGGCGGCAGCCGGACCGAGGCCGTCGTCAGCAGCCTGCCCACGGCCGTCGCGGGCGGACAACTGCGCGTTACCGAACAGGGCGAAACGATCAACGACCGCTACGGCCTGCAGCCGATCACGTTGCGGACGTTCGAGCAGGGCCTCAACACCCTCGCCCTGGCCGTCGCGGGCGAGCGGCGCGAGACGGTCAAGCCGGGCTGGCCGGACGCGGTGCAACTGCTCTCGGACGCGAGTCGGGCGCGCTATCGTGGTTTCGTGCACGACGATCCGGGTTTCTTCGAGTTCTTCCAGGCGGTCACGCCCGTCGACGTGATCGAGCGCATGCAGATCGGCTCGCGGCCGCTGGTGCGGGGCAGTGGCAGCGGTGTGGACACGATTCGCGCGGTGCCGTGGATGTTCGCGTGGTCCCAGAGCCGGCACATGCTGCCCGGCTGGTTCGGCGCCGGCACGGGCCTGGCGGCGGTCATCGACGCCCATGGGGAAGCGCTGGTCGGCGAAATGTACCGGGACTGGCCGTTCTTCGAGGGACTGGTGGACGACGTCGAGATGCGACTCGCCCGTGCCGACATGGACATCGCCTGGCATTACGAGCGCTTGTACCCGGGCGACGTCGAGCGGTATTCCACGACGATCCGGCAGGAGTACGAACTGACGCGCCGCCTCGTCCTGCAGCTCAAGGGTTGCGCGCGGCTGCTCGACGCCGAGCCCACGCTGCAGCGATCGATCTGGCTGCGCAACCCGTACGTCGATCCGATCCACCTGATGCAGGTGCAGCTGTTGCGTCGCTGGCGCGAAGCAGGCTCGCCGAACGACAAGGGCCGTGCCCTCGACGACCCCAACCGGCGGCTGTTCCCGGCGCTGGTCGCGTCCGTGAACGGCATCGCACACGGCCTGCAGGGCACGGGCTGACTCCGGCTGCAGTTTTCCCTTGTTGACTGCGCAAGGCGTGAGGAATAGCGTCCTTACGTCAGGCGCGACGGTGTCCATCACCGACGCAACTCACGCCAACCAAAGGCAACGGGAGATCGATTCACATGGCAGCGAAGAAGAAAGCGCGTCGTGCGGCGCCGCGCAAGGTCAGCAAGGCGAAGGCCACCAAGGCCAGGCGCAAAGTCGTAACGAAGGCGAAGGCCACCAAGGTCAAGCGCAGAGTCGTCAGGAAGGCGAAGGTTGCGAAGGCCGGCGCAAGGTCGCCCGCAAGGCCGCCAGGAGCCGCAGCACCGCCACCAGTCGCCGCGTCGCTGCCGTCAAGGCTGCCGCGAGGAAGGCCCCGGCCCGCACGCGTGCAGCCGTGAAGAAGGCCGTCAACAAGTTGCCGCCGTCAGCCAAGCGCGCCCTGCGCAAGGCCGACCGCAACCTGAAATCGGCCGAGAAGAGCATCGCCAAGGTCGTGAAGTCCGCGAAGAAGCAAGCTTCGAAGACTGCCGCGCAGGCCGGCTCGATGGTCAATGCCGCCCAGGCGTCGGCCGAGAAGCAGGCGACGTCGATGCTGGATTCGGCCAAGGAAATGGCGGCCAAGGTCAGCGAGACGGTGCAGAGCGCCGTCGGCAACCTGGTGCCGGGCGAAAAGTAGCCTGGTTCCTTGAATCCGGCGCTCCCTCCCGCACCCCCGGGAGGGAGTTCGCCGGCTCGTGACGCGCCCTCAGCGCAATCGCGGAAACCGCATCCGCGACGGCATCGCCGTCACGTAGTCCGGATAGCTCGCGAGCGTCCGGCACCCTTCACCGGGCATCTGCTCGTACTGCTCGTCCCAGGGCAGCACGATCTCGACTTCGGCCGTACCTGATTCGGCCCGCTTCGGCAGGATGGGCGGCACGATCCGCGTGCGCTCGGCTTCGAGCATCGCGGCCAGGCCGCCATGACGGCGATGGCTGCTCCACAGGTCCTGCAGCGTGGCGCGGGTCGGCGGCGCCATCTTCATTTCGCCGCTCGCAAGGTGCCTGCGAACGTCGGCTTCGGCGAGCCAGGCGTGGTGGGTGAGTTCACCGCGATCGACGCTCGCTTCCTGGTCGGGTGGCACCGTGAGAGCGAAGAAGCGCGTATCGAAGCGCCGGCTCTCGAACGCGGGTGTGATCCAGTGCGACCAGTACACGAGGCGCTCGATGTCGAGCAGCAGGTCTTCCTCGACGAGCATGCGCGCGAACTCAGCGGCATCGGTTGCGGTTGCCGCGCGGCGTGCCGCGACGCGGGCCAGCCGTTCGTCACCCCAGTGTCCGCCGCTGCGCGGCCTCGCCAGCAGCACACCCGATTCCTCGAACGTCTCGCGGCAGGCCGCGATCAGCAATCCGCGCGCGGTGTCGGCGTCTATCGATTCGGCGGCGGCCTCCGCGTCGAAGCACAGCATGCGCGAGCCGGTGTCGGCGATTGCGGCCTGGTCCAGGCGTGCCGCCAGCTCCGGCGCGAGGTCCGACGCCTCCATGCGGCCGCCGGGAAACACCCACAGCCCGCCCATGAACGACAGGCTGGCGGCACGCTTGGTCAGGAGCACCTGCAGGCCGGCGTCGTCTTCCCGCAGCAGCAGGACCGTTGCGGCATGAGGAATCGTCGCCGTCACCGCGCAAGACTCAGGTCAGCTTGACCAGTTGCTTGCCGAAGTTCTTGCCGCGCAGCATGCCGATGAACGCTGCCGGTGCTGCGGCCAGGCCGTCCGCGATCGACTCGCGATACTTGATCTTGCCCGTCGCGACGCCCTTGGCGAGCTCGCCCAGCGCCTGCGGCCAGAACTCGAGGTGCTCGGACACGATGAAGCCGCGCAGCGAGAGCCTGTTGACCAGCAGGGCGCGAGTGTTGTGGATGGCGATGTCGCCGCCTTCGTAGCCGGCGATGAGTCCGCACACCGCGATGCGGCCGAACGCATTCATGCGCGCCAGCGCGGCATCGAGGCCGACGCCACCGACGTTTTCGAACAGGCAGTCGATGCCGTTCGGTGCGGCTTCCTTCAGCGCGATGCTCATCGAACGAATGTCCTTGTGCTCGCGGTGGTCGATGCAGGCGTCGAAGCCGAGTTCGTCCCGGACATAGGCGCATTTCTCAGGACCGCCGGCAATGCCGACCGCGCGACAGCCGCTCATTTTCGCGAGCTGGCCCACGACCGAACCCACGGCGCCGCTCGCTGCGGACACCAGCACGGTCTCGCCGGCCTTAGGTCTGCAGATCTCGTTCAAGCCGTACCAGGCCGTGACGCCGGGCATGCCGACGGGCCCGAGATATGCCGAGAGCGGGACATGTCGGGTGTCGACCTTGTTGAGACCGGTGCCATCCGAGACGCCGTACTCCTGCCAGCCCAGGTAGCCGACGACGGCGTCGCCGGGGGCGAACTTCGGGTTCTGCGAGGCCTCGACGATGCCCGCCGTGCCGCCAATCATCGTCTCGCCGATCGGCTGCGGCGCCGAGTACGACTTGGCGTCGTCCATGCGGCCGCGCATGTAGGGGTCGAGCGACAGGAAGTGATTGCGCACCAGGACCTGGCCGGGGCCGATGCCGGGAACCGGAACACGCTCGAGGCGGAAGTTGTCCGGCGAGACGGCGCCGCCCTGCGGGCGGCTGGCAAGGACGATGCGCTGGTAGGTCTGGGTCATGGGGGTCGGTGCTCCTCGTGCGAAGGAGCATCTTCGCACGGGGAGCGGGCTGGTGTCCGGCGTGGGCGGCCGCCGCGGATTGATTCTCGCGTCAGGCATGGCCTGTCAATCATGGCGGAGTCTTCGCTCAGCGTATTCGAGCTTGGCACGATCCGACGCGCCTAGCTTGGCCTTCAGCGGGCCGAGAATCTCAATGATCTTCGCGAAGTCCTTTGCACGCCACGCCTCTGATGCACCGTTCAACGCCAAGCGCACACGATTCTCCATCGCAAATTGCGTGGCGTCGGCGTCTCGTTGCGATTCCAACTTCGACCAAGCGCTGTAGTCCCCACGCAGTAGCGGTACGCAATACTCTGCCAGAAGCGCTGCCATGGTCTGCAACAAATGCCTGATCGACTTCTCATCGCGTACGGCGTAACCGATGGGTTGAAGACCCGCAGGGACCGAAGCGGCGCGGATTATCTCCTCGAAACTGAAGTCAGGTCCGCGCGTCGCATTGCATCTGTTCAGGCCAATGAAGACCTCGCATGAGCGTTGACTGTCGTAACCCGCGGTCAGTGTGCAAGACGCGGATTCAAAGATGACTAGGTCTTGCTCGTAGCCGGTGCGCACGAACCCTTGCCCGCGTAGCAAGTCTCCAAGAATCTCGTCGACAATTCGGTGAATTCGGTCATGGTTTCGGTGGGTAATAGGCACCCGTCTCCGCGTCGTATCTCCAGCCGTTGGACTCGAGCAACTTGCGTTCGGCATTCAGGAAGCGACCCGGGGAACTCGGGGTCGCTCCCGCAGGAATCTGCAGGCCCGACTGCGTGCGGTACGAGTCGTATATGGGTTCCTCCCGACGCATCTCAGCACGTAATCTTCCGGAATTCTGCTGCCAGTTTGCCTTCACCGACCCGCGGTTGGGAAGAAAGAGCATCCGGTCCCCTTGCTTCCAGTTTTCGGCGGCGCCGCGTGTAAGGTTTCCATCACGGCCAGCGCGGTACAGATTCAGGCCGCCCGTCTCTAATGCATGAATCGACTTCGCAGCGCGCCGCAACGCTTTCGCAGGCGCCAGGATCGACTGACATTGCTTGACGACATCGCAAACGGTGAAGCTGACATAAAGGACGGCAGTGGCGTGGTCACCGCGTTTTGCCGCATCGAAAGCGTCGCTGGCGTCCCGGCACGGTCGAGAGGATCAGGACGTCGATCGTGTTGATCCCGAGATCGATGAAGAAACGCTCGAGATTCTCCTGGGCGTACTCGTCGTCGACCGAGGTTTCTGTCCAGGTCGACGTGGGTACTCCGCCGCGTCCCGTCCCCGGCGCGCCTGCATACAGGATGGTGCCGCCGCAAGTGGGTGAGAACGTTCCCGCACCGCACAATCCCACGCCGTTCTGTGCTGACCAGCCCGGCAACGCGCTTGCGGGCGGTGGTGGTAAGCCGCCGTGGTGCAGCAGGCCGTAGGCCAGCGAACCCAGGATCGAGTCGGCGATGAATTTTCCGACATAGATCGAAAGTCCGCCATCGACGAGGTAACCCGTGGGATCCGTCGCGTTCAGCGGCCGGTTGCCGACGTATGCGTACGGGTTCACCGACTGCGAGTCGCCCAGGTCGCCGATCAGTGGATCAGCCGAGAGAAATCGGCCGAGTGCCGGGTCGTACACGCGACCGTTCATGTGAACGAGTCCGATGTTGTCGAGCATGTCGTGCCCGGTGAAACCCTGGCGGGTCGTGTTCGCGATGCCCAGCCAGTCCGGCGCCGTCGCGGCGCTCCAGTTGCTGCCGCGACGCGTGCCGAAGGCGCCGAAGCTTTCCTTGGCAACGGCAGCGCCCGATTCGTTGAGCAATGTGTCGCTGCTGCCGAGATGATCCGGAAGGACGTAGGTCGTGGAGTTCGTGCCGTTCGAATTGCGCGAGATGACGACGGTCGATCCGCCCGGTGTCGGCACGTAATGTCGCCAGTAAGTCAGCCCCGTCGAGGTTGTGGATTCCTTCTCGAGCAGGCTGCCGACGTAATGCGTCGTTTCGGTGCCATTCTGGTAGGTCGCGATCTGGCGCCAGCGTTCGCGATCGGGACCGTAGGCGTGCCTGGACACGTAACCAGGTTTGCGCAATACGGTCGGCAGGTTGTACGAAGCCCAGCTCTGGCCGAGGCCACTGCGCGTTGCAAGATTGCCATTGCGGTCGTACGTGAATGTTTCGTTGCCCGCGGCCATCGCCGCGTGCGGCCGCAACGAGTTGCCGTAGACGTAGCTGCCGATGTCCGATTTCTGCAGAATATTGCCCGATGCGTCGTAGCTCACGGACAGGTTCACCAAGCCGTCCAGCGTGGAGCTGGTCACGCGATCGAGCCCGTCGTAGTTGAAGTCTTCGACCAGGCCCTGGTTCAGGTCGCGTCGCTGCAGCAGGTTGCCGGCCGCGTCCCACTCGTAGGCGAGGTTCTGGCGTGCGCTTCCGGCATCGACGGTGCCTGTCTGCTGCGTCATCAGGCGCTGCGTCGCGGTGTCGTAGTGTGATGATCTCGCGATCACACCACCCGACCACGACTCATGGATCGGGGCATTGAAATCGCTGACGACATTGAGCTTCCAGAGCGTGCGTGACGTCGCCGGCGTGATGTCGTCGATCTGCGACGGCGTGCCGAAGCTGTAGGAGTAGCGCAACCGAAGTCGATCGCCCGTCTGTCCCGTCGGCACTGGACTGGTCGGGTAGGTCAGCGTGTCGATCGCGCCGATCGAGTTGTACGTGTAGTCGTACTGGTAGCTCTGGTCCGTCTTGATCGTGCGCGTGCTGACGCGACCGAGCCCGTCGTAGGCGAGCGATTCCGAATAGCCGGGGCCAGCCTTCGACTGTAATCGCCCGATGTTGCGAGCGGTTGCCGACGAACCCCACGTCCAGGTGCTGGTGCCCTCGGATTCGGTACGGGACACCCTGCGGCCAAGTGTGTCGTAGGCCGCGCTGAACGATCGCCCTTTCGCGTCGGTCCAGCCGACGCCTTCACCGAGCGAATTGCGCGTGAAGGTCCAGGCTCCAGCGTCCGCGTCCGACCACCGCGTGCGGAACCCGCGCACATCGTAGACGCCGGTCGACACGGCGCCGATGGCATCCTGGATGCGGTTGAGGTGACCGAACGAGTCGTAGTCGTATCGGATCGTGCCGCCGGGCGACGGATCGATCGCGCGACGGAGATTGCCAGCGACGTCCACGATGCGGGACCGCGAGCGGCCGAGTGTGTCCGTGAGAGTGGTGGTCCGGCCGGCGTAGGTGAGGCTCGAGTTGCGAACGATCGAGCCGGCTCCGTCGTGATCACGCTCGCTGAGCGCCCGGCCGAGCGGGTCGAATGTGCGGGTCGTGTGGCCGCTGGGCACACTCGCGTAAGGTCGCGATTCGCGCACCATGCGCCCCGCTGCGTCGTAGTCGAACGTCTGGTGCAACCAGGTTCCGAGGGCACCGTGGTACTCCCGCAGCCGCATGCGGTCGTAGCCGTCGAAGTAGGAATGGTGCTCGCGGATCAACGTGCCGTCGGCCGCGTAGTTCCGGTCGTACACGAGGAAGCGAAGTTCGCCGGTGCCCCAGCATCCGGTCGTGCCGCACGACTGGAAGGACCACGTCCGGCGCGTGCCGTCGCTTGCCGTCTCGCCGACTCGGCGCCCGAACAGGTCGTGCGACCAGGTCGTCGACAGTCCGTTCGGATCGGTGACGCGCGCGGGCACGCCGAAGTCGTAGTGCCACCCGTACGTCGTCGTTTCCCCCGCAGTGTTGGTGGCGGACTCGGGCAGCTGGCAGCGGCTGCCATAGTTGAAACTCGCCGTCCTGGCTGGCATCGCAGTGCCGTCCGGGTTGGAACCCACGGTGTGGACCGAGTTCAGGTTGCCGCAGCCGTCGAAGCCGAACGACGTGATGACCTTCAATGCCGGGATGTTCGGTTCGACCACCTGCTGCGTGATCCGACACCCCACCGGGTCGGTCACGTAGGTCGTCGTTTGCGACACTGCGACCTGGCCGGGCGCGGTGCTCGTCGTCGTGCGGTTCAGGGGCACGCCCAGGCACCAGTTGCCCGACGCGTCATTCGTGTAGTCGAGACTCAGTGTCGAGCGCCAGGCGCTGTTCAGGTGCGGCGAGTAGGGATCCCGATCCCATGTGGTGGTCTGCACCTGCGTGGGATTGCCGTAACCATCGCCGTAGGTGAATGTCGTCGAGGCTTCCGTCACCAGCGTGCCGTTGAGAACCCCGCCGAGTTCGAACTGCCGGTCGCTGGTGGACGCGACGAAAGGAAACGAACGCTGCTCTCTGCCCGCCGTGCCCATCGGCTGCTGGCCGAGCACTGCTTGCCATTGGCGCACGGGAGTGGTGCCGTTGGACTGGAACACGTCACGCTGCACGTGCATTCCCGTGTACGGGAACGCCCTCGACACGGAGTCGAGCGTGACGAGGCCCGTGCGCGTGTCTTCGATGCGCTGCGTAGCGAATCCCTGGAAGCCACGTCCTTGCAGGTGCAGCTGCGCGCCGGAGTACTGCAGTCGGTTCCGGTAGGTGCCGCCCGCGCCATCCGTTGCGCTGAACTCGCTCACCACGTACAGCGGACCCTGGAAATCGGCCGCCGGGAAGACGGCGTCGTTCAGGCGCGTATGATTGCTGCGCGCGATCGAAACGTACGCTGGGCTCTGGCGCACGCCGAAGCCGTCGACGAACTGCAGTGGCCAGGTCGGCTGGCGTAGCCGGGCCCGCATGCAACAGGTAGCGCAGGCGGTTGCCGTTGTTGCCGTCGCGGTAGCCGAGATCGGCGAGTCCGTCGCCATCGGCGTCCAGGTTGAACCAGACGGTGGCGGCAGGCGCACTGACGCCCGTGCTGACAGGTGCAGCCGCCCCTCGCCGGTCGAGCGCACGACGAACCACTGTCGCGTCGCGGCGTCGATGTACAACAGGTCGGCACGGCCGTCGCCGTTCCAGTCCGCCGGGAGCGCCGTGTACAGCGAATTGCCCGTTGCGGCCGTCGCGAACGTCGCGAGTTCGACGAATGCACCCGCGCAGTTCGAGACGAACACGCTCTGCACCTGCAGGATGTCGGAGCAGCCATCGGCGTTCCAGTCGGCCATCGTCACCATCGATTCCTGCCACCAGCAGCGATTCGGTGCCGACGGTGAATGCGTTGCCAAACCCGTTCGACAACAGCGGCGTGGCGAAGAACTTCGGATTGCGGTCCGAACTGTTGAACGTGAGCGCTACGATGTCCGCGCGGCCGTCGCCGTTGAGGTCCGCGACACGCAGGTTGTCCCAGGGTGTCGCCTGCCGCGCGACTCGGTATCGTCCATATGGACTGCGCGGTCGTGGCGAACTGAACGGCGAGTGACGTGCCCGCGGGAGTGCTGACGTTGCGGCGCACATTGATGGTCGGCGTGAGCCCTCCGCTCTGCGCCACGAGGTCGGCGAGGCCGTCGCCGTCAAGATCCGCTGCGCCGTATTCTCCGGCGGGGACCAGGCCGGTGTTCGCGACCGATGAAGCCCGCGTTCGTGTAGCCGGCGACGTACCAGTACCCGTTCTGCACAACCAGGAATTGCGTGCGACCGTTGCCCGCGAACGCGCCGGGAATGATCGTGTGCGAAGTCGTCGTCACCAGCCCGGTATCGAGCGGTGCCGAGAAGCCCGCTGGAGTTCCGAGCAAGATGCGCCAGCTCAACCTGCCGCTGCCCGCATCGACGGGGATAAAGCAGGTCCGTGACGCCGTCACCATTCAGTTCGAGCGGCACAGGTGCCCGTGCGTTCGAAGCGGCGACCCCCGTATCGATCATGGGTTGCCAGCCGCTCGTACCGTTCTGGTAGGTGATCGTGGTGGGCTGCAGGCATGTCGAGGCAGCACACTCCTGCACACTGGCCAGTCGCAGTCGTCCCGAGGTCGGGGCTGTTTCGTAGCCGAGTTCGTACGTCTTGAACGGCGTTGCTGCGCCAACGACCTGGATCGCGATCTGGTCGAGCTGGTAGGGTTCGCGTACCAGGTTGCCGGCGAGGTAACCCGTGGGCACGTCGCTCGCCGGACGGACGGAGTAGGCAAAGTCGACGCGATAGAACGGTCCACCGCCCGTTGCGGTGGTCGGGTAGGCAATCGATGAAATTCGATGCGTGCCGTTCGTGTACGCGCCGGACTGCGCCTCGTTGATGTATGCCAGGTTGATGGCATTACTGGTGCCGGCGCCTGCCCGGTCGCGGACACGCGACAACGCCCAGGCACGAATGGTGGTCGACGCACCGGCGTAGACACGCGAATCGACGGTGCTGCCGTACTCGTAGATCAAACCGTTCTTCGTCGTCACGGTGAACGAGGCGGGGCCGTTACCCGCGACGCCGTTCGCGACGATCCGCGAGAACGTTTCGATCTCGGTGGCATAGACGGCGCCGGCCATGCCGTCCGTACCGCTCACCAGCTTTAGTTGCTGACCGTCGAGGCAGAAGCGATCGGCGAGGGTGTTGGTGACGCTGGCCGCGGCACCGTCCTGGGCCCAGGTGCGATTGCAGCGCGTGATCTGCGAAAGCCCTGCGATCGACCAGCCAACGCCGACCGAGCCACTGCCGCTGCGGCTGGCATAGACCAGTGCGAGGTCGAGGCCGACCTCACCGACGCCTGGTGGCGTCCACAGCGGGATGCGATAGGTCGCGGCACCCGAGTGTGAGACGCCGAACTCGGCGGGCGTGCGACCGGCGGCCGAAGTCGCCGCGACACCGGCGAGCGCATCGGTGGCGTAGGTGCCAGGAGCTGCGGCGCCCGCCAGCGAGATGGACGCGCCGGCGCCCGACATGCCCGTAATCGAAGCTGCGAACAGGGCGATACCGATCGAGCGGGCATGCCGTGCCAGCCGCTGCATCCATGCGTCATTCCACATCGCCGTCTCCCTGGTTGGCGGTTGCTCGGGTTACAGCGCGGACGTTCGCGCAACGCGACTTCGCAGGAAACGCGCATTTGCGGTGGAGAGGTTGAGATTCGTGCCGGGCAGTTTTGGCAAATCCGCACCGCCCGTTACACTGGCGCCATGAACATCCCATCCAACCTCGCGCGTGGCGCGACGCTGCTCGCCCTCGCCGGAACGCTTGCCTGGTTCGCGGGCTGTCGTGATGTCGTGCCGTCGGCAACTGGCGGCCGGGAGGGCACGTCGGCTGCGGCTGCCGCCAAGAGTCCGGGCTACCTGCTGCCCGAGGAACGGCCTGACAGCATTGCGCTGATCCCGCCACCACCCGCGCCGGGCACGCCCGAGTTCGCGGCCGACGAGGCCGTCTATCGCCAGTTGAGCGCGCTGCAGGACACCGTGCGCTGGCAACTCGCAGCCAGCGATGCGAACCTCAAGTTTCCGCACGCCGCCAACGTGTTCGCGTGCGCGATCGGCATCGAAGTGACGGAGGCGACCACGCCGCGGCTGTACGCACTGTTGCGGCGAACCGTGATCGACGCGGGGCAATCGACCTACAAGGCGAAGGAGAAATACAACCGCGAGCGGCCCTTCGAGGCTACCGGCGATCGCATCTGCGTGCCCGCGGACGAGCAGCTGCTGCGCGGCAACGCGTCGTACCCTTCAGGTCACGCATCACTCGGCTACGTCTGGGGCGAAGTGTTGGCCGAGTTGCTGCCGGAGGATACCGCTGCCGTTCGGGCCCGCGCCTACCAGTTCGGTCAGAGCCGCGTGGTCTGCCGCGTGCACTACCAGAGCGACGTCGATGCCGGACGCACCGTCGGCCAGGCCGTGTTCGAACGGCTGCACCAGGATCCGGAATTCGTCGCCGACATGGCGGCTGCGAAAGTCGAAGTGAAAAAGGCGCGCAGGCACGGCCCGCCCGTCGGCCGTGATTGCAGCGCGGAGACGGCGGCTTTGCAGGCGGCCGATCCGGCGCAACAGCAGCGCCAATGAGAGGGGAGAGGACGATGCACCAGAGCCGGCTGGCCGGATTCATCATCGACTGCAACGTGCCGGACCTGGCAGCCGCTGCGGCGTTCTGGGGTGCGGCCCTGCGCATGGGCGTCCGGGAACTGCCGGCCGAGGAAGGCAGCAAGTACATGCGGCTCGTCGATCCCGAGGGCCGGCTGCACATCGAGGTGCAGACGGTCACGCATCCGAGTCGCGTCCACCTGGACATCGAGTCGACCGACGTGGAAGCGGAGGTCGTGCGGCTCGAAGGGCTCGGCGCCAAGCGTGTGGCGCAGGTTCACACGTGGTCGGTGATGGAGGCGCCCACGGGGCAGCGCTTCTGCGTGGTGCGCAAGAGCTCGAAGCCCTCGGCGCTCGAGCGCTGGCACCGAATCGTCGAGACGCGCGACATCGTCGATCTCGACGATCTGCTGGCCGACGATGCGGTGTTCGAATCCCCGGCCGTGCACACGCCGCAACACGGCAAGGCGATCACCCGCAAGTACCTGGCCGCAGCGAGCGTCGTCCTGATGAATGACAGCTTCCACTACGTGGGCGAATGGCACGGTGAGCGCTCCGCCGTGCTCGAGTTCAAGTGCATGCTGGGTGAGATCGAAGTCGATGGCATCGACATGATCGAGTGGAACGCGGACGGACGGATATCACGCTTCAAGGTCATGGTGCGGCCGGTCAAGGCGCTGCAGACGCTGATGCCGTTGATGGCGGCGGAACTCGCGAAGGCCTGAATCGATTCGGCGCAGCCCTCAGCGGTGCCTGATCTTCAGGGCCACCTTGCGTGTCGTCGAGGCCAATCCTGCGGCGACGCAACTGCTCGGCTTGAATGCCCGCAAGCTCGCGGGCCGCCAGTTTCCCGACAGCCTCGACGAAGACACGACGGAAGCCGTCGCGACGATGCTCGCCAACGTGCGCGCGTCGGGACGCAACGGCGAAGTGCGCGCACGCCTCGCTCGACGGCAGCCGCGAATTGCTGGTGTCCGCGTCGGTGTTCCGCGAGAAGCGCGCGACGCTCCTGCTCGTGCGTGCCACGCCGATGGATGCCGACCGGCTCGCCGAGGTCGTGCCGGGGGCCACCGCACGCTATGTTGATTTCGTCGCTGCCGCGCCGGATGGCTTCGTCGTCACCGACTCCGAAGGCAAGGTGCTCGCAGCCAATCCTGCCTTCCTCGATTTCGCGCAGTTACCGGGCGAGGAACAGGCGCGGGGAGAATCGCTGGAAACCTGGCTCGGCCGGCCGGGCGTCGATCTCAGCGTCCTGCTTCGCGCAGCTGCTCGAACACGGGTCGGTGCGCCTGTTCGCCACGACCTTGCGCGGGCCAGCGGCACCACGTCGGAAGTCGAGTTGTCGGGCGCGGCGCTGCCGGACAGCGAGCCCCCTTGCTTCGGCTTCACGGTGCGCGACGTGGGTTCAAGCGATGTGGCGCTGCTCACCGGACGGCGCCGCCGTTGTCCCGATCCGTCGAACAGCTCACCGAACTCGTCGGCCGGGTCCCGCTCAAGGGCATCGTCCGTGAGACCAGCGACATTATCGAGCGCCTGTGCATCGAGGCTGCGCTCGAACTTACCCATGACAATCGCGCCTCGGCCGCTCGAGATGCTCGGCCTGAGCCGGCAAAGCCTCTACGTAAAACTTCACCGATACGGCCTGGGCGACCTAAGCGACATCGCCGACTCTAAGGGCGACATCCAGGCGTAACTTTCTCGAGCCGTTTAATGTCGGACGCCTGGTCCTGGCCGCGTGATGCGTCGCGGCTTCCGATTTAATCCGTCGCCGCAGGCCACGTCCGGCACGTGTCAGAGCGGTGTCCTGCAGCGCCAAATCAAGCTAGCGGCGCCACCGTACAAGGCCGAGATCCAGGTGATCGCATCGCGGTCTAGCTCACAGATATCGTTGCTATCGCTGCAATGCCCCGCAGTCTTCAGCGGTGCCGGATCTTCAGGGCCAGCACGCCACCCGCCAGCGCCAGTGTGATCGCGTTGCAGACGATGACGGGCCAACTGATCAGCATGAGCCCGTAAGCCAGCCACAGCGCGACTCCCAGGGTGAACAGGCCGTACATGCGCAGCGAGACACCGCTCAGGTCGCGCGTCTGCCAGGATTTCAGGACTTGCGGGACAAATGCAGCGGTCGTCAGGGCGCCGGCAACGACCAACCGTGTCGATGAGCGTAAGTGGCATTGGCGTAGCATGCGGCCCGTCTGCTCGGGCGTCCATAACTGGTTGATTTGCAATCGATTACAGCAGTTTCGGCCGGGCAGGACGCATCGCTGCCCCAGCGGGGTCGCGAGCGGCTAAACTGCGCGACCCCATGCCGACCGATCCCCACGTTTACGTCGATGCCGACGCCTGTCCCGTCAAGCCGGAGGCCGTGAAGGTCGCCGAGCGGCACGGCCTGCCCGTCACGTTCGTCGCCAATGCCTGGCTGCAGCTGCCCCGCGCACCGCGCGTGCGCATGCAGGTGGTCACCGGTGCGTTCGACGCCGCCGACGACTGGATCGTCGAGCAGGTCGTAGCGGCCGACGTGGTCGTGACGGCGGACATTCCACTCGCCTCGCGCTGCCTCAAGAAAGGGGCTCGGGTGCTGGGCCCTGCGGGCAAACCGTTCACCGAGGACAACATCGGCAATGCGCTGGCGACCCGTGAGCTGATGTCCGACCTGCGCGCGTATGGCGTGGGCGGAGGTCCGCCGCCGTTTGGCCCGCGCGATCGTTCCCGGTTTCTCGAGGCGCTCGAGCTTGCCGTCCGCGAGGCCAGGCGCCAGCGAGCCGGCGGCGTTGCTGCGCCCGTCATCCCTCCCGCCACGGCGCCCTGATGCTTTCCACGACCAACCTCTCGATCCAGTTCGAAGCCAAGCCGCTGTTCGAGCACGTCTCCGTCAAGTTCAGCGACGGCAACCGCTACGGGCTGATCGGCGCCAACGGCAGTGGCAAGTCCACGCTGATGAAGATCCTGGGCGGCGAGCTGGAGCAGAGTTCCGGCGACGTCGTCCTGCAGACCGGCATGCGCATGGGCAAGCTCAATCAGAACCAGTTCGCCTACGAGGACGAGCGCGTGCTGGATGTCGTGATGCAGGGCCACGCCGAAATGTGGGCCGCCATGCGTGAGCGCGACCTGATCTACGCGAACGCGGAAGCGACCGACGAAGACTACATGCGCGCGGCCGAGCTCGAAGGCAAGGTCGCCGAATACGACGGCTACACGGCCGAAGCGCGGGCGGGCGCGATCCTGATCGACGCGGGCATCGACGAATCGAAACACAACCTGCCGATGCGCGAGATTCCGCCGGGCCTGAAACTGCGCGTGCTGCTGGCACAGGCCCTGTTCTCACGGCCGGACGTGCTGCTCCTCGACGAACCGACCAACAACCTCGACATCCACTCGATCGGCTGGCTCGAGCGCACGATCAACGCGTACGACGCGACCATGATCATCATCAGCCACGACCGTCACTTCCTGAACCAGGTGTGCACGCACATCGCCGACCTCGATTACCAGCAGCTCAAGATCTACCCGGGCAACTACGACGACTTCATGCTCGCGTCGGTGCAGGCACGCCAGCGCGTCGAGGCGTCGAACGCCAAGGCCAAGGCACAGATCTCGGACCTGCAGGAATTCGTGCGCCGCTTTTCGGCCAACGCCTCCAAGGCGCGGCAGGCCACGTCGCGCAAGCGCCAGCTCGAGAAGATCAAGATCGAGGAGATCCGGCCGTCGTCGCGGCAGAACCCGTACATCCGCTTCGAGCAGGCCAAGAAGCTCTACCGTTCGGCAGTGACCGTCGAGGGCCTGACGTTCCGGTACCCGGGCGCCGACAAGGACATCTTCACCAACCTCAAGTTCACGATCGAGGCCGAGCAGCGCGTCGCGATCATCGGTCCGAACGGCATCGGCAAGACGACGCTGATGCGTTGCCTCGCGGGCGACCTGACTCCGACGGCGGCACGATCACCTGGGTCGAGAACGCGCAGGTCGGCTACATGCCGCAGGACCCGAGCGCGGAGTTCGAGCAGAAGGTGGACCTGCTGACCTGGATGTCCACCTGGACCGGCAAGGCCGACGACGAGCAGATCACGCGCGCAACGCTCGGGCGCCTGCTGTTCTCGGGCGACGAGACCAAGAAGCAGGTGAAGGTGCTGTCGGGCGGCGAGAAGGGCCGCATGATGTACGGCAAGCTCATCCTGACGCGAGCCCAACGTGATGCTGATGGACGAGCCGACCAACCACATGGACATGGAAACGATCGAATCGCTGCAGATCGGGCTGGAAAAGTACCCGGGCACGCTGATCTTCGTGTCCCACGACCGCGAGTTCGTGGGCGGACTGGCCAATCGCATGATCGAGTTGAAGCCCGACGGCAGCGTCACCGACTTCACCGGCACCTACGACGAATACCTCGAGGCCCAGGGCCTCGAATCCTAGGACTCGGAATTGGGAGAGAGAACGATGACGCGATTGATCCTGACTTTGGTGGCCATGGCCTTGACGTCGGTGCCCGCCGTAGCGGATGTGCCGGCGCACGAAGCGCAGGCGCGGGAGATCTACGCGCGCATCGTCGGGTTCCGGACTGCCGAGGGACAGAAGCAGACGCCGGCGATGGTCGCTTACCTGAGCGACGTGCTGACCAAGGCGGGCGTTCCCGCATCCGACATCACGACACTCGATTCCGGCGAGGCGCGGGCGATGATCGTGCGCGTGCCGGGGCAGGGAGCGTGGTCGGCCGATCCTGTTTTCCGCACACATGGACGTCGTCGACGCCCGTCCGGAGGACTGGGAGCGCAGTCCGTTCACTTTGCTGGAGGAGAACGGCGTTTTCTACGGTCGCGGCACGACGGACAACAAGGCGGGGGTCGCCGCGTTGATGTCCACGATCCTGCGCCTGCACGGCGAGAAGCTGGTGCCGGCGCGCGATCTCGTCTTCGCCTTCGTCGGCGATGAAGAAACGGGCATGTTGACGACGAAGCTCATCGCGACCCACCCGTGGGTGGCCAACGCCGAGTTCGCCATCAACACGGATGCCGGCGGCGGTCTGCTCGACGACGCCACCGGCAAGCCGCTGATCTACCTGGTGCAGGGCGCGGAAAAGACCTACGCCTCATTTGAACTGCTGGTCACCAATGCCGGCGGCCACAGTTCGCGACCCCGGGCGGACAATGCGATTTACCAGCTTGCGCGCGCGATGCTCAAGGTCGAGTCGTATCACTTCCCGGTGATGGCCAATGACCTGACCCGTGCGTATCTGGGCGCCGTGGGACAGGCCCAGCCGGGCGAGGTCGGCGAGGCGTTGCGGCGGTTCGCCGCTGATCCCGCCGACGCGGCCGCGGCGGAAACGCTGTCCAGGTCGCCGGAATTCGTCGGCACGACGCGCACGACCTGTGTAGCTACGATGCTCGATGCGGGACATGCCGAAAACGCGTTGCCGCAGAAGGCAAAGGCCGTCGTCAATTGCCGGATTTTCCCCGGCGTTCCCGTCGCAACGGTGCGCGACGCGTTGGTGGCGGCGATCGCCGATGCCGGCGTGCAAGTCACTACGCTCGACACTCCGGAAGCGAGTCCGGTGTCCGAGATGCGACCCGACGTGATGAAGGCCATCTCGAACGCGGTGCACGAAAAGTATCCCGGCGTGCCGGTTGTGCCCTATCTCGAATCCGGCGGCACCGACGGCAAGGTGTATCGCACGGCGGGCATCCCGACGTTCGCGAGTTCCGGCCTGTTCTCGAAGGCTTCCGAGATGTACGCGCACGGCCTCAACGAACGGCTGCCGGTCCGGTCCTTCTACGAAGGACTCGACCACATCTTTCGGCTTGCGGTGGAACTCGGCGGCGCGAAGCGCGCGCAGTGAGCGGCCTGCGGCATCGGAAAACGTCGGGCACACTTGCCGGGTCCAATGAGGGTCCGGCCGATCGTGCTCAGGGGTTCCTGACGTCGGACGCCAGGTGACGCAGGTCCCTGGCGAACAGGTTGACGTCGATGCCCTGCAGTCCCGAATAGCGCAGCTGTTTTTCGACGGCAAAGCCGAGCTTCGTCAGCACGCGGGCGGACGCGACGTTCTCGGGGTGAACCATCGCCACCAGCCGCTCCAGACCCAGGTCTGAGCGAGCGAACTCGATCGAGGCCCGACCGGCCTCCGTGGCGAGCCCCTTGCCCCAGAACTCGGGCAGGAACCGGTAGCCGAGTTCGGTGTCGCCGATTTCGGGGACGTATTTCACGCCGCTGAAACCGACGACCGCGCCGGATTCCTTCCACACGCAGGCGAAGCGACCGTAGCCGTACGTCGCGTAGTCGTGAAACGGCGCCGAGTCCATCATCGCTCGCGCTTCCTCGAGCGATGCCAGTGGCGTGCTCTGGGCAAAACGGATGATCTCCGGCCTGGAGCAGAGCTGGTAGAACGCCTGCAGGTCGTCCAGCGTGAATCGCCGGAGGATCAGGCGACCGGTGTCGATCACTTTGTCCATGAGCAATGGTCGCGCAGTACTGCAACCTGCGTCACCCCTTCGTAGAACCCCTATTCCACGGGGGCGAGATTCTGCGCACCGTTCGTATCCTGAGCTGTTAGCCCTGACCTGCGGGGGGCAACCAGGACCGGTGCCCGCCAGAGGTAAACACCAGTGCCGTACGAAGTCCGATGGGAACTGCACGGTGTGTACTCCCGCTATTACGGCAATGTCACGGGCGACGACATGCGCAGGCACATCGAGGAAGTCTGCAAGGACGAGCGGTTCGATCGACATCGCTACAACATCCTCGACTTCTCTGACGCAACCGACTTCAGCCCGACCGAAAGAGAACTGCTGATCAACAGTGGCGTGCTGATTGCTGCGGCGTTCACGAATCACCAGGTGTTGATTGCCGCGGTCGTCACGCGGCCGAACATCAGGGAAGCCCTGGAGCGTTTCCATGCACTTGGCGTGTCGCCCTACGTCGCGAAGATATTTTCCACGGTGGCGGAAGCGAGGAAATGGATTCAGGAGTCCGGTTTCACGGCGGGACACTACAGCGTCGCCTGATCGTCCAGGCGAGGCTGCATAAGCCGTTGATTTGGAAGAATAAATATCGAGATAATGGTCGGGATGAAAGGATTTGAACCTTCGACTCCTACGTCCCGA
>CAWHCA010000042.1:0-39316 GCA_963827615.1 uncultured Gammaproteobacteria bacterium | reverse complement strand
ATTGAGGGCGAGCCAGCCACCGATATTGGCAAACGCGTCCTTCTTGGCGCTCATGGTCATGCCGTCCGCGGCGGCGAACACGTCGCGTACGATGTCGGTGACCGGCCGTGACGCCTGGCCCGGCTCCCGGCACTTGATGAACCACGCGTTCTCGGCGAAGCGGCAGGCATCGATGAAGAGCGGCTTGCCATGGCGGTGCGCCACTTCGGCCACGGCGCGAACGTTCTCCAGGCTGACGGGTTGGCCGCCGCCCGCATTGTTGGTGAGCGTCAGCATCACCAGCGGCACGCGATCCGCGGACCTGGCGAGCAGTTCGTCGAGCCGGGCTACGTCCATGTTGCCCTTGAACGGATGCCGGTTGGACGGGTCATGGGCTTCGGCGATGACGAAGTCCACGGCTTCGGCGCCGGTCGCTTCGATGTTGCCGCGCGTCGTGTCGAAGTGCGTGTTCGATGGCACGATCCTGCCGCGGCCGCCGACGATCGAGAACAGGATCGCCTCCGCCGCGCGTCCCTGGTGTGTCGGGATGATGTGGCGGTACGGCATCAACTCGCGCACCGCGGACTCGAAGCGATAGTAGGACGGTGAGCCAGCGTAGGACTCGTCCCCGCGCATGACTGCTGCCCACTGTTCCGCGCTCATGGCGCTGGTGCCTGAGTCGGTCAGCAGGTCGATGATCACGTCGTCCGAATGGATCGCGAACAGGTTCCAGTGCGCGCGGCGCAGCAACTCGACGCGCTCGTCCCGTGTCGTGAGCCGGATCGGCTCGACGGTCTTGATGCGAAAGGGCTCGATGATCGTCTTCATGGATGATCCGCCTGTCGGGCTACCCTAGAGCGTGGGTCCCCGTCGCGATCTCCGTGAAATCCGCAACGGACGCACCCACCAGACTCCCTTGACGTCTGCGCGCCACTGCGGCAGCAATGCGAGCAGCCAGAGTTCTTCGGCGCTCGCCAGGAGGCTGGCCGTGGCGGCCAGCCACAGCAGCCAGTTCCAATGGCCGAACAGGAACAGTATCCCGATGTACAAGCTCAGCAGGACACCGGCGATCTTCGACAGCACGGTATGAAAGCTGGACAGTCGGCGATAACGCAACCAGGCAAACAGGTTCTCGATCAGCCAGACCGCGACCACCGCGCCGAACAGCCCGCGATGAGCCGCGAGAACGTCGCGCTGAAACGCGATCAGCCCGGCCAGGGCCGCACACCAGACGAGCGAATCCCCGAGCGAATCCAGCCGTGCCCCCAGCCTGGACTGCAGGCCGAGACTGCGGGCTATCCAGCCATCCGCGGCGTCGGTCAGGAGCGCCGGCACCAGCACCCACGTGTAAAGCGACTGCTCGCCCGCCACCGCCATCGCCACGAGTACCGGCGCGCAGGCGATTCGAGCCAGGCTCAGGGCGTTCGGCGCGTGCCGCCACACGACAGAGCGCGCTGGATCCGGGGAGGTCATTCGCGGAGTTTCGGCCGGGAAAAGCGGCACGAAATCGGGGACAACCGCAGGCGGCCCCAGTAAGATCGCGCGCTCCCCATCCCGCCTCGAGGCACTGCTCATGCGACTGATTCCCACTAGCGCCACACTTCTACTCGCCTCGCTGCTTGCCATGCCGGTGCTGGCCGCCGAGCCCGCCATGGACGAAGCGGCACGCATGCATTACGCGCTGGGGTACCAGCTCGGGCGCGACCTGGCCGCCATCGAGCCACGCCCGCAGGACCTGCTCAAGGGCCTCGAAGATGGCCGCACCGGTGGCAAGACGAAGCTCTCGGAAGAGGAAATGGGCGCCGCGCTCGCGGCCCTGCAGCAGAAAGTCGGCGCACAGCGCGAGAAAGAACAGGCTGTAGCCGGCGAGAAGGCCGCCGCCGCCGGCAAGGCCTACCTCGCCGCGAACGCCGTGAAGTCCGGCGTGATAACGACGGCCAGCGGCCTGCAATACCAGATCCTCACGGCAGGCACCGGCAAGACGCCAGCCGCAACTGACACCGTGACCGTGCATTACAAGGGCACGCTCGTCGACGGCACCGAATTCGACAGCTCGTACAAGCGCGGCCAGCCAGCGACGTTCCCCGTCGCGGGCGTGATCCCGGGCTGGACCGAGGCGCTGCAGCTGATGAAGGTCGGCACCAAGGCCCAGCTCGTCATCCCGCCGGAACTCGCGTACGGATCGAACGGCCCGCTCGCGAACCAGGTGCTGCTGTTCGACGTCGAGCTGCTCGGCGCCATGGCAGCCCCGGTAGAAGAAAAGGGCAAGTAGAAAGCGGCCGGAGATGCCGATCGCAGCAGGCAACGGACTCCGGTTCGACTACGAGTCGTTCGGCGCGCTGGACGCGCCGGCGATCCTGCTGGTCCAGGGCCTCGGCATGCCCGCTGCGATGTGGCCCGACGTTTTCGTCCAGACCCTGGTGGCCGACGGCTACCGGGTCGTGACCTTCGACAACCGCGATTGCGGCGGCTCGTCGCGCATGGCGGATGCCGGCGTGCCGAACATCGGTCGGGCGATGACCCGGGCACTGCTGCGCCGACCAGTGACGGCACCCTACAACCTCGACGACATGGCGGCGGACACGCAGGTCGTCCTCGATGCAGCGGGCATCGACCGTGCGCACGTCGTCGGCGTCTCGATGGGAGGCATGATCGCGCAGGTCTTCGCGGCGACGCGGCCGCAGCGCGTCCGCACCCTGACGTCGATCATGTCCACGACGGGCAATCCGCGGCCCGGCATCGCGCTCGGCAAGGCCCGGGCGTTGCGCGCGTTGCTGAAGCGGCCCCCGAGCAACCCCACCCTCGATCAGGCAGTCGACCACCTGCTGTTCGTGTTCGGTGTCATCGGCAGTCCAGGCTTCCAGCAGCACGCCGCGCAACTGCGACCGCACTTCGAGCGGGTCGCACGCCGCGGCCTGTATCCGGCAGGCACGTCGCGGCAGCTCGCGGCGATCCTCGCTTCAGGCGACCGGCGCGCAATGCTGCATGGAATCACGGCACCCACGCTCGTGATCCACGGTGCGGACGATCCGCTGGTGCGCATCGCTGGTGGACGCGACACGGCCGCGAATATTCAGGGTGCGCGACTCAAGATCATTCCCGGGATGGGTCACGACTTCCCGCCGGCACTCATGGCCAGCATCGCCGTGATGATCGCAGAGCACTGCCGCTCAGATCACGGCTGACCCGCCCTGCGCCGTCGACGCCAGCCTGCCGCGGAAGAATGCCGCCGGCTCGGGATAAAGCTGGGTCAGCACCTCGGCCAGCAGAGCGAGAACGACGGATTCGAGGCGCGCGTCTGATACGCCATCGCTGCGCAGGCCTGACCATAGTGTCGCGCGCTCCGCTGCGCGCCGTGCGAGCGCAACGGAGACGACAGCCTGCCACCGCGGCGCCGGATCACTGGCGGCAAAGTCGCCACGACCGCGACCGAAATGTGCGACTGCGAGGTAACGGATGATCGCCGCACCGAGCCGCGCCTCCAGGAACTCGTCGGACCAGCGCACAGTGCCGCCTGCCAACCCGCGTTCCTCGTTGTAACGTTGCGTGAGCTTGCGCGCCCCGAGTGCGCCGGCGATGCCACCGAGAATCGCGCCCGCTCCGAATGTCAGCCCGCCGGCGGCGACATCCGCCGCCAGGCCGCCGAGTGCACCGGTGACGAGGCCGCCCCAGAGGCCGGCCTTGTCGGCGTCCGGGGCGCGCCGTGTCTCGAACCCCGACGTGACTTGCCGCAGGATGTCTTCGCTGGCCGTGCCGGTGAGGCCGTGCAGCGCGACGAGTTCAGCGGTGCTGGCGCGCACGGACTCGTCGAGACGATCGAGCATGCCCTGGCGGGCACGGGATTCCTCGAGACCGAGCGCGTCGGTCGCATCGCCCTGCAACGCGCGGCTCACTTTGTCCGCGAGCCTGGCGTCCGGCAGTTGCACCGTGTCGCGCGACAGGCCGTGCACACACCGGGCAATGACGGCGGCGCTCTGCCGGAGCACGTCGAGATCACGGCCACGCCATGCCTCGACGATCCGTTCGAACGCAGGCCGTTGCCGTTCGTCCAGGCAATCTGCAATGGCATCGAGCAGGGCGTGCTCCTGCAGCCAGCAGCGCGCGAAGGCATCGAAAGTCAGCACCCGGCGCGTACCTTCCGCATCGTGCCGCCGCAGCACCGCGCTCCACGCCTCAGTCAGTTGCCGTTCGTGCGCCTCATCGAGGCGGGTGCCGATTTGATTCAACAGCACGAGGGTCGGCTTGCCGAGCCAGTCGAGAATGTGCAGTTCCGGCTCGACGTAGCCGGCGGTGGTCGGTTCCTCCGTCGCGTTGACGACGTACAGCACGACGTCCGCTGAGTCGCGTGCCGCCCGCATGGCCTGCTGGCTGCACCAGAATGCACGGTCCGCAAACCGATCCCACACTTGCGAGAGAAACCAGCCAACCGGCTGGCCGCTGGCAGCCAGGCGCCGCTGCAGGCGCACGCTGTCGCCGAACCCGGGCGTGTCCCACAGCACCAGTTCATCGCCTGCCGAGCTGCGCATCAGGACGTGCGATTCGGCGACCTCGGTGACGTGGGCTCGGTCCATGACAGCGCCAATGTCCCGCCGCAGCAGCGTGCGTGCCAGCGTCGTCTTGCCGACGTTGGTGTGCGACAGCAGGGCAAGGCTGACGGTCGTCACGGAATCGCTCATGCGCTGGCACGTCGGCAACTGCGATGCACCTGGTCGACGGTTGCCTGGGGCACCTCGTTCCCGGTCGGGATCGAACCGAAATCCAGCGTGCACGCCTCGAACCCGTGCGCGTGGACGAAGTCGCGCCAGGCCGAGCGGCGCTGCTCGATCCGGGTCGCGAGCGAGGCATCGCCACCGAAACGGGCGAGGAACGGGGCTTCGTCGACGAGGACGAGCCAGCGTGAGCCGGCCCTGGAGCGCGACCAGCGTTCGTGTGCCAACTGCAGGATCCGCCCGTGGTTCTCGACTTCGGGCGTGGCGGCGAGGCTGAAGAGCAGGATTTCAAGATCACTCGCGGCGCCGCTGGCGGACGTACTGAAGCGCTCTTCGTCGCCGTACGCAACCGCAGGCGCAAACTCGATGCGGGTCTCCGCGCCGAATGCCGCACGCAACACGCGTTGCACACCCTGCTCTGAAGCGGCAGTTGGCTGGTAGGCGAAGCTCGTCAGCCGCGCCGTCGACGCAGGCAAGGCGGCATCGCTGGCACCTAGCGTACGTCGCGCATAGGGCAGCAGTGATTCGGGCGCCGCCAGCTGTTCACTGGCACGCGCCAGGCGCAGCGTTGCCGTCAGCGCCAGCAGCAGGCGCGGCACGACGACGTAAAGGATCGCCGTGGCGGCCATGAGGTGAATCCACGGCGCCGCCGGACCGCCGCCCTGGCCGTTGCGCCAGTGCAGTGAGGCCACGGCAGCGTCATCTGCCGGCAGTGCAATGCCGGTGATTACCGAGGCCGGACGGTAGATCATTCCCAGCAGTACACGAACCTGTGCTGGCCCGAGGAACGTACTCTCCCAACCGGCGCGGTACTCGAGGGCAATGCCGCGCAGGTAAAAGCCGGCGACCAGGCCGAGCGCGACGACTGCCGAGCCGAAGTGAAACAGGCGCTTCCCCTGCCACACGACCAGCGGCTGGGCGATGGGCCACCATTCGTCGGAGAATCGGCGCAGCGCGGCCGACAGCGGCCGGTGGTAGAAAGAAGATTGCTTGATCAGCTTCGCTGCGCGCTGCCGGGTCCAGCGCGCAGGCCACAGCGTCCAACCGGGCAACAGCGAGGCGGGACCTGCTGACGGGGCAGGCCTGCGGCGCAGCGACGACACAGCCAGCACTGCGTAGACGACCAGGTTCCACAGCACCACGCCAAGCAGGGGGAAGGCCAGGATTTCGATCCGCACGCGGCTGTCGAGGAGCGACAGGGCGAGACCCAGCCCGAACGCGGCCAGCAAGACGATTCCGCCCACGCCCGCGAGTTGCGATTCGAGGCTGACCGCCCTGGTAACGACGGGGTGACGCTCCGCCAGTTTCGACCGCAGCGAGTCGGCTCGCGTTGCGAGCACCTGCCAGGCGTGAACCGCCCGATCACCGTTGCCGGCCGGGTGTCGACGCAATGCGTCGCGCGTCGCGGCCTCGCGCTCGGCGAGCGGCAGGACCGAGCCGTCCGGATCCTGTTCTTCGACGTGCTTGACCAGCAGGATCGATCGCAGGGAATTCGCGTCGTACATTCGGCTCAAACCACGGTTTTCCTCAGCTTTTTCCGGCGGCCAGTCTAGCAAGACGTCGCTGCCGCGATGGCCGTGGTATTTTGCGCGGCCGAGGAGTCCCGCCGTGTTCCGTCGCTTCGAACGCCTGGTCGTAACCTATCCCGACGCCAAGCCGGCGACCCCGCCGCGCACGTTTTTTGCCTTTCTGTGGCAGTCCTCCGCTGGCCTGCGGCCGTACATCCTGCTGATGACGCTCTGCACCGCCGTCATCGGCGCGTTCGAGGCCATGCTGTTCGCGATGCTCGGGCAGCTCGTCGACTGGCTGGCAAATGTCGAGCCTTCCCAGCTCTGGGCCACGCAGCGCCAGAACTTCCTGCTGTTGATCGGTGTCCTGGCCGTAAGCCCGCTGGTCGTCGGGCTGTTCGCCCTGCTCAAGTACCAGGTGTTGTTCGCGAATTTCCCGATGCGGCTGCGCTGGAACTTCCACCGGCTGATGCTCGGCCAGAGCATGAGCTTCTACCAGGACGAGTTCGCGGGCCGCGTCGCGACCAAGGTGATGCAGACGGCGCTGGCCGTGCGCGACGCCTGGCTCACCGCCACGGACATCCTCGCGTTCATCGTCATCTACTTCGTGACCATGCTCGCTATCGTCGGGACGTTCGACCTGCGCATGCTCGCCCCGTTCGTCGGCTGGCTCGTGCTGTACTCGGTGAGCCTGGTCTACTTCGTGCCGCGCCTGGGGAAAGTTGCCGCGGCGCAGGCGGACGCGCGCTCCCTGATGACCGGGCGCGTGACCGACGCATACACCAACGTCGCGACGGTGAAGCTGTTCTCGCATGCGAGCCGCGAAGCCAGCTTCGCGCGCGCCTCGATGCAGGAATTCATGCAGACGGCCTATGCGCAGGGTCGCCTGGTCAGCGGTTTCGAGATCACCAACCACGTGCTGAGCATGGTGTTGATCGCTGCCACCGCCGGCGTGGCCCTGTGGCTGTGGATGCAGGGCGAAGTGGGCGTGGGCGCCGTCGCCGCCGCAAGCGCCATGGCCCTGCGACTGAACGGCCTCGCGCACTGGATCATGTGGGAAGTCGCTTCGTTGTTCGAACACGTCGGCACGGTCGAGGACGGCATGCGCACCTTGTCCCGCGCGCATACGGTGGTCGACGCGCCGGATGCAAAGCCGCTTCGCGTCACGCGCGGCGAGATCGCCTTCGAGCACGTCACGTTCGCGTACGGCGGCAAGCGCGCCGTCGTGGACGACCTGTGCCTGCACATTCGCCCGGGCGAGAAGATCGGCCTGGTCGGGCGTTCCGGCGCCGGCAAGAGCACCATCGTCAACCTGCTGCTGCGCTTCTACGACGTCGAGCAGGGTGCGATCCTGATCGACGGCCAGGACATATCGCACGTGACCCAGGACAGCCTGCGCGCGCAGATCGGGATGGTCACCCAGGACACCTCGCTGCTGCACCGCTCGGTGCGGGACAACATCGTCTACGGCCGGCCCGATGCCAGCGACGACGCCATGATCGCGGCGGCGAAGCGCGCCGAAGCGCACGAATTCATCGGCAGCCTGTCCGACGTTAAAGGCCGGCGCGGTTACGACGCGCACGTCGGCGAGCGCGGCGTGAAACTGAGCGGCGGCCAGCGCCAGCGCATCGCGATCGCGCGCGTCATGCTCAAGGATGCGCCGATCCTGCTGCTCGATGAGGCCACGAGCGCGCTCGACAGTGAAGTCGAGAACGCGATCCAGCAGAGCCTCTACCGGCTGATGGAGGGCAAGACCGTCGTGGCCATCGCCCACCGCCTGTCCACGATCGCGGCGATGGACCGTCTCGTCGTCATGGACCGGGGACGCATCGTCGAAGAAGGCGACCACCGTGCACTGCTGGAACACGGCGGACTGTACGCACGCCTGTGGGCGCACCAGAGCGGTGGCTTCCTCGGCGAGGACGCAGACGACGAACCCATGGCCGCGCCGCGCACTGCCGCGGCGGGCTGACGCTCACCGACCCCCGGAGGACGCATGCACAGGATTCTGCTCGCAACCATCGCGGGGTTACTCGTGACTTTCCAGCCTGCCCACGCGGCCAGTCTCGCGACCGGTGCCGACAGCATCACTGCGATCGTCGAGGATTTCGACGCGTTCAACCGCGCGCAGGATCCGATTCGTGCAGCCCAGCGTGGCGACAAGGAGGCCGCGCGCATCTGGCCGGACAATTCGCCGCCCGCGGTTGCGGCGCGCAAGGCTGCGTACCTGGATTTCCAGCGCCGGCTGCAGGTCCTGCCCGCCGCTGGCCTCGCCGACGACGACGAGACTCAACCGCGAACTGCTCGTCGACCGTGTCAGCCTCGCGCTCGATGGCCTCGCCTTCGATGAAGAGCGCATGCCTTTCATCAGCGGCGATGGCTTCTACACGACGGCGGACTACGCCGCGCTCAACACGCCGCTCGAGGACGAAGCGGCGGCGGATGCCTGGATCGCGCGACTTGAAGCATTGCCCGCGTACTACGCCCGCGAAATCGACAACATGCGTCGAGGCATCCGCACGGGGATGACGCAGCCGACGCGCACGGTCGAGCGGGCCATCGCGGACGTGCGCGGACAGATCGCCCAGGCGGACGACAAGACGCCGTTGCTCGCTCCGTTCCGCAACGTGCCGCAGTCGTTTCCCGCGGACCGACGCGCAGCACTCGAGGCGCAAGCCCGCAACGTGCTGCACACCAAGGTACGACCCGCGCAGCAGTCGCTGCTGCAGTTCCTCGAGCACGACTACCTGCCCGCGGCACGAAGGGACATCGGCATCGGCAGCGTGCCGCAGGGCAAGGAGTACTACGCGTACCTCGCCCGCCGGCACACGTCGACGGCGAAGACACCGGCCGAAATTCACGCGCTCGGCGAAAGCGAAGTGCAGCGCATCCGCGCACGCATGGACCAGGCCATCGCACAGACCGGCTTCAAGGGCACGTTCCAGGAGTTTCTCGCGTCGGTGCGCAAGGACCCCCGGTTCTACGTCGGCGCAGCCGCGTACGGCGAGAAAGCCAGTGAGATCGCGAAGCGCGCCGATTTCGCCATGCCGAAGTACTTCGGCAAGCTGCCACGCCTGTCGTATGGCGTGCTGCCGATACCGGCCGGCCTCGAAAGCAGCGCCAACGGTTACCTGCCTGGCTCGCCGGAGCAAGGGGTCGCCGGCATGGTGGTCTATAAGCCGTGGATGGCAGAGAAGATGCCGACTTTCGGCCTTGCGGCCTGGGTGCTGCACGAAGGGGTGCCGGGTCACCACCACCAGATTTCACTGAGCCAGGAACTGACGGACCTGCCGGAGTTCAGGCGCGCCGATGACGTGACGGCCTACGTCGAAGGCTGGGGACTGTATTCGGAATACCTGGGCGAGGAGATGGGGATCTATCGCGATCCCTACGAGCAGTTCGGCCGGCTGTCGCTCGAGATCTGGCGCGCGTGCCGGCTGGTGGTCGATACCGGCATGCACGTCATGGGCTGGTCGCGCGAGCGGGCGATGGCCTGCCTGCAGGAAAACAGTGCGCTCGCCCCGGCCGAGATCGAGTTCGAAGTCGATCGCTACATCGCGTGGCCCGGACAGGCGCTCGCGTACAAGATCGGCGAACTCAAGCTGATCGAGCTGCGGCAGCGGGCGATGGCCAGGCTCGGACCGAAGTTCGACGTGCGCGCATTCCACGACCTGGTCCTCGGCGCGGGTGCCATGCCGCTCGACTTGCTCGAGACCCGCGTCGATCACTGGATCGAGGCAGCGGCGGCTCGCTGAGGCTGGACTCGCGCGCGATAGCACCGCGCCAGCGAGATCAGCGCTCGAACTCGACCGTGACGTGGACTAGTTCCTCGTGCACGGCGAGCGCCGACCGCACTTCGGCCGCATGCATTTCCTGCGCATGGGCCAGGTGCACGATGCAGGCGTACTTGCCCCGCCCCACCCGCCATACGTGCAGGTCGCGCAGTTGCGGCGTGCCGGGCAGCGAGGCGATGACCTCGCGCACCTCCTGCACCACCGGCGAGTCCATTTCGGCATCGAGCAGCACGCGACCCGTGTCGCGCAGCAATCCGACCGCCCAGCGCCCGACCAGCACGGTGCCGACGATTCCCATCACCGGGTCGAGCCAGGTCGCGCCGAAGTACTTGCCGCCTGCCAGTGCGACGATCGCCAGCACCGACGTGGCGGCATCCGCCACGACGTGCAGGTACGCCGAGCGCAGGTTCAGGTCGTGATGGTGGGCGTGGCCTCGTCGTGTGCGTCATGAGCGTGGCCGTGATGCTGATGACCCGACCCGTGCCCCGTCGACAGCAGCCAGGCCGACAGCACGTTGACGACCAGGCCCAGGACTGCGATCGCAATGGCTTCGTCGAAGCGGATCGGCGCCGGGTTGAAGAGGCGCGTCACCGATTCGATCCCCATGTAGGCGGCCACACCGACCAGGAACACCGCGCTGGTGTAGCCGCCGAGCACCTCGATCTTCCACGTGCCGAACGCGAAGCGCGGGTCGTGGGCATGGCGTCGCGCCAGGTAATACGCACCCGCCGAGACACCGAGTGCCAGGGCGTGCGAGCTCATGTGCCAGCCATCGGCCAGCAGCGCCATGGAACCGAGCACGGTGCCGGCGGCGATTTCGACGACCATCATCACCAGCGTGAGCCACATCACCTGGCGCGTACGGCGCTCGGCAATGGGATTGCTGGTGTCGAAGACGTGAACGTGGGCGTCGTGGCGGCCGGTCGGTGACATGCTGGGATCCGTGCGGTGGCGCGCCACCCACGGCGACGCTGCGATGCGCCGCATTATGCCGGCTTTCCGTCGGGTAACCTCAGCCGGCGGTGCTGCCCTGCAGCGCCTTCGCGATCGTCCACTTGGCGAGCTGGGCCATGTGCACCTCGTCAGGACCGTCGGCCAGACGCACGAACCGCCCGTAGCCGAACGCCGTCGGTATCGGCGTGTCCTGGCACAATCCCATGCCGCCATGCGCCTGCATCGCGCGATCGCAGACGTCCTGGCACATGCGCGGTGCGACGATCTTGATCATCGAGATGAGGTCCGCCGCGCCGCGGTTGCCCTCGCGATCCATCTTGTCCGCCGCGGCGAGCGTCAGCAGGCGCGCCTGCTCGATCTCGCAGCGTGAACGCGCGATCGCCTCGCGCAGACTGCCCTGCTCGCTCAGCTTGCGGCCGAACGCCACGCGCGAGTCCGCTCGCCGGCACATCAGCTCGAGCGCGCGCTGCGCCGCGCCGATGAGGCGCATGCAGTGATGGATGCGGCCCGGGCCGAGCCGGCCCTGTGCGATCTCGAAGCCCCGGCCTTCGCCGAGCAGCAGGTTCGACGCCGGCACCCGCACCCCCTCGAGCGCCACTTCGCCGTGACCGCTCGGTGAGTGCACTTCGCCGAACACCTTGAGCGGGCGGACGAGCCGCACGCCCGGCGCACTGCGCGGCACGAGAATCATGGATTGCTGCGAGTGCTTCGGACCGTCGAAGCGGGTCTTGCCCATGACGATCATGATTTCGCAGTCGGGGTGATAGATGTTGCTCGACCACCATTTGCGGCCTGTCACGACATAGTCGTCGCCGTCGCGGACGATCGAGCATTCGATGTTGGTCGCGTCGGACGACGCCACCGCCGGCTCCGTCATCAGGAACGCCGAGCGCATGCGGCCTTCGAGCAGCGGGGTGAGCCACTGGGCCTGCTGCTGGGCGTTGCCGTAACGTGCCAGCACCTCCATGTTGCCGGTGTCCGGGGCACTGCAGTTGAAGACCGTCGAGGCCCAGTCCACGCGCCCCATGAGCTCCGCGAGCGGCGCGTACTCGAGGTTGGTCAGGCCCGGGCTCCACGGCTGGTACTCGTGGGGCAGGAACAGGTTCCAGAGTCCGGCGTCGCGCGCCTTGGCCTTGAGTCCCTCGATCATGGGCGGGACCACCCAGCGCCTGGCCGGATCCTGCACGAACTCCTCGTATTCGGCCTCGGCCGGGAAGACGTGCGCCTGCATGAAGTCGTCGACACGACGCATCAGCTCGCGCGTGCCGGGGCTGTATTCGAAATCCATGGCGGTTGCTCCGGGGTAGGTCCGGCGGCCAGTGTAGGCCTGTCATGGCATTTCCCTAGTGCAATGTTTTGATGAATAATCATTCATGTCATGCATCTATCGCGGATCGACCTGAACCTGCTCGTGGTCTTCGACACCGTCTTCGCGGCCGGCAGCATCACGGCCGCGAGCCGCAAACTGAACCTGTCGCAGCCGGCCGTGAGCCATGCCCTCGCGCGCTTGCGCGACGTGTTCGGCGAGCCGCTGTTCGAGCGCCAGGGACGCGGAATCGCCCCAACCCCGTTCGCTCGCTCGATTGCGGGGCCGGTCCGCGAGGCGCTCGGCGCGATGGAACGCACGTTCGGCCAGGCTGCAGGTTTCGAACCGACGACGGCCGAGCGGCACTTCCGCATCGGCCTGCGCGAGGCGCTGGAGCCGAGCGTGCTGCCCGAACTGAGCCAGGTCATCTGCGCGGCGGGACCGCGTCTAAGCCTCGCATCCGCAAGGCACGACCGGCCTCGCCTCGAAACGGACCTGGCCGCCGGCGAGTTCGACGTCGCGCTCGACGTGCTGCTGGCGGTGGCGGATCGCGTGCCGCACGAACGCGTGCTCACCGATCGCCTGGTCGTGATCGCGCGCAAGGATCATCCACGGCTGCGACGCATGAAACGCAGCGGCTGGAGCCTGGACGCCTACCTCGAACTCGAACACGTGCAGGTTTCGTCGCGCCGCCGCGGCCCCTCGCTGGAAGACGTCGCCTTGCAGTCGCTCGGCAGGACGCGGCGCATCCGGTTGCGCTGCCAGAGTCACGCGGCCGCCTGCCGTGCCACGACCAGCACCGACCTGGTCGCGACACTGCCGGAGACGTATGCGCGCCACGTCCTCGAACGCGACACGAACCAGGTCGTGGGATTGCCGCTCGATGGCATCCACCTCGAGACCTACATGTACTGGCCGGCGAACGCAGAACGGGACGCGGCCAACCGCTGGCTGCGCGAGCAGGTCCGGACCGCGCTGCGCACCCGTCGCTAGAGTGCGAGCGTCATCCGCACGAGTTCAGGCTCTTCGGCATCGGAGCGCGTCGTGAAGCCGAGCGACCGCGAGAGGTCGATCATGCGGGTGTTCTCACGCAGCGTGATCCCGGTCATCACCTTGATGCGACGGTCGCGCGCGATGTCGATCAGGTGCTGGAACAGTTGCCGCGCCACGCCTTTGCCTTGCCACTCGTCGCTCACGACGATCGCGAACTCACACGAGTCCTCGTCCGGCAGCGTGATGTACCGGGCCACGCCGATCTGCTGCTCGACGCCGTCCGGCAGGTGCAAGACCACGATCAGGGCCAGCTCGCGGTCGTAATCAATCTGCGTGAACCTGGACAGCATCGCCGGCGAGAGGTCCTGCAGGCCGAACATGAAACGCAGGAACCGCGATTGTTCCGACAGCCGGTGGACGAAGTCCCGCTCGAGTTCGGCGTCCTCCGGCCGGATCGCACGGATCGTGGCCTGTTTTCCGTCCGGCGTGTCGAGCGGAAACTCCAGCGCGCTCGGATAGGGGTGGATCGCCATGTGGCGATAGAGTCGCTGCGGCTGGGGCATGGGCATCACACCGATGCGCGCGTCTACGACAACGGCACCCCTGGCAGTCACGATCACCGGATTGATGTCGATCGCACCGACGTCGGGCAATTCGCAAACGATCTCGGACACGCGCAGCAACATGTCCTCGATTGCTTCCTGCGCGGCGGCCGGCGCTCCGCGCAGCGGCTGCAAGGCCATGCTCGCACGGGTACGGCGGATCAGGTCCCGTGCCAGGTACGGATTGAGCGGCGGCAGCGCCACGGCGCGATCGCGGATCACCTCGACCATCGTGCCGCCGAGCCCGAAGCTGATCGCCGGGCCGAATACCGGATCGCGCACCGCACCGATCATGAGTTCGCGCCCGTGCCGCTCGACGTACATCGGCTCGAGCAGCACGCCGTCGAGTCTCGCGTCCGGCCGGGCGATGGCGACGTCCCGCAACATGTTTTCGTAGCCATCGTGCACGCTGCGGGCGTCGGCGCGCCCGAGCCGCACACCGCCGACATCGGTCTTGTGCGCGATGTCGGGTGAGAGAATCTTCATCGCCACCGGGTAGCCGATCGCCTCGGCCACCTGCACGGCCTCGTCCGCCGAGTACGCCGGCCGGCTCTGGACGATCGGGATGCCGAACGCCGCCAGCAGTTGCTTGGAGTCGGCCGGGTTGAGCCACTCGTTGCCCGCGGCGCGCGCCGCGTCGAGCAGGCGTTGCGCCGTGGCGCGGTCGGGGGTCGAGGTCGGCCCGAGCGGCGCGGGAACCTGCAGCAGCTGCTCCTGGTTGGCGGTGAACAGTGCAAGCGCGGCAATGGCGTCGACAGCCGCTTCGGGGGTCGGGAAGGTCGGAACCCGATTCTCGGCGAAGTGCTGGCGTGCCGCCGTGACCGCCGCGCCCCCCATCCAGCACGTGAAGACCGGCTTGCGCTGGGCAGTGGCCACTGCGATCAGTTCGGTTGCGAACCGGTCCGCATCGGTGAGCGCGAACGGCGTCAGGATTGCAAGCAGCGCATCGACCTCGCCGTCCTGCAGGCACGCCTGCGCCGCCTGCGCATAAACCTGCGCGGACGCGTCGCCGCGGACGTAGACGGGATTGCCCTCCGCCGTACTGGGCGGCAGCAGCGCATGCAGTTGCACGAGCGTCGCATCGTTCAACTCGGCCACCGGCAGCCCCCGATCACCGGCGCGATCCGCTGCAAGCTGCCCGGGGCCGCCCGCGTTTGTCACGATTCCCAGCCTGCGCCCGCGCATCCGCACACCGGCACCGAGCGTGCTTGCCGCGCTGTACAGCTGGCCGAAATCGCGGATGCGCAGCACGCCGGCGCGACGCATCGCCGCGTCGAACACGTCGTCGCCACCCACCAGCGAGCCCGTGTGGAAGGCGAGGCTGCCACGCCCTTCGAGCGACCGACCCGCTTTCATGACGACCACGGGCTTCACGCGCGCGGCAGCCCGCAGCGCGCTCATGAAACGGCGCGCGTCGCCGACGCCTTCGAGGTAGAGCATGATTCCATCGGTCGCCGCATCGCGCGCGAGGAAATCGAGCACGTCGCCGGAACCTATGTCATCGCCGACGCCGGTGGAGATCACCGTCGAGAAGCCGACGTGCCGGGAACGAGCCCAGTCGAGCGTTGCCGCGCACAGCGCGCTCGACTGCGACACGAGCGCGAGGCGGCCTGGCTTGGGGAGTGCCGCGCCACAGGAGGCGTTGAACCCGTCGTCGGTCCGGATCACGCCGAAGCTGTTCGGTCCGAGCAGGCGCAGGCCGTACCGGCGCGCGACCTGCAGCATCGCCTTTTCGCAGGCCGCGCCTTCCTCGCCGCCTTCGCGGAATCCAGCTGAGACGATGATGGCGCCGCGCACGCCGCGCTCGCCGCAGTGCTCCAGCACGGTGGGCAGGGTGGGCGGAGGGGTGGCGATGATCGCGACGTCCACCGCCTGCGGCAGGGAGCGCACGTCCGGATAGGATGGCTCGTCGCCGATGGACGCGTGCCGCGGGTTGACGTAAAAGACGGGACCGCGAAAGCCGCCTTCGCGCAGATTCCGGCACAGCACGTCGCCGATCGAACCGGGGGTGGCGCTCGCGCCGACCACGGCGACGGATGCGGGGCGCAGCACGGCCTCGATGCGTTTCGCGGTCATGACTCAAGTGTACTCTTGGAGGTCAGCAGGACTCGCAAATGCTAGCCTCCAGCGTTTGCAGGATCATTGCGGGTCACCGCAACCGGAGCCACCCATGGCAGTCGCTTTCGTGACACATGCCCATTGTCGCCTGCATCGCATGGGTGACCACCATCCGGAGCGGCCGGCGCGGCTCAATGCGATAGAGGACGAACTCCACGCGCGCGGCCTGTACGACGTGCTGCTGCACCACGAGGCACCGCGCGCCAGCGTCGAGCAACTGATCCGCGTGCATCCGCTCGCCTACGTCGAAGACCTCTCCAACCGGTCCCCGGCCGAAGGCCTTGCGCACATCGACCCGGACACCTGGATGTGCCCGGAGACGTTCGAGGCCGCGCTGCGCGCCGCCGGCGCCAACGTGCTGGCCACGGACCTGGTACTGACGGGTGCGGCAGCGCGCGCCTTCTGCAACGTCCGGCCACCCGGTCACCATGCCACGCGGGCGACGGCCATGGGCTTCTGCTTCTTCAACAACGTCGCGGTCGCGGCGCGCCACGCGCTCGACCACCACGGCCTCGAGCGCGTGGCAATCCTCGATTTCGACGTGCACCTGGGCAACGGCACGGAGGACATCTTCAAGGACGACCCGCGGGTCCTGCTGTGCTCGTCGTACCAGTACCCGCTGTGGCCGGACATGAATCCACCGACGCGGCCTGGACGCATCATCAACTGTCCATTGCCCCCGGGCAGTGGCAGCGATGCGTTCCGCGCAGCCGTGCAGCAGCAGTGGCTGCCTGCACTCGAGGCCTTTGCGCCGCAGTTGCTGCTGATCTCCGCGGGCTTCGATGCCCACGGCGCCGACGACATGTCGCACCTGCGGTTCACGACGGCCGACTACGCATGGGTGACGGAAGTTGCCTGTGGCATCGCCGATCGACATGCGCGGGGACGCATCGTGTCGACACTCGAAGGCGGCTACGACCTGGGCTCGCTTGCGGCGAGTGCGGCTGCTCACGTCGAAAAACTCATGTTTGCCTGACGCGCGTTCCGGTCCAAGGCGGACGCAACACTGGACTCGCGACGCTCGCAGCAAGCAGAATGCGGGCGCGCGCGTGGGTTTCACTCTGCGCGTTAGCTCCGCCGCGCTGTTACCACCAAGTCACAATCTTGCGGGTTCAGTCCACCAGCGCGGCGGGGCGACCTCCCCCTGCCATTCATCGTCGCGATGAGCACCGCGGCACCGATCGCCAATCCGCGGCGCTGCGCCAGGTCAGCGCGCGAGTCCCGTCAGCCATGCGGCGAATGCAAGCCACGCGGCGGTGCCCGAGAGCGCGAGCCGCACTGGCAGTGACACGATCAGTGCAAGTCCGCCCCAGCGAGTCACTGGGTGCAGCGCGCCGCGCGTGCGGGAATCCCAGATCGCGAGCGCGACGATGAAGAGATACGCCAGCCCGAAATACACGAACGGGTTGCCTATCTGCCACACGTACGGCCAGCGCGCGAACGCAGCACCGAGCAGGGCGACCGTCGCAAGCACCATCCAGCGCTTGTGGCTCTGCGGATTCGTGCGATTGGCGATCGCCAGCCCGACGAAGATCGCAAAGAACGCGATATCGAACAGCGGCACGACCAGGAACTGCAGCGGCGGGATGGGCACACCGTTGAAGCCGGTCGGCCGGTTGGCGGCTATCAGCGCACCAGCGACCCCGAGGATCACCATGCCCAGCGCGATGACCACGCCGAGGACGCCGACCTTGCGATGCACGTCCGTGCGGCCGACGCCGACCAGCATCGCCTGGATCACGAGCAGCACGCACCACGCCGAGAAGAACGCACCGTGCACGTAGAAGATCGGCTCGGACGGCGCCGGCCACTCGGGGAACAAAGGTCGCAGGAAGAAGGAGCGCGCGAAGCCGACGTAGGCGACGAGCAGCATCGCGATGGCCATGCCCGTGAAGAAACGTCGTTCGGTGACCCAGCGCGAGCGAGTCCCGCTGGCGGCGGTGTTTTCCATGCGACTACCCCCCAGGCCACGGAGGAGCGCAGCCTAGCACGACCGCTGCCCGCTGCAATTTGACAGGCGAAGTGCGCGGATGGGGTGTCTTCAGGGAATGGAGGGTGCCGCTGGCGCCGTGGACGACGGTGCGGGCCGCCGGCTGCCGGCATAGAGATCGAACAACAGCAACCGGCACGGAATGCTGCCATTCATGAGATTGATCGTTCGCGACGGCTTGAGCCCGATCGCCTTGAACGGCGATGCACTGGCCGCGAGCACGGCGGCTCGCCAACCTGCAAATCGCTGCTTCAGCGTGTCGCCAAACTCCTCGTACAACTGACGCACCTCGGCTTCGCCGCCACCGATGCGATCCCCGTACGGCAGGTTCGTCGCCAGCAGGCCGGTCGGCGCGGGCGGCAAGACGTCCTGCACCCGCGCCACGTCGAACTGGATGTACTTCTCGACCCGTGCCTTGAGTGCGCTCTTGCGTGCCATGTCGACGTATTCGGCCCGGATGTCAGAGGCCGCCACGATGCACGGCGGTGCGTCCAGCTTTTCGGCACGGATGCTGTCCTGCGTTTCGCGCCAGAGCGCGCGGTCGAAATCCGCGAGCCACTCGAAGTGGAATTCGCCCTTCCTGCGGTGGATCTGCGGCGCCTTGCGCACGGCGATCATCGCCGCCTCGATGGCCAGCGTGCCGCTGCCGCACATCGGGTCGAGGAAGGCGATGCTGCCGTCGTACCCTGCAAACTGCAGGATCGCCGCCGCCAGCGTTTCTTTCAGCGGCGCGGGATGCCCCTGCTCGCGATACCCGCGCTTGTGCAGCGCCTTGCCCGACGTGTCGAAGCTCAGCGTGCAGCGGCCACGCATCACGTGCGCCACGATCACGACCTTCGGCTCGTCGGTATCGACCGGCGGAACCTGCGCACCCAACCGCGCGAAGGACTCCCGCACGCCCTCGCGAACCTGCGTGATGACCTGCTTCGGCGTCAGCCCGCCGCCCTCGTCCCCCGTGCTCTCGACCATGAAGCCGTGACGGGCGTCGAACCATTCGGGCCAGTGCAGGCGACGCACCTGCGAACGCAGCATCGCCGGCGTTTGGGCCGGCACCTCGCGCAGCACACGCAGGATGCGGCTTGCCGTGCGCAAGCGCAGGTGCAGTTCGTAGAACTGGCGTGGCGTCGCGGTGAACAGCACGGCACGAAAGGTCGGCGCAAGTTCCGTGACACCCAGCGTCTCGAGCTCGGCGACGAGGGCTGGCTTGGCTTCCTCGGGACAGGTCGCGATCAGCCGCATGAGTTGCCGCGCACGGCGAGTACGCCATCGCCTTCCCGCCGGGTCGTGAAACCGGCGAGCCGCAGTCGCCGCTCAACTTCTCTGGGGACGTCGCGCCCACTGGTAAGTCGATTCGGCGTACCCGTGTAGTGGAACAACCGGCCGCCAGGCCGCAGGACCCGCGCGAGTTCGTCGTAGAAGGCCTGCGAATACAGCTCGCCGGCGAGACCGAAGCGAGGCGGATCGTGCAGGATGGCGTCGAATGAAGCGTCGGCCAGTCCGCGGATCGCCGCGCTTATGTCGCCCGCAATGACACTCAGCCTCGGCCCGCTCGCCGGCGACCACGGGTTGAGCGTGCGCAGCCAGAGGACGTCCGGGTTGATTTCATAGGACGTCACCTCGCTGGCACCCCCCTCCAGGCACCAGGCTGCGAAGTAGCCGAGACCCGCGCAGGTATCCAGCACACGCTTGCCGGCAGGCTCGATCAAGGCCACTTTGCGCCGCGCGTCATCGTACGGCGAGACCTGCCTGGTCGGCAGCATCTTCACGCCGTCGATCTCGAACGTCGGCGGGCCCCAGTCGGTCGGGACCAGCTTGAGCAGCGAAGTTCCGAAGCGAGCGACCGGCTCGAATGCGGCGCCGGTCCAGTGATAGATCGTCCGCTCCCTGCAGCGTTCGAGGTACGGGTACGAGCCTTCGCGCCAGCGCCATTCATTCGCACCGAGCTCGGCCTGCGTCTCGGACCGGTCGAGATCGAGCGAACACGTCAGTACCTGCTCGCTGCGACGCCGCGCGACGAGCATGCGTTCGTGCACGCGGGCAGTGAGCAGTGGCCCGCTCACCGCGAAGGCGCCAGCCTGCGCGTGACGCCGATGACGCGGGATGCCAACTGGCCGAGCGCGTGCACGTTGGAAGGCGGGTCGATCTGCGCCATGGTCACCTGGTACACGGCCTCTTTGCCCGCAGCGAGTGCAGGATTGGCGACGACCGAGCGGCCCGCCACCAGGAACGTGTCGAGATCGCCGAATGCCACCAGCAGCGGCGTACGCGAAGGCCGGTAGCGACGCAGTGCACGGCCTGCAGCGGCGCGTCGAACGTTGGCAGCCGCGCACTCACCCATCTCGAGCGCGTGGAATGCCTGCTTCGGAACAGCCACCGGCAATGCCGCCGCATCGCCGATCACGAACACGTTGTGATAGCGGCGACTGCGCAGCGTTGCATCGACGGGCGCCCACTGCAGCTGCTTCGGCGCGAGCTTTGCAGCGTGCAATAACGGCGGTGCGGCGCCGCCACCGGTCCAGATCGTGAGGTCGGAGCGCAACCGCTTGCCGCCTTGCAGGCGGACCCCGGTCGGCGTAATCGCCGCGACTGGCGACCTCGTGTGGATCTGTACGTCGTAGGCCCGCACATGCTTGCGCACGGCGGCGTCGATTTTCGGTGACGCACCCGGCATCAGTGCCGGCCCCGCCTCGACGATGTGCAGCGTCAGGTTATCGCGTGTCCTGTAACGCCGCATGATCTCGCCGAGCGCCTCGACGCCTGCAAAGCCTCCGCCGACTATGACGATCGACCGTGGCTTGCGCCCCTTCATCAATGTCCCCAGCCGGCGACCGATCGCGTCGCATTGTTCGACACTCCTGAATGGCATGGCATGGCGTTCTACGCCTCGCACACCATAGGTCGCGTCGACGCTGCCCGCGGCGACGATGCAGAAATCGAAGGCGTGGACCGTGCCGCCTGTCGTCGTCAGGGTTCCTCTCCTCGCATCGATGGCGGCAACTGCTTCGCGCACGAAGCGATGGCCCGCGGCGGCCACGAGCCGCTTGCGCGGCAGCCGCAGATCGGTCGGTCGCTTGGCCCCCGAGACGAGCTCATGAATGTTCGGCAGCCATTCGAACCAGGGCGACGGATCGAACACGGTCACGTCGAATTCGGAACCGAGTTCCTGGGCCGCCCGCAGGCCCCCGAAGTTTGCGCCAACGATGGCCACGCGCGGACGTGTGGTGAGCGGGATTCCGCGACGGCGTGCGGTCATGGACAGGCTTCGAGGGCAGCAGCTGGGGGCCCCAGTGTAGACTGGAACCTCGCTGCCAGCGGAACCCCAAGGTGTTCGGCATCGGGTCGGCGGAGAAGCTGCGCAGCACCAACCTCGCCTCCAGCACTGCAGGCTGATCAGGGCGACTGCCCGCCGAGCGCCTGCTCAGCCAGGACACGGACCTGCGGGTCGGCGGGATAGGCGGCCACGAGTTTTCGCGCCGTCACCTTCGCATCCTGGCGCTTCCCCGACTCGAGCTGGAACGACGTCAGTGCCATCAGCATTTCGCGATCGTAGGGCCAACGCTTGACGGCCTCATGCAGGCGGCGGATTGCTTCGTCCGCCTGCCCCGTCGAATGCAGCGCCACGGCAAGAACGTACGTGTAGCGGGCGGTCGCAGGGTCGAAGCTCCACGGCGCGGCGGAGGGACTCCATAGCGAGTTCTGGTTGCTGCAGACGGATGCGCGCCAGGCCCAGCGCGTGATGCAGCGCGGCGCTCGTCGGCACACGCTGCAAGCCCTGCTGCAGCATGTCAGCCGACTCCTGGTTGCGACCCTGCGCGCGCATCACGTCCGCCGCGTTGACGTAGGCCGGCACGAAGGCCGGATCGAGCTGGATTGCCGCGGTGAACTGCGCATGGGCTGCATCGGTCTGGCCCAGTGCAGCCCTGAAACCACCGAGCGCGACGCGGGACTCGGGCCGATCCGCGTTGTACTGCAGTGTCGCGATGTACTCCTGCGATGCCGCCTCCCAGCGCGGCAGCAACTCCTGCGGCAGCCCGTCCTGGCCTCCCGCGAGCGATCGCGCCGCCTCGATGCGGACGGCACGGGTCGCATCTCCGAGCAGCAGCCCAAGGACCGCTGCGCGCATTTCTGCAGGCATCACATCAGCCAGCTGCACACTCGCCAGTCGCACCAGTGGATCTGCGTCCCGCGCCGTGCTCTGCGCGAAATCGCGCGTGAACTGGCCGCTGCCCGCCAGCCGCGCGAGCGCCGAGGCACGCACGATGGCAGGTTGCGCGGTGTCTGCAGCGACGCCGGCGAGCTTGACCAGCGCGGATGGTTCGCCACTTTCGGCGGCGCCAAAGACGGACGCAAAGCTCTGGTACCCCGCGGCATCGCGGCCGAGCCAGTCGCGCACCGCTTGGGCGGCCCACTTCGCGTCGCGGTCGGTGTGGCACGAGTTGCATGCATTCGGCACGCCGAGCGCCACGCTTTCGTCGGGTCGTGGCACACGCATGCTGTGGTCGCGCCGCGGGTCGACGACCATGTACGTGGTGCGGGGCATGTGACAGTCGACGCACTGCGCGCCAGCCGCTCCCTGCTGGTGCCGGTGGTGCGCGCGGGCATCGTACTTCGACGCATCGTGGCACTGCGCGCACGCCGTATTGCCCGGCGCGCGCAGTTTCTGCGTATGCGGATCGTGGCAGTCGCTGCAGGTGACGCCGGCCGCGTGCATGCGACTCTGCAGCCACGAGCCCCAGACGAACACTTCGTCCTGCTGCTGACCGTCGGCGTGATACAGCCCTGGCACCAGCAGCGACGGCAGGTAGTGATCCATGAATGGCCGCCCGGGATGGTACCCTTCGGCGATCTGCGCGCGACGTGCATGGCACTGCGCGCAGACCTCGATTTCTCGCCCGGTCGTGCGCGGCTTGCTGCGCGTAGGCTGGCCCGTCGCAGCGTTGCGCCCCCAGGTCACGCCGTGCCGCTCGTCGAGCTGCACCGTCAGGCCCTTGCCCGCCTCCTTGCCCTTGCGCCGCGCCCATTCGATGTGGGCGGAGCCGGGCCCGTGGCACGCCTCGCAACCCACCGAAATCTCGGTGTATGTCGTCTGGAACGAATCGGACGCCGCGTCATAGCCCTTGCTCACCTGGGTCGAGTGGCAGTCGGCGCACATGAAGTTCCAGTTCTGCGCCCGACGCGTCCAGTGCAACTCGTCGGTGTGATCCAGCTGCTCGGTGGGGTACTGGCGGAACCAGCGCTGGCCACCCTGTTCGCGCGGCCGCGCATCCCAGGTCACCGAGACAGCCTGCAGGCGCCCACCGGGTAACTCGACGAGGTATTGCTGCAGCGGCGCGACGCCGAACGTGTACTTGACCTCGAACTCCGCGAGCTGGCCGTCGGGTCCGTCCGTGCGGATGAAGTACTTGCCTTCGCGCTGGAAGAAGCTGGACTGGACGCCCTGGAAGCTGTAGGTCGCGTCGTTGAAATTACCGAGCACCGTCTGTCCGGTGGCGTGCTGCATGGCGACAGCATGCTGCGAGCTCTGCCAGGCCTTCGATTCGGCCGCGTGACATTGCGCGCAGGACTGCGAGCCGACGTAGGCGGCCGCTGCGGCGACTGTCTCGCTTCCTGCCGTCGACGTGCGCACGTCTGGCTGGCGTCCGGCAAGGAAATACCAGGCAGCAAGGGCCAGCATCGCAATGCCGGCAAGCACGCCGATCCTCAGCGCCGTCATACGGCTCGACCCAGCTGCAGAGTCGTCAGGCGCAGGAACGCGACCAGGCTCGGTGGACTGTCGTTGTGTGCGGGCTTTTCTCCGTGACACGGACCACGACTCTCTGCTGGCAAACCGCGTCGCGGTTCAGGGTGACGGCACCGGGACGACCACTTGCGTCCCCGGCATGATCTCGAAATACTGATTTAATGCGCGCCAAAGACTTTCCGCAAATCGGATCCCGCCATGCCGCTGCTCACAGCATCGTTTTCCGCACCCGGTTGGCCGCGAGCCGCTGCCGGACTCTTCGTCAGTAAATCCACTGCAGGCGTGTCAGCAGGGTCTTCGTGTTGCCGGTGACGCCGAAGCGGTCGAGATCGATGTTGCCGTAACCGGTGCTGGCCTTCCAGCGGTTGTTCGCCCACCAGTTCACGCCGACCCACCAGCCATTCATGGTGCCGCCGCGCACCACGCCGTCGTCGAGGTCCACGCGACCGTAGCGCGCGATGAGTTCGAAGGCGCCCCAGCGGCCTTGCGGCAGGATGCGCCGCGCATATCCGGCCTTGCGATCGTAGGGCCGATGCTCGCCCGTGATCACCCAGCTGCCGGTGACATACCAGCCGCCGAGCGTCGGATCGCGGTCGTCACGCGTGCTGAGATCCGCGCGCACGTACTCAGCGAGCACGGAGTAGCCGCCGTGATTCCAGAGCGCCTCGACGCCCGTGTGCCAGGCATGATCGCCCGGGACCTTGCCTGTATCGACGTAGTCGTCCGCCACGTTGGACGCGGGCTTGCCCTTGTAGCGCAACTGGTCGTCCACCGCGCCGTAGTAGCGGGTGCTGACTGCGAGGTGCAGGTAGCTGGCGCCGTCGTCGGACCAGAGCGGCAGGGCGGTGACGCGGCCCGCGAAATCGTTGCCGGAGTCGGACCATGACCTCCCTTGCGTCAACCAGTCGTTGTACCAGCCGACGACCCAGGTGGCGCGCTGGTCGAATACGGCGTTGCCGAGCGTCACGCCATCGTTGCGCGAACGGAAGAACGGACTCAGCAGGCGCTCGTGGTGCGGCAGGTTGGCGGCATCACCCACCATCTCATACGAGAACGGTTCCTTGATCTTGCCGATCGTCACGGTGCCGAGCTTCGGCCCCAGCACGGTCGAGACGCGGAAGTCGGTCGTGTTCCAGTCGCTTTCCGAGGTCTGGTCGAAGCCCTTGTACTCGTAGCTGAACATATAGTTCCAGGTACGGAACAGCTCGAAATGCCCGCGCGCCGACAGCCGCAACGAGCGCGCCTCGAGTTCGTCCTGCTGGTTGCCGACCTGCTCCTTGCTGCGCGCATCCTGGTCGAAGCTCGTGTAGTCCATCGGCATCACGACGAAGCCGAACTTCACGGCGAAGCGGTCATGCTCGTCTTCGAACTTTGCGGCCTCGAGCGTCGCGTCCGGGACGATGCTCGACATCGCGAAGTCGTGATCGGCCTTGACGAGACCCGCGGACTCCAGCGTGACGTCGGATTCGACCGACTGGGCGGACGTGGTCCCGATCCCGCCCAGGACGAGCGCCGCCAGGACCAGTGCCTGTCTCATCGAAGGCTCCCCTCGTTGCAGGTTCTCGACCTGGTCAATAGGAAGCCACGGCGCTCCGCCCGGAAAACCGCCTGCGGGGGTGGGAATGCAGGCGGCTCCCGCGCGGGGCGCCGTGGATTTTTAGAAACGCGGTGGCGGTCGGCTTACTGCTTCGAGCTCGACATCACCGCTTCCATGACGCGGTCGAGGTTGAAGCTGCCTGGCTTCTGCCGCGGCGGAAACTCCCTGAAACTCTGCAGCCACTGACCGACGTACGCACCCGCGGGCGCGATGGCGAACATCCGCTCCATGTACCAGCGCTGGTAGCCCATGGCGTTCTCTTCCTCGGCGCGCTCGAACGGGTCCATGCGCAGGTTGGTGAGCTTCGGCGCCCGCAGCACGACGAACGGCTCCTGCCAGACCTTGAGGCCCTCGGCCTGCTGCTCGAGGAACGTGATCTTGAGGTTCTCGTAGCGCAGCGCCGCGACACTGCCGTCGTCGGTCCAGTAGATGAACTCCTTGCGCGGCCATGCCGCCTGGCCCCGGAGCGCCGGACCGAGATCGTAGCCGTCGAGGTGGACCTTGTAGGTCGTGCCGCCGATCTTGCGGCCCTTGAGCAGGTCGGCCGTGACGTTCGCGTCGCCGGCGGCGGCCAGGAACGTCGTCAGCATGTCTTCGTGGGCACCGATCTCGTTGATCACGGTGCCCGGCTTGATGACGCCGGGCCACTTGATCATGGTCGGCACGCGGTAGCCGCCTTCCCATTGCGTGTTCTTCTCGCCGCGGAACATGGTCGTGCCGCCGTCAGGCCACGTGAAGGTCTCGGCGCCATTGTCGGTCGAGTACATGACGATGGTGTTCTGCTCGAGCCCCAGGTCCCTGAGTTTTGCCAGCACCTGCCCGACATGGCCGTCATGCTCGACCATGCCGTCGGCATAGATGCCAAGACCGGTCTTGCCCTCGGCGTCCGCGTGCAGGTGGGTGAAGATGTGCATGCGGGTGGAGTTCCACCACAGGAAGAACGGCTTGCGCGACCGCGCCGCACGCTCCATGAAGTCGAGCGCCTTCTCCGTCACTTCGCGGTCGATCGTCTCCATGCGCTTCTTGGTCAGCGGACCGGTGTCGGTGATCCGGCCGTCGGCGAAGCTGTGGATGACGCCGCGCGGCCCGAACTTCTTCTTGAACTCGGGGTTCTTCGGGTAGTCGACGTTTTCGGGCTCTTCCTCGGCGTTGAGGTGGTAGAGGTTGCCGAAGAACTCATCAAAGCCGTGCGCCGTCGGCAGCATCGAGTCGCGGTCGCCGAGGTGGTTCTTGCCGAACTGGCCCGTGACGTAACCCTGCGCCCGCAGCAGCGTGGCGATGGTCGGATCGGCCGCCATCATGCCCTCTGGCGCGCCCGGCAAGCCCACCTTGGTCAGGCCGGTGCGGATCGGCGACTGGCCGGTGATGAAAGCCGCGCGACCGGCGGTGCAGCTCTGCTGGCCGTACCAGTCGGTGAACAGCGCACCTTCGGCGGCGATGCTGTCGATGTTGGGCGTCCTGTAACCCATCATGCCGCGGTTGTACGCGCTGATGTTGAAGCCGCCGATGTCGTCGCCCCAGATGACGAGGATGTTGGGCTTCTGTGTCTGGGCCTGGGCGGGCCCGCTCAGCACACCCAGCACCGCGACCAGCGCGGCTCCGAAGACTCCTGCGAATTGCTTTTGCATGACGTTATTTCCCACCCGTGCTGAAATCTGTCTTCGGTTCTTGCCGGACACCGCTGCCCGGGGACTCGCGAGCGAATCCGGCGCCTAACTTGGCCTAGCCGAGCCCATGTGTCCAATGCATGTTTTATATCGAAGGTATACTCTTCACGCATGGCCATGGAACTCCAGCAATTGCGCCAGGTGGTCGCGCTGGCTGAGCACCGCAGTTTCGTGCGGGCGTCGGCCGCGCTGCATATCAGCCAGCCCGCGCTCTCACGCAGCATCCAGAACCTCGAGCGCCGGTTCGGCAGCAGCCTGTTCCTGCGCTCCGCCGCCGGCGTCGTGCCCACCGATCTCGGCCGGCTGTACATCGAGCGTGCGCGCGACCTGCTGCGCATGGCGGACGAACTCGAGGGCGAGGCGATCGGTCATGCGGCGATGCGCACGGGGCGGGTGGACGTCGGCGGCGGCCCGTACCCGACGGACTCGTTTCTGGGTCCGGCGGTGGCGCGCTTCGTCGAGCAGTTTCCGCAAGTCAGCGTGCAACTGCACTCAGGCGACTGGGACGACCTCGTCCACCAGTTGCGCAGCCGGGCACTGGATTTTTTCGTGGCGGAAACCAGCCTGCTCGCGCGCGAGCCGGACCTCGACGTGGTGCCGATGCCCGTGCGGCACCCCGTGTACTTCTTTGCACGCGCCGGCCACCCCCTGACGGCAGGCAGCGCGACGATTCGGGCGGCCGACGTGATGAGTTGGCCTTTCGCCACTCCTTCGCGAATCCCCCCCCGAGTGCTCGATCCCATGCTGGCGGCACACCGCGAAGGTTCGTCGCGACTGCCATCCGGACGGCCCTTTCCCGCGATCGTCTGCAATGGTCTCGCACCGGTGAAGCGCATCATCGCGGCTTCGGATGTCGTGTCGGCTTCGATCCTGCCCTGCATCGCGGAGGACCTCGACAGCGGTCGCTTCGTGTTGCTGGCAACGGAGCCGTGGATGCACCTGCACTACGGCGTCGTCAGTCTGCGGGGCCGGCCGTGGACGCAGACGGCCGACACGTTGCGCGACCTCGTGCTTGCAGCCGAACACGAGGCGACCGGGCTCGAGCGCGCGTTGCGCGAGGTGCATGACCCGGAGCGCCGTCCCCGGCACACTCGCGCGAGAAGCGCCACCCCTCCGAGGAAGAAGGTGGGAGCGACGCGGATCGGAAAGGGCTGAACCATATCGCTGCCTGGAGCATCCATGACTGACACGAAACCCCTGTCCCGCGGCCTGTTCAGCCTGGTGCTGCTTCTCACCGGCTGTTCTGTGGCAACTGTCGTACCGGAGGCCGGCAGCGGCCCGAGCGCAAGCCAGGTTACGGGTACCGTCACGTACCGTGAGCGCATCGCACTCCCGCCAACGGCAGTGGTCACAGTCAGGCTCGTGGATGTCTCACTGGCTGACGCACCTTCAGTGCTGGTCGCCGAACAGGTCATCCGCACCGCAGGGCAACAGGTTCCCTTCGAATTCGCGCTCGACTACGATGCATCGCGCATCCTGCCCTCCCACACCTACGCCGTGCAGGTGCGGATCGAGGATGGCGGCAGGTTGCTGTTCATCAGCGACACGATGAACCCTGTCATTACGCGGGGCGCGCTCACCCGCGTGGACATCGTGGTACGGCGCAGCTGAGGCGACGAGGTGTTTTGGCCGAAGCCGTGACGCTCAGCCCGACCTTCTGGCAATGAACCTCATGCAGACGATTCTCACCGTCCGGACACCGGGCGCCGGTCTCCACGAATTCACCAGCGACGTCGCGCACTTCGTGCGGGAAAGCGGCGCCCAGCAAGGACTGCTGACCCTGTTCGTGCAGCACACCTCGTGCTCCTTGCTGATCCAGGAGAACGCGGATCCGGACGTTCGCCGCGACCTCGACGAGTTCTTCGGACGACTCGTGCCACCCGCGGACGACCAATCGATGCATTGGGTTCGGCACGGCGCCGAAGGCACCGACGACATGCCCGGTCACATCAAAGCCGCGCTGACTGCGACCTCGCTCTCGATTCCGGTGATGCATGGCCGGCTGGCGCTCGGGCAGTGGCAAGGAATCTACCTGTTCGAGCATCGCCACCGAACCCACGTCCGCCGGGTTGTGCTGCACCTTTCGAGTTAGTCGGCGCGCGAACCCTGGCGCGGTCGGGTCGACACCCGCGCGCGCGCGAACAGACTCAGCTGTAGCGGGACAGCGCCGCCCGCGCGACGCCTTCGCCCCATTCCTGCACGAAGTGCCCGGCCTCGGCCAGCTCGAGCGGCGGCGGGCAATTTCGGATGAGCCGTTGCAGTCCGTGCATCGCGGACGGTGGAATCACGGTGTCCTGCATGCCGATGGCCATGAACGCCTGGCCCTGCCATTGGTCGCGCCACCAGCGCGCTGCGGCGCGCGACACCGCCGCGCCGTCCGCGTCCGGGTGATCGCACACGAGATTTGGAAAACGGCGGGCGCCTGCCTTGAACCGCTGGTCCGGGAATGGCGCGTCGTAGGCTGCCGCCTCTTCGTCCGTGAGATGCCTGCAGGCGCGCTGCATCAGCGCGCCGACGCGCAGGTCCGGATTCGCGTTGACCCACGCGCGCCAGGCGTCGAAGCCCGCACCCAGTGACTGCTTGCCGGTCGCCAGCGCCGTATTCATCACCAGCAGGCGCGTGAAGCGCTGCGGGTCGTCCATCGGCAATGTCAGGCCAAGGATGCCACCCCAGTCCTGGCAGACGAGCGTGATGTTGCTGAGGTCGAGCGCCCGCACGAAGGCCTGCAGCGAATCGCGGTGCCGCGTGAACGTGTACCAGGCATCGTCGACGGGTTTGTCCGAGCGCCCGAAGCCGAACAGGTCGGGCGCAACGACACGCGCGCCGGAGCCGAGCCACACGGGAATCATCCGCCGGTACAGGTAACTCCACGTGGGTTGCCCGTGCAGGCACAGGTACACATGGCCGGCGTCGCGTGGCCCCTCGTCGAGGTAATGCATGCGCAGGCCTGCGAAGCCCGGCAGGTTTTCGTCGTAGCGAGGAATGAAAGGGTAGCCCGGCAAGTCGTCGAACCGCGCGTCCGGTGTGCGCAGGAATTCCGGTGTCGAAACTGCCATCGTCGTGTCCTCTCGATCCGGTTGGCGGCTCGCCGCGCTGGCACTGACCTGGATTCAGCGCCTCTCGTTCACGAGATTCAACTGCAGGGCCTCGTCGACGGTGAGGTCACGAATCCGGTCGTGCGGAATGACCTCCATGATATTGGCGACTTCGGCGCGCACGCCCATCTCGGCCAGGTAATCGACGACCTGTGTCCTGACGACATGCTGGAAAGCGTCCACGTCGCGCAGGGGCTCACGATTCTCGGCACGGTGCAACCCGACTGCGGATCCCGTCTCCAGCGAGCGCTGGACGCCGCCGGCGAGGATGAAAGGACACGCGCTGTGACACGTTCCTGCCGTTGCCCGCGTCGCGTCCGTCGTGCGCGTTCCGACGCGCGTGTCGAACGCGTGTTCCCGCAGCACGCGCCCGAGCTGCATCGCGGTCACCAGACTGCCGCCGGGCGAGTTCAGGTAGACGACTGCATCGGATATGTGCTCGGTGAGGATCAGGCGCACGACGCGCGACGTCGCTCCCGGATCGACCGGGCCGTCGAGGTAAATCAGCCAGCGTTCGTCGCCCTGCAACCTGCCGGGATAGGCCGGCGCGACAGCCACGACCTGCAACGTCGAGGGCATTTCGGCCGCGACGGGGGCTCCGATCAACCCGAGCAAAGTCAGCAACGACGCGCCCGCTGGTTTCGGCACTACCGTTGCGCCGCCTCAGCGGTGTTGACCGGTCGCCGTGCGCAATGCGTCAAGGTAATACCCAAGGCGGGTCTCGCCGCTGAGGCACGCCCGCACTGCGCGTGTACCCGCAGACTCGAACAGTTCGATGAGCCGTCGATCCGCCAGCACCGGATTGACGTCGGAGCGCACGCCTTCGCTGAAGATCAGGGCCACCACGCGTCGAAACACCTGGTTGCGATCGGCTTCGGCGTGATGCCCCGTCAGCCGGCAGACTTCGTCGGTCGCGCCGATTGCAAACCACAGGAGCCACATCCTGCCAGTGTCGGCGCGCTCCACCAGCAACGGTTCCTCGACGGTCGCCAGCGTGCGCTCGGCATCGAGCAGTTCCGCGAGAGCGAGCATGGCCGGGTCGTCTGCAACGTCCGCTGACCGCTGATCCGATCCGGTTTGCCTGGGCCTGGCTTGCCCTGGTCTTGTCGTGTCGTCCATGGGTCGGCACTGTAGGCACGAGCAGACCTGGACTCTTGTCGCTGGGCGGCAAGATCTGGTCCGTGGGCTGCAGATCTGTCATTTTCACGTGTTGATTAATCCAGCAGTTTGCATTTCTGGCAATTTATTCGTATTCATAGCCTGAGATGTGGAATAAACCAACCGCACTGGCGATGACGCTGGCCCCGCTGAAGGACGTACTGCCCCAGTACGGCATCGACTTCCCGGCGCTGGCGCGTCGCGCCGGAATCGACCCGGAGCTGCTGACGCGCCCCGGGCAACGGTTGCCCTCGGCGCGCATCCAGAAGTTGTGGCAAATCGCGGCGCAGGAATCCAACGATCCGCTGTTCGGCCTGCGCGCAGGTCAACTGGCGCGGCCAGGCATTTTCCACGCGCTCGGCCTCGGCATCGTCAGCAGCACGAGCGTGCTCGCCGCCCTGCGACGCATCGTGCGCTACAGCAGCGTCGTCAGCACCAACGGCCGTTTCGTGCTGATTGTCGAGGGACTGGAGGCGAGCCTGGAAACACGACGGACCGAGCAGACGATCGTGCCGTGCACGCAATACTTCGACGCGCTTGTCGTCACTTTGTGCCGGATCCTGCGGCTCTGTGCCGGTCCTTCAGCCATTCCCACGCTCGTGACCCTGCCATACCGGAGCGACGTACCGCCCGAGGCCTATCGCGAGGCGATCAGCTGCCCGGTCGAGTTCGGCGCGGATCGCTGCACGTTCAAGTTCGATGCGGAGATCGCGGCGCGCCCGGTACTGACTGGCGATCCCGAGCTGGCTGCCGAAGCCGACCGCATGGCGGCACGCTACATCGAAGGACTCGAACCCAGTTCCGCCGCGGCCCGCGTCCGTGCACTTCTGCTCAAGGCGATGTCGTCGGGTGATCTCGATCAGGATGGGATCGCCCTGGCACTCAACCAGAGCGCCAGCACCTTGCAGCGCCGTCTGCGCCGTGAAGGCACCACTTACCAGCGCGTGCTCGACACGACTCGACGCGAACTCGCCTTCGAATACCTGCGGGAAGGCCAGCACACGCTCGCCGACATCACCTTCCTGCTCGGCTTTGCCGACCAGAGCAACTTCACGCGTGCGTTCCGGCGCTGGACGGGCCAGACGCCGCGCCAATTCCTGACCGGACAAGGCGACGGGTTACGCGAATCTGCCTGAGGAGCCGTCCTGCGCTAGAACCCGGCGACGCGTTCGAACACCCAGTAGCTCGCAAGTCCGCCGATCGTATATGGCGGCACGCGCCACAACCACGCCGGGCTGCTCAATCGCATCGAAGTCGCCACTCGTCGTCCGGCCGCCATCAGCACGAGCACGGCGACGATGAAGATCAACTGCCCGATCTCCACCCCGACATTGAAGAACAGCAGCGCCAGCGGAATCGAGTTCTGCGGCAGGCCGACCTCGGCCAGCGCGCCCGCAAATCCCAGTCCATGCAGCAACCCGAACGTGAATGACACGATCCATGGATAACGCTGGGTGAGCCCGGGCCGGCCCTGCCGACCATGCACGATCTCGGCCGCGACGAAGACGATACTGAGTGCGATGAGCGCTTCGACCGGCGGACCCGGCACGTTCAGCACGCCGAGCGAGGCCAGCGCGAGCGTGATGCTGTGTGCGATCGTGAATGCCGTGATGGTGACGATCAGCCGGCGCGTACCATCGACGATCAGCAGCAGCGCAAGCACGAACAGCAGGTGATCGAAGCCGAGCAGGATGTGACCGATACCGAGCGCGGTGTAGGTCTGGACCACCTCGAGGTGCCCGGGACTCGAGGTCACCGTGAAGCGCGGATCGACCGGCAACACACGACCGAGTTGCTCGGTACCGTCGGCGCGCTCCACGCGCACCAGCACGTCCACACGGCTGCCGGGCAGCTGCGGAAACTCGACCACCTGGCCAGCCATGCCCCGGTCGACCCGGATACGCCAGCGCAAGACCGCGGCATTGCCCGCATAGCTGCGGGTCCGTTCCGTCAGTTCCTCGGTGCCCTGCGGGAAGACCGGCTGCAATCGCAACGTGGTATTCGCGTCGAGTGCCGGGACCCGCCAGAGCACGTCGTACGTCGTGGCGTCGAGCTGCTTGAGCTGCAGGTACGCCGGGCGAAAGTCGTCGGCCATCGCCGGTGCCACGAACGCGACGAGTAGCGCAAGCACGCATGGCAGCTGACGCAACCGCGAACTCAAGGTGACGGCACCGGCGGCAGGGCCGCCTGGATCTCGACCTGGTACTGCTGGCGCAGTTTCGCGAGCGCGGCCGCGTGCGCCTGCTGGCGCCGCTGGTTTTCCCATTCGCGAGCCACGGCTTCGCGCACGTCGGCGAGTGCGGGCTCGCGCGCTGGCTGGATGGCGTTGACGCGGACGAGATGCGCGCCGAACCCGGACGCGACGGGCCCGGACCACTCGCTCACGGGAGCTTTTGCGACCTGCGCGGCGAACTCCTCGCCGAAATCGCGTGCGACGAGGTCGAGCGGCATGGCGGCCTGGTGGGACGGCAGCAGGGTCGCCTGGCCCAGCGTCGCAGGATCCGCGCCTCGCGCAAGGGCCGCGCGCGCCTGCTCGAGCCGGCGCGGCGTGTCTGCGTCGGAGCCGAAGTAGAGCTGGTCGAAGCTCGACGACCGCGGGCTGGCGGAACGCGGCGGGATTCGCATCGAGATAGGACTGCAGGTCCGCGTCGGTTGCGGGTTCCTGCGCGACGGATTCCTCGAACAGCACGTCGAGCTTCTGGCGGACGCGGCGTTTGACCACCGCATCGTCACGGTCCAGGCCAAGCGCAACGCCCTCGCGGTACAGGATCTCGTCGCGCACGTAGGAATCGACCAGTCCGTGCAGCTCGACCGGGCTCGGCGGCCGGTTCCAGGTGCCCTGGAACTGGGTGGCCAGCAGGTCGACGTCGGCTTGGGTCACGACGATGCGGCGCTTGCCGTCGTCGTCCGGCGCCACGCGGCCGTAGTAAGCGAACAGGGCCAGGCCGAGCAGCAGGAAGTGCAGCAGCGGCTCACGCAGAATTCGACGGATTTGCAACGACGCTCCCCAACGCGCGGACGGTTCGGAGTGCAAGCCCGGGAAACAGTCACCGGACTTGCCGGCCGCAGAGTCTACCGAAGTGCACTGACCGCGCCACGGCCAGCTGATGGTGGTAGCCGGTCCGTGCAGCACCGGCTGCCAGGGCGAAGGATCATTGGCAGCTTCGGCGGTAAGATTGGCACCTGCCTCGAGCGACAAGGAGATGCGAAATGAACCGAACACGTTGGCTCACGGTTGCCCTCGCTGCCTGCCTCTTCACGTTCGGCGCTACCGCGAGCGCAACGGACTCGCCGGACAACTGGGACGGCCTGGTCCAGATCAAGCCCAAGCGGATGGACCTCGTTTACGTCCTGCCGGGCGCCGACTTCCGACCGTACTCGAAGGTCATGCTGGACAAGACCGAGGTCGCGTTCCGCAAGGACTGGCAAAAGAACATGAACGACACGCGTACGGTGTCGCGCAAGATCAGCGACGACGAAGCGGCGAAGATCATGGCTGCCGCTTCCTCCAATTTCAGCGACGTCTGGACGAAAGCACTGGAGAAGTCCGGTTACCAGGTGGTCTCAGCGCCAGGGCCCTGACGTGCTGCGTCTGTCGACCGCCATCGCCGACCTCTACATCAACGCGCCGGACACGATGGAAGCGGGCCGGGTGCAGACCTACGCCGCCGAGGCCGGCGAAGCGACGCTGATCCTCGAAGTGCGCGATTCGCAGACGAACGCCCTGCTCGGGCGCGTCGTCGATCGTCGTGAAACGCGTTCGCAGGTCGCCATGCAGCCGGCGAATCGCGTCACCAACCAGGCGGATTTCCGCGCGCTGTTTTCGCAGTGGGCGTCGATCGCCGGCAAGGGCCTCGACGAACTCAAGGCGCTCTCACCCGTGCCGGAGCGCTGACCCCGGGGCAGAAACTCAAGTGAGAGCACGACCGAACCGGGCCCGCGGGCCAGTCACCACGTGACGGTTTTCGAGTTCCTGCTCGCCCTGTACGCGATCGTCGCGGGCCTCGGTGTGTCGCTGCTCGTGACCAGCGTGGGCCAGTTGATCGAGGCGCGTGATCGGGTGCGCCTCTACTGGGTGCACAGCTGCTGGATTGCCCTGACCTTCGTCGGCCATGTCGTCAGCTGGTTCACGATCTGGCGCTTCCATGAGCACTCGCCCTGGACGGTGCTGCAGGCGTTGCTGCTGCTCTGCGTGCCGATCCTGCTGTACCTGATCAGTCACCTGGCCGTACCGGATCTCGAGGACGAGCGCGCCCACGACATGCGCGACTACTACTTCCGGCATGCACGCTGGACGCAGGGCTTGCTGCTCGGCGTCGTCGTCGCAGGGGCGCTGTCGCACTTCGTCATCGACAACGACTTCGACCTGTCCGGGGCTCGCGGGGTGCGTGCATCGATCGCCCTGATCCTGTTGCCCGGGATCGTGAGCCTCAATCCGCGCGTGCACGCAGCACAGGCCGTGTTGCTGTGCGCTGCGATCGCAGTCGCTGCGACTTACCTGTCGCGACCCATCGGCTGAACCGGCCCCTGCTCAGGCGGGCTTCGCGCCCGAACCTCGCCCGCCCCGCAGCTCGTATTCCTGGGTGCCGCGGTGATAAATGTGATCCGTGTCGAGCGCGGCCGTCTTCGCGTACTGGAATGCCGGCGCGAGCGATTCATAGATCGGCTCGAACCCGCGCTGCTCCGTCAGGTGGAACAGCTCGCGAAACGACTCGATCACGAAGTAGGTCGCCTGCAGGTCGGAGATCGTGTAGTCGGTGCGCATGACGCGATCGACATTGAGGTGGATGCGATTCGGCGACCGCCCTTCGATCGAGAACACCGTTTCGGTTGGCCCGGAGAGGATGCCCGCGCCGTAGATTCGCAACTGGTCGTCCTCGAGGATCAGGCCGAACTCCACCGTGTACCAGTAGAGCGCGCTCAGCGCCTTGAGCCGGTTGTACTTGAGCGCTTTCCAGCCGGCGCGTCCATACGCTTCCATGTAGCTCGCGAAAATCGGGTCGGTCAGCAGCGGCACGTGCCCGAACACGTCGTGAAAGACATCGGGCTCCTGGATGTAATCGAACTGTTCGCGCGACCGGATGAAGTTGCCGGCCGGGAAGCGCCGGTTGGCGAGGTGGTAATAGAACACGTGGTCGGGGATCAGCATCGGCACCGGCACCACGGTCCAGCCGGTGAGGCTGCGCAGTTCCTCGCTGATCTCGCCGAAGTCCGGCACGCCGCCGCGGCCAAGATCGAGGCGCTCCAGTCCGCGCATGAACTCCCGGCAGGCATGCCCGGGCATGAGCCCGATCTGGCGCTGGTAGAGCTCGTCCCAGATCCGGTGCTCGTCCAGGCCGTATTTGCGTTGCGCGGGCTCGAGCCAGTCTTCTCCCAGTCCGGGCGGCCGCTTCAGCGGCGCGACGAAGACGGACGCCGGCATCTCGGGGATGCACGAATAGTCGAACGACGCGGGCACGGTGGGCTTCTCCATGGCCCCATGGTCGCGCATGGGATGCGATTTTTCCATCACGCGACACCGGCGATGCTATGGTCCTGCCGACGCAGCGTCCCGCACCCGGATATGACTTCTTCGCGCACAAAGCCCGCGCGCTTCTCACCCTGCCGCCGATTCACTGCTGGCCTGCCGGCAGCCTTCGCCTTGGCAGTTGCCGCCTCGCCAACGGCTTGCGGCGCCGACGCCACGACCCGCGCGGACCTGAGGTTCACCAACTATGCCTTCGCGCACGAGTTCGGCTCGGGTGTGTACGACTTCAATGGCCGCACGCTGCAGGTGTACGGCCTACCCTTCGGGTGGACCGCCGTCGAACCGGGCAAGGACCAGGCAGGACTGCGCCTGCGGCTGCCCGTCACGCTGGGCTTCCTCGATTTCCACGCGACCGACGTGATCGAGACGGGCCTGCCGGACAGGGTCGATTCGGTCAGCTTCGTACCTGGAGTCGAATTTGCGTTCGTCGTCGCCGAACGTTGGCGACTGCTGCCGTACGTGCAGGGAGGCCTGTCCACCGCCAGCGAATCGGACGTCGAGACGGACCTCTTTGGCGCCGGCATCCGGGCCGAGCGAGCGTTTGCAGCCGGCGAATTCGACGGCCTCTACGCCGGGGCCGCAGTGTATTCGCGTGTCGCCTATCACGGCGACTCGCTGCCCGACGACGACTTCCTGCGGTTGCGCAACAGCCTGGAGTTCAAGCGCTACGCCGGCTTCTCGCTCGGCGACCACCCGATCGAATACGGGCTGTTTGCCACGATCGACGTCTTCGCGGATCCGCCGACGGGACCGACCACGGGCATCGACGTCCCGCGCACGCAGTTCGAAACAGGCATCGTGTTCGGCGCACGCCCGGAATGGAAGATCTGGAAGATACCGCTGCCGCGCGTTGGGCTGAGCTACCGGTTCGCCGGCGATGTTTCGGCGGTGCGGTTCGTCCTCGGGGCGCCGTTCTAGAGCTGGGAATCGAGGTGCAGCACCTTCGCCAGCCAGGCCTGGAATTTCTGCCCGCCCGAGGCTTCGGGCGAGTCGTCGTACGTGCGACTGCCGTCGCTCCATCGCGGCTTGCCATGCTCGAGCGTCACGGCCCAGGCACGCTCTCCCGACGATTCCTGGTCGAAAATCGCCTCGAGCTGGGTCGCGACCGTCGGCTCCTCGACGAACACGCCCTGTTCGCAGTTGAGCGACGTGGACCGCGGATCGAGATTATAGCTGCCGACGAAAAGCTTGGAGGAATCGGCCGCCAGGGCTTTTGTGTGCAGGCTCGCGCCGGACGAGCCGAACATGCTCCGTTGTGTCTGCGTGCCGGGGAGAGGCTTGAGTTCCCAGATCTGCACTCCGCCCTTCAGCAACGTCGGCCGCGATCTCGAGTAGCCGCCGTACACCATCGCCACGTCGTTGGCCGCCAGCGAATTGGTGAGTACTCGCACCCCCGTGCCGTCTTCGACCTGGCTCACGAGGAAGCTGCTGCCCTGCTTTCCGGGCACGAAATACGGCGAGATGATGGAAATGCGCTGCTTCGCGTCCTTGAGCATGGGCCTGATCATGGCCAGGACCTCTGACCCCGTCGGCCCGCTGCCGCGGTCAAGCGCTTTGGTCGGATCGTCGGCAACAAAATGATATTGCGACGTCCAGTGCATGGGCCAGTCGCCCGCCACCAGGCGCTGAATCGCGTCGCTGTTGCGCAGCTCGACCGCAAAGGGATGATCCTGCGCCTCGGCGATGCGTGACGCGGCGGATTTCCGCAGCGCATCGAGAGCGGTGGCCGAGACGTCGTTCGGCGCCAGCAGCGCCATGGGATAGGCCGCCGGCGAATTCCAATAGCGATCGAACGACGCAGAGGCGTCGCGCACGACCGGTCCCACCATGGCGAAATCGAGGTCGACGAAGTTGACGTCCGTGCTCGCGCCGAAGTACTCGTTGCCCAGGTTGCGTCCACCGACAATGGCGATGCGGTTGTCGGCGATCCAGCTCTTGTTGTGCATGCGCCGGTTGATGCGGCTGAAGCTGCCCATGGCTTCGAAGGCGAACTGCAGGGCTCCGGTGCGCGATCCGAACGGGTTGAACATGCGCACGTCGATGTTCGGGTGCGCGGCGAGCGCCGCGAACTTGTAGTTCTTGCCGCGGGCATCCATGTCATCGACCAGCAATCGCACCTTGACGCCGCGGTCGGCGGCTTCGATCGCGCGATAGGCGAGGAAAGCACCCGTTGCGTCGTCTTTCCAGATGTAGGTCTGCACGTCGAGGCTGCGGCCGGCCACCAGCGCCGTGTGCGCGCGAATCGCAAACGCCTCGGGCCCCTCTCGAACGAGCCGAAAGCCGGACTGACCAGGATGCGCAGCCTCGGCCTGATCGATGAGGTCGTCGAGGGCGGTGCCCCGCGCGAGCGTCACGGCATTCTGAGCCGGCAGCTCGGGTCGCGGCGGGAGCGACGAGCATCCAGCGAGCAGCAGGGTGAGCAGGAGGGCGACGGGGCGCACGGTCATGCGCGTGGACATTCGATGCGTTCCTGGGGAATGGGTTGCTTCTGCGGTGTGTACACGGTCTTCCAGTCGTTCCTGACACTGATCAGCGCCCAACCGCGCGTCCCTGCCTCGTCCAGGCCGCGCTCGAGCCTG
>CAWHCA010000041.1:0-24459 GCA_963827615.1 uncultured Gammaproteobacteria bacterium | reverse complement strand
GCATGATGCCCGCGCCTTCCGCCATCTCCTGATCGCTGCGTCAGGCTCCCGCGGCAGGTGTGGCAGCTGCGTGCGTCGACGCAGTCGTATCCGCAGCGGGTTCCGCAGCTGGCTCCGCGGCTGCTGGCTCTGGCGGCGCCTCCTGCAAGCCGAGTTCCTGCAGCAGCTGGGAGTCGCTCTCCTCCTCGGCCACGATGTTATGGCACGTGCTGCACTTCTTGCCGATCTTCGCGCCGTCGTCCGTCTTGTGCTTGTTGTCGTGACAGCGGAAGCAACCCGGTGAATCCTGGTGCCCGATGTGGTTCGGGTAAGTGTTCCACTTCACCTTCATTTGCGGGAAATTGTTCCACGCGTAGGCGTCGCCGAGCGCCTTGCCAGCCTGCTCGACGGCCGGCGTGCCTGCGAGGTCGGGATAACTCTGTACGTAGAACGCCTTCACGGCGGCCGCGATCCCGTCGCGTGCCTCGGCGTGCGACGCGTACTCCTTCTCCGTGATGATACGCAGGCCTTCCCGCCGGATGTACGGCAGCGAGCGATCGATGCGGCCTTCCTCCAGTGCGAGGTCGACCTCGAACTCCGGGCTGCGATAGATGTGCGAGGCGCGATTGTGGCAGTCAACGCAATCCATGGTGCGCCATTCCGTGCCCTCGGGAGCCGGCTCCGCGCCCTTGAACAGCTTCTTGGCGCCTCCCTCGGCCAGGTCCGTCAGCTCGACCTCGTACATGATTTCGCGGGTCGGGTCGGCGCGGTAGCGGACCTGGTGGTTGGGGTCGACGTGCCAGTGGATTCCCTGCGACTGGCCCGCCTGCTTGCCACCCACCTTGACCATCAGCGCCGTCTTCACTTCCGTGTTGGCTTCGTCCTCCGCGTAATGCGTGCGGACCTTGAGCCGCTCGCCGACGAACTTGGTCGGCCAGTGGCACTGCTCGCAGGTGCCGTTGGCCGGGCGCAGCGAGTGCACCGGCGTCGGGATCGGCCGCGGGTACAGGTCGAAAGCGACCGCGATCAGCTGCCACGAGCCGGATATCTTGGCCTTCACAAACCACTCGGCGCCGGGACCGATATGGCAGCCGGCGCAGCCGACGCGGACATGCGGCGAGCGTTGGAAGGCCGTGTACTCAGGCTCCATGACCTTGTGGCAGGCCATGCCGCAGAACTCGGTCGAGTCCATGTAATGGACGGCCTTGAAGGTCAGGCCGGCCGCCAGCGCCAGCAAGGGGACTGCAAGCGCCACCAATCCGATCAGCACGCCACGGGTGCGCTCATGGTTAAGGTCGAAGACGGGCAGGTGCCCGGTCTGCTGGCCCTGCGCGGCGAGCTTCGCGTCCTTGCGCTTGCGCCACCACAAGCCGATCGGAACCAGTGCCAGGCCGAGCAGGAATGCCATCGGCAGCATGACGAAGGTGATGATGCCGAGATAGGCGCCGCCCTCGAAGCCCATGCCCTGCATGAACAGCAGCGCGGCGATGAGCAGGAGGCTCACCAGGATCAGCAGGGTGCCGACCAGGCTGACGACGTTGCCGGTAATGGCCCGGAAAAAATGCTTGATCATCGAATGACCCCAATGCTGCGCCTGCTGTTGTAGGAATTCACCGGCGTGGCCCGCAGTCCATGCCCCCGGCGCGTGACAGGATACCGCTGGGGGCCGTCACGCTCCATTCGAAAACGGTCGCGGCCGGCCCAGGCAAATTTCCCGGACCGGCCGCTCTCGCTGACTCGCGCACCTAGAACAGGTGCATCGCACCGCTGGCGAGCGCCCTGAAGATCAGGAACGCCAGCCACACGCCAATGGCGACGGCGGTGAAGCCGAACACGTGCGCGACCTGGATCTGCGCCTTGGACGGCGCCGGCACGAAGTACTGCTCGAGCGTGTTGCTGTCCACCAGGCGTTGGTATTCGACCGGCCGTTCTTCCTTGAAGCGATGCAACGGCATGCTGCCGGTGAAGATCACCGGATCCATCGGGAAGCTTTCCGGCCGCAGGTGCGTGTGGAAGAAGTGGAACAGGAAAATGAAGCCCGTCGCGAGCAGCGCTTCGTCACTGTGGATGATGTAGGCGGCATTCAGTGCCCAACCCGGCAGGAACTGCGTGAAGACGCCCGGGAACCACAGGATCAGACCCGAGACGCCGATCATGCCGACGCCCCAGAACACCGCCAGGTAATCGAACTTCTCCCAGTACGCCCAACGGTCGAGCGCCGGACGCGGGCCGAGGTACAGGAAGTACTTCACGTTCGCCCACAGGTCCTGGACGTCCTTGAGGTTAGGCGTCATCGAGCGCCAGCCCCAGAAATAGCCCTTCTCCCGCTTGAGCGCGACGTCACGGAACAGCATCCCCAGGTGCACGGCGAAATAGCCGAACGTGACGATCGCCGCGAAGCGATGCAGGAAGCCCGCGATCTCGGGTCCGCCCAGCGCCGCCATCAGGCCCGGCGCCCACGGCGCCGCCGCAAACTTGAGCGGCAGGCCGGTCACCGAGAGCAGCAGGAAGCTCAGGATGATCGAGACGTGCAGCCACATCTGCGTGGTCGTGAACCGCCGCACGTACGGCCCCGGTCCGAAATGCTCGACCTTGAATTCGCCGCGCAGGCGGCCGACCAGCGTGCGTTGCAGCCAGAGCAGCGCATGCAGGCCGAAGAACCCGAACACGCCAAGCAGCAGCAACGTCATGAACAGGTAAATGTAGTGCACCCAGGGGTTCTGCTCAGCGTTCATCGGATCGCTGTGCGGGATGAACGTCAGGAACGACGCGTTGACCTTGCCCGCGTGGCAGCTGCTCGCGCCGCAGGTGGCCGCGAGGTTGTCCGGATGCGTGCTCGAGCGCGGGTCGCTCGCCGGCAGGTTGTGGTGCGGCGTGTGGCAGTCCGAGCACATGGCCGCCGAGCCGTGGCCGACAGCCGAGGCTTTACCGTGGAAGCTGTCGTGGAACGACTTGTAGAGGTCCTCGTGGCAATTGCCGCAGTCGCTCGGCATATGCGTCCGCATCGCGGCGGTCGTCGGATCCTGGATCGCGTGCGCCTCGTGGCAGGTGCTGCAGACCGGGCCGTCCTTGCCTTCCCGCCACAACGCGCCGTGTGCGCTCTCGTCCCACTCCTTCAGGATGCCCTTGTGGCATTCGCCGCAGGTCTCGGGGCTCATCTTGTGCGAGGTGCGTGCGCCGGTGGCGTCGTGCCGCTGGATGTCGTGGCTGCCGTGGCAGTCGCTGCACGAGGGCGCGGCATCCGTGAGACCCGAGACGAACAAGGACCTGGCATGCACGCTGGAGAGATAGCCCTCCATCATGTCTTCGTGACAAACACCGCAGTTGCGAACCTGGTTAAGCGGCGCCATTGCCGCGGCCGGATTGTTGCTGCGTACGAAGGTGTGCACGTTGCCGTGACAGCCCTCGCACGTCCCGGGCTTGCCACCCTTGACACGGGCGTGGACGCTGCCCTGGAACGGCGTGATCTCGTCCTCGTGGCATTCCATGCACACGTCGAAGGACACGGGCCCGAGTGGCTGGCGCTTGCCCTTGTGTTTCACGCCCAGGGCGGCGGTGTGGCACCCGACACAGTCGAGCTTCTTGTGCGCCGAGACCGCGAACTGGGCCTCATGCACGGCCACGGAATTGCCGGCCTCGTCCTTCATCTCGGCATCGTCGTGGCAGTTGAAGCACTTCGAATTCGGGATGGCCGGCTCGATCGACGCCGCGTCGGCTACGGCCGTCGGCGGTGCCGCAGCGGCTTCCTGCGCGCCGGCGGTCAGTGGGCCCGCGAGCGCGACCAACAAGGTGGAGAAGGCGAGCGTGGAGACGAGGCGGCGGATTCCGGACATGCTGAAGCTCCCATTCAGGGACGGCGCATGGGGCGTTTCTTCGCTTGCCCGTGCGTCGTGCACCGCGAAACGCGGGCACGCGCGAATTTCACCTTATAAGGGCCCGAAGGGGCTGCACGCATTTACCGCAGTTGCAATGACGCTGCCGCAGGCACCGGCCGTTAACAGGTGCCAGTCACCTGTTTAAGGCGCCTTTTTCCCCTGCTCCTTCTGTTGCGCCCGCTCGGCGGGCGTCAGCGTATTGGCGGGGCAGTCGCTGCAGCCGCCCGCGGGCGCCTTGGACAGCCGTTGCAGCCAGGTTGCCACCCGACCGCGCACGCCGGAGGCCTCTGGACCGCCCAGGCCGTGCGCGAGCCTCTCGGCAAAGCGGTTGCGTGACAGGGCCGGCGTCAATGCCCAGACCGCGTACGCAGTGGCCGCCACGACGATCAATCCCACGAAGGCCGATTCGAGCATCGGGACGTCCTCCCGTTCAACCCAGCAGGGCGCTCGCGACACGGTACGTCACGAACGATGCCAGATAGGCCAGCGCGAACAGGTAAGCAGCCATCGCGATCGGGTACCGCCACGAGTTCGTCTCGCGCTTGACCACGACCAACGTCGACAGGCATTGCGGCGCGAAAACATACCAGGCAAGCAGTGACAGCGCCGTCGCCAGGCTCCAGGTCTGCGCAATCATCGGCACCAGCGTCCCGGAGACGTCGCCATCGTTCGAGAGCGAGTACACGGTGCCGAGCGCACCCACCGCGACCTCGCGCGCTGCGAGACCGGGGACCAGCGCCAGCGAAATCTGCCAGTTGAAGCCGATGGGCGCGAACACCACTTCGAGTGCACGTCCGATCATGCCGGCGAAGCTGTGGGCGATCGCGGGTCCCTCGGCGCCGGGCGGCGGGGCCGGGTACGTGCTCAGGAACCAGAGCACGATCATCAGCGCCAAGATGATGGTGCCTACGCGCTGCAGGAACACCTTGGTGCGCTCCCACAGCCCGATGGCGAGGTTGTTGAGGTGCGGCCAGTGGTACTCGGGCAGTTCGAGCAGCAGCGGGTGATACGCGGTCTTGAGTGCCGTGCGCTTGAGCAGGAACGCCACCGCCATCGCGGCGATGATGCCCGCGAAGTACAGCGCGAACAGCACGAGGCCCTGCAGGTTGAACGGGCCCACGGGCTGCGACGGAATGAATGCCGCGATCACGAGCGCGTAGACCGGCAGCCGGGCCGAGCACGTCATCAGCGGCGCGATCATGATCGTCGCCATGCGGTCGCGCAGGTTCGGGATGGTGCGCGTCGCCATGATGCCCGGCACCGCGCAGGCAAAGCTCGACAGCAGTGGAATGAATGCGCGACCGGAGAGACCGACGGATCCCATCAGCCGGTCGAGCAGGTACGCGGCGCGCGGCAGGTAACCACTGTCCTCGAGCGCGAGGATGAAGAAGAACAGGATCAGGATCTGCGGCAGGAACACGAGCACGCTGCCGACGCCCGCGACGACACCGTCGACCAGCAGGCTGCGCATCGCGCCATCCGGCAGTGACTGCTGCAGCCACGTACCCAGCGCGCCCACGCCGCCATCGATGAGGTCCATCGGCACGGCGGCCCAGCTGAAGACCGCCTGGAACACGAAGAAGAGGATCGTTGCCAGGATCGCGGGGCCGGCGACCGGGTGCATGACCAGCGCATCGAGACGCATGAGCGCCTGCTTGCGCATGGGTTCCTGTGTAACCGATCGCCTGCAGGATGCGGCGCACGTCGCGCTGCGTGCGCTGGATCTCGTCGAAGGTCGACTCACGCCAGGCGACGGGCCCGCGCACACCCGGGTGCGGCAACGACTCGAGCCTGTCGACCAGCAGGCGCACGCCGTCGTGGTCCACGGCAACGGTTTCGACGACCGGCACGCCGAGTTCCTGCTCGAGCCGTGCGCGATCGAGCTGGTAACCGCGATTCACCGCGAGGTCGCTCATGTTGAGGGCGACGATCATCGGCACGCCGAGGTCGCGCAGTTCGAGCACGAGGCGCAGGTTGAGCCGCAGGTTGGTCGCGTCCACCACGCACACCACGAATTCCGGCGGCGGTTCGTCGGCGAGCCGACCCAGCAGGAAATCGCGCGTGATTGCTTCGTCGAGCGTGGTCGGCGTGAGGCTGTACGCGCCAGGCAGGTCGAGCACTTTGTACAGTCGCTGCCGGGCCGGGCCGGTGAACGAGCCTTCCTTGCGCTCGACCGTCACACCCGCGTAGTTCGCGACACGCTGACGACTTCCGGTCAGGCGGTTGAACAGCGCCGTCTTGCCGCAGTTAGGCACGCCGACGAGCGCCAGCCGCATGGGATCGAGCGTTGCGGCCTGGCCGTTCACGGCGTAACCCCGATGACCACGGGCTCAACCATCACGGCGGCTGCCTCACGCCTGCGCAGCGCAAAGGTCGTGTTGCCGAGGCGTACGGCGATCGGGTCGCCGCCGGGCCAGATTTCCCCGATCACCTCGAACGACTCCCCCGGCACGAAACCGAGTTCGAGCAGGCGCCGGCTCACGGTGGACTGAGCCTCGTCCCCGAGGCTCTGTGCGTCGTCGCGCACGTCGATGACCACGCCCCGGGCGCCTTTGCGCAGCGTGGCCAGACTGACGGGAGACATTGAGTGATACGGATATCTGGATTGAGGGACTGCAGTCTCTCCTTAATGAGATTCGTTCGCAACAAGGGTTTCCCGCTATTGGCCCTGCGCCCCGCCGTCAGGCCCCGCTCGTCGTCGTTGCGGCTGCCCGAATGCGATGATGGACGCCGAGAAATCGCCAGTCCGTGAGCGGGGGAGTATTCGACGTGTCGGTACACGGCCATTCGTCCGCGGCCAAACAGACCGCCGATGCGGTGCTGATGGTGCGGCCCGCGAACTTCGGCTGGAATCCGCAGACGCACGCCAGCAACCGTTTCCAGCGTGACGAGCCACGCCTGGCCGGTGCGGCGAATGAGCGTGCCGGCGCGGAATTCGATGCCCTCGCGCTGCAGTTGCGTATGGCGGGCGTTGCTGTGTCGGTCGCCGCCGACGTCCCGATACCGGTGTGCCCGGACGCCATTTTTCCGAACAACTGGGTGAGCCTGCATGCCGACGGCACCGTCGTGCTGTATCCGATGCTGGCGCGAAACCGACGACTGGAACGTCGCCTGGAACTGATTACGGCGCTCGCCACCGGCAGCGGACGCAGGATCCACCGTCTGCTCGACCTGACGCAGCACGAATTGCACGGCCGGTTCCTCGAGGGCACGGGCAGCATCGTCTTCGATCATGCGCGGCGCATTGCCTACGCCTGTCTGTCGCCGCGCACTCATCAGGAGCCCCTGGCCGAATTGTGCGACGAACTCGGTTACGAGCCGTGCGCGTTCACGGCCACCGACGCCGCGGGTGTCCCCATCTATCACACCAACGTGATGCTGGCCGTCGGCTCACGCTGCTGCGTGGTCGCCGCAAGCGCCATCGATGCGCGTGACCGCGAGCGGGTCGTGTCGAGCCTCGCAGCCTCGGGCCGCGCCGTCGAAATCATCGATGCTCTGCAGATGGCCGGATTCGCGGGCAACGTGCTCGAGCTGCGCGCGGCCGATGCGGGCAGCGTGCTGGCACTGTCCACGACCGCGCATGCAGCGTTCGGACCGGCGGCGCTCGAACGACTTGCCTCGACCGTGAGTCGCATCGTCGTGGTGCCGATCCCGACCATCGAGACGCTCGGTGGAGGCTCCGTCCGTTGCATGCTCGCCGAGGTGTTCCTGCCGCACTGAGCCCGTGACCGTCGCGGGACCGGATGCTAGAATCGCCGCGTCGCGCGGAGAGGACGCAACGTGCTCGAACTCGGTTTCAAGGCCCTCGGCGCTTACCTGCTGGGGTCGGTGATCGGCAGTCTGCTGCTCGGCACCCTGCGCGGCGTCGACATCCGCACGCAGGGCAGCGGCAACGCCGGCGGTACCAATGCGCTGCGCACCCAGGGCTGGGCTTTCGCGCTCGGCGTGATCGTCGTCGACGTCGGCAAGGCCCTGCTTGCCGTCGGCTGGTTGCCCGGCCTCGAGCTTCCGGGCGTCGGCATCGATCCGGACGTGGATCGTGAATGGCTGGCGGTCGTTTGCGCGGCGGCCGTCGTGTTCGGCCACGTCTATCCCGTGTGGTACGAGTTTCGCGGTGGCAAGGGCGCGGCCACGTTGATCGGCGCCGTGGCCGTGCTGGCGCCGATGGCGCTGGCACCGGTGCTGCTCGTCTGGCTCGTGACCGTGCTGCTCACGGGCTACGTCGGTCTGGGTACGATGCTCGGCACGGCAACACTGCCATTGTATTTTTCATACGTCGCGCCACGCAGCACGCCGCTGGTGGTCTTCGGTCTCGTGATGTTGGCGTTCATCGTCTTCACTCATCGCTCGAACGTGCAGCGGATGCGCGAGGGGATCGAGAACCGCGCGCGCCGTCTCTGGCTGCTGCGGCCGCGATGAGCGCAAGCGCCGAGCGCCTGGTGCGCCTGCTCGCGGATGGCGAGATGCACTCGGGCGAGCGGCTCGCGGCCGACCTCGGTGTAACCCGCGCGGCAGTCTGGAAAATCGTGGCCGAACTGCGCGAAAGCGGCATCGCCGTCGCGAGCCACGAGCGTCGCGGTTATCAGCTCGAACGGCCCGTCGAACTGCTCGACCTGCAGTCGCTGCGGCGAAGCGCCGCGGCAGCGGGCATCGAACTGCCGGCGGCCACCGAAGTGTTCTTCGAACTCGGTTCGACCAACGAATACCTGCACGCTGCCGTGGCACCGTTGACCATGGCGCCGCGCCTGGTATTCGCCGAACTGCAGACGGCGGGACGCGGGCGGCGCGGCCGCGAGTGGCTCGCGCCGTTCGGATCCGGGCTCACGTTCTCGATCGGTTGGACGTTCGCGGAAATGCCGGCGGACCTGTCGGCGCTCGGTCTTGCGCTGGGCGTCTGTGTCGTGCGCGTGCTGCGCGAACTCGGTGCCGCGGATGTGCAGCTGAAATGGCCCAACGACATCGTGCATCGCCACGCCAAGCTCGGCGGCTTGCTGCTGCAGATGCGCTCGGAGGCGGGCGGGCCGGCGTACGTGGTCGCCGGGTTGGGATTGAACCTGCGGATGCCCGAGTCCGCTCGCGTTGCGCTCCAGAGTCCGCTCGCCACGCCAGTCACGGACCTCGCAACGGCTTGTGGCGGCAACCCGCCACCTCGCGTCGACACGGCGGCGCGCGTCTCCGGCCGCATGCTCGCGGGCCTGGCCGAGTTCTCGCGCTCTGGCTTCGCACCGTTCGCCGGCGACTGGGCGGCCCTCGACTCGCTGCGTGATGCGCCGGTCACCGTGCTGCGCCACGACGGCCCGTTGGCAGGCATCGCCCGCGGAGCAGATGCCGAAGGTGCGCTGCGAGTCGAAATCCCGGGCGGTGTCATCGAGCGAGTGCACGCCGGCGACGTCAGCCTGCGCCGGTCGCTGCAGGCAGAGGCGGGGGTCGATTGATCCTGCTCGTCGACATCGGCAACACACGCGTGAAGTGGGCGACGCAGGTCGACGGCCGGCTGTCGCCGCAGCGTGCGGCCGGGTACGCGCAGTGGTCCGTGGCCGATTGGCAGCGGGAGTTGTTCGACGGCCCGCCGGTCGAGCGTGTGCTCGCAGCGACCGTCGCCGGCGGCGACAGCCGGCGCGCACTCGAAGCGGCGGCCCGCATGGCCGGCACGATGCGCGTGGATTTCGTCGCGTCGACGGCCGCGCTGGCTGGCGTTCGCAATGCGTATCCCGACCCGGGGCTGCTCGGCGTTGACCGCTGGGTCGCGCTGATCGGCGCCTATCACCTGGCGCAGGGTGCGTGCTGCGTCGTCGACGTCGGTACGGCCGCGACACTCGACACCGTCGACGCCTCGGGCCAGCATCTCGGCGGATTCATCGTGCCCGGGCCGCAGTTGATGGTGCGATCGCTGCATGCCGGGACGAGCAACCTGGCGGCGTTCACGGCCGCCAGCCCTGCCGGTGGCACCCAGCTGTTCGCCGACAACACCCGCGATGCGATCGAGCGCGGTTGTCGCGTTGCGCTGGCGGCGCTCGTCGATCGCACCTGCGCAGAGCTGGCTCTACGAACGCAAACCGCACCGCGCCTGTATTGCACCGGAGGGGCGGTGGACGAGATACTGCCATACGTACTTGCCACGTACGAGCGGGTGCCGGACCTGGTCCTGCGTGGCCTGGCGCGCATCGCAGACGCAACGCTTGAACGGTGACCGGCGGCTGTTGTCCAATCGGGGTGACGGGGTGTCCTGTCGTCTCAGCCTACGCCTGCGTCGGGTCTGGATCCTGCCGGGCAATCAGGAGATAACTTGATTAAAATCAGCCGCTTGGTCGTCATGACGAGTACTTTTGTCACGCTCGCGGGGGTTGGTTCCGCGGTGCATGCGGATGCCGCGGCCGGCAAGGCCACGTTCACGGCGACCTGCGCCGAGTGCCACGATGTCGCCGACTTCGAAGGCGAGGACGCGGCCGCGCTGCGGGCCACGCTCAAGCAGATCGTCGCCGGCACGCAGAAGCACAAAAACGCGCTGCAGCTGACCGACGCGCAGATCGCGGACGTCGCTGCCTACATGACCGGCGGCAAGTAAGGCGCCGGGGCTCGCTGGGCCAGGCCCGGATCCGAATGGAGGCCGGGCTTTACATTTGTTGCATTGCGGTATTCACGGTCTGAATTTCGTCCCCGGACCGCTATCATTTCTGCGTCATCCAGCCCCGATTCCCGGTGCTTCCAGAGGAGGATCCGATGAAAATTCTGCGTACCCTTGCGTTGTCCGTCGCCACCCTTGCCGTTGCCGGCTTCAGCACGGCCGCGAGTGCCGACGCTGCGGCAGGCAAGGCGAAGTTCACGGCCGCCTGTGCCGAATGCCACGAAGTGGCGGATTTCGAGGGTGAGAGCGCTGCGGCGCTGACCGAATCGCTCAAGAAGATCGTGGCCGGCACACAGAAGCACAAGGAGGCGCTGAAACTGACCGACGCGGAAATCGCCGATCTCGCCGCCTACATGGCCGCCGGCAAGTAACGCGCGCCGCACATGACCGAGGGCCTGGTCGCCGCGCGGCCGGGCCTTCTTTTTTTGATTTGTTAACATCCGGCGCATTCGAACCCACCCGGCGGTCCCGTGCGCGTCCTGTTCCTTCTTCTACTGCTCGCCAACGTGCTGTTCCTGGCCTGGACCCGCTGGGTCGTGCCGGAGACGCCCGCCACGATCAACGTGCCGGCACCCGGCGGGCGCGAGCTGCAGCCCATCCGCCTGCGCGCCGAAGCGCCGAATGCGACGGCCCCCGCCGCCGCTGACTCGTCCGGCGCCGGCCTGCGCGCCGCTGCCTGCGTGAGCGTTGGCCCCTTCATCGATCCGGCTCACGCGGCCGCGGCTAACGCGCAACTCGAGCGGCTCGGATTCACGAGCCGCCGGCGCGTGTCGCAGGACGAAGTACGGGTCGGCTACTGGGTGCGTGTGCCGAACCTGGCCACTCCCGCCGATGCAACCAACGCGCTGGCTGCATTGCGGGCAGCCGGACTCGGCGACGCCTACGTGCTGGCGGAGGGCGAGCCGGACAATACGGTTTCGGTCGGCGTGTTCTCCGACCCGCGTCGCGCGGCGGAGGTCTCCGCCAGGGTGTTGAAGGCTGGCTTCACTCCGGAAACCAGCGACCGCCTGCGGCTGCTGGAGGTACTCTGGCTCGACATCGATCGGCAGGCGAACGGCGGCCTGCCGTCGCTCGAGGCGCTGGGCGCGCAGCCGGAGGGTGGCTTGCCGTACGAGATGAGGGCGTGCCCGGCCGCCAGCCCGGTTGGCGACGTGACGTCGCCCGCAAACCGGGCAATTGTGCCCGCCGAAGCAGGCGACGCCGGTTAAGGTAGAATCCCGTTCCCCTTTGCGGACCGGGCCGGCTTAGCACAGCTGGTAGTGCACCTGATTTGTAATCAGGGGGTCGGGGGTTCGAATCCCTCAGCCGGCACCACATCGAGCAGATACACACGAGGAAAGGCCATGGCGCTCTGGAAAGACCCGACAAAAGATCCTTCGATGCCCGGCTCCGATGGGGCAGCCGCGCTTGCCGCCGAACCGGCCATGCGTGCAGTGGCAACTCCGGCCCCCGCTGCGTCCTCCTCCGCGGGGGAACCAGCGCGCCGTGCCGAGCGTGCGGCACCTGCGGCCGTGGGCAGCGCGAAAGAGTCCCTGATCGCAGCCGACGTCACCATCGAAGGCAAGATCGAAGGCGCTGGCCACGTCCGCATCGCTGGACGATTCAAGGGCGACGTCAACGTGCAGGGCAACGTGACGATCGAACAGGGTGCCCACGTCACCGGCCAGATCGCTGCGGCCACGGTCATGGTCAGCGGCGAGGTGCACGGCAACATCCAGGCCAGCTCGCGCGTCGAGCTGCTCGAAACGGGCGTCATCAATGGGGACGTGAAGGCGGCCGTGCTGACGGTTGCGGCGGGCTCGCGCATGCGCGGCAACGCCGACTTCGGCTGGCCGGAATCGGCGAAGTAGCCGCGCGCCGCGCGGCCAGCGGATGATCACGGGACGCACAGGATTGCCAGGCAGTGTGGGCAAGACGCGCTCTTGTCCGCACTGCAAGGCAACGATCCTGGAAAGCGCGCTGATCTGCCCGCAGTGCCGCCATCACCTGCAGTTCGGCGCGGCGTCCAAAGCCGCGTCCGATGCCACGCCGAAGTTTTCCGCGCTGAACGTCGAAGGCACGCTCCGGCATTCGGAGCGTGGCGGCGACTGGGAATACTCGGTGGTGCTCTCGATCCGCAACGAACGGGGCGAGGAGATTTCGCGGCAGGTTGTCGGCGTTGGCGCCCTGCGCAGCACGGAAGCCCGGACGTTCACCCTATCGGTGGACGTCGCCACGCCAGGCGGGCGTTGAATCGAGCGGCCGCTACTTCCCGTACTTTTTCGCGCAGCCCGCTTCGTTCGCCTGTGCGACGATCGCGCTCGGCGCCACGGAAGGTGGCGTACCCGCAGGCGCGCTGGCGAGGGCCTGCAGCTGGTCGCGGAAGGCCTGGCATTGTGGCGCGTCGTCGATCATGACCAGCATGCCAGCCGCCATCTCGGCCACCTTGGCACTGTCGTAGGTTGGGGCCGGCGGCGGTGGGGCCACGGCGGCCGGCGTCGACTCTTCATCGTCCGCAGCGGTCGATGCCGGCGGGGGCGCCTGCTTCGAGCACGCCGCCAGCAAGGCCAACACAACCATTCCCAACAATGCTGTCCGGTTCGTCATCGCTACCCACACTCATGCTGTGACCCCGGTGCGGGGCTGGCGAAGAATGTCACAAGGCGGGCGAAAAGCGATCGCGGATTTCCCAGACCCCGGGCGGGGCGTTGGTCGCGCAATCCACACAGCGCTCCGCTCCGGCGGCGACCGGAATCGACCGGCCCGGCAGGGTGGTCTATGCTCCGCGTGAGGCACGGCTCGGCGGCCGTTTTGATGCGGCGAAGCCGCAGTCAGTGCAATTACCTATTTTTATAGGCGTGCGGCGTTTGCGAGCCTCTCGTTCACGTTGCGGGGTCCGCAGCACGGGGTGAGACGACATGTGCCTTGCCGTTCCAATGAAGATCACGGGCATCGACGGTTTCAACGCCACCTGCGAAGCCAAGGGCATCCAGCGTGAAGTGAGCCTGTTCATGCTCCAGGGCGAGCCCGTCGCCATTGGTGACCACGTGCTGATCCACGTCGGCTATGCCATCCAGAAGATCAGCGCGGAGGAGGCCCAGTCCACCTGGGATCTCTTCGACGAGATTCTCGAGCATGCATGAGCTCGCGGTCTGCCAGGCCCTGATCGAACAGGTCGAGCGCGTGGCCCGCGACAATGCGGCGCGCCGGATCCTGTCGATCACCGTGTCGGTCGGGCCGTTGTCGGGTATCGAAGCCAAGCTGCTGGAACACGCCTATCCGCTTGCGGCTGCCGGCACCGTGGCGGAGGACGCAAAGCTGGTGGTCGTGACGGTGCCCGTGCGCGTGCGATGCCGCACCTGCAAGGCTGAGACTGAGGCCGCGGCGAACCGCCTGCTCTGTGGCAGCTGCAACGACTGGCACGTGGACGTGATCGCCGGCGAAGAGATGCTGCTGCAGCGGGTCGAGATCGAAACGGCCGACGAACCGGTCCATTGAAGTAGGCCAAGGCATGAAGACGAGGTCACGCTGATGTGTCGTGATTGCGGATGTTCGCTCGGTCCTGCGGCCACCCGCGCGCCCTTTGCGGCGCAGCCGGCGACCAAGGGTCACATCGAATCGATCGAGGTCATCACTGCGATCCTCGACGAGAACGACAGGGTCGCGGCGCACAACCGCACCCACTTCGACGGTCACGGCGTGTTCGCGGTCAACCTGATGTCTTCGCCGGGCTCCGGCAAGACCTCGCTGCTCGAGGCGACCATCAAGGCGCTGCAGGGCGAGCTCAGGATTGCCGTGATCGAAGGCGACCTGGCGACGGAGAACGATGCGGCGCGCATTCGTGCGTGCGGCGTTCCCGCCATCCAGATCACGACGGGCAACGCGTGTCACCTCGACGCGCAGATGGTGCACGATGCGCTGGACGACCTGCCGCTCGACGGCCTCGACGTGCTGTTCGTCGAGAACGTCGGCAACCTGGTGTGCCCCGCGAGCTTCGACCTGGGCGTGCACCGCAACCTCACGCTGCTGTCGGTGCCCGAAGGCGACGACAAACCGGCCAAGTACCCGGTGATGTTCCGCGGTGCGGATCTGGCGCTGATCACCAAGGTCGACCTGCTGCCTCACATCGAGGAGTTCAGCGTCGAACGCGCGCGAGACTCGCTGCGCCAGGTGGGATTCCGTGGCGACATCATCGAGCTCACGCGCCGTGGCGGGCCGGGCTTCGACGCCTGGCTCGGCTGGTTGCGCAGTGAGGTCGCTGCGCGCCGTGCAGCCGCGGCCTGAGCCGCAAGGGGGGAGGATGACCACTGCCGCCGAATGGCTCGAGCGCATCCGCGCGCTGCCGCTGCCACCCAGGATCAAGGTGATGAACGTTTGCGGTGGTCACGAGCGGTCGATCACGACCGCGGGCCTGCGCAAGGCGATCCCGTCGAACATCGAACTGGTGCCGGGTCCAGGTTGCCCGGTCTGCATCTGTCCTGAAGAGGACATCTACGAGGCGATCCAGCTCGCGCTGCACGAGGGCGTGATCCTGGTGGCCTACGGCGACATGCTGCGCGTGCCGGTCAACGCGCCGAAGAGCGAGCCCCGATCGCTCGAGCAGGCCAAGGCGGCGGGTGCCGACGTGCGTCCGATCGCGAGCCCGCTCGAGGCCGCGAAGATTGCGCGCGAGAATCCGATGCGCAAGGTCGTGTTCCTGGCGGCGGGTTTCGAAACGACGACGGCGCCTGCAGCGGCACTGCTGGCGCAGGGTGCGCCCGCGAACCTGCTGTTCCTGATGTCCGGACGCCGCACGTGGCCCGCCGTCGAGATGCTGCTCGGTTCGGGGCAACCGGGTTTCGAGGCACTGATCGCACCTGGTCACGTCGCGACGGTGATGGGTCCCGAGGAATGGGAGTTCGTCCCGCAGCAGCACGGCATTCCCACCGCGGTCGCTGGCTTTGCGCCGGACTCGTTGCTCGCGGCACTGTATTCGGTGCTGCGGCAGAAGCTCGAGGGCAGGTGCTTCCTCGACAACTGCTATCCGCAGGTCGTGCGGCCGGGCGGCAACGCCACCGCGAAGCGTTACATCGACGAGACGATGGACATCAATGACGGCAACTGGCGCGGCATCGGACCGATCCCGGCGTCGGGCTACGTGCTCAAGCCGCAGCACGCCGTCAACGATTCGCGCGTGCAGTTGCCTTCGTACACGGAGATGTCGCGCAAGCGCGCCGGTGAAATGCCGCCGGGCTGCGACTGCGCCAGGGTCGTGCTTGGCCGCATCTATCCCAACGAGTGCCGGTTGTATGGCGCTGCATGCACGCCGCGACATCCGATCGGGCCGTGCATGGTGTCCGACGAAGGCGCGTGCCGCATCTGGTGGGCCGACGGCGTCCGCGAAAACGTCTGGCAGGGTCGCAAGGCCCAAGAAGCCTGACGGCACACGGCAGCAGGGCAGGATGGCGCAACCGGCACCGGCCGTGGTCACGCGACGGCTGCTGCTGACGGGCCGCGTGCAGGGCGTGGGTTTTCGCCCGTTCGTCTACCGGCTCGCGCATGAACACGGCCTCGACGGCTTCGTGCGCAACCTGCGTGGCGACGTCGAAGTGGTGCTGCACGGTCCGGTCGCGACCATCGAGCGCTTTGCGCGTGACGTGATTGACCGGGCACCGCCACTCGCCCGTCCCGTGCTTGCGGGGCAGACTGCCGTCGATGCTCCTGCCGAACCCGGCTTTCACATCGCCTCCAGCAGTGCTGCGCTGCAGCCGCAGATTTCGGTGCCACCGGATTTCTTCTGCTGTCCTGATTGCCTCGCGGAGCTGGCAGACCCAGGTAATCGCCGACATCGGTACGCGTTCATCAACTGCACGCAGTGCGGGCCGCGGTACACGCTGATCGAGGCGCTGCCGTACGACCGGCCCAACACGACGATGCGCACGTTCCCGTTGTGCGACGCGTGCCGCAGGGAATACGCAGACCCGCTCGATCGCCGCTTTCATGCCGAGCCCGTGGCCTGTCCCGTGTGCGGGCCGCACCTGGAGTTCGTGGGCCCCGATGCAGGGAATCCCGGGGAGGGCGATGACAGCGCGCTCGCCGCCGCCGTGGCTGTGTTGCGAGACGGTCACGTGCTGGCCGTCAAGGGTGTCGGCGGCTATCACCTGATGTGCGACGCGCGCAGCGAGACGGCCGTGGCGCGACTGCGCGAGCGCAAACACCGCCCCGACAAGCCGCTTGCGGTGATGTATCCGTGGCGCGGCCCGGACGGACTGGATGCGGTCCGCGACGAGTTCGATCCGGAACCTGCCGCGCGCGACACCTTGCTCGATCCGGCGCGTTCGATCGTGCTGTTGCGTACTGGTTCGCCTGCGCGACTTGCGCCGAACATCGCACCGGGCCTGGCCGAGATCGGCGTCTTTCTGCCTTACAGCCCGCTGCACCAGTTGCTGCTGGATGACTTCGGCGGACCGTTGGTCGCGACGTCAGGCAACGTGAGCGGCGAACCCGTGCTGACGTCCGCTACCGAAGCGCAGGAGCGACTCGACTTGGTGGCGGACGCCTTCCTGCACCACGATCGCCCGATCGCACGACCCGCCGACGACTCTGTCGTGCGCGTCATTGCGGGCCGTGCCCGTCCCATCCGCCTGGGGCGTGGCATCGCGCCGCTGGAACTCACGCTGCCGTCTCCCGTGCCACGGCCCGTGCTGGCCGTCGGCGGTCACCTGAAGACGACGGTCGCACTGGCCTGGGACAGGCGCATCGTGGTCTCGCCGCATATCGGGGACATGGGTACGCTGCGCAGCGAGCAGGTGTTCGCGCAGGTGGCGGCGGACCTGCAGCGCCTCTACGACGTGCGTGCCGAGATCGTCGTGAGCGACGCACACCCCGACTACGCGACGACGCGCTGGGCACGCACCAGTGGCCTCGCGCACGAACTGGTGCAGCACCACCGTGCGCACGCGTCCGCACTGGTGACAGAACACGGCAGGACGGAAGCGCCTGCGATCGTTTTCGCCTGGGACGGAGTCGGACTCGGCGACGACGGCACGCTCTGGGGCGGGGAAACCTTTCTCGGCACGCCGGGACACTGGCAGCGTGTTGCGCACTTGCGACCGTTCCGCCTGCCGGGTGGCGATCGCGCCGGCCGCGCGCCGTGGCGCAGCGCGGCCGCTGTCTGCTGGGAGCTGGGTCGTGATTGTCCGATCGGCGTTCCAGATCCCATCGTCCGCAATGCCTGGGAACGGCGGATGAATTCACCTCAATCGAGCGCTGCGGGCCGCCTCTTCGATGCCGCGTCGGCCATCATCCTCGGCCTGGGTGAGACGAGCTTCGAAGGGCAGGGGCCGATGTGGCTCGAGGCCATCGCGCGTGAGCCAGCTGCGTTTCCGCGGTTAGCGCTGCGATCGGCCGAGGAGGGGCGCCTCGAGCTCGATTGGGCGCCACTTGTCGATTGGCTGCTGCAGGTTCCCCGGACCACCGCTGCCGACAGGTCAGATCGTGCCGGCGCGGTGCATGCGTCCCTGGCCGACGGAATCGTGCAGATTGCGGCGCGGCTCCGCGACCAGTCCGGCACGTCGGTCGTGGGCCTGACGGGAGGCGTGTTCCAGAATCGACGCCTGGTGGAAGCTGCAATGGCCGGTCTGTCGTCACGCGGTTTCGTGGTCCTCCTGCCCGTGCAACTGCCGTGCAACGACGGTGGCCTGAGCTATGGGCAGGTCGCCGACTTCGTCGGCCGAAACGACTAGACTCCGTCCCATGCTGTGGTTTGAACGCCCGTTCCTTGCCGTCCTGCGACACGAGTATTCGCAGGCGATGCGTTTCACGGAAGACGAGTCGGCTGAGGTGATGCCGGCTGCGCCCGCAGCGCCGTGCCAGCTCTACGTGCACGTGCCTTTCTGCGAAGTGCTGTGCCCGTTCTGCTCGTTCCATCGCGTCCGCTACAACCCATCCAAGACGGGCCGCTACTTCGAGGCGCTGCGCCGCGAGATCCGGCTCTACCACGACAAGGGCTTTCGCTTCAGCGACGTCTACATCGGGGGCGGAACACCGACGGTAGACGCCGACGAATTGATCGCAACGCTGGAGCTCGTTCGAGAGCTGTCGCCGGTGCGCGCGGTTTCGATCGAGACGAACCCGAACCACCTCGACCCGGACGATTTGCGGCGCTATCGCGACGCGGGCGTCACGCGACTTTCCGTTGGCGTGCAGAGTTTCGACGACGGCTTGCTCGCCGGCATGGACCGGCTCGAGAAGTACGGCAGCAGCGAGGTGATCCGCAGCCGTCTCGCGGCCGCGCAGGGCATCTTCCCGACGCTCAACGTCGACATGATCTTCAACCTGCCCGGGCAGACGCTGGCGATGCTCGAGCACGATCTCGACGTGCTGCAGGCGCTGCAGGCTGATCAGGTCTCCTTCTACCCGCTCATGACCGCGCCCACCGCGCGGCACAAGATGGAAAAGAGCATGGGGCTCAGCGACCCGCAGCTGCGCCACCCCATGTACGAGCGGATCCTGCAGCGGCTGCTCGGCGAGTACCAGGCGTCGTCGGCCTGGTGCTTCTCGCGCAACCAGGGCATGTTCGACGAGTACATCATCGACCAGAACGACTATGTCGGCGTCGGCAGCGGTGCGTTCAGCTACGTGGGCGGCGCCTACTACTCGACGACGTTCTCGCTGAATCATTACTGCCGCCGCATCGAGGGCGGGCAGAGCGGCATCACGCAGCGCCGGCCGGTGGCCATCAAGGAACAGATGCGCTACGACTACCTGGTACGGCTCTTCGGCGGCGAACTGCGCCGCGATTATATCGCACGGCGGTACGGCAACGGGTTCTGGCTGCGCATGGCGCCCGAGCTGCTCGCGATGCGGGCGATCGGCGCGACGCGCCACGACACGGACGCGATCCGCCTGACGCATCGCGGCATGTACTGCTGGGTGCTGATGATGGCCGAGTTCTTCAATTCGGTGAACTCGGTGCGCGAGCAGATGCGCGAGAACATCCGTGTCGAACTCGAATCCTGGAACGAAGAAGCGAAGGTGCCTGTGTCGGCCATTGGCCGTGCACCCGCGCGCGAGGTTGGACGATGACGATGCAGGACACACACGTCTCGCTGGCGCACGGCAACGGCGGGCGCTACATGCGTGAACTGATCCACGAGATCTTCGCGCGCCACCTTGCCAATCCGTTGCTCGATACGGAATCCGACGCAGCCGTGTTGCCGTGGAACGCTGCGGATGGCGAACTCGCCTTCACGACCGACAGTTTCACCGTGCAACCTATCGAGTTTCCCGGCGGCAACATCGGCTCGCTCGCCGTGCACGGCACGACCAACGATCTCGCCGTGGCGGGCGCAGTGCCGAAGTATCTCAGTCTCGGCGTGCTGCTCGAGGAAGGTCTCGAATTCGCCGTACTCGAACGCGTCGTCGCGGGCATCGCGCAGGCGGCGAAGGAAATCGGCGTGGTGGTGGCGGCCGGCGACACCAAGGTCGTGCGTCGTGGCGAAGGCGGCGGCATTTACCTGAATACGAGCGGAATCGGAGTGCGCAACCCGAACCTGCGGCTGGGCATGCGCGAGATCCGCGCAGGCGACGCTATCCTAGTCAGCGGTCCAGTCGGTGATCACGGCATTGCGGTCATGCTGGCCCGCGAGCAGTTCGGCCTGCGCGGCGACCTGCAGTCCGACGCGGCGAGCGTGCTGCCGATCACGCTCGAACTAGCCCGCTGCAAGGGGCTGCGCTTCATGCGCGATCCGACGCGCGGGGGGATCGCCACCGTGATGCACGAGATCGTGCACGCGGCGGGACTCGGTGTGTATCTGGAGGAGACGCAGGTGCCGGTGCGTGATTCCGTGCGCTCGGTGTGCGAAATGCTCGGCTACGACCCGTACTTCCTGGCGTGTGAAGGCCGAGTCGTCGCCGTCATTGCCGCAGACGAGGCGGCAGCTGCGCTTGCGGCCGTGCGGGCACTGCCCTCAGGCCGCGACGCGGCCATCATCGGCCGCATCCAGGAGCAGCCGAAGCGCGTGATCCTGCGCACGCCGCTGGGCGGTGAACGCGTGATCGAGGAGCTCGAGGACGATCCTTTGCCGCGAATCTGCTAGCTGCCGGCGAACAGCGGTCCGTTGTCGATGTAGATGAGATAGCGGGCAATCTTGTCGCCGCGCAGGTAGAACACGTTGACGAACGGGATCGTGACCTGCGAACCGTCGAGCCGTGTGTAGTGCACCAGCCCTTCGCACACCGTTGAGCTATCGGCCTCCCAGGTCCTGAGGAGTTCGTGCCGGCTGCCGCCGATCATGCCGAAGAACTCATCGACGTAGGCAGCGACGTTGGCCTGGCCGTGCACCGCAGGCTGGCTGCCGAAGCGGAATTCACCGTCGGGCGTCAGGAATTTGGCGAATTCCTGTGAGCGCTTGCCGTCGATCGTGGCAAACAGCGAACTCCACCAGTCTTTGCTCGGCATGCGTCGTGATCCTGCATCGGCCGGGATGGCCGTGGCGTGGAATCTTGCCATGCATCGCCGGATGCGTCTTGGGCCGGCGCGCTACGCGGTAATCAATAGACGAGCTGGTTGTGCATCCGTATTTCGACCGTGTGTGCAGGTACTCCCCACGATGGCCATGCAGCGCTTGAATTGACCTCCGTCATGCTGGATGCGAACGGGAATCATCACGCGGCAGATGGTGGCCGTTCCGCGCAGAAAGTTCCCCAACTCGCAGCAAAACTTCGGTATTCCGAGGTTATTGCATTGCAACCCGAGTCCTACCATGGCCCCCGACAAATTTCGGACTGGACGCACTGCCCAGTTTTTTCGATTCGGCGCAAGCCGAGTGAGGGAGTCAAACATGAGACTTGCAAAGCTTCGGGGCGCACGCGGATTCGTGCCGCTCATCGCGCTATTGGCGTTGGGCGCCGGCATGGCCGGCTGCTCCGGCGACGATGGCAAGGACGGGGCAGCCGGCCCCGCCGGTCCTGCGGGCGCGGCCGGTGCGACGGGCGCCACCGGCGCCACGGGCGCTACGGGTCCCACGGGTCCCGCGGCTCCTGTCGCCAAGGTGGAGCCGAGAGAGTCCTGTGGCGTCTGCCACGACGTCGGCGCGCTGGCCGCTGTTGATACAGCGCATGCCCTCGTCGGACAGCCCACGGTAAGTAGCGTCACCTTGACGCCGGGCGCCACCGATCTCGTCGTCACGTACAACCTGAAGCTGGATGGCGTGAACGCGTCCAACTTCACGGTGCTGCGTAGCGCCTACCAGCTCGCCGGTACGACCCGGACCGACCTCCTGGCGACCTCCACGCTGGCCGGCGGCACTGATGGCAACTACACCATCACAGTGGCTGGCGGCGCGGCTGCAGCCGTGAATGCACGCTACATGTTCCGCGTGGCCAACAGCACGGTCTCGACTGGGCGGATCAACGCAGTAGTCGTCGGCGACATCGGCACCGCGTATGTAGACTTGGTCAGCGACGAGTCCTGTGCCAACTGCCACGGCCCCAACATCTCGGCGCACTACGGCTATCAGGCAGGCGCATCTCAGTGCACCGTGTGCCATGACTCCACGTCGCTTCCGCCCGAAGCGCAGTTCGTCCAGATAGTCCATGGCATCCACAACTCGCACAACATGCCGACTGGCGAATACGCGTTTGCTCCGGACGAGGTTTTCTCAGTCTCCTACCCGACCTACATGACCAACTGCAGCGTTTGCCACGACGACGACACCAAGCTGGCGGCGGCGAACGCGATGACGGTCTCGGGCGAGAACTGCTACAGCTGCCACCAGTCGATGGACAGCTGGGACTTTACAGCCTCCGGCTTGACCTTCCACGAGGCCTTCGCGCCGACCGAGGACTGCACGGTCTGCCACAATCCCACCGGTGTTGCAGCGGCCAAGGACGTCGTCACGGAATTCCACGACGGGCTCGAGACCGAACGCGTCGGCATCATCTACGGCGGCGAAGACCTCTCCGTTGCCTGGGGCAAGGACTTCACCTGGCAGATCACCGGCGTCGTCGACGACAAGACGAACCTGAAGATCAGCTGGACGGCGACCTACAAGGGCGTCGCGGTGAATCCGTGCAACACGACGGTGACCGCGGATGCGCCGGGGTTCTTCCCGTTTGCGCCGAATACCGCGAACGAAGGCACGTTGAGCATGCTGCGCAGCTACGCGCAGGGCGATGACTACGTCCTCGGCCAGGCGAACGCGCCGGGTCAGGCCGCGGCCGTGAACCTGTCGACCACCAACACGGTCTGCGCCGCCAACGTGGCGACCACGACCATCCCGGTGGACGCCGCCATCCCGGCCGGCACGCGGGGCATCGTGGCCCTGCAGGGCAAGCCGCAGCTGCCGGTTCCGGCAGGCATGTCGACCAAGCACTGGACGTACCCGTTGCTGTTCGTCCGCGTCCCGACCCCGACCTACGAGTTCATCGTGGGCACGGGTGCCAAGGCGACCACGCCGCGGCGTGAGATCGCAGACACCGGGCAGTGCCTGAAGTGCCATGTCGGCTCGCTCTATCAGCACGGCAATACCCGCGTTGACAACGTGACGATGTGCATCATCTGCCACAACTCGGCCTCGAGTGACCAGAACAACCGCACGCTGATGGGCGTGAACGCGTCCGAAGCGTACGACGGCCTGGTTGGCCAGACGTACGAGTTGAAGACCATGCTGCACGCGATCCACTCGGCGGGCACGGGTCTGGCGCCGATCGCTATCTATCGGACCCGCGGCATCTACGCCTGGGCGGCGGAAGGGAGCGCCCTCCCGAACTGGCCCACTGGGACGCCGACCTGCCGCAGCTCGGTCGACGCAGCGGCACCCGCGCCAATGACGGGCTTCACCGTCTTCGGGGCGGATCCTGCGGTGACGCAGTCGTGCCAGACGCACAACCTGTACCACCCGACGTATCCGCGGGCGTTCAACGACTGCGCGGCTTGCCACGTGGACGGCTTCGACCTGATCCCCGACCAGGGCAAGGCCGTGGCGACCACGCTCGACGCCGGTGCGATCGACTCGGGCACGGGCACGAGTACCGTCTGGAAGAACCAGCTCGACGACACGCTGCAGGGCGCCTCTGCGGCCGCCTGCACGAGCTGCCACCAGACGACCGACGCGCGCGGTCATGCGTACCAGAATGGCTGGACGCCGCAGACCTTCGAGAACGGACGTCAGACCATTCTCGATACGAAGTGAGTTGATGTTCGACTGACCTCCAGGTGAGCGGGGTGGGCTTTCGGGCCCACCCCAATCCCGGGAGAAAAGACTCTTACGAGGTGGGCCTGTCGGCCCACCTTTTTTTGGCGCGGGATGGGACACGGCAACACGGATGTGGAACCTGCGGCTGATGCATCGATTAAGGCGCTGAAGTCCGGCTGTACTTGCGACCTGTTCCCACTCTCGCTTTAAGCGCAAACCACTAGTCCAAAAAGTTCCCTAACTCGCAGCAAACTCTCGGTAATCCGAGGTTCTTGCATTGCAGCCAGAGTCCTACGATGGCCCACATAAATTTTCAGGAATGGGACGTTACGTCTCAGGATTTTTGCTCGACAAGGCGTCGAGCGAGGGAGTCAAACATGAGACTTGCAAAGCTTCGGGGCGCACGCGGATTCGTGCCGCTCATCGCGCTATTGGCGTTGGGCGCCGGCATGGCCGGCTGTTCCGGTGACGATGGCAAGGACGGGGCAGCGGGCCCCGCCGGTCCTGCGGGCACCGCCGGAGCTACAGGTGCCACGGGCGCTACCGGCGCTACGGGTCCCACGGGTCCCGCGGCTCCTGTCGCCAAGGTCGAGCCGAGAGAGTCCTGTGGCGTCTGCCACGACGTCGGCGCGCTGGCCGCTGTCGACACAGCGCATGCGCTCACCGGTCAGGTGGCTGTCAGTACACCCGCCTTCACGGTGAACGGCGCTGATCTGGACGTTGCCTATACCGTCGAGATCGACGGCGTCGCCGCAACCGGCTTCACCAAGGTGCGTACAGCCTACCGACTGGCAGCCGGTGGTGCACAGTCCGACCTGCTCCT
>CAWHCA010000040.1:0-42076 GCA_963827615.1 uncultured Gammaproteobacteria bacterium | reverse complement strand
CGCGACAGAATCCAGGGTCAGATCCGTCCGTTGGCCTCATCCTCCCGGATCATGCGCAGCACCGACGCCGCCAGCAGCACGCCGATCGCCAGCAGCGGCAAGCTCACCACCACGGTCGCCGACTGCACGACCTTGACGCCGCCCTCGACGAACAGCAGTGCGGCGGGAGGGACACCGATCGCGATCGCCCAGAAGAGTCGGTTCCAGCGCGCCGGGTCTTCACCGGCGCGAATGTTGCGGCTCGCCACGGAGGCCAGCGTGTAGGAGGCTGAATCGTAGGTGGTCGCCAGCAGGATCGCGGCCACCACCAGGAACCCGACCATGGCGAGGGAAGCAAACGGCAGTGTGCCGAGCACCTCGCCCAGGGCGAAGGCGCCCGAATGTTCTCGCATCAGCGTCGTGACGCTCATGACGGACGTGAGTTCGAGGTTGAGTGCGTAGTTGCCGAGGACGATGTAGAACACGCTGGCTCCCAGCGTGCCGAACACCAGCAGCCCGACGATCAGCTCGCGCAGCGTCCGGCCGCGCGAGATGCGGGTCGCGAACAGCGCCACGAAGGGGCCGTAGGCTACCCACCACGCCCAATAGAATACGGTCCAGCTCTCGACGAAGCCGCTCTGCTTGACCGGGTCGGTCCACGTCACCATGCGCACGAAATCCTGCACCATCAGGCCGAGGGAATTCGTGCCCATGTGCAGGATGAACAGCGTCGGCCCGACGGCGAGCACGTAACCGAGCAACGTCAGTGCGATCCAGGTATTCGCATCTGCCAGCCGTTTGAAGCCGCGCTCGAGACCGAGCCAGCTGCTCGCGGCGAAGATCATCACGCTGACGACGAGCACCGCCGCCTCGAGCGCGAAGTCGTGCGGCACGCCGCTGAGCTTGGCGAACAGCGCGGCGATCATCGGCGCCGTGAGGCCGAGCGAGGTCGCGCTGCCGCCGATCAGGTTCACCATGTAGATGAAGTCGATGATGCGGCCGCGCGTGCTGTTGACCCCGCCCGGCAGGAACGGCAGGCAGCCCGAACTCAGCCGCAGGTGAGGCTCGCCGCGCATGTAGAACGCATAGGCAATGGCAATCGTGGGCAGGCAGAAGATCGCCCAGCCCACTGGACCCCAGTGGAACATGCCGTACGTGGCAGCCCATTCGATGGCGGCCGTCGAGCGCGGTGCGGCATCGAGTGGCGGTGAGTCGATGTAGTAGGCCCACTCGATGACCGCCCAGTAGATCAACGTCGCGCCGACGCCCGCGCAGAAGATCATGCCGATCCAGCTGAGCGTGCTGTAGTCCGGTTTGCAGTCGCGACCGCCGAGCCGGATCGCACCGTGACGACTGAAGGCGATGTAGCCAAGGAAGATCAGCAGGGCGATCACGTACCACTGGTACAGGAAGCCGAAGTTCCGGGTGAGCTGGTCGTAGAGTCCATTGATGAAGGTGCCCGCCCGATCCGGCGCAGCGAAGATCAGCGCGCATACCGCGATCACGGTCAGCGCCGTGATGCCGAAAACGGGCCAGTCGACCGGCGGCTCGCTGCGGGCGGGATCAGCCACTGCGGTCCCGTAGGCCACAGTGCAACTGCACCGGCCGCGGCAATGTGGCGTGCTGGGACTGAAGTTCAGCAAGCCGCTGCTGCAGTTCCGCTCCCGGCGAAGTGGCGCGCCGCGTCGCGAGCGACACGTGGATCAGCAGGTGCTCGCCTGTCGCGAGCAGTTCCCCGCCTGCGTCGAACATCCGGTTGAGGATGTGCAGCCGCTTGCCGCTGCCCTCCAGCAGCTGCGTCGTCACCCGCACGGTCGCGCCGGCATGCGTCTCGCCGAGGTGCTGCAGGTGAGTCTCTACCGTGAAATAGCTGCCGCCCGCGGCGATGTAGGCCGCGTCGCAACCGATCAGTTCCATGAAGCGGTCGGTCGCACCGCTGAAGAGTTCGAGATACCTGGATTCGTTCATGTGGCCGTTGTAGTCGGTCCAGTCGACCGGCACGCTGCGCGCAGCCGTCTCGACCGGTTGCGACCAGTCGGGTGCGGTTGCGGCGCGCCGCAGGCGTGCGTCGTGCTCGCGCAGCGTGTGTCCGGAGGCCCAGTCGCGACCCTTGAGGGCGCGCATCAGGGCGACCAGGTTGTCGTCCCGGATCCGCTCCAGTTCGCGAATGCTGCGCATCCCGGACTGTGCATCCGACTGCGCGGAAATCTTTTCGACCAGCGCTGCGTCGAGGTCGGGAACGTCGGTGAGCCGCGTCCACGGCCACTTCAGGCAAGGGCCGAACTGGGCCAGGAAATGCGCCATCCCCGCCTCGCCGCCAGCGATCCGGTACGTCTCGAACAAGCCCATCTGCGCCCAGCGGATGCCGAAGCCGAAACGGATCACGTCGTCGACTTCCTGGGTCGTGGCGATGTCGTCCTTGACGAGCCACAGCGCTTCGCGCCAGACGGCCTCGAGAAAGCGGTCGGCCACGTGCGCATCCATCTCGCGGCGCAGCCGCAGCGGCATCATGCCGATCGAGCGCAGGGTCTGCAGCGCGCCCGTGATGACGTCCTCTGCTGCGCTGGTGTGAGGCACGACCTCGACCACGGGCAGCAGGTACACCGGATTGAAAGGATGCGCGACGAGTACCCGCTCGGCCCGCGGCACTCCCGCTCCAAGTTCCGAAGGTTTGAAGCCCGACGTCGAGGATCCGATGACCGCGTCGTTCGCCATGACCGCCTGGATCTGGGTCAGCACGCGGTGCTTGAGCTCGAGCCGCTCGGGGACGGATTCCTGGATCCACTGCGCGCCAGCCACCGCCTCTTCGAGCGTGGCGCAGAAACGCAGGCGGCCCTCTGGCGGCAGGGCTGCGTCGTAGAGCCCGGGCAGCGAGCGCCGTGCATTGGCGAGTACCTCGGACAGCTTGCGTTCAGCTTCCGGGTCCGGGTCGAAGACCGCGACATCCCAGCCGTTGAGCAGGAACCGCGCCAGCCAGCCGCCGCCGATGACACCGCCGCCGACGATCGCGGCGCGACGTGTCATGCGTGCGGGACCGGTGGACGCTTGACCAGGCCGAGCTTGCTGCGCACTGCGGCCGGATCGAGGACCCGAGCCCCCATTCGCTCGATGATGCCGACCGCGCGCTCGACGAGCTGCTCGTTGCGCGCCAGCACGCCCTTGTCGAGCCACAGGTTGTCCTCGAGACCCACCCGCACGTTGCCACCGGCGAGCACCGCAGCCGCAACGTAGGGCATCTGGTCACGTCCAAGACTGAACGCCGACCAGGTCCAACCCGTCGGGACGTTGTTGACCATCGCCATGAGCGTATTGAGATCGTTCGGCGCACCCCACGGCACGCCCATGCACAGCTGCACGAGCGCAGGTCCCTGCAGCACGCCTTCTTCCACGAGGCGCCTGGCGAACCAGAGGTGTCCGGTGTCGAAGGCCTCGATCTCGGGTCGCACGCCGAGCGCAGTCATCATGCCGCCCATCGCCCGCAGCATGCCGGGCGTGTTGGTCATCACGTAGTCCGCCTCGGCGAAATTCATGGTGCCGCAGTCGAGCGTGCAGATCTCGGGCAGGCAGTCGGCGATCGGCCGCATGCGATCTTCGGCGCTGCCCATGTCGGTGCCTGCCGGGTTGATGGGCAGCGGCGCTTCGGGCGGGCCGAGCACGAGGTCGCCACCCATGCCCGCGGTGAGGTTGATGACGACGTCGGTGGCGGAATCGCGGATCCGGTCCACGACCTCGCGATACAGGCGCGGGTCCCGGCTCGCCTTGCCGGTGACCGGATCACGAACGTGGCAATGCACGATCGCGGCGCCGGCCTTCGCAGCGGCGATCGCGCTGGCGGCAATGTCGCGCGGCGAGCGGGGCACGTGTGCGGAACGGTCCTGGGTGGCTCCCGACCCCGTGACCGCGCAGGTGATGAAGACGTCCCGGCTGATTTCCAACGGCATGCTGGCTGGTTCGTCGTCAGGCTTGTGCGTGTGTGCCACAATCATGCCACAGCTGTGCAGGCGCGCGAGCGGCCAGGTGCCATGAATTTCTCTTTGACCGAGGAACAGCGGCTCATCGTCGAGGCGACGAATGCATTCGTCGTGCGCGAGCTCTATCCGCACGAAGCGGAAATCGAGGCCACGGGGCGCCTGCGGCCCGAGCTCCGCGACGAGCTGCGCCGCAAGGCGCAGGCGGCCGGACTCTACGCCGCGAACATGCCGGTCGAGGTGGGCGGGGCCGGCCTCGACACGTTGACCTGGATGCTGTTCGAGAAGGAACTCGGGCGCACCAACTACGCGCTGCATTGGACCTGCGTCGCCCGGCCTTCCAACATCCTGCTCGCCTGCGAGGGCGAGCAGCGCGAGCGCTACCTGTTGCCCGCGGTGCGCGGCGAAAAATCGGAGTGCCTCGCCATGTCCGAGCCGGACGTCGGCTCCGACCTGCGCGGCATGAAGACCCGTGCAAGACGCGATGGCGACGACTTCGTCATTCACGGCACCAAGCACTTCATCAGCCACGCCGACGAGTCGAGCTTCGTCGTGCTGTTCGCCGCCACCGGCGAGGAAGACACGCCGCGCGGGCCGCGCGCGTTGATCACCGCGTTCCTCATCGACCGCGACACGGCCGGCTTCACCATCGAGGACGGTTACCGCAGCGTCTCGCACCGCGGCTACAACAATTCCATCCTGCGTTTCGACGATTGCCGAGTGCACAAGTCCCAGGTCCTCGGCGAACTGCATCGTGGATTCGACGTCGCCAACCAGTGGCTCGGTGCGACGCGGCTGCAGGTGGCCGCCACGTGCCTGGGCCGTGCGGAACGTGCGCTCGACCTGGCGATCCGCTGGGCGGCGGAGCGGCAACAGTTCGGTCAGGCCATCGGCAAGTTCCAGGGCGTCTCGTTCAAGCTCGCCGACATGGCAACGGAGTTGAAGGCAGCGGAACTGCTGACGCTGGAGGCCGCGTGGAAGGTCGACCAGGGCACGGCGACCGACGCCGACATGGCGATGGCCAAGTTGAAGGCGACGGAGGTGCTCGCCATGGTTGCCGACGAAGCACTCCAGATCCACGGCGGCATGGGGCTGATGGCCGACCTGCCGCTCGAGCGCATCTGGCGCGATGCCCGCGTCGAGCGGATCTGGGAGGGTACCTCGGAGATCCAGCGGCACATCATCTCGCGCGCGCTGCTGCGCCCGTTCGGCGCCTGAATGCGGCTGCAGCGCCTGCTCAACCCGCGCTCGATCGCGTTCGTCGGCGGCGCGGAGTGCGCCGTCGCGATCGAACGCACCCGCGCACTCGGCTTCACGGGCCGGATCTGGGCGGTGAATCCGCGGCGCCGACAACTCGGCGCCATCGAAACCGTGCCCGCGGTGAGCGACATTGACGGCTCGCCCGATGCTGCGTTCATCGCGCTGCCGCGCAGCGCCACGCCCGGCGTCGTCGCTGAACTGCACGCGCTCGGCTGTGGCGGCGCCGTGATCTACGCGGCCGGTTTCGCCGAGACCGGTGATCACTGCCTGCAGCAAGCGCTGCTTGCGGCAGCCGGTGGCATGCCGCTGCTGGGGCCCAACTGCTACGGCTTCATCAATGCCACCGCGCGCGTCGCCCTGTGGCCCGATGAACACGGCCTGTCGGCGCTCGACCGCGGCGTCGCCATCGTCACGCAGTCGGGAAACATCGGCTGCAACCTGACCATGCTGCAGCGCGGCCTGCCGCTCGCCGCGCTGCTGACGCTGGGCAACCAGGCAGACGTCGACGTTGCCGAGGCCGTAGCGGCCCTCGCGCTGGACCCGCGCATCACCGCCATCGGCCTGCACATCGAGGGGTTGCGCGACGTCGCGGCGTTCGCGAAAGCTGCAGCGGTCGCGCGCGAGCAGCGTAAACCGGTCGTCGCCCTCAAGACCGGCCGCTCGCCGCAGGGCGCGCGGATCACGATGAGTCACACGGCTTCGCTCGCCGGCGCGGACCGGCTCTGCGACGCGCTGTTCGAGCGCTACGGCATCGCCCGTGTGCCGACGCTCACGAGCCTGGTTGAGGCCCTGAAACTCGTGCACTTCGGCGGCCCGCTCCCTGGGCGACAGCTGCTGTCATTGAGTTGCTCCGGCGGCGAGGCGGCGCTCGTCGCGGATCTCGCGTCCGAGCGTGGCCTGTCGTTTCCACCGTTTCCCGAGGCTGTCGCGCGACGGCTTGCCGCGACGCTCGATGACCTGGTCACCATCGACAATCCGCTCGATTACCACACCTTCATCTGGGGGCGGCGAGAGCAACTCGAGAACACGTTCTCCGTCGCACTGGAGGGCCGGTTCGACGCCGCGATGCTGATCCTCGACACGCCGACGCACCCGGCGATGAAGCCGGACGCATGGCAGCTCACGGCACGCGCCTTCATCGAGGCGCAGCGCCGGACCGGTGCACGTGCGGTCGTGGTCGCGAGCCTGCCGGAGGGCATGCCGCCCGCGCTCGCCGATGAACTCGGTCGTGCGGGCATCGCTCCGCTCGTCGGCATCGATGACGCATTACATGCGCTGGAGGCGGCGGCATTCGTCGGCGCCCAGTTCCAGCTTCCCATTGCCGACGCGCCGTGGTCTGCGACTCTGGTGCAGGGTGCGTCGACTGCGGGGTTGCCGAGTTCGTGCGAGACATTGAGCGAGCTGGCAGCGAAGCGACTGCTCGGGAAATTCGGCCTCGATGTTCCTGCAGCGGCGGAATGCTCGATTGCCGCTGCGCCCGGTGTCGCGCGGCAGCTGGGCTTTCCGGTCGTGGTCAAGATTGCGAACGAGTCCATCGCACACAAGAGCGACGTCGGCGGCGTCGCGCTGTCGCTGGGGTCCGCCGATGCCGTCGCGGCGGCAGCTGCTCGCATGGCCGCGCTCGGTGATCGGGTGCTGGTCGAGCGCATGGTCGACGACGCGATTGCTGAACTCATCGTGGGCGTCGTGCGCGATCCGCAGTTCGGCATGGCGCTGCTGCTGGGCGCTGGCGGGGTGCTGGCCGAGCTGATGTCCGATACGGTGACCCTGCTGCTGCCGGTGACCCGCACCGACATCGAGCGGGCATTGCGCAGGCTAAGAGTCTGGCGGCTCGTGGAAGGCTATCGCGGACGTTGCGGCGACGGCGCCGCCGTCGTGCGTGCCATCGAGGCCGTGATCGCGTTCGCCGACGCGCATCGCGACCGACTCGAAGAGCTCGACATCAACCCGCTGCGAGTGCTGCCCGAGCGGGCGGTCGCCGTGGATGCGCTGATCAGGCTCAGGACCGCGTGACCGACCCCGCCCGCATGCCGACGAGGACCCCATGACCGGACCCATCCTGACCGAGCGGCGTGGCGCCGTGCTCGAGGTCACCATCGACCGCCCCAAGGCCAACGCCATCGATGCCGAGACCAGTCGCCTCATGGGACGGGTGTTCGCGGAATTCCGCGACGACCCGCAACTGCGCGTCGCGATACTCACTGCCGCCGGAGAGCGCTTCTTCTGCCCGGGCTGGGACCTGAAGGCCGCAGCCGCTGGCGAGCCGCCGGATGCGGATTACGGGGTCGGCGGCTTCGGCGGCCTGCAGCAACTGCCGGGGCTGAACAAGCCCGTGATCTGCGCCATCAACGGACTCGCTTTCGGCGGCGGCTTCGAGATCGCGCTGGCCTGCGACCTGCTCATCGCCGCCGACCACGCCACGTTTGCGCTGCCCGAGATCAACTCCGGCACCGTGGCCGATGCTGCATCGATCAAGCTGCCGCGCCGCATCCCGTATCACGTGGCGATGGAATTGCTGCTGACGGGACGCCGCATCGACGTGCACGAAGCGAAGCACTGGGGGCTCGTCAATGAAATCGTGCCGGCCGACCGTCTGCTGGCCCGCGCCCGCGAACTGGCGCAGCAGCTCGCCGACGGGCCGCCCCTGGTGTTTGCAGCGATCAAGGAGATCACCCGCGAGACAGCGCATCTGTCGATCCAGGAGGCGTTCGAGCTGGTGACCAGGCGCCGCCTGCCGACGGTCGACACGCTTTACGGCAGCGAGGACCAGAAGGAGGGCGCCCGCGCGTTCGCAGAGAAGCGAGCGCCCGTCTGGCGCGGCCGCTGACTTGCGTGCACCGTCAGTCGAGCCAGTTAGAGAGTCCTTCGGTGTGCCCGTCGACGCCGATCGCCTGGCCTGAAATCCTTGCGCCCGCGGGTGACGCCAGGAAGAAAGCCATCTCGGCCACGTCCTCTGCCTCGACGAAGGTGCGCATCGAGGTTTGCCGCAAGTAGAGATCGCGAATTTCCTGTGGCTGCATTCCGCGACTCTCCGCGTCCCGCTCGATCACGCCGTCGATACGTGGGCCGCTGACGCTGCCGGGACAGATCGCGTTGACGCGGATACGCTCGGGCCCGAGTTCCATCGCCAGCGTCTTCGCGAAGCCGATGATGGCCCACTTGCAGGCTGCGTAAGGCGATCGCAGCGGAAAGCCGAAGAATGCCGCGGTCGAGGCGATGCAGATGATCGAGCCGCCGCCCGCGTTGCGCAGCAGCGGCACGGCACGGCGAGCGCAGTAGAACTGGCCGTTGAGATCGACGGCGATCGTGCGCTCCCAGGCGCCGGGCTCGATGTCCTCGACGCGACCCGTCGGACCAGCGATGCCCGCGTTGTTGACGAGCACGTCCAGCCGTCCATGCAGCGCCTGCAGCTCGTCGAAGGCACGGTTGACCTGTGCGACGTCACCCACGTCACAGACGGTGCCACTCGTGCCCGGGTGCTCGGCGATGAACTGCTCAACCGCGTGCGGATCCACGTCCGCGACATGCACCGTGCCGCCGGCCGGCAGAAACCGTCGTGCGATGACGCGACCGATTCCCGTCGCGCCGCCCGAGATGAAGATGACGTTCGAACCAGTCAGCGGTCATGGCGGAGCTTGAAAAACTCCTTCTGGATCGCCTTGGATTCTTCGTCCGTCATGCCGCCGTAGTCGGCAACGAACAGGCGGTTCGCCAGGTTGGTGCCGGTCGTGTAGCGCGTCTTCATCTCGGCCTGGTACTCGTCATAGATCGGCGTGAACTCGGCGAGCTGGTCCGGCTTGAGCGCCAGAGTGTCCATCATGATCGCGCGCTTGTCGCCTGCAGCTCCTTGATGAGTTCCTGCGTGTTGGCCAACTCTCTGGCGCCGACCGACTGCGCGAACGTCATCGGCGTTGCGCCGAGAGCGACGACGCCGGCGACGGCGATCACGATCTTCTTCATTTAACTTACCTTCGTGGGTGGACAAACGGGATTTGGGATCAACGGATTCAGCGCACGTCCGGGACGATTGAACAGCGGCCGCGTCGCTGATGTCTTGGAATCACGATTCGAGCCGGGCATGACGCAGCGCCCTGTCCGTCATCAGGGCCGCAATTTTCGCCGCATATTATAGGCCTTCGCGAGCAGCGCGTGCGCGAAGGACTGGTGGCCGTTCACTTGAAGAAGAGCGACACCCCAAGGCCGGCGGCCAGGTCCGTGCTGCTGCGCGTCAGACCAACAAGCCCGTACGTGTCCAGTTGAACCACCGGGGTCACCATCCACGTCAAGCCGCCACCCGCCACGACATTGTCCGTCTGATCCTGCGCGCTTCCGAACTGGTAACCCACTTCGACGTACGCTCCGACGGAATCCGCCAATGCGATGCTCCAGCTTGGCGACACTGTCCACGTCGAGTGGCCGTCGAGCAGATCGACGTTTGCGTACAAGGCGAGAGACTGCTGTTCGCCCAGCGACCACCCGACGGTCGCACCGAGGGAGTACTGCTCGGACTCCAGGCCGATGTCTCTCGACGCAGTCGGCATGGACACGACGCCGAGGAGCGCCATGTTGAAAATGTTCTCGCCCGATGTCAGGCCGACCTTGACCGCCAGGCTCATCATTGTTGCAGTGTCTCGCCGGGGTCAGAGTGGCTGCAATCTGGCGCCCGTTTGCAGCCGCACGCCGACTATTTCCTGGGCCCGCGTTCCGTCTCGCTCATCGCGCGCACCGCGCCGTACTCGTTGCCCGGATACCAGCCGGGCCAGCTACTTTCGTTCGCAAGCGCGCGACCTAGCTCGTAGGCGACGGTCGCTTCCTGCGCGGTGCCGGCGAAAGTCCAGTGCGGATCGAACTCGTCGGTCGTCTGGTGGTAGTCGCGCTCGTTGTACGGACCCACGATCGCGTTGCCCGCCGCGGTGCCGCCGTCGACGAGATCGCGGCCGGCACGGAACGCGATGGCTGGGACGCCGCGCTTCGCGAATGGAAAATGATCGGAGCGGAAGTACCAGCCCGCCTCGGGGTTCGGCTCGAGCGTGACGCGCAGCCCGAACTTTGCGGCGGCTTCGGCGAGCCGCAGCTCGAGTTCGGTGCGGCCGCCACCGATCAACTCGACGTCGCGTGCCGCGGGCAGCACCACGTGCGGGTCGAGGTTGATGACGCCTGCAGTCCGCGCCAGCGGATAGATCGGGTTCGCGGCGTAGGCTTCGGCGCCGAGGAGGCCTTTTTCCTCCGCGGTCCAGGCTGCGAAGATCACGGTGCGCGCAGGCTTTGGGCCTTTCGCGAAGGCGCGAGCAATCTCGAGCACCTCGGCGGTGCCGGTGGCGTTGTCGACTGCGCCATTGCGGATCGGGTCGCCCTTGGCATCCGGGCCGTTGCGTCCGTTGGCGTCCCAGTGCGCGCCGTAGAGCACGTATTCGTCCGGGCGTGACGACCCAGTGATCCGCGCAAGCACGTTGTGGCTCACCACGTCGGTCGTCTTCACGTCGCCGGCCACGCTTATTGTCGCACCCTCGATTGCGAACGCGCGAAATGAAGGCTCACGGGCGCGACGCTTCAATGTCTCGACGTCGAGGCCTGCGCGCGCGAGCAGGTCCGTCGCCGCGTCGCCGCGCAGCCAACCGCTGAACTGAAGCGGCGAAGTCTTGATCGGCGCCAGCACGAAGGCGGGCAGTGCGTCGCCGCTTGCCAACTGCAGGAACGGATAGCTCGCCGCCGCGTCTTCGTGGATGACGAGGATGCCGAGCGCGCCGGCGCGTGCCGCGACCTCGAACTTGATGCCGACGCGTCCCACGAGCGCCATGCGGCGTCCCTCGAAACCAAGGTCGCGGCCGGCCTCGAAGTCCGGGTCGTTGGCGAGCACGACGATGACCTTGCCGTGCATGTCCACGCCGTCGTAGGCGCCCCAGCCACGTGAGGCGTCCGCGACGCCATAGCCGCCGAACAACAGCGGCGCGTCCTTCACGTCTGTGCGGCCGGCATTGCGGAGCGTCAGCGCCGCATTGTCGCCGGGTGTCAACGCGATCGAGCGGCCGGCGATCGTGAGCGACATCGTTGCGCCTGGCTGCCGGTCGAGTCGCACGAGCGGGACGGGCTGGGTCCAGAGGCCGTCAACGCCACCGGGCTCGAGACCCGCGGCAGCGAAGGCCTTCGACAGGAACTCGACGGTCCTGTGATCACCCGTTTCGCCGGGACCGCGGCCTTCGAACTCGTTGGAGGCGAGTACACGCACGTCCTCGCGGATGCGCTCGGCGGAGATGACGGGCGCCACGGCTGTGGCGGCGGCGAAGACCAGGGGCAGCAAGATCATGGTGCATGATCGTGGCGTCGCCGGGGGGATGCAATCCTGTCGCCGACGCGCTTCAAGATCCGCGTGCCGACAGATCTAACCCGTCCCTGGCCACCACTTCCAAATTATTGAATTGCTTGCGGTTTCCGGCATCAGCCGCGGACTGTCCGGAGCTGAAGTCGGACCGGGAATCTGGCCTGACACGCGGCGAAGACTGACCGGGGTGCAAGAGACATTTCTCGATGAGAATCGGCAGCTGGTCGCTTTTTCGCAGGGTCAACATTGGACGCCGAACGCTGTTCAATTGTCGACGCCGGTCAACACTCGATGCTCAGGGGCCTGCGATTCCTGTTCGTAGAGGCGGTCTTTACAGGGTGTATAAGACGATCAATCCTGACCGAGAGCAGTATGAAGTCGGCGAAGACGAAGGGAGCAATGATGGCGTTCCAGATCGCTGAAGCGCGGAAGCTCATGGCGACAATGTCGCTTGCCCTCGCGATCATGCACGGGGGCCCGGCTGGAACGGCCGTTGCTCAGGTGACCGTGCTCCTGCCGACGGATGGCGATATCAAGGCCACGTTGGCGCTGCCTGGCGACATACAGCGCGGCAAGGAGGCGTATGCCGAGTGTCAGACCTGCCACCGCACGGATGGCTCGGGGCGCGCGAAATTCGATATACCGCGGCTGTCCGGGCAGCATGCCTCGGTGCTGATCAAGCAGCTGATGGACATCCGTAGTGGCCTGCGCGTGAACCCGGAGATGAAGGACTACATGCTCGATTCCGATCTGGCGCTGCAGGATTTTGCCGACATGGCGGCCTATCTTCAGTCGCTGCCGGTCGCGGGCAGCATCGCGCAGGGTCCACCCGAGCTGGTGCCGCGCGGCCAGGCCCTGTACGCCAGGGATTGTGCAGGGTGCCATGGCGAGCACGGCGAAGGTCGCGCGGAGCTTTTCTATCCCATGCTTGCGTCGCAGCACTACAGCTACCTGTTGCGCGAGCTCGACCTCATCCTCACCGGCGAGCGTGGCAACTCCAACCCCGCGATGCCTCCGATCCTCCGCAACCTCTCGGCAGACGACAAGCGAGCCGTCGCCGCGTATCTGGCGCAACTGCCGGCGCCTGGCAAGACCGTGACACCCGAGTCCCCCAGGTAGAGAGATCAATGGGGGGGCGGTGACGCCGGTTCGCCGCTCAGGCCCCGGATCAGCACTCCAGGATCGACGCCAGCCCGGCGATGAGCCGGTCCACGTCAGCGCCCGGACGTGTAATGGACGAACGAGGCGCGCACGACGCCTTCAGCCGGGTCGATACCCAGTGCCTGCATGAGGCGGTACGCGTAGAAATTACCGTGGCCTACGCCGATGTCGAGACGGGCCAGTGCCTGCGCCACCTCGACGGATGATAGACCCTCCACCGTGAAAGCCACCGTTGGTGCGCGATCGACTGCCTGCGCCGAGCCGATCAAGCGCACGCGCGGATGCGCGGACAGAAAATCGAGCAAAGGCGGCAGCAATGCCGATTCGGCATGATGGAACAACGTCCGCACCAGTCGTGCCTGCGCGGCCACCGACTTTTCATCGTTGCGAGCGTGATGCGCAGCGACGGACTCGAAGTAATCGACGACACCGTTGACCGCCGCGACCTGCGCATGGTCGGGCCCCGCGGGGGTGAAGCGCCCCGGGATTGCCTCGGACTTGAAGAAGTGAGCCTGTGACGGCAGTGCCGCGGCAAGCTCACGGCGCACGACCATGGCACCCAGGTGCGGGCCATACACCTTGTACAACGAGAACAAATAGACGTCCGCGCCAAGCGCAGCGACGTCCGGCAACCCGTGCGGGGCGTAGGAAACGCCGTCAACGACGGCAATGGCGCCTGCCCGATGCACGAGTTCGCACCACTCGCGAACGGGTGCACGCTGCCGATGACATTCGAGCAATGCGTGAATGCGACCAGGCGGGTGCGCGGACCGAGCAAGGCAGCGAGCGCTTCAGGTCGAAGTGCGCCCTGTGCGTCGACCTCCCAGGTGCGCACGATGATGCCCTCGTCACGCAGCCGCACCCAGGCGCCGATGTTGGCTTCGTGATCCTGATTCGTGACCACGATCTCGTCGCCGGGCTGCAGGTAGCGGCGGAACGCATTGGCCAGCACGTACGTGTTCTGGGACGTGGAGGGCCCCAGGTGCAATTCGTCGACGTCGACATTGAGCCACGCGGCGAGGCGCTGCCGGGCGCGATCCATCTGCATGCCCGCGGCGAGCGATGGCTCGTAAGGGTAGTACGGCTGCACTTTCGAGCGTCGATAGAAGCCGTCGAGCGCATCGATGACCGGCCGGCAGGCAAACGAGCCACCGGCATTTTCGAAGTGACTGAACCGCGCGAGCGACGGCTCTGCAAACGCCGGAAACTGCGCGCGCACGAAGTCGAGGTCGAGACGTGTCATCGTGATTTGCTCCCGAACAGTGACCTCGTTGCCTCGAAATGCGTGTCGGCAATTTCCTCGAGGCCGGGGCGCGGTCGCAGGTAACTGAAATACGCCACCCAGCGCTCCTGCTGGCTCGCGTTGGCAAGGCCTCGGTGCAGGATGCGGTCGTCGAAGATCAGGCAATCCCCCGCCGCCATCGCCTGCGCGACAGGTTGAGTCGCGGCGTCTTCCGCCTGTCCGGGTTGACGCAGCGTCGCTGGCGTGACTTTTTCCGTCTCGGACTGATACAGGAGGCTGTCGCGGTCCAGCCACGGGCGCTGCAGATGGTTCGTCAGCAGGTGCGTGCCGCGCGCCACCTCGGTCGGGCCGGCCGCCAGCGGGATGTCGGCCAGCGCCACCAACACATTCACGGCGTGCGCGGTCCGCGGCTCCGCCGCCTCGTGCGGCGAGTCGATGTGCCACTGCTGCGCGGGGGAGCCGGGCCGCGAGAAGACGACCCCGCAAAAGGACGGCCTGGCATCGGGCCCAAGCACGGCGCGAACCAGCCCCAGCCACGGTACGTCGGCCGCCATAGAGCCCTGGGCGCCCCAGATCGGCACCAGGTCCTGCTCATGCATCGGGACATCGAACCTTCCCGGTGAGCGTTGGACCAGCTCGTGATAGCCGTTCCGGCTGCCGATGCCGATCGGCCGGTTGCCGAGCGCTGCCATCACGCGCGCGGCCTGCGCACGCATCACGCCGTTGATGATGCCAAGCATCGACTCCGGCACCAGGCCACGGACCAGGGCGACACCTTCCGCGGCGAACTGCTCAGGGCTGAGTGGCAGGTTCATCCTGTGGTTCCTGGCGTGGCGCGTGCGAGTGTAATTCAGCAGGCACCTGGCCCGGTGAGCGTTGCTTTGCCCCGGAGCCAACCCTAGAGTCTGCTGGTTGCACGCCGGAGTCACGTCATGAGAATCATACCGCCGACCGAAGCCGAGGCCCGTGCCGACCTGGCCGCGGCATTTCGCTGGGCGGCCCGGCTCGACTGGCACGAGTCGATCGCCAACCATTTCAGCGTTGCCATCGCGGAAGACCGCTGTCGCTTCCTGATGAATCCGAACGGACGGCACTTCTCGCGCGTCCGTGCCAGCGAGCTGCTGTTGCTGGACGCGCGCGATGAATCCACGACCGAAGGCCCCGACGCGCCGGACCCCACCGCCTGGTATCTGCATGCGCACCTGCATCGACGCCTGCCGCAGGCGCACTGCATCCTGCACACGCACATGCCCCATGCGACTGCGCTCTGCTGCATCAAGGACTTCGAACTGCTGATGCTGGACCAGAACGCCTGCCGCTTTCATGGCCGTGTCGCCTATGACCGGGACTACGACGGGATGGCGCTCAGCGCAGCGGAGGGCGAACGCGTGGCCGCACTGCTCGCTGCCGACAAGAGTGTGCTGATGATGGGCAATCACGGCGCACTGGTGGTTGGCACCTCGATCGCTGCGGCGTTCGACGACTTGTACTACCTGGAGCGTGCCGCGAAGGTACAACTGCTGGCGCTGGCGACCGGCCTGAAGCCTGCAGCTGATACCGGAGTCAGTTGCAGCCAGGACCTGTACGCAGTGGCTACACATACCCCGGCGACTATTCCCGGAAGCATTTTGACGCGCTGCAGGGAAATCCTCGACGAGGAAGAGCCGGACTATCGGCTCTGAGCGAAGCACGGCTGTCATCGACCGAGAGCGACTATCTCCGCCGTGTTCGCCGGCATGATCTTGCTATAGTTGCCGGCTCACGCCGGATACCTCACATGCGCACCGCATTGGCCGCGACCTGGACCCTGCTGCTCGGAATGGCGCTGCTGATGCTGGGCGCCGGCCTGCAGGGCACGCTGGTCGGCCTGCGGGCGAGCCTCGAGGGATTTCCCACGCTTCTCGCGGGCATCATGCTGGCGGCCTACTACCTCGGGTACATGGCAGGTTCGGTGGTGACGCCTGGCCTGGTCAACTCGGTGGGGCACGTCCGCGTCTTTGCTGCGCTCACCTCGCTCGCTTCAGTGCTGATCCTGCTCCAGGGTGTGTTCGTCGCGCCACTGCCCTGGACGCTGGTGCGCATCCTCTTTGGTTTCTGCTTTGCGGGCATCTACGTGGTGGCCGAGAGCTGGCTCAACGGCCGCGTGGACAACGAGCATCGCGGCCTGCTGTTGTCGATCTACATGCTCGTCTGTTACGGGGGCCTCGGTCTCGGGCAGTTGCTGCTCAACGTTGCCGATCCTCGCAGCACGCTGCTGTTCATCCTGGTGTCGATCCTGATCTCGGTCGCGATGGTGCCGATGGCGCTCACGTCCAGCTCGGCGCCCGAGATCACCGTTCCGGTCCGGGTCGGCCCGCGCGACCTGTTTCGACGCTCGCCGCTCGGCGTGGTCGGCGTGGCGGTCGCTGGCGCGGTCTCGGGTTGCCTGTTCTCGCTGGGTGCCATTTACGCGGACGGCGAGGGCTTCACCACGTTCGAGGTTTCGTTGTTCATGGCGGTCGCAATTCTTGCGGGCTGCGTCACTCAACTGCCGATCGGTCGCATCTCCGACCGGATGGACCGCCGCAAAGTGGTCATCGCCGTCTGCCTGCTGGCGGTCTTCGGTGCGCTCGGCGCATGGTGGCTGGCGGAGGTGTCACGTCTGGCCTTCTTCGCCCTGGTTGCGGCGTATGGCGGCACGAGCCTGACGCTGTATTCGCTGAGCTCGGCGCACGTCAACGATCACGTGCCGGCCGATGAGAAGCTCGGCGCCAGCAGCACGTTGATACTCGTGAACGGCGCCGGTGCGTTCATTGCCCCGATCGTCGTTGCTGCCGTCATGGGGGCGGTCGGCAATGACACGTTTCTGCCGCTGCTGGCCGTCATGCACCTGTTGCTCGCCGTCTATGCGATATTCCGCATGGTGCGGCGCGCCGCGGTTCCGGGCGAGCAGAAATCGCCCTTCGTCGGGACGCCGCCGGGCACGAGTTCCAGCGGCGAGTTGCTGGGGCACGCGGCTGATCGTACCGAGGCGGTCCTGGGCAGCTCATCGATTGCGCATCAGCTGCGGACCTGAGTCAACGAGCAATGAAACCCTGCCTGGCAAACAAGCCGATGACATCGATCCGCAGGTTCAGCCATGTACTGCTGATCGCGGCCGTTGGCCTGGCCGGCTGCGCATCACAACGGCCACTGCCGGACGATGGCTTCGTCGATGTGCCCGGTGGCCGCGTCGCTTTCCGCGTCATCGGCGGTGGCGGTTCAGTGCCGGTGCTGCTGATCCATGGTGGCCCCGGTGGTACGAGTTGCGCGTACGCCAGCACGGTGGACGGCATTGCATCGTCGCGACCCGTCGTCCTCTATGATCAGTTGGGCTCCGGCAACTCCGACCGAATGCTCGACTTGAAACGGGATGCCGTGCTGCCCCGCTTCGTGATGGAAGTGCAGGCGATCCGCGAGCAGCTCGACCTGAAGGAAGTTCATCTTGTCGGTCATTCCTGGGGCGCCACAGTGGCATTGGAGTATCTGCTGACCGCAAACCCGACAGGCGTGCGTTCGGTCAGCTTTGTCGGCCCGCTGCTATCGACGCGACGCTGGGTTGAGGACGCCAATGAACTCGTCCGGCAATTGCCGCAGGACGCCCAGGATGCCATCCAGGCTGCGAAATCGACGGGCAACTACGACACGCCAGGGTTCCAGGCGGCCAACGAGATCTTCGAAGCGAACTTCGGCACTCGTACGCCGCGGGAGCAACGGCACCTCCCGGTGTGTGCTTCAACGCCGGTTCGCTTCAATGCACAGCTGTATGAATACATGTGGGGTCCGTCGGAGTTCGTGGCCAACGGCACCTTGCGTGACTACGACCGATTCGCGCAGTTGAGTACGCTCAAGCTGCCGACGCTGTTCCTGGTCGGGGAATACGACGAAGCACGACCCGAGACGGCACGGGAGTTCCAGGCGCAAGTGCCGGGCGCAATCGTGAAGGTGATTGCCGGGGCCGGCCACGGCGTAACCGTCGACCAGACTGCGGCTTTCAACGCGGCGATCGCGGAGTTCATCCTCGGCGCGGAGAAAGGTCGACCCGGCAGGAATTGAAAGAGCCAGCTCTCCGAGTGTCGATCTGTTGCGGCTCGGCGTCGAAATCGACGCGGCGGGCTCACGTGGTGGGCCTCCGGGCCGATAATCTGCAAGCGCAGAAACAGGGAAGAGCTTGATAACGGAGGGAGCGACCCTCATCTACAAATCGTGTGAAGAATGGAGCGAGCGCTCCCGCCAACCGACCCATGCGGGCACGGTGGTTCCCCCGGCAACCGGGGCACACGGCCGCAAGGCAAACCAGTCACCCAGCGGGGTGACGCCGCGGGCAAAACGATAGGAGCCTGCCCAGCTCCAACAACTGATGTTGACGACGGTCGCCGAGGACGGTGGCCCCTGTGAGGTGCAAATGCCTAAAGCCAAAGACGATATCGGCCTTGTAATACGCGCGGCGCAGTTCGCGGCCCACAAGCACAAAGACCAGCGGCGGAAGGATGTGAAGGCGACCCCTTACATCAACCACCCCATCAACCTCGCCGAGGTGCTGCACACGGATGGGAGGGTGCACGATCCGATCGTCATCGCCGCCGCTCTGTTGCACGACACGATCGAGGACACCAGGACGACCTACGATGAATTGCGGGGTGCCTTCGGAGCCACGGTGGCGGACGTCGTGATCGAAGTGACGGACGTAAAGTTCCTGGCGGATGAATCGCGCAAGCGGCTGCAAGTGGCGAAAGCCGGTCGTGCCAGCGAGCGGGCGCGGCTGGTGAAACTGGCGGATAAGATCTGCAACCTGCGCGACATCCTCGCGAGTCCGCCGGCCGGATGGTCGCTGGCTCGGCAGCAGAAGTACTTCGACTGGGCAAAGCAGGTTGTTGACCAGGCGCGCGGGGTGAACCCGAAGCTCGAGCGGATGTTCGATCGGCTGTACCGGCAGAGACCGGTGGGTTAGGGGCACCGGGCCCGCCATCGGCTCGGCGAGCGCCCTCGAGGTGCGCGCCAGATCGGCGCTGCATCGGGAGCACGTCGCCTGCTGCCCAGATCCGGTCATGCATCAATGACTGAAACGAGTCCTTGCCCCGGCGACTCTCTCAGGCATCACTTTATCTGCAGATATTTTGACTGGGCCGCAATAACGCGCGCACGATAGTCCCCGGATCGATCGATACCAACAACAGCAGGGGAGATCCTATGAAGCGCTTTACCGTAATGCTGGCGGCCTTGGTGGGGCTATTCGTGCTCACGAATTCCGCCGAAGCGAGTGTCCTGCGAGTCGTCGTGGTTGAAACGAACGACGTGGCCGCTTACATGGGCCAGTTGAACACTCTCAGGGCGAGCCTGCAGCGCCTCGGCAGCAAGTCAACGGTTCGGGCCTGGCGCGCGCGCTTTGCGGGTCCGAACGCGGGCTCCGTCGTCGTTGCAGTCGAGTATGCCGACATGACGACCTTCGCAGCGGAGGACGCCATGATCGCCAAGGACGCGGAATACCAGGCGACGCTCAAGAGCATGAGTCAGACACGCAAGATCGTTTCGGACAGCCTGTACGAAGAGCTGAAATAACCGTTGCAAGGGGGGAATGATCATGAAGAAGACATGGCTCTGGTGCCTGCTCGGCGTGCTTTCGCTTGGGAGCACTTCAATGTCGCAAGCGCAGCAGTCGAGCGGCGAAATCGAGAAAGCGATCGCGGCGCTGGAAGGTCAGTGGATGCAGTCACAAAAGACGAATAATCCCGACCTCGTCGCCCCGTTGCTGGCAGACAAGTTCGTGAACACGAGCACCGAAGGGAAGGTTCGCAATCGGGCCGAGACTCTGGCGATCGCGAAAGCGACCAAGTACCAGAGTGTCGAGTATCCGGATGTGAAGGTAACGGTGTTTGGCGACACGGCCATCGCGACAGGCGGCTTCAAGGGCAAGGGCACCGATGAGTCGGGCAAGCCTTTCGATACGAATGAGCGCTGGACCGACACGTGGGTAAAGATGCCAGATGGCAAGTGGCAGTGCGTCGCAAGTCACGGCTCGAACATCAAGCAGTAACAATCGCACGACGCTCGATCAAATTGGCCGCCGTTACCCACGGCGGCCTTTTTGTCGTCCGCGCGCATATGCGTTATTGGAAGGCACAGGAAACCGGGGGGCTCCAAACATGAACGAAGACTTCATTCACTGCTGGAACGAAATCCTGGTCCCGAAATGGAATCGATTCCGCCATTTGCTGTCCGGTAACGGCGGCATCCACAGCGAAATTGCGTATCCGTATTTCGGGTTCAGGGTCGGCGACAAGGTGCTCGACATAGGCTGCGGTTACGGCGAGACCTGCCTGGACATCGGCCGCATGGTGACGGATGCCGGCGAGGTGGTGGGGCTGGATTGCACCGAGGCGTTTCTGGCCGACGCGAACCGTGAACGGGATCAGGCCGGGCTCCGACAGGTGCGTTACGAACTTGGGGATGCCCAGACGCACGCCCTGCCGTCGGAATATTTCGATGTCGTGTTTTCACGGTTCGGCGTGATGTTCTTCGAGAGCGTGGTCATGGCGCTGCGCAATGCGCATCGCGCGCTCAAACCGGGCGGCACGGTGTGCCTGATCGTATGGCGCACGATCAAGGACAATCCATGCTGGGGCGGGGCGAAGGAGATCGCGCTCAAGTATCTGCCGCCGCCGGGCGATCAGGCCAAGACCTGCGGACCTGGGCCGTTTTCGATGGCGGATGAGGAGACCGTCCGCGCGATGCTGAAGGTCGCCGGCTTTACCCAGGTCGAATTGTTCAGGCGCATCGACGCCGAGATCTGCGTCGGCACCAGTGTGGAGGAGGCGATCGATTACCAGATCCTGGTCGGACCCTCCGGCGAGATCGTGCGTGAGGCGGGCCCGGAAGGGCAGAAGCAGCTCCCGCTGATCCGCGCAGAGCTGGGCGCACTCATGCAGGCGCACCGACGCGCCGATGGCTCCGTCTGGATGCCGTCAAGCACCTGGGCCATCATGGCCCGCAAAACGTGATTGCGCCGGCACGTGACGTCACCCATACCTTTCGTAGCGATTTAGAGCTGGCGCAGCGCTCGTGATGATGCGCGTGTCGGCACGCGGCGGCGGACAACGCTGTGTGCCGTCGCTCGTCACTCCTGCGTGGCGCGAATAGCAAAGCGCAGCGGTACCGCGCCCACCTTCAGCTTGTCGCCATCCTTGAGCAACTGCCGCTTGATTCGCCGCCCGTTGACGAAGCAGCCATTGGTGCTGTTCATGTCTTCGAAGATGACGGCGTCGTGGCTGACCCTGAGAACCGCGTGATACCGGCTGACCGAACCAGACTGCAGCCGGATGTCGCATTCACGGCCACGGCCGATCGAAATCGAACTCTTGTTGAGCAGATGCACGACGCCCTCGGCATCATCGCGCGTCAGGGTCCTGAGCAGCGTCTCGCCCTCGTGCTTGCGGGTCTGCAGCGCCACCTGATGGATGTCGCGACGAATGGCTTGCATCGCCTCGACATGCTGGTGCAGCTCGACCTGCAGAGCCTCGACCTGCCGGGCGCTGGCCCCCTGTTCAAGCTGCTTGGCCGCCAGTTCCCGTCGTGCCTGCTCCAGCTCCTCATGCAGCTGCGCGACGCTGTCCTGCAACGTTGCCTCACGCTGCATCAGGGTGGCCCGCGCTTCCTGCAGTCCCTGCAACTCCTGATCCTGGCTGGCGATCACCTCCTGTCGCGCTTCCAGTGAGGCGCTGCGCTCGGCGAGCTGTTGGCCCAGCCCGTCATTCTCGATCAACGCGCGGTGGAGTTCGTCTCGCAAGGTGCCGATTTCCGCCTGGCGTTCCGACAGTTCACGCTGCAGCTCGGCCGCCTCGTCGGGCTCGTTCGCTGATCTCCTGCTGGTGTGTCGCCACGCTCTGCACCAGCGATTCGCCATTGGCGACCGCACTGGCCAGCTGCGCCGAGGTGTCACTGAGTCGGCTTTCCAGCGCGGCAATGCGCTGCTCACGAGCCACGCGGGAGCGCTCCAGATCGTCCTTTTCGAGCAGGGCCTGCGCCATGCTGCGCGCCAGTGCGGCAGCCGAGGCATGCTGCTCTTCGAACTGCTGTTGCGCGGTCAACAACTCCAATTGCAGCGCTTCGCCATGCTGACGTTGCTCCTCCAGCTGCCGGGTCAGGTCGCCCATCTGGCGTGCATGCTGCTCGCGCAACTGCTCTGCCTCGGCGCGTTGCTGCTCCAGCTGATCCTGCAGCTGTTGTCGGCTTGCCAGCCATTGCAGGCGTTCTTCGGCGAGGCGGTCACGATCCCGCGCGACCGCCTCGCTGTGGACCTGCAAGTCGGCATGGCTTGACTGCAGGGAATCATGGCTTGCGTGCAGCTGGGTGAGTTTGACCTCGGCATCCGCCAGTGCGGTTTCCAGGCTGACGATCCGGTCGCGCACCGAGACGAGTTCATCCATCAGGTCCAGGTGCTCGGCCGCCTCGGCGCGCAGTGCGGCGGTCACACCCAGCTGCGGCCGGTATTCTCCCGTGGCGTCGTCCACGTCGGGTGGCGCGTCAACCATGTCCGCCGGGCCCAGGATCGGTAGCCTGGCGGTGATGTCCAGGTCGTCATCCGCCAAACTATCCTCAGGCGGAGTTCGCATCATTCAGGCCTCCAGGCATGGTCGCGGGCGTCACCGACGCGCGTGCACGGGGTGCAGCGCATGGGCAGCATTATCCGTGCCAGGGCTCGCAGCGCAATGCGACCACCGGCAACCGGTGCAATGGCACGGCAGTTGCGCAATGGTCATCCCACGACGCGTTCGACCTCGCGTTCGACGAGGTCGGCAATGCTCCGGCTCTCGTCGAGGAGGTGCGCGATCTCGGCGCCGACGCGCTCGACGAATTCGGAATCCTTGATCGATTTCAGGTTGATGCGTGCGTTGTAGGCCGCACCCTTCACTCCCGCGAGGGCGACCAGGGCGCCGACCCCGGCGTCGGTAATCATGACGTCATTGCCGCAGCGCGCGGCCAGCAGGCACAGTTCGAGTGCCGCGCGGCACTGCCGGGCGGTCTCCAATGGGACCTCGGTGGCATGCTTGTAGCCGGACTGGAGCGCCTGGCTGCGCGCGCTCTTCTGGTCCTGCGTGTCCTTCGGCATGCGCAGGGCGTCCATGACGCCGTTGAAGGCCTGCGTGTCCGCGTCGACCGCGGCCAGCAGGAGGTCCTTGGTGTCTTGTGCCCTGGCGGCAAGCGCGTCCAGTTCCTCGTAGCGACCGCCAAACTCGGCCTTGCCGACCGTCAGGTTCGCGACCATCGCGGCCAGCGCCGCGCCGATCGAGCCCGACAGCGCGGCGATCGAACCACCGCCCGGAGCTGGCGTGTCGCGCGAGACCTCGTCGACGAACTCTCCGACCGTCTTGCGGACCAGGTCACCGGCGGGGCGGGGCAGGCCCAGCACCTTCTTCTCGGTTTCGAACGGCGCGACGTCGCGCAGGCCCATGGCCTGCACCGCGGTTTCGATCACGTCACCGACGGGGAGCCCGGTGGACTTGTGCATGCGACGCAGGTAGTAGCGGCCGGATTCCAGCATGGCGTCGAACGGGACCACGCCGACGATCTCGGAACCGGTGACGGCAATGCCGCGCAGCGCGGCTTCCTCGCGCGCGGCCTCCAGGACCGCATGGGCCGGCGTCACCTTGAAATCGGTCAGGTTGATGGAGATCTGCGCGCGACGGTACTTGTCGACCACCCAGCCGACCGCCTTGACGTGCGAGAAGCGGCCGTCCGCGTAAACGGGCCTTCCGGCGACCGCCTCCGCCGGGTAGCCGAGGGCCGAGTAGCGGGCGGCCAGGTCCCTGCCGTGGTCGTCGTGGTAATGCGCCGCAAGCGCTTCCCATGTCTTCGCGACATGATCGCAGGCGCCGCAGGGGAAGCTGTCCTTGCCGAACACCACCGTCTCGCCCTTGTAGTAGAAAGGCGCGACGTTGCCGCTGCGCTTGTGGCGGCCGCGCTCGCGCAGGGTGTAGGCGATGTCGTCCGCGTAACGCTTGTCGGTGGTTGCAAGGTTGACGTTGTAGGCGATCAGGAACTCGCGCGCGCCGATGATGTAGGCGCCGGACCGCGGATTGTGCGTGGCCGGGCCGAAGTCGGGCCTCCAGTCCGGCTGCGCCAGCTTGTTTGCCAGCCCCTCGTATTCGTCGGCCCGCACGGCGGCAAGGTTCCTGCGGGACGGGCTCGTTGCAGCGTGCTCGTAGAGGTACACCGGGATGCCGAGGTCGCCGATGCGGCGGCCGCATTCCCGTGCCAGCGCCACGCAGTCCGCCATGGTGATACCGGCGACAGGCACGAAGGGGCAGACGTCCATCGCGCCCATGCGCGCGTGGCTGCCATGATGCTTCGACATGTCGATGGTTTCGGCGGCGCGTTTGCCGGCGCGGAAGGCTGCCTCGACCACCGCCTCCGGCGGGCCGACGAAGGTGACGACCGTGCGGTTGGTGTCTTCGCCCGGATCGACGTCGAGCAGCGTCACGCCGCGGACAGCCTCGATCTCCGCCACGATGCTGCGGATCACCGCGGCATCGCGCCCTTCGGAAAAATTCGGCACGCATTCCACCAGCTTGCTCATGTCCGGCTCCGCAACGCTCATGAAGTCATGGGGTGCTGACAAGTTAACTCTTTTCGCCCTGAAAAGCGGCACTTCGGTGCGGCGGACGACTCCAATCACTTCCGATCCGCCGCAACGGTCCACGCCGGTCCCAGGCCTGCGCTGCGAGGATACCCCGACGTCCCCCCTCGACCTCGAGCAGCGACTGGGTCCAGGGACTGACCGCAGAGGCGTGACGTTCAATGGCGGTGTACATTCCGGGGTGGTACGCAACGCCATCGTCGTTCACATTCCAGCCTTGGTAATTTGCCCGAGTTGACATGAAACGCCACACTACTCGTGCGAGTCTCATTACGCGCCAGTGACAGAAAACTTCATGCATGCGCTCGTCACACGCAGGGCCGCACGGGCCCTGCTGATCATTGCTTCTTTCATCTGCATTGCGGCATGTGAGACGACGGGAGGCGTCGCCGACGAAGGAGAGCCGGTCTTCGTCGAGGAAATATCCGCTGCTCAGGGATCGCCCCAGGTACCGACGGCGAAAGCCGGGGAAGACGGGGAAGTTCCGCTGGCCGTGGCCGAGTCCGAACATCCCGCAGATGTGTCTCCGGACAAGGAGCTCGAGGAAGTGATCGTTGAAGCTCAACGCGAACGTCACGAGGTGATCCTCGATCTCGTGTCCGAAGCGAAGACGCTGCTTCGTGATGTCGAACTCGAGTATGTGTTCACGGGCAAAGGCAGAAAGGAGGCGCTGCGCGGGCGTCCTGTCGTCTTTGCCCTGTGGAGCGAGGCGAAGCAGCAGTGGTCCATCGTGCACATCGAGATCCCCCGCCCTCCGGTCAAATGGAAGCCCGGCAGGAAGCCCTTTCCCTTCATCGTGCGCACACCAGGCGTCGAGGCGCGGCACGTCAAGGGCACGGGTGCCGAGAGGCTGATGTTCGCTTTCTCCAAGGACGGCGAGCCGCTGAAGGTCTACGGCAGGAAGTTCCCCGTCTTCGACAGTGCCCTGATTGCGAAGAAGAGATGGCGAGCCGTCGTCGCGACCGCGAAGCCAATCGTCTATCTCCCGTCCAACGAAGACACCCTCGATCCGCTTTTTGTCAGTGGCGGGAAGGAATTCCTTCTCGACACGGCGCGAAGAGCAATCGAGGAGTTGCGTCTAGCCAGGGCACCCTCAGTGGCATTTCCGGGGCAGTTGCTCGCGGACGTCGTGCCCGCTGAAGTCATCACAACTCTTGCGGTGATCGAACAGACGGACGACGCCGACTTTGTGAAAAAGAAGGCGGCTGCGGTAGATGAGGTGCTGAGTCACTACGGCATGAAACGGGAGGAGGCGTATCGGTACAGCGTCTCGAGCGCATCCGCCCTCGGCGCCATGCAGTTCACGAACAGGAAGGGCAATGGCACCTATGCGCTGGTGGTCAGGCGATGTCCTGCGGCAAAGCTTGACCCGAACTTTGAGCGTGGCGCAACGAACATTCTGAACGCCATGAAGGCTGCGATCTGCCTCTTTGACATCGAGCTGTACCAGATGCGTTCCGATATCCGCTTTGCGTATCGTGAAAACAAGGAAGTGCTTGGCATCTTCCCGGTCGCTGCCTACAACGGCGGACCCAGGAATGTCACGAAGCTCTACGGTGTCATGAAAAGGATGGGCGTGAAACTTGAAGACCTGCGTCCCCCGGGAGAGCAGCCTCCGGGAATGCAGGTAAACTGCCCGTGTCTGTGGAAGGAGGAAGCGACCGGCGTCCGTCCCGTGGCGATCCCCAGGTACAACAATGAGAATCGCTGGTACATCGAGAAGTACCAGAGCATCCTCAGCGTGTTCGAGTGAGACGACGAGCCGGAGACTTCGCTGGCCACGGAAACATCGAAGCGTGACCGTCGGCGCAGTCGTCGCCGCATCAGATACCAGGGCGACGCAGTCGTCTACGTTCCGAGCGGTCCGCCTCCGTCGATGTGAGGGTCAGGCTGCTCTTACGTCGACCCTCGCGCTGTGGGAGCCATAGGTCATCCATGCCCAGAGGCGCTCCATCGGTCCGCGATCGTTGCGGTTCAGCCACCAGATGCTCCAGGGCACCTGGATCGCGAAGAAAATGGTCAACGCCAGCAGGAGTCCTGCGGCGGGTCCGACCTGGCCCCAGAGGCCGAAGCCCCAGCCGTAGAAGATCGTGGTGCAGATGGCAGTCTGCATCAGGTAATTCGTGAGCGGCATCCGGCCGGCGGCGCCGAACGGCGCGAGGCGTTGCGCCCACCGCGGATCCTGCGCAAGACGCACGATCAGCAGCACGTAAAAGATCATCAATGCCGGCCGACTGATCCAGTAGCACAGGCCGCCCAGCAGCTTGATCGGTGACGGCCCGGGAACGCGGTTGACCTGGAATATCAGCGTGAACGCCGCGCCGCAGAATAGACCGACGGCCAACGCGACCCACATCCATGAGCGAACCTTGGGCGCCAGCTCCGGGATCCGCTGCGCCCAGCGCAGCCGTCCGGCCAGCAGGCCAAGCAACATGGTGAACGCCATCTGCACCCAGAAGCCCAGCGAACCCCACAGCTCCCATCGACCGCCGTAGAAGTGCACGAACACACGCATGTTCTCGGCCGCGGTCTGCAGGAAATTGCCGTTGGGGTAAACGGCCTTGTTGCTGGCTTCCCATGCCTGCGCCTCGCGCACCAGCATCGCCGTGATTTCGGGTGTCATCACCATCAGCCGCAGCGTGCCGGACACGACCGGATAGACGAGACACAGGGCCATCAGCGTGACGATGGTGCGGATGCTGGCGCGGCGGAGCGGGAAAACCAGCAGCAACCCCAGGATGGCGTAAATGTGCAGCACGTCGCCCGGCCAGAATATTGCGCCGTGGATGAGCCCGAGCACGGCCAGCACCGCCAGGCGACGCAGGTAGATGCCGGTGGCACGGGCAGGGTCCTTCTGCTCCAGGCGGGCGAACTGAATGGTAAAGCCGATGCCGAACAGCAGGCTGAACATGCTGTTGAACTTGCCGGAGAACAGCATGTCGCGGATGGCCTCCGCAACCTGGTCGAGCTGCCCGGTCCACTGGTGCGAGCCATCGGCCTCGGCAAAGAACGAACTGCTGAAGCCGGGCATGTTCATGATCAGGATGCCCAGCAACGCAAACCCGCGGATGATGTCCAGCGTTGCGATGCGTTCGCTCATCGGCAGCGAACCAACCGTAGGCGTTGCCATCGGATTTCCCCCTGCTGGCGGCTGAGCCGCTCTGTTGCCCGACATCGTACAGCACGCAGGTCGACCTGCGGCACGGCCATGTTGCAATCAATGGCTACGGGCTGCGGTGGATGCCACTTCGGTGGAGACTCCGCCCTTGCGTTGCACTTGCAAGCGAGCGTGCAACCGCGCGCCGGGGCAGCGGCGGGATCAGCTGGGCCTCGGTGACGATGCTCCGGTCGCCGAGTCGAATAAACAGACTGCGCCAGAAGGCTTCCATCGTCGGATATCGGAGGTCCGCCGGATGCAATGCGGCTCGAATGACCTGGCTCGTCGAGTGTCGTGCCAGCTGCGATTGATTCCACAGCGGCGAGACCGTGCGCCGCCACGCGGCACGAGTGCTGACGACCAGGCTCGGTGCCGCGATCCTCTCACCAGATCGCACGACGAAGACCTCATCGCGAGTCGCAAGGTACTGCAGCGGCGTCTCCTCCAGCGCGCACCGCGCTGAAGGACTCATGAGCCAGGCGGGGGCGACGAATCCCTTCGGCTGCCACCCGGCGGCGCGCAGGACGACCAGTCCGCGCAGGATGCGAGTCCTTGCTTTCTCGAAATCGAGCCGCGAAAACTCGCCTTCGCGGTCGGTGTAGATTCGCCGTGCCAGCCATTCACGAATGCCACTCGGGCTGGGGCCCGTATCGGTGTGTCGGTAGCCGTGCAGCACGATCTCGTCACCACGCAGGATGCGCGACTCGATGAACGAGGCGAAGCGGCGATCCCGGTCGACCCGGCCCAGTCCGTGGTAATCCGGGACGACCAGCAGCGCGACCGGGCCCAGGTCGAGGTCGTCAAGGAAGGCGAGGGTGTTCGCGCAATCGTCGAGCGTTGCCGGCGCGACATCGTGTAACGAGATGCACAGCAGGCGACGCGTATCAGCGGACATCCCGTATCCATCGTTCGAGAGTGCCGGCGGTTGCCATGAATTACGATTGTCGGGTCGCGACGTTACGATATCGTTGCGGCAGGGCGGCAATCGACCGGTGCGAGCGATGCGACGAACTGGCGAGAAGCCGCCTCCCACGTGTAGCGAAGCGCATGCTCGCGGCATGCGTGCCGATCGAGGTTGATGGCTGCGAGCGCGGCCGTCCGCAGGTCCTCGCTAAGGACTCCGGTGACGCCGTTCACGACCACGTCGATCGGCCCTGTCACCGGGTATGCGGCGACGGGAACGCCGCAGGCCATCGCTTCGAGCAGCACGAGTCCGAACGTGTCGGTGCGGCTTGGAAACACGAATACATCCGCGGCAGCGACGTGACGCGCAAGTTCGTCGCCGAAGCGGTAGCCGGTGAACACGACGCCGGGATACTTCCCGCGCAATTTCTCGGTCGCCGGCCCATCACCCACCACTAGTCTCGTGCCCGGGAGATCGAGCGCGAGAAACTCTTCGATTCCCTTCTCGACCGAGACCCGGCCGAAATACAGCCAGATCGGGCGCGGCAACTCGAGGCATGACTCGTCGCGTGGGCGGAACAGTTCCGTGTCCACGCCGCGGCTCCACAGTACGAGATTACGGAATCCCCGTTCTGCGAGAGCATTCTTCATGGACGGCGTGGCGACCAGAGTGCGCGCCGCACCACCGTGAAACCAGCGCAAGAATGCGTAGCTGACCGCAACCGGGATCGGGAATCGAGCGCGTACATACTCCGGGAACTGCGTGTGATACGAAGTCGTGAACGCGCGGCCACGGCGCAGGCACCAGCGCCGTGCAGCCAATCCCAGCGGGCCTTCGGTGGCGATGTGCACGGCGTCGGGGCCGAGGGCGTCGAGACGCCGCCGGACTTTCGTCGCTGCGAACAGCGACAGGCGGATCTCCGGATAGGTTGGACACGGCACGGTGCGGAAATCGGCGGGCGTGATCGGCGTAACCTCATGCCCTGCCTGCAACAGCTTCTCGACCGTCGTGGTCAACGTTCTTACCACGCCGTTGGTCTGCGGCAGCCAGGCATCGGTGACGAGCGCAATCCTCATGCGGCCTGGCCGAGGGCCGGGGTACCGTCCAGGAGGGGCAATACCTGCGTACCGGTCAGGACCTCGGCCTTCTCGGTCCAGCGCAGCAGGCTGAGCCGCCCGGCGAAGTCCTCGACCAGCGTCGTGCAGCTTTCCACCCAGTCGCCGTCGTTGCAGTAGAGGATGCCGTCGATCTCCGTGATCTCGGCCCGATGAATGTGGCCACAGATCACGCCATCGACACCACGGCGCCGGGCTTCGACCGCGAGCGCCCGTTCAAAGTTGGCGATGTATTTCACCGCGTTCTTGACCTTGTGCTTGAGGAACGCAGCCAGCGACCAGTACCGGTAACCGAGCCTCTGCCGTATCGCATTGACGTACCGGTTCAGTCGCAACGCCGCCGCATAGGCATGATTGCCGACGGACTCGAGCAGCGGGCTGGCCCGCACGATGCTGTCGAACTCGTCGCCGTGCAGGACCAGGAAGCGACGCCCGTCCGCGGTCTCGTGGATTACCTCGAGGCAGATCTCGACATTGCCCAGCGTCAATCCGTCATGGTCGCGGAATGCGCGGTCGTGGTTGCCCGGCACATACAGGACACGAGTGCCGTGTTTCGCCTTGCCGAGAATCGTGCGGATGACGTCGTTGTGTGCCTGCGGCCAGTAGAAGCTACGCTGCAGGCTCCACAGGTCGATGATGTCCCCGACCAGGTAAATCTGCTCGCACTCGACCCGGCGCAGGAAGTCGAGCAGGAACTCCGCCCGGCATCCCTTGAAGCCCAGGTGGACGTCGGAGATGAAGACGCTGCGCAGGCGCAACGTGGATTGCGGCGGCTTGGGGGTCATGTTCACTCTCTCCCGTGGCCTGGCTCGCTGCGGGAGATTGCCGACGCTTCATGACGTCGACGTGAACGCTGCAAGAAATACTGATGACAATCAGCGTGGTAGGGGGGAGATCTTCACGGTAGATGACGATATGTAAAGTGAATGCAATCTCTCAGTGCACGGTCAGGATCGCCTGGCCCATGCGAACTCGCGCACCGTCTTGCAGGCCGTCGCAGAGCGCGAAGCCTGGCGGCACCAGCACGATGACGGTCGACCCGTGCTCGAACCAGCCCATTTCCTCGCCCTTGCCCAGCGACGCGTCGCAGGCGATCACGTTCGGTCCGCGGTACTTCAGGTGCAGCAGCACGTCGAGGAAGTGCAGGCGGATACTGGCGACCAGTACGGCGGCAACGGGCACCAGCGCGATCGTCTGGCCGGTCGCGGTGAGCCGGCAGCGCAGCACCGCGCGCTCGTTCCGGCAGAACAGTTTCTCGATGCGCTTCAGTGCGACAGGGTTGACGTTGTAAGTCTCACCTGAGATGTAGTTCACCTGCTCGACGCGACAATCGTGCGGCGCGTGAAAACGGTGGTACATGCCGGATGTCAGGCGCAGGGTCAGGTATAGCCCATCGTGAAACGTCTGCGCCAATGCTGCGTCGTTGGCCAGCAGCTCCGCCAGCGTATAAGAGGAGCCCTTCGCCTGCAGCAGGGTGTCGCCGTCGATTCGGCCGTGGGCGCCGACGATGCCGTCACAGGGACTCGTCAAGTGCCGATCGTCCGGATCGATCGGGCGCGCACCATCGCGCAGCTGGCGCGTAAAGCAATCATGCATGCTGCGGAACTGCGTGGTCCGCGCGTCCGCAAGGTCGAGATCGGCGAACGCCCGCCACAGGCCGATCGAGAGGTCACGGACGACCGGATTCTCGATCTTGCTGAGCCGGCCGACGAGGCGTGTCAGTGCGTCGCGGGGAATGCGGTTGGTGAGCAGGAAGTTCAGGTCTTCCTGGGCGGCAATCCGGGTGAGCAGGGAGGGTCGGGGCGATGGTGTCATCGGGATGTAATCCAGGTGCCGTACGGTGATGGTGGAGGACTGCCTTGGAAACCAGCACCCTTGCGTACATCGCCGCCGCCGTCGGCGTCGCGGCACTCGCGCACAGGCTGCAATTGCGCCTGGAGCTCTCGGCGGCGAAGCATCCGTCGTTGGCAGGGCACTCGCGCCTTGCGCGTCGCATGGCGGCCCTCGTACCCCACTACGAGTACAACGAGTTGGAGTTCTTTGGCGTCGACGACGCGCCGGCCACGGTCGCAGAGCAGCGGCGCGCGGGGTTCATGCGCCTGGCAGCATTCTACTCCGAGCGCTTTGCGACGACGGCACAGCTCACTCGCGAGGTCGAGGACGCGATCTCCGACCTGCAGTTTACCGACAGGTACCGAGTTCCTTTCCAGTTCCGGGGTCTGGTGAGCAAGCACCTGAAGAGCGGTTCGTTCGTGGAGTCGTCCGCTGGTGTTCAACTTGCCGACCTCGATGGCAACCCTCTCTACGACCTTGGCGGCTCCTACGGCGTGAACCTGTTCGGGTACGACTTCTACAAGGAGTGCATCGAGCGCGGCGCGGCGCGCGTGCACCCACTGGGACCGGTCCTCGGCGCCTATCACCCTGTGGTCGCCGACAACGTCGCGCGCCTGCGCAGGATTTCCGGTCTCGACGAGGTGTCGTTCCACATGTCGGGCACCGAGGCAGTCATGCAGGCCGTGCGCCTGGCTCGCTATCACACCCGTCGCTCGCACGTCGTGCGCTTTTGCGGCGCGTATCACGGCTGGTGGGGCGACGTGCAGCCGGGCGTCGGCAACCCGATGCCGGCTGACAGTACCTACACGCTCAAGGACATGGACAACATGTCGCTGCGCGTACTCGCCAGGCGCAAGGACATCGCCTGCGTGCTGGTCAATCCCCTGCAGGCGCTGCACCCCAATGCGGGCGCGCCGGGAGATTCGACGCTGGTGGACAGCTCGCGCCAGGCTCATTTCGACCGGGAGGAGTACGCCGCCTGGCTGCGCCGCCTGCGCGACGTCTGCACCGAGCGCGGGATCCCCCTCATTTTCGACGAAGTGTTTGTCGGGTTCCGCCTGGCGCCGGGTGGCGCGCAGGAATATTTCGGCGTGCAGGCGGACATGGTCACCTACGGCAAGACGCTCGGCGGAGGGCTGCCCGTCGGCGTGCTCTGCGGCAAGGCGGCGCTGATGAAGCGCTTCCAGGAAAATCGCCCCGCAGACATCTGCTTCGCGCGCGGCACCTTCAACGCGCACCCGTACGTGATGGGCGCGATGAACGAGTTTCTGCGGCGTCTCGAGCGCAGCCCCGAGATCTACGGTCTCTACGACAACCTCGATACGGTCTGGAACGGGCGAGCAGCGCGTTTGAACCAGCGACTCAGCGACGCTGGCCTGCCGCTGCAGGTACGCAACCTCTCGACGATCTGGACCGTGTGCTACACAAGGCCGGCACGTTACAACTGGATGCTGCAGTTCTATCTGCGCGCGCAAGGGCTCTCCCTCAGCTGGGTCGGCACGGGCCGATTCATCTTCAGCCTCAATTACACGGACGCGGATTTCGAGGTCGTGGCCGACCGGATCGTGGCAGGCGCGCGAGCAATGGACATGGATGGCTGGTGGTGGCAGGGCCCGGAGCTGACCAATCGCGCAATCAAGCGCCGCATCACGCGTGAGATGCTGCGCGCGCGTTTCGGTCGCGCGCCGGTCAGTGCGGCGCCACCGTCCCCGTCGGAGGCTCCGGCCGTTCCCCGCGGATGAGGTACAGCGGCGCCTTGTGGTAGAGCTTCACGTCGTGGAAGGGGTCCGTCAGGATCTTCGTGCACCAGACCAGTCCGGTCTGCACGTCCTTCAGATAGAAGAGGTGCACCGTACGGAACAGCAGCCCGCCCAGCCCCACGATGAGCCAGACCTCGCCAACGTGAGTCCAGAATTCGGCAGCGTTCGCGTGCGGCGTGAATGCGCCGAACAACGTCGGCTCGAGCACCAGCAGCAGCGGTGAAGCGGCCCAGATCGACAGCAGCACAATCTTGCGGCGCAGGTTGTAGCCGACCTTGATTGCTTCCTTGTGCTCGTGGGTCGCTTGATTGACCGTGTCATAGCCTCTGGGCTCGAAGAAGAAATGGCCGGCCTGGCGCGTCGTCATCGAGACGAGCCACGCGACCAGTGCCGCGACCGCCGGATTGACGAACATCAGGACGTAGGAACAGAGAAAGCTCGTGGCACTCACCAGGTGCAGGGACTGGTTGACCAGGCTGTGGTGGTAGTAGCGGTGGTCATCCCAGCGTTGAGTCGCCAGCGCCTGCCGGAAGCTCGTCATGTGCGTCGATCTCCTGAAAGAACGATCCGGCTAATCGTTTACAGGACGTTCTTGACCATGAGATGACAACGGCTGGAAATCGACTTTGCGCAGGACAATGTTCTGGCTATCCGTGAAGGAACAGGCCCGTGACAATGGCAACGGAACAAGCCGGCGACGAATTCGCGATCTGACCCTGTACACGCGCCCTTGCGAGGCCGCCGCGCGGCGCCCCGTCGCACTTCACTCGTGCAGCCGCTTGGCGATCTCACTCCACAGGCTCGAATAGACGAGCGCGGCGGGGCTGCGCGGCGCGTAGGCAGGTATCGGGGCTCGACGCACGGCCATCCGCTCGATCTCGCTCCAGTACGGCACCTCCGTGGCGAGCATCATCGGAAACTGCTGGCGCGTGGCAACGATGATCTCTTCATGCAGCGACTTGCGCCGATCCACCATCGAGAAGAAGGGCAGGAGGCGCAGGTCGGACCAGCCCGCCTGCGCAACGAGATCGAACAGCTGCTCGAGCATTCGCAGCGACAGCGGTGTCGGGAGCGTCGGTACGATGACGGCATCCGCGGCCCGCAGCACGTTTTCCGACAGCAGTGACATTCCCGGCGGGCAGTCGAGCAACAGGCAGTCGTAGTCTTCGTTGAGCGAGCGACTCATCCGCAGGAGGCGCTCCGTCGGATGCTTGCGCTCGCTCATGTGAATATCAAACTGCCGATATGAAAAGTCTGCGGGCAACAGATCAAGTCGCGTGTAATCGGTCGGCGCAACCAGTTCGGGCAATTCGCGCTTGCCGCTTACCAGCTTCCTGGCCGAAGCCCGCTCACTCGGCGCGCCGCGCAGCGCGTAGGTCGCCGCGCCCTGTGGATCGAGGTCCCACAGTACGGTTGAGCGTCCAGACGCCGCAGCAAGGTAGGCGAGGTTGACGGCCGTCGTCGTCTTGCCGACACCGCCCTTGATGTTCGAGACCGCGATGATCTCCATGGTCGGTAGATCATAGTTGAGCCTCGGTACCCATGCTTGGTGGCCGCAGTACGTTCGATGCGACCGCCCGGATCCTGACCGTCGTCGTCATCGTTGCACGCGGGGCTCGTGCCGAGATACGCCAGCAAAGGTGGGCGACTGATCGCGATCACCAGGCCTCTAGAGTCGGTATCGTGATTCAGTGACTGCTTCGTGGGAGCAGCCGGTCCGCTGGAGTCGCGCAATTCATGTCGCGATCAGGCATATGGTCAAAGCACCAGTCGTCCGCATGCACAAGAGGGGTCTTTTCGGTACTGAGATAGTCGTACCGATGACAGGTGCCGCGCGACGATCGTGCGGCATCCGCCGCGTCAAGAATCGTGAACCAGCCACAATTGGCGCACTGCGACTCAGCGCGAGCGTCAGCGCGGGCGGTGCCGCGGCTCATTAATTGGGTCCTGACGGGCATGGCCGCGATCCGCTTGATTAAGACACCTGCATCATACCGATAGCGATATGGCTGCGGACTGCGCCGTCGGTCGAGTGCGGATCAACCGATCCAAGAATGGCGGGTTAGCGCGCGCCGCAAAAGCGTCATCTGAGAATGTGGCGGTAAGTGACTGTACAGCTTACGGAAACCCCCTGATCACCAATTGACCAGTGCAAGAGATACTGTGATTTTGAGCGGCGTGGACCCAAAAGCGTAATTTTCTGCACAGTGTTATCCACAGGGTTTGTGGATAACTGGGAATGTTTCCGGGGTTCATGGTCATCGAGCCCATCACTGCAGGCGTGTGACTGTAATCAGTTTGTAAGGATCGGGCGCCTAACCTCTGCGCAATGTGAAGCGCGAGGCTCCTGTCGTGATCAGTCGTGCGTCGATCCTGGCCTATGCTCTGGCCATTGCGGCAATCATCGTGGCAGCAGTGGCCGCGACGGTCTGGCTAGACCAATGATTGCGGCGAGCAGCGATTTTCTGCGGAGACAGCAGGCGTGACGGATCGCCTGCTGGCTCGTTCGCTTGAATCGCTCCGGATCCTGCGTGCGGGTGCCCTCGATTTCGAGGCTGCACACGCGGAATCGCTGGCGATGGTCGCGCCGTCTTACCGCAACAGCGCCAGAAATCTGCTGCACTATCTGGCCGTGCGGCAGCGCGACATTCGTCCGCTGCAACTGGACCTGCACTCGCTGGGCCTTTCTTCCCTGGGCATACTCGAAGGTCACGTCCTGGCGGCGATCAACGCGGTCGTGGCCAATCTCGAAGTACTGGCGGGAGAAGAAACGGAGCCCGCGCCGCAACCACCCGCAACATTCGTGACCGGTCCGATCCTGCTCCACGATCACACCCGACGCCTTTTCGGCCCTGCACCGGCGTCGCGCGTCGTCAGGATCATGGTCACGATGCCGAGCGAGGCAGCAGACGACCCGCAGCTGATCGAGGATCTGCTCCGAGCCGGCATGGATGTCATGCGGATCAACTGCGCCCATGATGGGGCGGATGCCTGGCATCGCATGGCGTCGCACCTGCGACGGGCAGAACGGATCGTCGGCAGACCCTGCCGTATTCAAGCCGACCTGGCTGGGCCGAAGCTGCGGACGGGGCCCCTGGAATGCATCGGACACATGCTTCGTCTCCGCCCAGCGGTCGATGCCCTTGGACGGATCGTGAGACCGGCGCGCGCCTGGTTCACACTGCAGGAAAATCCGGAACCCGGGCCAGGCGACGCGGTTCCAGTGCCGATTGCCAGTGCGACGGGTGCCTGGCGACGTGGGAAGACGCTCGTCACGGAGGACCTTCGAACTCGTCGCCGCAACTTTCGAATCCTGGCCACCACTGATCGGTCTGTGCTGGCCGAGGTCGATCGCGGCGTCCATCTGGCACCGGGCACCGCGCTGGAAGCGCAGGACGCAGAAGGCACCGCCGGGCAACTCGTTGTCGGTGATCTCCCTGCGCTTCAAGTCCGTATCAGCTTGAACGTGGGTGACTCGCTGATCCTGACACGGGATCCAATCCCAGGAATGCCCGCCACGGTTGACCCACAAACCGGCGTGCGCAGCCCTGCGCACATACATTGCACGTTGCCGGCGGCATTCGAACATGTTCGGCCGGGACACAGGGTCTGGCTCGATGACGGGAAGATCGGCGGCATCGTACGTAACCAGTCAGACGACAGGCTCGAGGTCAGCGTTACACACGCACCTCCTGGTGGCGGCAAGCTCCGCGACGAAAAGGGAATCAACTTCCCGGACTCAGACCTGAATCTGGGTGCCCTGACCGAAAAGGACCTCACCGACCTGCGCGACGTCGTTGGCTTCGCCGACCTCGTGGCCCTGTCTTTCCTGCGCACTGCGGACGACGTCGTTCGGCTGCAGCAGGAATTGACCGCTTTGAATGCGGGTCATATCGGCACAGTGCTGAAGATCGAAAATGCCATTGCCTTTCGCAACCTGCCGCGGATCCTCCTGGCCTCGCTTATCTCGCCACCGGTGGGGGTCATGGTCGCGCGCGGCGATCTTGCGGTTGAAGTGGGGTTCGAACGGCTGTCTGAGCTGCAGGAGGAGATTCTGTGGTTATGCGAGGCGGCACACGTGCCCGTGATCTGGGCGACGCAGGTCCTCGAGGGACTTGCCAAAGGCGGGGCGCCGACCCGGGCAGAGGTGAGCGATGCCGTCATGAGCAGTCGCGCCGAGTGCGTCATGCTCAATAAGGGGCCGAGAGTGGTGGATACCGTCGCCTTCCTCGCGGACATCCTGGAAAGGATGGCCGAACATCACGACAAGCGGATGGCGCTGCTGCGGCGGCTGTCGGTTTCCGAGTTTTAGCTGCCAAGACCCAGTCACTTCCTGTGCCGGAGCGGAGTGCGGCTGACTCACTTCGCCAGGCCGGGCCGGTGCATTGAGGGCATCGCGCCGATTGCGTTGCTTCTGATCGTGCTCTTGCGGAAACGTCGCGTGAAGTCGCTGCGGAAATCTGCGGCCTGCGCTTCGATCCACGTCCGGAACGCGATCACGGCCGGCAGGTCCATTCGCGATTCCGGAATCAGCAGATAGTAGGCGATGTCCATCTCGATCACCGGCTGCATCGCTATGCGAAGCCGCTTCGCCGCGAGATCATCAACGGCATAGACAAGCCGTCCGAGCGCCACGCCGCCACCAGCCGCCGCCGCCTGCAATGCAAGGTGCCCGTCGTCGAACTGGGTTCCCCGGTGCGTCTCCACGAGTGGGGCACCTGCGACCCTGAACCACTCCTGCCACGCCCTGGGGCGACCGGCGCGCCGCATCGAGTTGTCGTGCAGCATCGGAACGCGGGTAATGTCGACTGGCCTGCGCAGGACATTCTGTCGCAGGAATGCCGGGCTCGCGACTGGCGCGAGCCACTCGTGAAAGAGTTCGACGGCGACCACGCCTGCAAAGCCGCCACGGCCGATGCGCACGGCAACGTCGATATCCTCCTGGTCGAAGTCGACAGGCGACGGGCTGGCGGCGATGCGCAGGTGGATTCGCGGGTGCCTTTTCTGGAAGTGCGGGAGCCTCGAGACCAGCCAGCGCGTGGCAAAGGCAGGGGTGACGCTGATCGAGAGTGCGCCGCTCTTGCCGCTCCGGCCGCTGGGGCGCAGCGATTCAACGCTCTGGCTGATGCGGTCGAACGCCTCGTGCAGGGTTTCCGCGGCCGCCGTCGCCTGGTCCGTCAGGACGAGGCTGCGAGTCGTGCGCCGGAACAGCGTGACGCCGAGGTACTCCTCCAGCCCGCGAATCTGGTGGCTGACCGCAGCCGGCGTGACGTTCAGCTCGCGTGCAGCTTTAGTGAAGCTGCCAAGTCGGGCGGCCGCCTCGAACGTCCGGAGGGAATTCAGCGGCGGCAGTGATCGGGGCATTTGTGAGATTACCTCATCAATGGGATGACGATTTCTCGCTACAGGCCGATGACCGGCATCCATAGACTACTCCTCCGAGACGGACGATCAGCGTGAGGCACCTGCCCGACGGCAGGTGAGGCTGTTCCGCGATCGTCCGATCTCACCACCCTGGTGCAGGCGCACCACAAAACCGAACGATGGAGCGGCGTATTTCCGACCAGTTGTGGTGCCTTTTTCTTGACGTCGACGGCACGCTGCTCGAAATAGCGGCGACCCCGGATGCGGTACAGGTAGAAGCAGGCCTGCGGGACCTGCTCGACCGTCTTCGCACCGTCCTCGGTGGGGCGGTTGCCCTGATCAGCGGTCGCCCGATCGTGGATCTCGATCGACTGTTCGGTCCGCATCGATGGGCAGCCGCGGGTGTGCATGGTCTCGAGCGCCGGGACTCGCAGGGCCGCTGGCACAGTCAGAACGGTTATGACGTTGCCACCGTCGCACAGGCGCGAGACCGGCTGCAGCAGCTCGCCGAGCGCCTGCCGGGCACGACCCTGGAAGACAAAGGCATGTCGGTGGCACTTCATTACCGTCAGGTCCCGCATCTGGAAAGCCAGGTTCATGGCGAGATGCGCGCGATCCTTCGCGCACTCGGCGGTCGTCTCGTTTTGCTCGAGGGCCGGATGGTCGTCGAGCTGCGATTGGCGGGCGCGAACAAGGCGGATGCGATTCGCGAGTTCCTGGGCGAGGCGCCGTTCCAGGGGCGACGACCCATTTTCATCGGGGACGACCTCACCGATGAAAAGGCTCTGGAAGAGGTCCAGCGTGTCGGCGGGCTGTCGATCGCGGTCGGTGATCGCGTTCGCGCGATGCTGCAGGTCTCCTGCCCGCGGGACGTGCGCGTCTTTCTCGAGGAACTGGCGGTTGCCGGAGCGCCGCCGCCATGAGTCCAGTGCGGCCGAATCTCGACCTGGCCGTGATCGGCAACTGCGAAGTGTCCGCGCTGATCGACGACCGCGGCCGCGTCGTCTGGATGTGCCTGCCGCGACCCGACGGCGATCCGGTCTTCTCGGCACTGCTGACGACGGAAGGTGGGGCGTCCGCCGCAGGGCGTATTCGCCGTCGACATGGTCGATCTCGCCACGCACGGAGCAGCGCTATCGCCGCAACACGGCCGTGGTCGAGACGATCCTCCACGATGCCCATGGCGGGTCGCTGCTCATCCGCGATTTCTGTCCGCGCTATCGTGCACGGGGCCGCATGTTCCGCCCGATGATGCTGGTGCGCACCGTTGAGCCAATTGCGGGCAGGCCGGTCGTGCGGATTCGCCTGCGGCCGACGCGCGATTTCGGGACCGAGGCAGTCTGTGGCCGCACCGGCAGCCACCACATCGTTTTCCCGGTGAACGACCTCGAGTACCGCGTCACGACCGATGCCTCGCTCAGCGCCCTGGCGGACCAGAGTCCGATCGTGGTCGACCAGCCGTTGACCTTCATTCTTGGGCCCAACCAGACGATCGAGGAGACGCCGTCGGTACTGGCGCAATCGCTGCTGCTGGAGACAAGCAACTACTGGCAGGACTGGGTGCGCACGCTGGCCATCCCTTTCGACTGGCAGGAGGAGGTCATCCGCGCGGCAATCACGCTCAAGCTCTGCACCTTCGAGGACACCGGCGCGGTGCTCGCGGCGCTCACGACGTCGATTCCGGAGGGGCCTGGCAGCGGTCGCAACTGGGACTACCGCTACTGCTGGCTGCGGGACAGCTACTTCGTCATACAGGCCCTGAACCGGCTCGGCGCCACGCGCACGATGGAGGCGTACCTGCACTTCATCGACCACATCGTGGCCGGATCGGCCGTTCGCGAACTGCAGCCGGTCTACAGCCTGACCGGAAGTCCTGACATCGAGGAGCGCACCGTGGCGTCGCTGGCGGGCTATCGCGGCATGGGCCCGGTGCGAGTCGGCAACCAGGCGGCGCTGCAGACGCCAGCATGACGTCTACGGCGCGGTCATCCTCGCGATCGCGCAACTGTTCTTCGACCAGCGCCTGGCGCGCGGCGGTGACCGGGCATTGTTCGAGCAGCTGGAGCGGCTGGGCGACCGTGCGGCGCTCGTCTACGACCGTCCGGACGCCGGCCCATGGGAGTTTCGCGGGCGCGAACGGGTACACACGTTCTCGGCGGTGATGTCCTGGGCCGGTTGCGATCGCCTGTCGCGCATCGCGCACCGACTGGGCCTGCCGGACCGGGAACAGCACTGGCGCGGAGTCGCGGCGGGGCATGCGCGAACGGATCCTGCAGCGCGCATGGAATGAGCGTCGTGGTGCGTTCGTTGCCTCCTTCGGCGACGACGACCTCGATGCGTCGGTGCTGCTGCTGCCGGAGCTCGGCCTGATTGCCGGCGACCGATCCGCGATTCCTCGCGACCCTCGACGTGATCGGCAGGGAACTGCGTGACGGGGATCTCCTGTTCCGCTATCGACACCAGGACGATTTCGGCACGCCGCAGACCGCGTTCGCGATCTGCGCCTTCTGGTACGTCAACGCCATGGCGGCGGCCGGATTTGTCGACGAGGCTCGCGCGCACTTCACGCGCCTGCTCCGGTACCGCAATCGGCGTCGGCCTGCTGTCTGAAGATATCGCCCCGGCCACCGGTGAGCTGTGGGGCAATTTTCCGCAGACTTACAGTCTCGTCGGCATCATCAGCAGCGCGCTGCGCCTGAGCCGACCGTGGGAGACCACGCTTTGACGTGCGGGCGAAACGACCGGACGAACTCGCTCGAGACCTGGCTCTCGCTTACTTGGTGCGCATGGCAATGAACCCGCGGCCGACCGCAGTACGGATCATACTGATCCTCGCGGGCACGTGGACCGCGTAGAACGGTGGCTGAACCGGTCCTGATCCGAACGTTTCGCGAGCCTTCGCCGACGGATGAAGGGCACGGAGGAGGTCGGCGCGCCGAAACACTGGAGCGCGTAGAAGTTTCGCTACCTGGCTACCGTCGTCATCGGTCTCATCGGCGTCGTGTTGGTGCTCGCCGAATGCGGGATCATCGGTCACGCCGATCCTTGGCGCTGCCGGCGTCGTTGGGCTTGCCGTTCGGCTTCGGCGCGCAGCCTGGTCAAGGACTACTTCACGGGCAGATCTCCTGCTGGTCGAGAACCAGATCATCAAGGGCGATGTCGTGCAGGTCGCGGACAAGTCCGGTCTCGTGGAGGACATGACGCTGCGCTACGTGCAGCTGCGTGACTACGACGGCAACGTGCATTTCGTGCCGAACGGGCTGATCTCGACGGTCACGAACATGAGCCGTGGGTACGCCTGCGCCGTCGTCGACGTCGGCATCGCCTATCGCGAGGAGATTGACGCAGCGTTGGCGGTCATG
>CAWHCA010000039.1:0-10849 GCA_963827615.1 uncultured Gammaproteobacteria bacterium | reverse complement strand
AAGTGCAGGCCGCGCTCCGTGCACGCGGAGGTCGTTCGCCTCCATGCGGCAGCGCCCGTTTTCGACAGGCGACGCAGCGAAGCGAGTTCCGATTCGGCTTCGAGCAGCGCCATGGACGAAAGCACGACTTCGCGCTTGCCGTCGCGAGCTCGTGAGCGAGAGCGATCCAGTCACGGGTGGTGAGTTCCCTGCGCTTGCTCAGACCGTCTCGCCGAGGTAAATCACGTCGAGCGGCCAGCCAGCCGCCTCGCGGTAGAAAGCGAGCACGCGCTCACGCGGCCAGAATCTGCAGGGGTCCGAGCGACAGGCGCATATCAGTCCCTCACTGCCAGGACCGGTGGTAGGGACCGAGCGTCGTCTGGTGCCCCTCCGCGTGCCGGGCAAGTTCGCGTTGCCACTGCGGGTCGGGAGACCAGCCGTCCGGCCGTGCCGCAAACCGGTCGAGAGCCGCGCGCCAGGTACGTGTCACGGCCGCCACGTAGGCCTGGCCGCGCTGGCGCCGCTCGATCTTCAGGGCCACCACTCCCGCTGCCGCGAGGCGTGGCAGCAGCTCGAGCGTATCGAGCCTCCCCGCCGGTTCCTCGAGCGCGTGAAACACATTGCCAGCCACGTCGTAGCGACCCTTGCAGACAGTCGGGTAGCCCGCAGGTTCGCCCGCGTCGAAGCGATCGATGAGCCGGTCGTTGAGGCGCACACTCCGCTGCCCGCCCGGACCTTCCTCCCAGCGCACGAATTTTGCGGGTGAGCACACTCCATGGCGATTGGGAGAGGCGCCGGTGACGTAGCTCGACAGCTGGAGCTGGTCCTCTTCGACCATGATGCACAGGCTGCCGAACGCAAAGACCTCGATCGGCACGACGTCCTGCTCGCACAGGCGTTCGACCTGCTGGATCGACAGCACGCGGCAACACCGCACGCGCGATGGAAGCGCTCACGGTAGTAACGCAGCGCTGCGTGCGTAGTGGCGGATCCCTGCACGGAGAGGTGCGTGGCAGCGTCGGGTGCGTCCTCGCGGCGTAGTCGAGCACGCCCATGTCCGCGCAGATGACGCGTCCACGCCGAGCGCGGCCGCGCGGTCCACCGCCGCCTGCCGTCGCCGAAGCGCGCAGGCCCGGGGTAGGTATTGAGCGCGACGTACACCTTGCGGCCGCGCGCATGTGCGTAACGGATGCCGGCACGCAGGTCCGCCTCGGAGAAATTCAGCGCGCGGGCGTTGGTCTGGTCGCGGAACCCGACGTAGACGGCGTCGGCGCCGTGGTCAACCGCGGTCATGAGCGCCGGCCGACTGCCGGCCGGCACACAAGATGCATGCTCCCACGGGATTGCGGAACCGGCATCATCGCCTCGAGGTGGCGTGACTGCCTTGACCTGGATCAGGTCACGGAGCGCAGAGTGCAAGTTCGGCACGCACATGGGCACGATCGTCGACCCCAGGGCCGGTTCGTCTCCCCGGGCCCTTGTTCGTCGCGTCCAGGCCGCTTGGAGCCGAGGTTCGGCACGGGGCTGAGAAATCGAGGAGTCGATCGGTGTGTCTCGATCACCAGGCTGTCGCGGGCAGGATCCACCGGGTCGAGACGGCCCAGATCACTTCGGACCAGTCGCGGACGTTGATGTCATCGTCGGTCACGATGACGAACTTCGTGTAAGTGAACTGCCGCAGGTAGGACCAACGGCCATCATGATGCGTCGGCATGGCCGGGGTATTGCTTGCGGATGCTCACGACCGCCACGCGATACGAACAGCTTCGCGGGCAATGAAGTCGGCGATTTCCGGGAATACCCTGCGCAGGATCGGCACGAACACGTCGTTCAATGCCAGCGCCAGCACGGATGGCTCATCGTACGGCGCCCGGCCCATGTAGCGCCTGGTAGATCGCCTCGCGACGCAGCGACATCGTTCGCGTCAGCACCGAATCGCCTTGCGCGTTGTATACCGGTGTGATCACCGAACGGTCCCTCGAGCGCCACGTCGCCGGATGAATGAATCCCTCGAGCACGATCTCGGCGCCGGCCGGCGCATCGAGCCCGGTGAGGTCGCTTCGCCACACCCTGCTGCGCTCGCCGCGCAGCAGGCCCGCAACTGGAACTCGGAGAGCGTGTGGTACTGGCGCCACGCCGCCACATCATGGCGGGATCGGCACCGATTGCGACAACCGGGAAGGGTTGATCGGATGCGCCGAACGCCAGTCGGCGAAATCGAGTGCACCACCGCGGTCGCAGCCAGCGCATGATCACGCGATTACGACACAGGACCTGTTGACGGTAGATGCCGACGTTCTGGCGTTCCCGTCGCGTGCCACGCGTGACTACCATGGCCATCGTGAGCAGGAGCCCCGCGTCGTCCGGCCAGCAGCGCTGGATCGGCAGGCGCATGACGTCCACGTCTTCGCCGGTCAGCACTTCGTCACGGAATGCCGCATCGGGGACGCGCCGTGGCGCAGCGTGCGCGAGCTGTGCGAATTCGGGCCAGGCCGCAGCGCTTCCCGCACGCTGCCCGGCCAGCGCGGCTCTTTTACTGCGGCGAGCAGCTCACCGAGTTCGCGCAGCGACGCCAACGGGCGTCCAGCGAGTGCTACCTCGATGCGCCTGCGATGCCCGAACAGGTTGCCGAGCATGGGGTGTGATGACGAGCCGGGCCGCTCGAAAAGCAGTGCGAGCATTTGCACGGCGGCAAGGTCGTTCGCCTCAACGCGGCAGCGTCCGTTTTCGACCAGGCGACGCAACGAGGCGAGTTCCGATTCGGCCTCGAGCAGCGCCATGGACGACAGCACGACTTCGCGCTTGCCGTCCGCGAGTTCATGAGCGAGAGCGATCCAGTCACGGGTGGTGAGCTCCCTGCGCTTGCTGCAGACCGTCTCGCCGAGGTAAATGACGTCGAGCGGCCAGGCAGCCGCCTCGCGGTAGAAAGCGAGTACGCGTTCACGCGGCCAGAAATACTGCAGGGGTCCGAGCGACAGGCGCATTTCAGTCCCTCATTGCCAGGACCGGTGGTAAGGACCGAGCGTCGTCTGGTGCCCCTCCGCGTGCCGGGCAAGTTCGCGCTGCCACTGCGGGTCGGGAGACCAGCCGTCCGGTCGTGCGGCAAACCGGTCGAGAGCCGCACGCCAGGTGCGTGTCACGGCCGCCACGTAGGCCTGGCCACGCTGGCGCCCCTCGATCTTGAGTGCCACCACTCCCGCTGCCGCGAGACGTGGCAGCAGCTCGAGTGTATTGAGGCTGGTCGGTTCCTCGAGCGCATGAAACACATGGCCGCCCACATCGTAGCGACCCTTGCATACGGTCGGGTAACCCGCGGGTTCGCCCGCGTCGAAGCGATCGATGAGCCGGTTGTTTAGACGCACACTCCGCTGCCCGCCCGGACCTTCCTCCCAGCGCACGAATTTTGCAGGTGAGCAAACTCCGTGGCGATTGGGAGAGGCGCCGGTGACGTAGCTCGACAGCTGGCAGCGGCCCTCGACCATGATGCACAGGCTGCCGAACGCAAAGACCTCGATCGGCACGACGTCCTGCTCGCACAGGCGTTCGACCTGCTGGATCGACAGCACGCGCGGCAACACCGCACGCGCGATGCCGAAGCGCTCACGGTAGTAACGCAGCGCTGCGTGCGTAGTGGCGGATCCCTGCACGGAGAGGTGCCGTGGCAACGTCGGGTGCGTCCTCGCGGCGTAATCGAGCACGCCCATGTCCGCGCAGATGATCGCGTCCACGCCGAGCGCGGCCGCGCGGTCCACCGCCGCCTGCCAGTCGCCGAAGCGCGCAGGCCCGGGGTAGGTATTGAGCGCGACGTACACCTTGCGGCCGCGCGCATGCGCATAACGGATGCCGGCACGCAGGTCCGCCTCGGAGAAATTCAGCCCTGGAAAGGCGCGGGCGTTGGTCTGGTCGCGGAATCCGACGTAGACGGCGTCGGCGCCGTGGTCAACCGCGGTCATGAGCGCCGGCGGACTGCCGGCCGGGCACACGAGATGCATCACGGCTCCCACGGGATTGCGGAACCGGCATCATCGCCTCGAGGTGGCGTGACTGCCTTGACATGGATCAGGTCACGGAGCGCAGATGCGGTGCCAGAGTTCGGTCACGCGCTGCTCCACGCGCGCATCGGGCACGATCCGTCGACCCCAGGGCCGGTTCGTCTCCCCGGGCCACTTGTTCGTCGCGTCCAGGCCCAGCTTGGAGCCGAGGTTCGGCACGGGGCTCGAGAAATCGAGGTAGTCGATCGGTGTGTTCTCGATCACCAGGCTGTCGCGGGCAGGATCCACCCGGGTCGAGACGGCCCAGATCACTTCGGACCAGTCGCGGACGTTGATGTCATCGTCGGTCACGATGACGAACTTCGTGTAAGTGAACTGCCGCAGGTAGGACCAGACGGCCATCATGATGCGACGGGCATGGCCGGGGTATTGCTTGCGGATGCTCACGACCGCCACGCGATACGAACAGGCTTCGGCGGGCAGATAGAAGTCGACGATTTCCGGGAATACCCTGCGCAGGATCGGCACGAACACGTCGTTCAATGCCAGCGCCAGCACGGATGGCTCATCGTACGGCGCCCGGCCCATGTAGCTGCCGTGGTAGATCGCCTCGCGACGCAGCGACATCCGTTCGACGGTCAGCACCGGGAACTCGCCTTGCGCGTTGTAGTACCCGGTGTGATCACCGAACGGTCCCTCGAGCGCCACGTCACCTGGATGAATGAATCCCTCGAGCACGATCTCGGCGCCGGCCGGCGCATCGAGCCCGGTGAGGTCGCTTCGCCACACCCTGCTGCGCTCGCCGCGCAGCAGGCCCGCAAACTGGAACTCGGAGAGCGTGTCGGGTACTGGCGCCACAGCCGCCAGCATCATGGCGGGATCGGCACCGATTGCGACCAGCGCCGGGAAGGGTCGATCAGGATGCGCCGAACGCCAGTCGGCGAAATCGAGTGCACCACCGCGGTGCGGCAGCCAGCGCATGATCACGCGATTGCGACCCAGGACCTGTTGACGGTAGATGCCGACGTTCTGGCGTTCCCGTCGCGTGCCACGCGTGACTACCATGGCCATCGTGAGCAGGAGCCCCGCGTCGTCCGGCCAGCAGCGCTGGATCGGCAGGCGCATGACGTCCACGTCTTCGCCGGTCAGCACTTCGTCACGGAATGCCGCATCGGGGACGCGCCGTGGCGCAGCGTGCGCGAGCTGTGCGAATTCGGGCCAGGCCGCAAGCGCTTCCCGCACGCTGCCCGGCCAGCGCGGCTCTTTTACTGCGGCGAGCAGCTCACCGAGTTCGCGCAGCGACGCCAACGGGCGTCCAGCGAGTGCTGCCTCGATGCGCCTGCGATGCCCGAACAGGTTGCCGAGCATGGGGTGTGATGACGAGCCGGGCCGCTCGAAAAGCAGTGCGGGTCCCTCAGTGCGCAGCGCCCGTACGCAAAGTGCCGTCGTTTCGAGCTCCGTGGCCACCGGCTCGTCGATCCGTCGCAACTGACCGGACGACTCGAGGTGTCCCAGGTAGTCCCTGAGGTCTTGGAATGCCATCGTCGCGCTCCGTCTGCAACGCGGCATGATCCATGGCCTGCTGCGCTCGCGCCCTGACCTGGGTCAAACGAGCGGGTTATCAGCCGACCCCTCGGGCCACGAACGCGAACGCCCCCTGGGCGGGGGCGTTCTGGTGTTGGTGGCGGAGAGGGTGGGATTCGAACCCACGTGGGGCGATTAAACCCCCATCCGATTTCGAGTCGGCGCCGTTATGACCACTTCGGTACCTCTCCGCGAGGGCCGCGAATTCTATAGCAGGCCGTGGCACAGCACCACCCGCGCACCGCATCGCGCCGGTAGGCACAATGGTCCGGGCCCGGTCAGCCCTAACCCCATGAAAGTACTACTCGCCCTGCTGTCGACGATGTTGCTGGCCACTTGTGCCCAGCCGCCTCCGTTGTTGCAGCGGATCCTGGCTGATGGCGAACTCCGGGTCGTCACCCGCAACAGCCCCGACGCCTACTACCTCGGCAGCCACGGCCCCGAAGGCCCCGCCTATGACCTGGCCAGCCAGTTCGCGGAACACCTCGGCGTGCCGCTGCGGCTGTACACGGTCAAGACCCGTGAGGCCGCGATCGAGGAAGTCGCCGCCGGGCGGGCTCACATCGCCGCTGCAGGCCTCTCGACGGGCATCCCCCTGCCCAGGGGCGTCCAGTTCGGACCGGGCTACCAGCGCGTCCGGGAGCACCTCGTCTACCGGCGTCGTTCTGCCCGGCCAGCCAGCATCGCCGACGCGGGTCGTGGCCAGATCGAGGTCGGAGCGGCCAGCGCCCACCAGCGGACGCTGGAGGACCTCCGGCTGCAATATCCGGATCTCGCCTGGGTCGAGCGCGATGCCACCGACACCGAGGAGATCCTGGCCGACGTGTCGCAAGGCAAGGTGCAGTTCACCCTCGCCTCCTCGACCGAGTTCGCTTTGAACCGCTCGGTGCACCCCGAGCTGGCCATCGCGCTCGACCTGTCGCCCGAACGCGCGCTGACCTGGGTCGTCAGCACCGCCGGCAACGACTCGAGCCTGCTCGACCGGGTCAACGCCTTCTTCGTCCTCGCGCGCCACGACGGCATGATCGCCGCTCTGCTCGAGCGCTACTACGGCCAGGACGACCGCTTCGACTACCTGTTCTCGCGCAACTTCATGGAGCACCTGCAGAGCCGCCTGCCGGTCTATCTCGCCTGGTTCCAGCAAGCCGGCCAGCAGCACGGCGTCGACTGGCGACTGCTCGCGGCGATGGGTTACCAGGAATCGAAGTGGGATCCGCACGCAGTTTCATTCACGGGCGTGCGCGGCCTGATGCAGCTCACTGAGGACACGGCGTCCCGCATGCGGGCCGGCGACCGTCGCGATCCACGCTCGAGCATTTTCGGGGCCGCGAAATACCTCGCGATGCTGAGGCGCGAAATGCCCCGCCGGATTCCTGAGCCGGATCGCACCTGGTTTGCCGTGGCCGCCTACAACGTGGGCCTCGGTCACCTGGAGGATGCACGCGTGCTGGCGCAGCAGGCGGGCCGCAATCCCGACCGGTGGGAAGACGTGCGCGAGTTCCTGCCCCTGCTGAGCCAGGAGCGCTGGTACACGCGAACGAAGCGCGGCTACGCGCGCGGCTGGGAACCCGTGCGCTACGTCGACAACGTGCAGGCCTACCTGAACATCCTGCAGGTGGCCGGAACGTCGATCGCCGAGGACGGTGCGCCGCCCGATCCCGAGCTGGGTTCGAACGACACGCGCGGACGCTAGTCCACGGTTGGATTGCGGCGCGCGACAAAGAAATTTCGCAGCAACGCTCCGCATTCGTCACCGAGGACACCCGCGTCGACGTCGAGCCGGTGGTTGAGTGCGGGGTTCTGCACGACGTTGAAGACGCTGCCCGCCGCGCCCGCGCGGGGATCGGTCGCGGCGTAAACGAGACGCTCCACCCGCGCATGCACCATCGCCCCAGCGCACATCGCGCAAGGCTCGAGCGTAACGTACAGCGTCGCGCCCGGCAGGCGGTAACTGTCGCTGCGTGCCGCGGCTGCGCGCAACGCGATCATCTCGGCGTGCGCCGTAGGATCGTGCGTCGAGATCGGACGGTTGAATCCCTCCGCGATCACTTCGCCGTGGCGCACGATCAGCGCGCCGACCGGCACCTCGCCGGCCGCTTCCGCTTGTCGCGCCAGCTCGATGGCGCGGCGCATGTAAACCTGGTCAGGGGTGTCCATCCGTCGTCCTGGATACAAGCGACAGGGTCACTCCCACTCGATCGTCGCAGGCGGCTTGCTCGAAATGTCGTACGTGACGCGCGAGATGCCGGCCACCTCGTTGATGATGCGGCGTGAACAGAGCTCGAGGAATTCGTAGGGCAGCCGTGCCCAGCGCGCCGTCATGAAGTCGACGGTCTCCACTGCGCGCAACGCGATGACGTAATCGTAACGACGACCGTCGCCCATCACCGCGACCGAACGCACCGGCAGGAACACTGCGAACGCCTGGCTGGTCACGTCGTAGAGCCCGTGCGCGTGCAGCTCGTCGATGAAAATCCTGTCGGCTTTGCGCAGCAGGTCGGCGTACTGCTTCGACACTTCGCCGAGGATGCGCACGCCGAGGCCCGGACCCGGGAACGGATGGCGGAACACCATCGAGCGCGGCAAGCCGAGTTCGAGGCCGAGCCGGCGCACCTCGTCCTTGAACAGTTCCCGCAGCGGCTCGACCAGCTTGAGCTTCATGTGCTCGGGCAGGCCGCCGACGTTGTGGTGCGACTTGATCACGTGCGCCTTGCCGGTCTTGGCGCCCGCGGATTCGATCACGTCGGGGTAGATCGTGCCCTGCGCCAGCCAGCGCACGCCTTCGAGCTTGTTCGACTCCTCGTCGAACACTTCGACGAACATGCGCCCGATGATCTTGCGCTTGCGCTCCGGATCGGCCTCGCCGCGCAACGCGTCGAGGAAGCGTTCCTCGGCGTTCACGCGGATGATCTTCACCCCCATGTTCTCGCCGAGCATCTTCATGACCTGGTCGCCCTCGTCGGCGCGCAGCAGGCCATGGTCGACGAACACGCAGACCAGCTGGTCGCCGATCGCGCGATGCAGCAGCGCTGCGACGACCGATGAATCGACGCCGCCCGACAGGCCGAGCAGGACCTTGTCGTCGCCGACCTGCTCGCGCACGCGCGCGACCGCGTCGGCGATGATGTTCCCCGGCTCCCAGCGTGCCTCGCACGCGCAGATCTCGCGCACGAAGCGCTCGAGCATCCGCCCGCCCTGCAGCGTGTGCGTGACTTCCGGGTGGAACTGCACAGCGTAGTAGTTGCGCGTTTCGTCGGCCATGGCGGCGAGCGGCGCGTTCGGCGACGAGCCCACGGGCACGAAGCCGGCCGGGATTTCCTCGACGCGGTCGCCGTGGCTCATCCAGACGTCGAGCACGGCGCGACCTTGGCTGTCGCGGTGATCGAACAGCTCGTTGAACAGGCGGCACGGCGCGGTCACGGTGACTTGTGCATAGCCGAACTCGCGGTGATCCGAGCCGCTGACGCGCCCGCCGAGCTGCTGCGCCATCGTCTGCATGCCGTAGCAGATGCCGAGCATGGGCATGCCCGCCTCGAACACGGCATGCGGCGCCTTGGGCGGCTGCGCATCGGTGACCGACTCGGGGCCGCCGGACAGGATGATGCCGCGCGCGCCGAATTCGCGGACTTCGGCGTCGCTGATGTCCCACGGATGGATCTCGCAATACACGCCGCCTTCGCGGACGCGTCGCGCGATCAACTGGGTGTACTGGGCCCCGAAATCGAGGATCAGGATGCGGTGCGCGTGGATGTCGGCCGGGCGCACCGCCGCTGCAGACGCTTGCTCAGCTGACACGGTAATTCGGGGCTTCCTTGGTGATCGTCACGTCGTGAACGTGGCTCTCGCGCACGCCCGCGTTGGTGATGCGCACGAACTTCGGTCGCGTCCGCATCTCGTCGATGTTGGCGCTGCCCGTGTAACCCATTGCGGCGCGCAGGCCGCCCGCGAGCTGGTGCAGGATCGCGACGATGCTGCCCTTGTACGGCACGCGGCCTTCGACGCCTTCCGGCACGAGCTTTTCGATTTCGGCCGACGCGTCCTGGAAGTAGCGGTCGCGCGAGCCGTTCGACTGGGCCATCGCGCCGAGCGAACCCATGCCGCGGTACGACTTGTACGAGGCGCCCTGGTACAGCTCGACCTCGCCGGGCGATTCGTCGGTGCCCGCGAACAGGCCGCCCATCATCACGCAGTGCGCGCCCGCGACGATGGCCTTGGCCACGTCGCCGGAGAAGCGGATGCCGCCGTCGGCGATCAGCGGGATGCCGTGCGGCGCCAGTGCGGCAGCCACGTTCGCGACCGCCGTGATCTGCGGCACGCCGACGCCGGCGACGATGCGGGTGGTGCAGATCGAGCCCGGGCCGATGCCGACCTTCACCGCGTCCGCGCCGGCGTCGACCAGCGCCATCGCGGCCTCGGCCGTCACGATGTTGCCGGCGATGACCTGCTGGTTCGGCCACTTCGCCTTGATGCGCTTGACGGTCTCGATCACGCCGCGGCTGTGGCCGTGGGCCGTGTCGACGACGATCACGTCGACGCCGTTTTCGCGCAGCGCCGCCGCGCGCTCGAGCGTGTCCGCACCCGTGCCGACGGCCGCGCCGACGCGCAACGCGCCGCGCTCGTCCTTGCAGGCGCGCGGGAACTCGGTCGCCTTCTGGAAGTCCTTGACCGTGATCATGCCCTTCAGCTGGAAGTCGTCGTCGACGACGAGCACCTTCTCGATGCGGTGCTTGTGCAGCAGCATCAGCACGTCTTCCTTGGGCGCGCCTTCGCGCACGGTGATCAGGCGCTCGCGCGGCGTCATGACCTCGGAGACCGGCGCGTCGTAGCGCGTCTCGAAGCGCAGGTCGCGGTGCGTGACGATGCCGAAGGCCTTGCCGTCGCGCACGACCGGCACGCCGGAAATGTTCTTCGAGCGCGTGAGTTCGAGCACTTCGCGGATGGTCTGCTCGGGCCGGACCGTGATCGGGTCGTGGATGATGCCGCTCTCGAAGCGCTTCACGCGCGCGACTTCCCGCGCCTGCGACTCGATGGTCATGTTCTTGTGGAGGATGCCGATACCGCCTTCCTGCGCGATCGAGATCGCGAGGCGATGCTCGGTGACGGTGTCCATGGCGGCCGAGACGACAGGCAGGTTCAGCTTGATGCCGCGCGTCAGATGCGTGGCCAGGCTGACCTCTGCCGGCAGGACCTGGGAATAGGCCGGCACGAGCAGGACGTCGTCGAAGGTGAGGGCTTCCTCGAGAATTCGCAGCATTGGGCGACCCGGAGCGAAAGGAAGCGCGGCATTGTACCCG
>CAWHCA010000038.1:0-26955 GCA_963827615.1 uncultured Gammaproteobacteria bacterium | reverse complement strand
GCGGAAAAACCGGCGTACTCCGCGATGTTGATCGGCCCGCTCAGGTTCTTGACCGAGACGTCGCCGGTGGCCACGTTCCAGATCATGCGGACCGTCAGCAGCGACATGTCCCAGGTTTTTTCGACCGCATGACCGACTGCGCTGACCGGCTCGAAGCGTTCGATGGTCCGCATGCTCGCCGGCACGGGCAGGCCTGCGGCCGGCTGGATGCCGATGCGGCCGATCATGCGGTCACCGTCGCGCTGCGCCTCGACTTCGATCGGGACGTCGAGTCGCTCGCCCTTGCGGTCGATCGCGAAGGTGAGCGTCTTGCCCGGGCTCGGCTGGACGATCTGCACCATCGCCTGAAAATCGGCGACCGGTTGACCCGCGACGGCCACGACGCGATCACCGATCTGCAGGCCCACCTTCTCCGCCGGGCTCCCAGGCACGATCTTGCCGATCTCGGTCGGGATGGTCGGGTACCAGAAGTCGAAGCCGAGTCCAGACATGAGCGCGCCGGGCTCGGTCAGTGCCCGACGGTCGCCTTCGACCACGAGTTGCAGCTCACGCGGGTTTTCGGTGCCCCCAGCCCCCTGCACTTCGAGTTCGATCGGGGTGCCGTCCATCAGGCGATCGAGAATCGCGAGCACCGCGCCCTCACGCGTCGCCACCGATTCGCCGGCCACGCCGACAATGGTGTCGCCCGGCTGCAACCCGGCGCGGGACGCGATCGAATCGGCAGTCACGTCCCCGATGACTGGCTTGAGCGCCGCGGTGCCGACGACCAGCAGGATCCAGTAGGCGACCACGGCGAACAGGAAATTGGCGAAAGGACCGGCCAGCAGCACCAGGATGCGGCGCCAGACCGGCTTGCGGTTATAGGCCTGGTTCGCCAAAGCAGGATCGACCGGACCTTCGCGCTCGTCGAGAAGCTTGACGTAACCCCCTAATGGGATTGCAGAAAATGCATATTCGGTATCATCCGCGCCGCGCCGCGACCAAAGCACGCGGCCAAAGCCGATCGAGAAGCGCAGGACCTTGATGCCCATGCGCCGGGCCATCCAGAAATGGCCGTATTCGTGCACCGCGACCAGGATGCCGATGGCCACGAGGAACGCGAGGATGTAGGTCAGAATCGTCATGTTCCCGCCCGGGCAGACTGTCCCAGACTCGCCTGCGCGAGGTCACGGGCCCATCGATCTGCCGCCAGAATGTCCCCAATATCGTTCGCAGGCGCGTTGCGATGCGCGCACATCACGCCATCGATCAGCGTGGGAATGCCGAGGAAATCGAGCCGGCCTTCAAGGAACGCCGCCACTGCCACCTCGTTGGCCGCGTTGAGCGCCGCCGGTGCCGTCCCGCCCGCCTCTGCGGCGGCACGCGCCAGGACCAGCGCAGGAAACCGCGCCAGGTCCGGAGCCTCGAAATCGAGCCGCGCGGCGGCCACGAGATCCAGTGATTCTACACCGGAGCCTATCCGCTCCGGCCAACCGAGGGCGTGGGCGATCGGGGTGCGCATGTCCGGGTTGCCGAGCTGCGCCAGGATCGATCCGTCCACGTATTCCACCATCGAATGCACGATGCTCTGCGGATGTACGACCACGCTGACGCGGGACGGTTCCATTCCGAACAGCACGCAGGCCTCGATCAGTTCAAGCCCCTTGTTCATCAGGGTCGCCGAATCGACCGAAATCTTGCGGCCCATGCGCCAGCGCGGATGGGCGCAGGCCTGGTCCGGAGTGACGACAGCCATCTGCTCGCGCGAGGCGCGCAGGAACGGCCCGCCCGACGCGGTGAGGAGGATGCGGTGCACCCCTCGCGGCGCCTCGCCCGTCAGCAGCGAGGGTGGCATGCACTGGAAGATCGCGTTGTGCTCGCTGTCGATCGGGATCAGCACGGCACCGCTGCGGCGTGCCGCGTCGACGAGCAGCGCGCCCGCCATGACCAGTGATTCCTTGTTCGCGACCAGGACATGCTTCCCTGCACATGCCGCCGCGAGCGTGGACGGTAACCCGGCAGCGCCGACGATGGCTGCCATCACCACGTCCACCTCGGGACCGGCCGCGACCGTGTTCAGCGCATCGACACCGCTGGCCACCGCCGTCGGGCACCCGGCCGCACGCAGGTCGAGCGCCAGCAATCGCGCGGCCGCTGGATCCTGCAGGACCGCGACCGCCGGCCGGAATCGCAAGCACTGGTCGAACAGCGCCACCCGGTTCGCACCAGCGGCCAGCGCGGTGACCCGGTAACGATCGGGATGGCGCGCGAGCACGTCCAGCGTGCTGACACCGATGCTGCCGGTGCTGCCGAGGACCGCGACCCGCTTCACTGGACCAGGCCCAGCGCCAGCAGCCCGAGCAGGAACGTAGGCGCCGCCGCTGTGAGGCTGTCGATGCGGTCGAGGATACCGCCGTGTCCGGGCAGCAGCCTGCCGCTGTCCTTCAGGCCGACGTGACGCTTGAACATGCTTTCGGTCAAGTCGCCGACGACCGAGACCAGCGCGACCAGTTCACAGATGAACAGCCACGGCCAGAATGGCATGTCGAACATGAACGCGCCGGCAACGGCCACGGCCGCTGCGGCCAGCATGCCGGCCGCGAAGCCCTCCCAAGTCTTGCCCGGACTCACGTGCGGCGCGAGTTTGCGGCGACCGAACGTGCGGCCGCCGAAGTACGCTCCGACGTCGGCCGCTGCGATCAGCACGAGCAGGTAAAGCAGCAGCATTTGTCCGTGCGGTTGCAACGTGACGAGGTGGGACAGGCCGATGCCGGCAGGGACCAGCACCAGGAATCCGACCACCGCGGCCGCGAGGCGCCCGCCCGCCTGCGCCCGCAGCGCCAGCCAGACGAACGCAAGCAGCCACCAGACGGCGGCGAGGCGCAGGATATCCCGGAGCCAGCGCGGGTCGGCCGCGAGCATCTCGGCGCCCGTCAACACCAGCAGGATGGCGGCGGCGTACGCGAGCCGGGCTGGCACGGATTGCAGCTGCGCGAACCCGGCCCACTCGTAACCGCCAGCGAAGATCGCGACCGCAATCATTGCCACCGCAACCTCGGGCGGGAGCCAGACCAGAACGAGGATGACCAGGGCCGCGAGCAGCAGCGCGGTCAAGATGCGCGCTCGCAGGGCGGCGTTCATCGGGCGGCCTGCGCGTCGGTCAGGCCGAAGCGTCGCTGCCGGCTGGCGTAGAAACGCAACGCGGCCTCGAGCGCCGCATCGTCGAAGTCGGGCCAGAGCGTGTCGCAGAAATAGAGTTCAGAGTACGCGAGATTCCAAAGCAGGAAGTTGCTGATGCGCTGCTCGCCGCCAGTGCGGATGAACAGGTCCGGTTCGGGTGCACCCGCCAGCTGCAGCTGATCCGCGAACAGGGCTTCGTCGATCGCTGCAGGCACAATCTCGCCGGTGACGGCGCGTGCCGCCAGCCTGCGCGCGGCCTCGACGATGTCCCAGCGTCCGCCGTACGACACTGCGATGAACAGGGTCATGCGCCGATTGGCCGCGGTGCGCGCCTCAGCCGCCGCGATCTTCGCTCCGAGCCCGGCGCGCAACCGCGTCAGCTCGCCGATGAAGCGAATGCGGATGCCGTTGCTGTGCAGTTCATCGACTTCCTTGTCGATCGATTCGACGAACAATTCCATGAGCCGCGTGACTTCCTCCTGCGGCCGCTGCCAGTTCTCGCTGGAGAACGCGAAGATGGTGAGTGCCTCGACGCCGCGCCGCGCGCAACCTTCGACGGTCGCACGCACGGCCTTCGCGCCCGCCCGGTGACCGAGGTGGCGCGGCAATGCACGGCGCTGGGCCCAGCGCCCGTTGCCATCCATGATGACGGCGACGTGGCGTGGGAGGCCGGACGCGCCCGCTGCGGCTTGCGACACGGCGTCAGACCTGCATCAGTTCCTTTTCTTTCTCGTGCAGGACCACGTCGACCTCGGCGACGAACTTGTCGGTGAGCTTCTGCACGTCCTCCTGGGCGCGACGGTCGTCGTCCTCGGCAACGAGCTTTTCCTTCAGCAGTTCCTTCAGGTCCTGCATGACGTCGCGGCGGACGTTGCGGATCGCGACGCGCGCGTTCTCGGCTTCGTGCTTCACGACCTTGGTCAGGTCGCGGCGGCGTTCCTCGGTGAGCGCGGGCATCGGCACGCGGATCACGCTGCCAGCCGTGTTCGGGGTGATGCCGAGGTCGGACTTCATGATGGCCTTCTCGATCACCGCGACCATCTGCTTGTCGTAGGGCACGATCGTGAGCGTGCGCGCGTCCTCGACCGCAACGTTCGCGACCTGGTTGAGCGGCGACTCGGCGCCGTAGTAGTCGACCCGGATGTGGTCGACCAGGCTCGCGCTGGCGCGCCCCGTGCGCAGCCGCTTCAGTTCGTGCCTGTAGGCAGCAACGCACTTGGCCATGCGCTCGGCTGCGTCTTTTTTCAGTTCTTCGAGCATGGAATCTCCCGGTCGAACGGCTCGGGCCGTCTCAGTTCGTGACCAGCGTGCCGACGTCGCCGCCGGTAGCGGCACGCACGAGGGCACCCGGATCGTTCAGGTTGAAAACACGCAGCGGCAGGTGATGGTCGCGGCACAGGACGATGGACGTCTGGTCCATCACGTTGAGCCGCTGGTCGAGCACCTGGTCGTACGTCAGGCGATCGTACCGCTTCGCCGACGGATTGAGCATCGGGTCGGCGTCGTAGATGCCATCCACCTTGGTGGCCTTCAGCAGCAGGTCGGCCTCGATCTCGATGGCGCGCAGGCTCGCCGCCGTGTCGGTCGTGAAGAACGGGTTGCCCGTGCCGGCGGCGAAAATGATCACGCGCCCCTTCTCGAGATGGCGGACGGCGCGACGACGTATGTAGTCCTCGCACACCTGGTTGATGCGCACGGCGGACATGACGCGGGTGGCTACGCTCATGGATTCAAGAGCGTCCTGCAGGGCCAGCGAGTTCATGACCGTGGCGAGCATTCCCATGTGATCGCCGGTGACGCGATCCATGCCCGCGCGCGCGAGGCCGGCGCCGCGGAACAGGTTGCCGCCGCCCACCACCACGCCGATTTCAGTGCCCGTTTCCTGGACGCTGCGAATTTCGGTGGCGAGACGACGGAGGAAGGCCGGGTCGATGCCGTAGTCGGAGTCCCCCATGAGGGCCTCACCCGACAGCTTGACGAGGATGCGGCGGTTGCGCCGTTGCGGATCTGCTTTCGGTTCCATCGTCCCTCGCCAGCGGCTCACTCTGCAGGCCGCCATTATAAGGAACCCCGCTTGCGCGGGGTTCCGGGTAGGTCGAACATACCGGGCGCGACCGGCCCTCAGGAGCCCCGAACCGCGGCAGCCACTTCCTCCGCGAAGTTCTCCTGCTTCTTCTCGATGCCGGCGCCGACTTCGAAACGGACGAAGCGCGCGATCCTGGCGTTGGCCTTCTTCAGGACATCGCCGACCGCCTGCTTGTCGTCCTTCACGAACGGCTGGCCGAGCAGCGTGATTTCGCCGAGGAACTTGCGGATCTTGCCGTCGACCATCTTGGCCACGATTTCCGCCGGCTTGCCGGCCGTTTTCGGGTCCTGGGCGACCTGGGCGACGAAGATTTCCTTTTCCTTGGCGACCTGGTCGGCCGGGACGTCGTCCGCCGACAGGTACATCGGGTTGATCGCAGCGATGTGCATCGCGAGGTCACGGCCGAGCGCGTCGTCGCCACCATGCAGCGCAACGATCACGCCGATGCGGGTGCCGTGGCTGTAGGTGGATAGATGGGCGTCCGACCGGATGATCTCGAAGCGACGCACACCGATGTTCTCGCCGATGCGGGCGATCAGTTCACGGCGGGTCTCTTCGACCGTCTTGCCCGAGGCGAGCCTCGTGGCGAGCAACGCGTCGAGGTCGGCGGGCTGCGCGGTGAGCGCAGCCCTGGCGACGTCGGCGGCAAAGCCCTGGAAGTCCTTCTCGCGCGCGACGAAGTCCGTTTCCGAGTTGACCTCGACGACGGCAGCCTGCTTGCCATCGGCGGAACGCTCGACGACGACCACCCCTTCGGCGGCCACGCGGCCGGCCTTCTTGTCGGCCTTGGCGAGACCCGACTTGCGCATGATCTCGGCGGCAGCCTCGAGGTCGCCGTTCGTCTCGACCAGCGCCTTCTTGCACTCCATCATGCCGGCGCCGGTACGCTCACGCAGCGTCTTCACTGCTTCTGCGGTAACGGCCATGATCAGGTCCCTTCGGTCGGCGTCGGGGCAACCTCGGCAGCGGCTGCAGGAGCGGCAGCCGCAGCAGCCGGCTTCTTGCGCGCAGCTTCACGACGGGCCATGAACGCCTCGGCGCTCTCTTCCGGATCGGCCTCGACGAGTTCCTCTGCGCGCTGCTCGGCAGCGGCGGAATCGTCAGCCGGCTTGCGCCTGGGGCTGGCGGCGGTCTTCTTGCGGGCCGGGGCCTTGCGGGAGGGCTTCGGCGCACCTGTGCGGGAACGCGGCTTGCCTTCCTCGTCGAGTTCGACGAATTCGTCTTCGCCGACCGGCATTTCCAGAACCGTCGACCGGCCTTCAATGACGGCATCGGCGATGCCCGCGGTGTAGAGCTGGATCGCGCGCATGGCGTCGTCGTTGCCCGGGATCACGTAACTGATGCCTTCCGGCGAGCAGTTGGTGTCGACCACTGCGACGACCGGGATGCCGAGCTTCTGCGCTTCGTGGATCGCGATCTTCTCGTGACCGACGTCGATCACGAACATCACGTCCGGAATGCCGTCCATGTCCTTGATGCCACCGAGGCTGCGGTCGAGCTTCTCGCGCTCGCGACGCACCATCTGCGCTTCGCGCTTGCTGCGCTGGTCGAGCGTGCCGTTCGCCTGCATCTCGTCGATTTCGGCGAGGCGGCGGATCGACTGCTTGATCGTCTTGAAGTTGGTGAGCATGCCGCCGAGCCAGCGGTGGCTGACGTAAGGCATGCCGCAACGGGCCGCTTCCTGGGCAATCGACTCGCGCGCGGAGCGCTTGGTGCCGACGAAAAGCACCTTGCCGCCGTCGGCAACGACGTTGCGGATGAACCCCGCAGCCTCGTTGTAGAGGGGCAGCGAGTGCTCGAGGTTGATGATGTGGATTCGGTTACGTTCGCCGAAGATGAATTGGGACATCTTCGGGTTCCAGAAGCGGGTCTGGTGTCCAAAATGAACACCCGCTTCCAGCATCTGTCGCATGGACACGCCGGTCATGGAAAACTCCTTGAAGGGTTGAACCTCCACACACCCCATGCGGCAACCCAGGAAAGTCTCACGACCTGCCGGGCACCCAGCCACACGTGACGGTGTGTGTGCGGATTTCGTTGTCAAAAAAGGCCGCGCTTTATACCATCGCGACCTCGGATTTTCAATTACTTACGCGCTCCGTCCCTGCCCACCCTCTCCCGCCCCGGCGGGTGCAGGCCAGCCAGGAGGGGTTCCGGGGCGTGAGGACCCGCCCTAAATGCAGTATTCCCCGACTCCGGCGCCCGCTTCGTCCAAGGACGCCACCGGGCACGTGCTGATCAAGGGTCCCGCGGACCAGGCCGCCATGCGCGTCGCGGGCCGCCTCGCCGCCGACGTGCTCGACATGATCGGGCCGCAGGTCGTCCCTGGCGTCACGACGGACGAGCTGAACCAGGTCTGCCATGACTACATCGTGGGCCAGCAACAGGCGGTCCCTGCCCCGCTCGACTACCGTGGCTTCCCGAAGTCGATCTGCACGTCGGTGAATCACGTCGTCTGTCACGGCATTCCGGGCGACCGGAAACTGAAGCACGGCGACATCGTCAACATCGACATCACCGTGATCAAGGGCGGATTCCACGGTGACACCAGCCGCATGTTCCACGTCGGCAAGCCGCTGCCGCACGCTGTTCGCCTCTGCGACCTCACCTACCGCGCCATGTGGCTCGGCATCCGCACCGTGCGGCCCGGCGCGCGTCTCGGCGACATCGGCGCGACGATCCAGAAATTCGTCGAAGCGAACCATTGCTCGGTCGTGCGCGAGTACTGCGGCCACGGCATCGGCCGCGGCTTCCACGAGGACCCGCAGGTACTGCATTACGGTACGGCGGGCACGGGACTCGAACTCGAGGCAGGCATGACCTTCACGATCGAGCCGATGGTCAACGCGGGCCGCCGCGACGTGCGCCTGCTGCCCGACGGCTGGACGGTGATCACGCGCGACCATTCGCTCTCGGCGCAGTGGGAACATACTGTCCTCGTGACTCCCACCGGCCATGAAGTCCTGACGCTCGGCGCCAACGAGCAGCCCCCGGCGTGAGCACGCCGCTGGCCCCGATCGACGATCTGGACCCGGGTCCGATCCCCTTCGCACCCGCTGCGTGGCCTTTCCTGGCCACGCTGCCCGCCGCGCTGGCAGCCACGCGCGACCCGGTCGCCGCCTTTCGCACGGCGCTGGCCGATGGCGATGCCAGCCTCAAGTTGCGGTTTGCCGACGACGAGCCGGTGGAAGGCCTCGTGCGCGATCGCGCGCGCATGGTCGACATCGTGCTGCGCAGCGCCTGGCAGCTGCACGTGGGCGCACATGCGAACGAGGTTAACCTGATCGCCGTCGGTGGCTATGGCCGCGGCGAACTGCACCCCTGCTCCGACATCGACGTCCTGATCCTGCTGCCGAAGAGCGAAGTCGTCGCAGCCGAAGCGGGGATCGAGCGTTTCCTGACTTTCCTGTGGGACATCGGCCTCGAGGTCGGTCACTCGGTGCGCACGATCGACGACTGCCAGCGCGAAAGCGCGGCAGACGTCAGCGTAGCCACCACGTTCATCGAAGCTCGCCTGCTCGCCGGCCCCGATCACCTGTTCCAGTCGATGCGCCGGGCACTCGCGCAGGACAAGGTGTGGTCGTCGAAAGCGTTCTTCGAGGCGAAGGTCGCCGAACAGCAGTCACGCCACCATCGCTACCACGACACCGGTTACAACCTCGAGCCGAACGTGAAGGCCAGCCCGGGCGGCCTGCGCGACATCCAGACGATCGGCTGGGTCGCCAAGCGGCATTTCGGCGCCGAGACGCTGGATGAGCTGATCGGCCACGGTTTTCTCACGGACGCCGAGTTGCGCAAGCTGCGGCAGGCACAGGCGTTCCTGTGGAAGGTGCGCTTCGCGCTGCACACGATCACCGGCCGGCGCGAAGACCGGCTGCTGTTCGATCACCAGATCCGCATCGCGAAGCAGTTCGGCTACGAGGACGCGACCTACACGCTCGCGGTCGAGCAGTTCATGCAGCGGTATTACCGCACCGTGATGGACGTCAGCCTGCTGAACGAAATGCTGCTGCAGCTGTTCCGCGAGGCGATCCTGAACGAGGGCGAGAACACGATCGTCCCGCTCAACCCGCGCTTCCAGATCCGCAACGATTACCTCGAGGTGACGGGCGACGACACGTTCGTCCGCAACCCTTCGGCCATCCTCGAGCTGTTCCGCCTGCTGCAGGAGAATCCGGACATCCTCGGCGTGCGCGCCACGACCATCCGCCTGCTCGGCCGGCACCTGTGGCTGGTCGATGAAGAGTTCCGTCAGAACCCGCGGCATCACCGCCTGTTCCTCGAACTGCTGCGCGCTCCGGCAGGCGTCACGCACGAACTTCGCCGCATGAATCTGTACGGCGTGCTCGGCCGCTACATCCCGGCATTCGGCCGCGTCGTCGGCCGCATGCAGTACGACCTGTTCCACGCCTACACGGTCGACGCGCACATCCTCTTCGTGCTGCGCAACCTGCGCCGCATGGCGCTGCCGCGCTTCGAGCACGAGCTGCCCGAGATGTCACGCCTGTTCGCCACGCTGCAGCGACCGGAACTCGTGTACCTTGCCGCGCTGTTTCACGACATCGCCAAGGGCCGCGGCGGCGACCACTCCGACCTCGGCTCGGTCGATGCCGAGGCGTTCTGTCTCGAGCAGGGGCTCACGCGATACGACTCGCGCCTGGTGTCCTGGCTCGTGCGCAACCACCTGCTGTTCTCGGTCACGGCGCAGAAGAAAGACATCTCCGATCCCAAGGTCATCCAGGATTTCGCGCGGACCGTCGGCGACCAGACCCACCTCGACTACCTGTACCTGCTGACCGTCGCCGACGTGCGCGGCACCAACCCGAAGCTCTGGAATTCGTGGAAGGCGTCGCTGTTCCACGATTTCTACGAGCGCGTGCGCCGCGCGTTGCGCCGCGGTATCGAAGCGCCGGTCGATCGTGTCGAACTCGTGGCCGAGACCAAGGCCAAGGCGCTCGAACTGCTGGCGCACGAACACGTGCAACCCGAACGCGCCGCGACGATCTGGGCGCGAATGAACGACATCTACTTCCTGCGCTACACCCCGGCCGAGGTTGCGTGGCACACGACGCTGCTTGCCGACACCGAGCCCGATGACGTCTCGCTGCTCGTGGCCGTACGTACGACGGTGGAGCGCGGCGGCAATGCGGTGCTCACCTGCGGGCCACACCGGCAGGAGAACTTCGCGCGCACGACCGCGCTGCTTGACCAGATGGGACTCAACATCGTCGACGCACGCATCACGCCGCTCGACGGCGGCCTGGGGATAGACACCTACCTGGTGCTCGAGGATACGGGCCTGCCGATCGCCGACAGGCAACGCGCCCACCAGATCGAGCAGCAGTTGCGCCGGGTCCTGCTCAGCCCCGAAGCCGACCTGCCGGTCGTCACGCGTCGCGCACCGCGCCAGGTCCGCATGTTCACGACTCCGACGCAGATCACGTTCACCGAGGACCCGCTGCAGAACCGTACGGTGCTCGAGATCATTGCCGGCGACCGACCCGGCTTGTTGTCCGAGATCGGCAGGGTGTTTCTCGCCGAACAGATTGACGTCAACACCGCCAAGATCATGACGATCGGCGAACGCGCGGAGGACGTCTTTTACATCACCGGCGCGCAGGGCGGCCCGTTGACGGCTGCGGCCTGCGATCGATTGCGCGAAAGCATCGGGCAGGCGCTGGATCGGCGGGACCAGGCACTGCGCCCGGCATGACGTGATCGACCGCCGGAACTGGCCGCCTTGAATCCCAGACTCGACCTGCTGCAGCCCTACCCGTTCGAGCGACTGCGCGCGCTGCTCGCGGGTGCAGCGCCGCCGGCATCGCTGCGCCCGATCCCGCTGTCCATCGGCGAACCCAGGCACACGCCCCCGGCCTTCGTGGCGGCGGCCCTGGTGGGCGCCCTCGGTGAGTCGCTCGGCAGTTACCCGGTGGCGCTCGGCCTGCCGCAACTGCGCGAGGCAATCGCACGCTGGCTCGAGCGACGGTTCGGCCTGCCCGCGCAGATCGTGCAGGCGGACGACATGGTGCTGCCGGTCAACGGCACGCGCGAAGCGCTGTTCTCGTTCGTGCAGGCGGCGGTCGACGCCGAATCCGCGGCGCGCGGCGCGCGACCGCTCGTACTGATGCCGAACCCTTTCTATCAGATCTATGAGGGCGCAGCGCTGCTCGCGGGTGCCGAACCGAGGTTCCTCGACTGCACCGAAGCGAATGCGTATCTGCCCGACCTGGACGCCATCGATGCGGCGACCTGGAATCGCTGCCAGGTGCTGTTCCTCTGCAGCCCCGGCAACCCGACGGGCGCCGTCATGCCGGACGCTTACCTGCAACGCGCACTGGAACTCTCGTCCCGCCACGGCTTCGTGATCGCAGCGGACGAGTGCTACTCGGAATTGTATTTTGATGAAGCGTCGCCGCCCACGGGCCTGCTGCAGGCCGCGTTTCGCGCGGGCAACACCGGGTTCGAGCGCTGCGTCGTGTTCCACAGCCTGTCAAAGCGTTCGAGCGTGCCGGGCCTGCGTTCGGGATTCGTCGCCGGCGACGCGAAAATCCTCGCCCGCTACCGGCTCTACCGCACCTATCATGGCTGCGCCGTGCCGGCGCACACCCAGCTTGCGAGCGTGCCGGCCTGGAGCGACGAAGCGCACGTCGTGGAAAACCGTCGCCTTTACCGCGAGAAGTTCGCGCGCGTCACGCCCGTGATCGCGGCAGCCCTGCAGCAGGACCTTGCCGTCCCCGCGGGCGGCTTTTATCTCTGGCCGCGCGTTGGTGATGACGAAGCCTTCACGCGCGGCCTGTTCGCACAGCAGCACGTGACCGTGCTGCCGGGCCGGTACCTCGCGCGCGAGACTGGTGCCGGAAATCCCGGGTTGGGCCGCGTTCGTATTTCGCTGGTTGCCAGCCTCGAGGACTGCGACGAAGCCGCGCGCCGCATTGCAGATTTCGTGCAGGCAGGATTTCGCTGATCCGGCATCCCGGGTACTGGAGCCGCGCGCCGCAGCCGTCGGCGCTCCGGCCCGCGCCGACGGGTCGGTCAGGGAATGTCGAACTGTGCCTTGAAGCGCTGCAGTTCTTCCCAGACGGCTGGATCGACAGTCTGCGGATTCACCCGGGCGAAAACCCGGGTGAGCACGTCCTTTTCCCTGTCGTCCACGGCGCCGTCCTGCAGGGCGAGGCGCTCGAGCATCTGCAATTCGTCACTGTCGATCAGCCCGTCGTTGGCAAAAACATGCAGAAATGAGTACTGCATGATCGCGTTCCAGTTGCTGCCGCTGCTTGTCATTATCCTGCTCTTCCCCAGTCCTGCTCGAGAATGCGCCGCGGCGAGACCCGGTCCGCCGTAACTAAAGCGCTGGAGGGTAAGCGACAAATATGACAGTTGTTTGAAGGTTCGATGTCACCGGCCCCACGCGCGCACCTTGACCTGCGCGTGGCAGTGAACCTGGCCGAGGACCCATTCTCGCTGTACGACATAAGTGCCTGCGTGTAAGCAGCCTGCAACATGGCTGCCACAGCATTGTCGCAACCAATGGCTAGGCTGCGCACAGTAGGCCGGCGCAAACCAGCCGCGCCGGACGGCAGGCGCCTATGACATCGACCGTCACGACCGGACTCTGGCAACGCTTCGATCATGCAGAACACGCGCTCTGCCTGCGGGTGAATCGAGGTTGCCGCTACAGCCCGGCTCGCCGGCTGTTCGTGGCGGTCAGCCGGCTCGGCGATGGCATCTTCTGGTACGTGCTGATGGTGGCCTTCGCGCTGAGCGGTCCGCAGGGCGCCTTCGTGGCCGCCCAGATGGCGGTCGCCGGACTCGCCGGCACGGCGCTGTACCGGCAACTGAAGCACCGCCTCGTGCGAGAGCGTCCATTCATCTCTTACTCGAGCATTCAGTCGGGTACAGCTCCGCTGGACCGGTACAGCTTCCCATCCGGCCACACGCTGCACGCCGTCAGTTTTACGCTGATCGCCACGACTCACGCGCCGGAACTCGCCCTGCTGCTCGTCCCTTTCGCGTTGCTGGTGGCGGCTTCGCGCGTGGTGCTGGGGCTCCACTACCCGACCGACGTTCTCGCGGGGGCGGCGATCGGCGCAGCTCTCGCTCGTGCCGTCGTCTCGCTCTGGCCAGTCTAGTAACCGTCCCAGCGCCTGACCTTGTCCGCCTCGCACGGTCGCCACGGTGCAGCTGGCTGCGTACCGACGCACCGTGCAAATCTGCAAGGCGCGCTACCGGGTTAATCCCTCCCGTCGCAGCTTGTCGGCAATCGCTGCGGCAAAGTCGTGCAGAGCACCGTCGGACGACTCGAGCTTGGTTGCTTTGGTGTCCAGCGTATAAATCAGGGCCTTGTCCCGTGTCTGGTAAAACCTCGACGAGACCTCGGCCTGGCCCTGCGCTATCGTGAACGCGGGTGCGGTCGCGAACTCACCATAGATGACCGGTACGCCATACATGCCGTAGTACCCGGTCGTAAAACCCATGTCCGTGGCCTTGTACGATGCGGTGCCGCGCGTGTCCCTGCTGCCGCCTTCCTTCATTTCGACTTCCCTGGCAATGAGACTGGTCGCCAGCACGGCGTCGGCTTGTGCAGCTGCGATCGCCTGCTCGATGCTCTCGAGGGTCAGCGGGTTCTTTTCCTTGACCGCGTCGCAGCTCCGGATTGCCTCGACTGAATCGCTCTGCAGCTGCGACGCCATGAAGAATTCGAACGCGCAGCGCTGATTGACGTTCGGGCTGACACCGACCACCAGCACCCGGGAGAATGACTGCTTGCGCGGCGCGCCCTCCTGCCAGGTGCCCTTGACGGTGGTCCTCGCCTCGACCGACCCGACGAACAACGCGGCCCCGATCAGGTAGAGCATCGTTCCGACGGCCTTGCTCCGGACGGAGCGGCCAATGGTGGTCCTGTTAGGCACGGCATATTCCTGGTTGGGTGACGGATCGAAGGACGTAGCGCCGCACTCGCGCCGGCATCGCCCCCATTGCAGTCTACCGCGACCGGCGAAGGGTCAGTTGCTGGCCTGCTCAGCGGCCAACGCTTCCTGCCAGGCGTCGGTTTCCTCGCGGACCCCCGGATCCGGCTCGCTTGCCAGCCGTTCAATCGCAGTTGCCGGCCGCTCGGCTTCGCCGCCTTTGGCCCGATTGATCGGTGAAGCGACTTCCCCAGCCGCTTCGTCGGCCGCTGCAGCTCTCGCCGGGTTGCGCGACTGGACTGCGTTCGCACTTGCGCTCGCGCCACTCCCGCGACTATTGGAACGATCGAACACACCGACTTGCCAGAGGCCCAGCGCGACTCCGGCCACGACCAGGGCCGCGACCAGCCTGGTTGGCAGCCGCGGCGCCGCGTCAGTGTGCATGGCCATGCAGGTGTCCCCCGCCTTCCTCCGCCTGAACCCGCATCACGAACGGATCTCGCTCGTGATCACCAAGGTCGGCATAGTCGAGTATGTCGTAGTCAGCGGAAGCCGCGGGTTGCCAGGGCGCCCTGCCAAATTCGAAGGATCGCAGCAGTTCGACGGTCTCCACCTGGCGGTCGGCGCTGCGTCGTTCGATGCGGGTCGGCAACATCTGGTCGGTGCGGACGGTAATGTCCCACGTAACCTCCCCGATCGACCCTGTGTACCGACGGTACGGGTAGCCCTCGCGCCATCCGCGCTCACGCTCGTGCAGAGCGCCGACCAGGCGTGGATCCAGCAACGTCGCCAAGGCGGCCCAGTCAGGGGAAGCGTTCAGAATCTGCAGGTCTTCGCTGCGGTATTCGATGCCACGCCGGTCGGCGTGGTAAAGGCGAGTGTGGAACAGGGTCCTGTCGTCCCGCACCCAGAGGTCCCCGGTTTGCGCCGCAGGATTCTCGCGTTCGATCCGATCGTGCGAGCGCCAGAAGCGCCACTGCGCCGACGACTTGCTGCCCTGCGCGGATTCGACGGTGGTGCGGAACTCGGCCGCGACGGGCGGCGGTGATTGCGCCAGGTCGAGCTGCGGCACTGGCGGCCGGGCGCCGCAGGCGGCCAGCGCCAGCGTCAACCAGGGCACGACGAAATTTCGTATCGATGAATGCATGCTGTCGTCCTGCGCGAAGACGGGAGAGGCCCGCTGGCCCCTCCCGTCTGCATGTCTCAAGCCTGGTCGAAGGTCAAAGGCCCAGGGCGTTGGCCATCACGTGGTAGATGGCGTTCTGCTCGAGCGTGCCGCGGACCAGGTACGACCGGGGCCCGTTGGCGTAGATTGCGACCTCCTCGCCGGCATGCGTCTCGGCGCCGACAGTCGGGATCGCCGATTCCTGCAGGTAGTTCGGATTCGTCGTATCGACATTGGTGAGGTCAGGGCGCTTGCCGGTGAATGGAATCTCCGCCGTGTAGAGTTCCGTCACCGGGTCGAGTTCACGACGCGCTCCGTTGCCCGTCCAGCCGCCGGGACCGTTCAGGTAGCCGAGCGTCGTATAGGGCAGGCCCAGCGAGTCTTTCGCCACCGGCGAAACACCCAGCAGGCCGAGCCCGGTGTCGGCCTTGCCGAGGATCGGGTTGCCGCGCGACGGATAGCCGGCGATGCTCAGAGTGTGGCTGTGGTCGGCCGTGACGATGATCAGCGTGTCCTCGTCGTCGGTCATCTCGCGCGCGACCTTGACCGCCTCGGCCAGCGCGATCGTGTCCGTCAGCGCGCGATAGGCGTTGCCGGCGTGGTGAGCGTGGTCGATGCGGCCGCCCTCGACCATCAGGTAGAAGCCCTTCGGATTCTTCCGCAGCATCTCGATCGCCTTGCGGGTCATCTCGGCCAGCGAAGGCTCGCCTGCGGCGTCGTTGGCGCGATCGGCCTCGTACTTCACGTGCGAGGGCTCGAACAGGCCCAGCAGGCGCTTGGTGCGCCCGGTATCGACGGCGTCGAACTGCGCCTTGTTCCAGACGTAGGCCGCCCCCGGCTTGGCAGCCCACTCCGCCGTCAGGTCGCGGCCGTCCGTGCGGCGCCCCTTGCGGGTCGGGTATTCGGGATCGGCTTTCGTGTTCGGCTCGAAGTACGGGCGACCTCCACCCAGCGCGACTTCGAGGCCGTTGCCGGCATTGAAGTCGACCAGCTGCGCCGCAATGTCCTTGACCTTCGTGCAACCCGCCGGCAGCGCATTGGCGCCGAGGTCGCTGTCGATCGTGTTGTTCGCTTCCCAGTCGCGGTTGCTGATATGGGCATAGTTGACCGCGGGCGTCGCATGCGTGATGCGGGCGGTCGACACGACGCCCGTGGACATCCCGCGCTCCTCGGCACGCTCCATGATCGTCTTGACGCTCTTCGCGCGCGTGGCTTCGGCACAGAACTCCTTGCGGGCAATGCTCTGGTCGACGGAAATGGCCCCGTCGTTGGTCTTGATGCCGGCGACCATGGCCGTCGCGGTCGGTGCCGAATCCGAAGTCTGCTGGTTCGCACTCGCCGTTACCGACAAGGCGAGGTCGCTGAACTTCTCGAAGCTGAGCCGGTTCCACTCGCCGTCGACGCCGCGCTGCTGGCCGTCGAGGATGCGAGCCGCGGTTACCGTGGACACGCCCATCCCGTCACCGACGAAGAGAATCACGTTCTTCGCGCGGCGTGTGTTCAGTTCCCGGTTGACCAGCTTGTTCGCCTCGACGGCCGACCTGCCGGCGCGAAACCATTCGGCGCCCGAGGTTGGCACGGGCGCAGCGGAAGCATTATCGGCAAGCGCGGTGGCGGAAGCTCCGCCCAGCACGGTCAGGCTGGCAGTGACGACGAGCGAGATGCGGGATTTCGACTTCATGTGCGGGAGTCCTTTGCCATCGGCAGTTGAGGAAATCTGTCGAGGACCCGAACACTAGAGGTCAGTTGCTACAGAAGTATTGCGCTCGTATGGAGGTTTGCTTGCAGCCTGGACGATGGAGTCTGGCTGCGCTGCCCGAGCCGGGCCCGTGAATCGAGATCAGCGGCGAATGCGCTGCTTCGTGCGCTTCATCAGCGTGACGTGCGTGCCCTCGCGCGCGATCTTGGGCGCGCGGCTGTTGGTCGTGCACTGCACATAGCTGCCGTCCGCCTGCATGATCCAGGCATTGCGCTGGTCGGCAAGCTGCAGCTGCATCACTTCCCAGAGCCGTTCCTTCAGGTGCCGGTTCTCGACGGGGGCCACGGCTTCGACACGACGGGACAGGTTGCGATCCATCCAGTCGGCGGAGCCGAGCAGGAAGTCGCCCGCGAGCGGGTCCTCACTGCCATTCGCGAAATGGAACACCCGGCCGTGCTCGAGGAATCGCCCGATGATCGAACGCACACGGACGTTTTCGGTAAGGCCGGTAATGCCGGGCCGCAGGCAGCAGAACCCGCGCACGATCAGGTCGATCGGCACGCCCGCATTCGATGCATCGCAGAGCGCCTCGCAGATCGGCCCGTCCTCGAGCTGGTTGACCTTGACCACGATCCGCGCCGGCCTGCCCGCCCGGGCATTAGCGGCCTCGCGCGCGATCAGGTCGACGAACCGAGTCCGCATGTTGAGCGGCGCGACCAGCAGCTTCTCGAAGCGCGGCGACCGCGAGTACCCGGTCAGGTGATGGAACAGCGTAACGACGTCACGGGTCAACACGGGATCGCAGGTGAACAGGCCGAAATCCGTATACATCCGTGCGGTCTTGACGTGGTAGTTGCCCGTGCCGATGTGGGCATAGCTGCGCAACCCGTCCCCTTCCTTGCGCACGACCAGCGCGAGCTTGGTGTGGGTCTTGAGGCCGCGGAAGCCGTAAATGACGTGGTCCCCGGCCTTCTGCAGTTCTTCGGCCCAGTGCAGGTTGCGCTCCTCGTCGAAGCGCGCCTTGAGCTCGACCAGGCAAGCCACCTGCTTGCCGTTCTCCGCCGCCTTGATCAGCGAACGAACGAACGGCGTGTCGTCCCCGAGCCGGTACACCGTCATCTTGATCGTGGTCGTGCCCGGGTCGTCTGCGGCGTCGCGGATGAACCGCTCGACCGAGGCATCGAAACTCTCGTACGGGTGGTGCACGAGCACGTCGCCCGCCCGGATGGACGAGAAGATGTCGGTATCCGCATCGATGCCGAACGGCGGCTGCGGGGACCAGGGCGGATCGCGCAGCTCGCTGATCGGCAGCGAGGCGATCTCGAACAGCCCGGAATAGTCCAGCATGTCGGGCAGCTCGTAGACGTCGCTCTCGCGCAGGTCGAAGCGCGCAGCGAGGCTGTCGCGGATCTCACCGCTCGGACCTTCGCCGAACTCGAGTCGCACGACCGGCTGGAACCGCCGCTGCCGCACCTGCTCCTCGACCATCTCCTTGATGCTGTTGTCGCTGTCTTCCTCGATCGCGATGTCGGCATTGCGCGACACGCGGAACAGCGTGGTGGCTTCGATCTCGACGCCGGGAAACAGGCTCGCTGCGTTGACCCGCACGAGTTCCTGCAGCGAGATGAAGCAGCGCTGCCCGGTTTCGACGCCGGTGCGCACCGGCAGCCATTGCGGCAACTGCGACGGAACCTTCACCCGCACCAGCAGGCGATCGCCCGTTTCGGCTTCCTTGAGCACGAAGCCCCAGGAGGTCGACAGGTTCGACATGAACGGAAACGGATGCGACGGGTTGAGGCTCAGCGGCGTGAGCGCGGGCGAGACGTGACGCTCGAAGTATTCGCGCGCCTCGTCACACTGAGCTGGGGAAAGTTCGTCCCACGCCGCCAGCTTCACGCCATGCCGCGCCAGGCGCTGGCGCAGATCGGCAAAACACTCTGCGCGGCGCAACAGCAACGGCTGCAACGCATCGCGCAACCGGTGGATGTGCGCGTTGAATTCCTCGACGACGGCGAGATTGCCGCTCGCGTAGGCGCGGGTGCGCATGGCACCGACGCGCTTCATGAAGAACTCGTCCAGGTTCGAAGTGAAAATCGCGAGGAACTTGAACCGTTCGAGCAGCGGCACGCGCTCGTCGATGGCTTCCGCCAGGACCCGGCGATTGAATTCGAGCCAGCTGAGGTCCCGGTCGAACCAGGCCTCCTTCAGCATCCGTGCGCGCAGCTTCGCGTCCATGTCGACGAAAGTCCCCCCGGGGCGCCCCCGCCGGCCGGTGAATCGGGCGGTGACAGGCGATAAGGATATAGAATCTACCGTCGTCGTTACCGAATTGTTGCGGTGTGACGGCTATCTTTCTCTTTCATGACGGAACGCACATGACGCTCCAGGCCGCCCATACGCACCTCGCCGCCCAGGTCGACGCCGCCTTCGACGAACGGTCGACGCTGACCCCAGCCAACGCACCGCCCGACATCGTCGATGCCGTGTGCCAGGCGATCGACCTGCTCGATTCCGGCAGGGCCCGAGTGGCCGAGAAAATCGACGGTCGCTGGCAGGTCAATGAATGGCTCAAGAAGGCCGTGCTGTTGTCGTTCCGCCTGTTCGACAACGTTCCGATCGATGCGGGCTACACGCGCTTCTACGACAAAGTGCCGCTCAAGTATTCGCAGCACGACGCCGAGCGATTCCGGGCCGAGGGCGTCCGTATCGTGCCACCGGCCGTCGTCCGCCGCGGAGCGCACATTTCCCGCAACGTCGTGCTGATGCCGAGCTACGTCAACATCGGCGCCCACGTGGGCGAAGGCACGATGGTGGACACGTGGGCCACGGTCGGGTCCTGCGCCCAGATCGGACGCAACGTGCATCTCTCCGGCGGTGTCGGCATCGGCGGCGTGCTCGAACCGCTCCAGGCGAGCCCGACGATCATCGAGGACAACTGCTTCATTGGCGCGCGCTCGGAAGTCGTCGAAGGCGTCGTCGTCGAGGAAGGCGCGGTGCTGTCGATGGGCGTCTACGTCGGACAGAGCACCCGCATCTACGATCGCGAACGTGACGAGGTGAGTTACGGTCGTATTCCGGCCGGCGCGGTGGTCGTGCCTGGCACGCTGCCGGCGACCAACGGCAAGTACGGGCTCGCCTGCGCCGTGATCGTGAAGCGTGTCGACGCGCAGACCCGCGCCAAGGTCGGGATCAACGAACTGCTGCGCAGCACCGACTGAGTCCAGACGCGGGACGAACGACGTGGCTCAGGCCGCGTCGGCTCGTTGGCGGTCCTGGCCCATCATGTAGAGCACCTGTTCCGCGATATTGGTGGCGTGGTCGCCGATGCGCTCGAGTCCCTTGAGCGCAAAGATCGTGTCGATCGTGGGACGCAGGAAACGGTGATCCTGCAGCACGTACGTCATCACCAGGCGGAGCGCCGCGGCGAATTCGGCATCGAGCTCGGCATCGCGCTCGAGCACGTTGCGTGCGAGCCCGGAATTCATCTCGTCGGCCGCCCGCACGGCGTTTCGCAGCATCGAGCCGGACAGTGCCGCCATGTGACGCAACTGGCGCCCGACGGCGAGCACGGGATCGCCATCGTTGGCCTGGTCCAAAGACAGCGCAAACCTTGCGATCTTCTTGGCCTCGTCGCCGGCGCGTTCCAGCTCGCGCCCGATGCGCACTATGGCTCGCGCCAGCCGCAGGTCGTTCGCAACAGGCTGCTGCAAGGCAATGAAGGTGAGACTATCGCGGTCGAGCTGCTTTTCGTAGGCGTCTACACGGCTATCGCGCGCCAGCACTGCCTGCGCCAGCACCGCGTCGCGCTCGACGAGCGACTTCACCGCCGCGGCGACCTGCTCGATGACGAGCGCGCCCATCTCGAGCGCATGCAGCCGCAGGCCCGCCACCGACTGGTCGACGGTGCTCGACGTGTGCGGCTCTGTCGGATCTGAAACCTGCATGACCGCGGCGTCCATTACCCGGCTCAGCCGTAGCGGCCCGTGATGTAGTCTTCAGTCGCTTTCTTCGACGGGTTGGTGAAGATCTTCGACGTCGCGTCGACTTCGACCAGCTCGCCCAGGTACATGAACGCCGTGAAGTCGCGACACGCGCGCTGCCTGCTGCATGTTGTGCGTGACGATCAGGATCGTGACCCGCTGTCGCAACTCGGTGATCAGCTCTTCGATCTTCGCCGTCGCAATCGGATCGAGTGCCGAGGTCGGCTCGTCGAACAGCAGGATCTCGGGCTCTGTCGCGAGCGCGCGCGCGATGCAGAGACGCTGCATCTGGCCACCCGAAAGCGCCAGAGCCGAGTCAGTCAGGCGGTCCTTGACCTCGTCCCAGATCGCCGCGCCGCGCAGGGCCTTCTCGACGCGCTCGGCGAGATCGGTGCCGGTTGCTGAAGCCGCGCAGCCGCAATCCGTAGGCCACGTTTTCGAACACCGTCTTCGGGAACGGGTTCGGCTTCTGGAACACCATGCCGATCCGCATGCGGACCTCGATCGGATCGACGTCCTTGCCGACGAGGTTCATGTTCTCCGGGTGCAGCATGATGCTGCCCGCAGTAGCGCGTGTCCGCCTGCAGGTCGTGCATGCGGTTGAAGCAGCGCAGGAACGTGCTCTTGCCGCATCCCGACGGGCCGATCAGCGCGGTGACCTGGTTCTCCGGGATCATCCAGGTTGATGTTCTTCAACGCCTGGTTCGTGCCGTACCAGAAGTCCAGCTTCGCGGCGATGGCCTTGGCCGAACTGGCAGCCGCGACACCTTGCGTTCCTCCATGACGATGGAGAGCGTCGGGTGGCGGCCTTGTCGGACGAGGTTCGTATTCATTCGTGGGCCACTCACCAGTTGATCTTCTTGCGGAAGCGATAGCGAATCCAGATCGCGATGGCGTTCATTGCAAGCGTCATCGCCGAGCAGGATGGCCGCGGCCGCAGCTGCATTCTGCTGGAATGCCTGGTCCGGCCGCGAGACCCAGTTGAAGATCTGGATCGGCATCGCCGTGAACTCGCTCTTGAGCCACGCCAAGTTGACGAACGGGAACTCGCCGGAGATGGGCGAGTCCGGCAGGAAGGCGATGAAGCTCAGCGCGCCGATCGTGATGATCGGCGCCGTCTCGCCGATTGCACGCGACAAGCCGAGGATCAGGCCGGTGAGGATGCCGCCGGTGGAATACGGCAGCACGTGATCCTTGGTGACTTCCCAGCGCGTCGCGCCGAGCCCATAGGCCGCTTCACGAATCGCCTTGGGCACCGCACGTAGCGACTTCGCGCGTGCCCACGATGATGATCGGCAGGATCAGCAGCGCCAGCGTGAGGCCGGCCGACAGCACGCTCTGGCCAAAACCGAACTGGTAGACGAACAGCCCGAGCGCCAGCAGACCGTAGACGATCGACGGCACGCCGGCGAGATTCGTCACGTTGATCTCGATGACTCCGGTGAACCAGTTCTTCGGCGCGTACTCCTCGAGGTAGATACCCGCGGCAACGCCGACCGGCAGCGAGACGACGCGCCGTGACCAGCATGATCATCGAGGTGCCGACCCACGCCGACAGGATGCCGGCACGTTCCGCTTTGCGTGACGGGAACTGCGACAGGAAGTCCCAGCCGAAGCGCGACGCCCCGTCGCGCACCAGGTCGACGAACAGCAGTGCGAGCAGGCCGAGGCAGCCCATCATGATCAGCAGCCCCACGACCACGAACAGCTTGTCGAGGTTCTTGCGCCGCGACAGGCCGCTGCGGAGCTCCTCGAGGGTCATGACTGCGGCCATCTCAGTAGGCCTCCCGGAACCGACGGGTCAGGAAGAAGCCGACGAGGTTGAACGCCAGCGTCATCAGCATCAACACCAGGCCCGCGGCGAAGATACTCTGGTAACCGATGCTGTCGTGCGGCAGGTCGCCGAGGCTGACCTGCACGATGTAAGCGGTGATCGTCGCCGCCGGCTCTGTCGGGTTGAACGTCAGCGTCGGCTGCATGCCGGCCGCGATCGCGACGACCATCGTCTCGCCGATGGCGCGCGAAATTCCCAGGATGTAGGCCGCCGCGATGCCCGAGAGAGCGCCCGGCACGACCACGCGCAACGCGGTCTGCAGCCTGGTGGCACCCATCGCGTAGGACCCCTCGCGCATGTAGCGCGGCACGGCACGCATCGCGTCTTCACTGACCGACGCCACGTACGGCACGATCATGAGGCCGATCACGAGGCCTGCGCTCAGCATGTTGAAGCCCGGGCAGGTTGGGCATGAACTTCTGCAGGAAGGGAGTCACCATGAGCAGCGCGAAGTAGCCGTACACCACGGTCGGGACTGCACCGAGCAATTCCAGGACCGGCTTCACCGTTTCGCGCATGCGGTGCGTCGCGAACTCCGAGAGGTCAATGGCAATGATCGTGCCGAGCGGAATGGCGACCATCAGCGCGACGAACGTCACCGTCAACGTGCCGAAACCAACGGCATGATGCCGTGATGCGCGTCGTCGAAGAGCGGCGTCCACTCCGTGTCGTCAGAAACTCCTTCATCGAACGTGCTCGAAGAGGCCGAGGACTCCACCACCAGGATGGATACGATCGCGACCGTCGTGAAAACCACCACCGGCGCCTGCCAGCGGATCAGCTCGATGGCACGATCGCGGTTCTTCCGGTCGCAGCGAGGAGAACGCCCCCTTCCCATCGCAGTCGAACGAGTTGACGCCGTTGCCGACATGACCTTCCCCAATCCGGCGCCCCACAGGCGCTCCGTGTCGACGCCGAACGGGCCGGAACCTTGCGATCCCGGCCCGGCCTGCTCCCGGATTCCCGGTTGAGCTTGCCGCTTCCATCGCCTGCAGTTGCTGCCGATGGTCACGCCGACCATGGGCACACCGCCGAAAACCGTGCCCAGCTTGCCGCTCTGGAAGTGCTTCCAGGCAAGGTCATACGCATTCCTTCGGCAGCGGCAGGTAACCGACTTCGCCCACGGCTTGCCGTTCGTCAACATGAACTGCGCGACTGGCGGCCTCCGGTCGCTTGGCGGCCGTGTCACGCACATACACGAACAGCGGACGCGACAGCGGTATAGGTGCCGTTGAGGCGCGTTTCTCGAGTTGGGGCTCGCAGGGGCCCTTGCCGTTGTCGATCGCGACCGCCGTGCAACTTGTCCTTGTGCGCGGCGTAGTAGGCGTAGCCGAAGTAGCCGAGAGCGGTCTTGTTGCTCAACACCCTGCACCAGCGTATTGTCGTCTTCGCTCGCGGTGAAGTCGCCGCGGCTGGCCTTGGCCTTGCCGTTCACGGCCTCGAGGTCGATCATGGAACGTACCGAGTCGGCGCCCGGCCCGAACGGCATCAGCTTCCTTCGGGAACTTGGGGTTGACCTGGTTCCAGCTCGTGATGCGGCCCTGCGCGGCTGGTTCCCACATTTTCCTGAGCTCGGCGACGGTCATCGACTTCGCCCAGGTGGGCGGATTCGTACGCGACCGTCAGCGCGTCGAACGCCACCGGCACCTTCATGTACTTGATGCCGGCCTTGCGGCAGGCTTCCATCTCCGCGGTCAGGATCGGCCGCGAGGCGTTCGCCATGTCGTTTTCGCCGCGGCAGAACTTCTCGATCCGCCACCTGTGCCCGATACACCGGCAACCGCGCCGAACCTTGCCGCGCTTCTGCCGTCGGTCAGCCCGGAGGACAAGGGCTGGCGGACATCATTGGTGGCCGGCTGGCCAAGCTCGGCTTCAACAATGAGCGCATCGACTTCGCGCCGGTGGCGAACCTGTGGACGAAACACGGCAGCGGCCATCCGGTGCTGTGTTTCGCTGGTCATACGGATGTCGTGCCGTCGGGCCCGCGCGAGGAATGGCAGACTGACCCGTTTGATCCCGTGATTCGCGATGGCGTGATGTACGGCCGTGGCACCGCGGACATGAAGAGCGGCCTCGCCGCGATGACCGTCGCTGCTCGAACGCTTCATCGCCAAGCATCCACGCCACAAGGGCACGCTGGCCTTCCTGCTGACCAGCGATGAAGAAGGCCCATCGGTCGATGGCCACGCGCCGCGTCATGCAGGTGCTGGAAGCACGTCCGGAAAAAATCGACTGGTGTGTGGTCGGCGAGCCCTCCAGCGGCGACAAGCTGGGCGACACCGTGAAAATCGGTCGGCGTGGTTCGCTCTCGGGCAAGCTCACCGTGCATGGCATCAAGGGCCACGTTGCCTATCCGCATCTGGCGGAAAACCCCGTGCATCTGCTGGCGCCCGCACTGCTGGAACTTCGCCTCTCGTGAATGGGACAAGGGCAACTCATTTTTTCAGCCCACCACCTTCCAGGTGTCCAACCTCAGTGCCGGTACCGGCGCGCCGAATGTGATTCCCGGTGAATTGAAACTGCGCTTCAACATCCGTTTCTCCACCGAACAGACGGTGGAGAAGATTCAGGCGACCATCACTGAAATTCTGGATCGCCACAAAGTGAATTACACACTGGAGTGGTTCGTCTCCGGCCTGCCCTTCTTCACCGCACCCGGACCGCTGTCCGACGCCACGCAGCAGGCCATCAAGGAATTCACCGGCCTGAGCGCCGAGCTATCCACCACCGGCGGTACGTCGGATGGCCGCTGCACCACTGGTGCGAGCGTGGTGGAGTTGGGCGTGATGAACGCCACCATTCACAAGGTGAATGAATGCGTACGCATTGCCGACGTCGACACGCTGGCATTGATGTACGAACGCATGATGGAGTTGTTGCTGGCGTGAAGTGGCGGAAGGGCAGGAAGGACAGGAAGTCGAACGCGCGATGTGCGATTCCGCCCTTCGGTTCCTTCCTACGCTTCCTACCCTTCCTGCCCTTCCTGCCCGCTTGCGCCAGTTCGCGAACATGCCGAGCACAGCGAGCGCGAGCAGATTCGCCGGCACCCAGAACGGCATGCTGAAGCCGAGGAAGCGCCAGGTGACCTTCGCGCATTCGCCGGAACCACTCAGCACCTTGGCCAGCACCTGGTGCAGGGGCAGCACATCCATCATGTAGTCGAGGCTCGCGCCGCATTCGGCGACGGCGCCGGCCGGCGCATTGATGACGTACAGATGCCGCGCTGCAATGCCGATGCCGGCCAGCGCGCTCAGCACGATCACCGCACTGATCATGCCGCGCACCACGCCAGCCCGGGGATTGATGGCCCAGGCCAGCAGGAACCCGAATCCCGTGCCGATCACGGCCACGCGCTGCAGCACGCACAGCGGACACGGTTCTTCATGCAGCGCGTACTGCACGTACAGGGCATAGGCCATCAGGGCCGCGCACCACAAAAAGCCAGCGAGGTTGAGCGTGCGGCTCTGCTGCCACCAGGGCAGCCGCGATTCGAGCAACGGATTCAAGCGCGGGTTCTCCGTGGGGCGTCGGTCAGCAACAGGTCAGGCCCGCACGTCCTGTCGGTCGGCGCGGGCGGCCTCGATCTGCTTCTCGACATCTTCGATGGAGAGGTGCCGGATGTCCTTGCCGAGGACCATGTAGACGACGTACTCGCAAATGTTCTTGGCGTGGTCGCCGACACGTTCGAGCGCACGCGCGACCCAGAGCACGTCGAGCGTGCGGCGGATCGTGCGCGGGTCTTCCATCATGAACGTGATGCACTGGCGCTGGATGCGCCTCGTACTCCTCGTCGATCACGCGGTCACGACGCGCGACCTCGAGCGCGGCCTCCGTGTCGAGACTCGCGAACGCGTCGAGCGCGCCGGCACCATGTCGGCGACGAGCTCGCCCATGTGCTTGACCTCGCGATAACGGTCGGCGGTGCGGTCAGTGTTCGACAACCGGGCCGCCGCGTGACCGAGCTTCTCGGTCTCGTCGCCGATGCGCTCGAGGTCGGTGATGGTCTTGATGACGGCGACGATCAGCCGCAGGTCCGAGGCCGTGGGCGCTCGCGTGGCGAGCACGCGGCTGCAGTCCTCGTCGATCGCGACTTCCATCGCGTTGACCTTGTGATCGAGCCGGGCCA
>CAWHCA010000037.1:0-32306 GCA_963827615.1 uncultured Gammaproteobacteria bacterium | reverse complement strand
GGTCCGGCACCGTGGCGCCAGGCGCCAGGCGGGCACGCCAGGAGCGCGAGAGATTGGCCTGGTAGACGTCGCCACGCGCGATGGCCTCGAGCACCTCGCGCATGCCATCGAGGAACACCTGCGGATCCTGCTCTTCGACCGCCGTGGCCAATACGGCGGGCGGCATCCGCTTGGCCGCGCTGGCGACGGCGGCGACATCGGCTTCGACCTGCTCTCGCAGTTGCTCCAGGAGCTCGTCGTCGCGCGCGACGACGCGAACCTCGCGGGTCCGCCGGTCGCGCAGCAACGCGCCACGCATGCGCCACGCCACCGCACTCGGCAGGCGCGAGGCAGGCAGACGCAGCGTCGGTTCGATCTCGCCCGCAAGCTCGTAGCCAAGGTAGAGGAACCAACCGTCGGCGAACACGGCCCCGCTCGGAACGACGTCGCCTGCGCCGCGTTCCCGGGCAACCCAGCGGTCGAGCGCATCCAGGAACCGGCCACCGGCGGCCGCTTCGCGTACAGCCCCCGCGAGGCTGCCGTCAGGCAACTGCGAGAGCTGCTCGGCGGGCAACGCGAACAGGACGTCGTGACGACCAAGCGGCTCTTCGCCGCCCACGCTTTCGAGCAGGACCGGATAACGGGCGGGAAAGCGCTCGTGCAGCGCGAGCAGGTCGGCTTCGCGCATGGCCGGAGGCGGCTCGCGCGCTCAGCTGAGCGCGCGGAAGATCAGGCTGCCGTTCGTGCCACCGAAGCCGAACGAATTCGACAGCGCGATGCGGACCGGCGCCTGGCGCGCGCTACCCGGCACGTAGTCGAGGTCGCACTCCGGATCCGGGTTCTCGAGGTTGATCGTCGGCGGCAGCACGCCGTCGCGAATCGCCAGGATCGAGAAGATCGCCTCGACGACACCCGCTGCGCCGAGCAGGTGCCCGGTCATCGACTTGGTCGAGCTCACCGCGACCTTGCGCGCGTGCTCGCCGAGCGCGCGCTTGATCGCGATCGTTTCGGCGCGGTCGCCGAGTTCGGTCGAGGTCGCGTGCGCGTTGATGTAGTCGACCGCTTCGACGTTGACCTCCGCATCGCGGATGGCCGCGGTCATCGCGAGCCGCGCGCCCTCGCCGTCTTCCGGCGGCGACGTGATGTGATGCGCGTCGCCGCTCATGCCGAAGCCGACGAGCTCCGCATAGATCTGCGCGCCGCGCGCCTTCGCGTGCTCGTACTCTTCGAGGACGACGGCTCCGCCGCCCTCCGCCATCACGAAACCATCGCGGTCCTTGTCCCACGGACGGCTGGCCCGTGCGGGCTCGTCATTGCGCAGCGAGAGCGCTCGCGCCTGGCAGAAGCTGCCGACGCCGAGCGGCGTGAACGCCATCTCGGAACCGCCTGCGACCATGATGTCAGCGTCGCCGTACTGGATCAGGCGGCAAGCCAGGCCGATCGAATGCGTCGACGTCGTGCAGGCCGTGACGAGCGCGAGGTTCGGTCCGCGCAGGCCGTGCTGGATCGACACCTGCCCGGCGGCCGCGTTGATGATGCTGCCGGGGATGAAGAACGGGGAAATCTTGCGCGGTGTCTTCGCGTCGAGCCACTTCGCCGTGTTCTCTTCGATGGTCGAGAGTCCGCCGATGCCGGCGCCCATGGCGACGCCGACGCGCCCGCAATTTTCCTCGTTGACCTCGAAGCCGGAATCCTTGATGGCCTGCGTAGCGGAGGCGACGCCGAACGGAACGAACGGATCGAATTTCCGCAGGTCCTTGGGCGCCATGTACTCCTCGGCATTGAAGCCCTGCGCCTGCCCGCCGATGCGGACCGGGAAGGCGCTCAGGTCCATCTTGTCGATGCGGCCAATGCCGCTGCGACCGTTGACGATGCCTTCCCAGGCGGTGGCGACGGTGCTGCCGAGCGGGGAAACGATGCCTAAACCTGTGACGACGACTCTGCGCCTGGACAAGCTGGGTTCCCCCGAAGGTTCACTGGAACGATGTGGCAGGACCGCCATCCGTGGCGGCCCGGCACGAGGCGCTGCTCAGGCCTGAGTGCGGCGCTCGTTGATGTAGTCGATTGCCTGCTGCACGGTCGTGATCTTCTCGGCGTCTTCGTCGGGAATTTCGGTCTCGAATTCCTCTTCGAGCGCCATCACGAGTTCGACAGTGTCGAGCGAGTCTGCACCGAGGTCGTCGACGAAGGAGGACTCGTTGGTGACTTCCTCTTCCTTGACGCCCAGTTGCTCGGCGACGATCGCCTTCACCCGCTGTTCAATACTGCTCATTGTCGTAGGGATCCTTTGGAAGGAAACAAAATCTGCCGATCCGGGCCTGCAAGGGACCGGCATGGGGCGCGTATTCTATGTTAAGGCCGTGCCGGGGGTCCAATTGGGTCGGAAAACCAATCAGATCATATACATACCGCCGTTTACGTGCAGGGTCTCGCCGGTGATGTAGGCTGCTTCGGGCCCGGACAGGAAGGCAACGGCCGCCGCGATATCGTCCGGCGAACCCAGGCGGCCGAGCGGAACCTGGGCCAGCAGCGCCGTTTTCTGCGCCTCGCCGAGGGCGCCGGTCATGTCAGTGACGATGAACCCCGGAGCCACCACGTTGACCGTGATGTTGCGCGATCCGACCTCGCGCGCCAGGCTCTTGCTGAAGCCGATCATGCCCGCCTTGGCCGCCGCGTAGTTGGTCTGGCCAGCGTTACCCATCACGCCGATGACGGATGCAATGTTCACGATCCGGCCTTTGCGCGCCTTCATCATTCCGCGCATGACCGCCTTGCAGGTGCGGTAGACAGCGCTCAGGTCGGTATCCAGCACGGCCTGCCAGTCTTCCGCGCTCATGCGCATGAGCAGGCCGTCGCGCGTGATGCCGGCGTTATTGACCAGGATGGTCGGGGTGCCCTCCGCCGCCTCCACGTCCTTGAAGCACGCCTCGACGGCGCCCGCCTCGGCGACGTTCAGCACCAGGCCGCGTCCCGTGACGCCCGCCTCCTCGAGGTACGCATCGATCGCCTGGGCACCCGCTGCAGTCGTCGCGGTTCCGACGACGCGGGCACCGCGCTTGCCGAGTTCCAGCGCGATGGCGCGGCCGATGCCACGCGTGGCGCCGGTGACCAGGGCGAATTCGCCAGCGAGGCTGCTCATGGGTTTTCTCCGCAGGCGGCCAGCGCGGCCGCGATCGAGGTCGAGTCTTCGAGTGCGAGCAGTCTGAGGTCGGGCCTGCGCTCGATGCGGCGGTTTAGCGACGTCAGCACCTTGCCCGGCCCGCATTCGACGAAAGTGGTCGCACCGCCTGCGAGCATTGCGCGAATGGTCTCGGCCCAGCGCACGGGTTTGAACAACTGTTCCTTGAGCGACTGTCGGATGCCGTCGGGTGAAGCGTGTTTGCGCACATCCACGGTATAGACGTCGGCGACGTTCGGCAGCCGCACGTCGACGGTCGCAAGCTTGCTGGCCAACCGCTCGGCCGCGCCGCGCATCAGGCTGCTGTGCGAAGGCACACTCACCGGCAACAGTACCGCACGCTTGGCACCGCGGGCCTTGGCGGCATCGATCGCGCGCGCGACAGCTGTCGCATTGCCGGCGATGACGGTCTGGCCGGGCGCATTGAAATTTACCGGTTCGACCACTTCACCCTGCGCCGCTTCCCTGCAGGCAGCGTCGAGATCCGCGTCCTCGAGCCCGAGGATTGCCGCCATCGCACCCTGTCCCAGCGGCACGGCCTGCTGCATCACCTGGCCGCGGAAGCGGACGACGTCGATGGCCGTCTTGAAGTCCATCGCGTCCGAGCACACCAGCGCGGTGTATTCACCGAGGCTGTGTCCCGCCATGGCCACGGGCCGCGGCCCGCCGCGGTCGACCCAGACCCGCCACGTCGCGACCCCTGCTGCCAGCATCGCCGGCTGCGTGCGCTCCGTGGCGCCGAGATCGGCCTCGGGCCCGTCCTGGCAGAGCGTCCAGAGGTCGTAGCCGAGCACGTCGCTCGCTTCGGCAAAGGTTGCGCGCACGACGGGCTCCACCGCGCCGAGTTCGGCGAGCATGCCGACGGACTGGGACCCCTGCCCCGGAAAGACGAAAGCGAGTGTCATCGGCCGTGTTCCCCCGTTGGCCACCCGGCGGCCAATCCTGATGTTGTCAGGCGATTATAGCGATGCCGCCGCACGCCGCTGCCGCCGCAGGATCCAGAGCGCTGCCACGGCGCCGCCGATCGCGCCATAGGTATGGGCCTCGTGGATGACCGGCACCGCCAGCGTCGAGGCCGTGAACGGCAGCGGCCCCATCATGTGCTCCCAGCCGAGTTTCAACGCAAACAGGCCCGCCACCAGCCCCGTGATGGCGTCGGGCGTGCGCCATAACCAGGCAGCGAGCCCAGCTGCCATCAGGCCGTGCAGCACGCCGGAAAACCCCACGTACCACGCGAGTTGCGGCTCGAATACGAGGAACCCGAGATCGACCGCGACAGTCGAAGCGACGAGGATGACGATCCAGCCGCGGAGGTCGAATTCGCGGGCGAAAAGCGCAGCGACGAGCGCAAGGCCGACGAGGTTCCAGGCGAGGTGTGCCAGGTCGTAATGGAAAAAATGGGCGGTGACGAGTCGCGCGTATTCGCCGCCGGCCAGGACGGCGGCACGGTCGTAGGGCAGGGTGTCCCGCGCCGCGGCGCCGAGCAGCTGGACCGCGACGAGCACGAGCGCGAGCGCGAACGGCGCGCGCCAGGCGCGTGCGCCGAGCTGCGCCAGTTGCAGCAGTTGCGGAAGCCGTCCCAGGTTCATGCGTGTGCCGGTTCCAGCAGCATGGGTTTGCTATGATCACCGAAATCTACCGTCAACCACGGCACTCCACATGACATTTACCGGATTGCGCCGCCTGCGCGGCTTTACGCTGATCGAAATCATGGTCGTCGTCGTGATCCTCGGCATCCTTGCCGCGCTGGTTGCACCGAACGTGATCCGCCGCATCGACGATGCGCGTGTCACCAAGGCCAGGCAGGACATCCGCGCTTACGAAACGGCGCTCAACCTGTACCGGATGGACAACTTCCGCTACCCCACCACGGAACAGGGCCTGCAGTCGCTCGTCACGCGCCCTGCCGACCCGAACATCAAGAACTGGAAGGAAGGCGGCTACATCGACGGCATGAAGAAAGACCCCTGGGGCAACGACTACGCCTACATCGCACCGGGCACCCGTGGCGACTACGATCTCTACACGCTCGGCGCCGACGGCCAGCCGGGCGGCGAAGGACCCGATGCCGACATCGGCAACTGGAACATCGAATAGTCCCGTGACGCGGCCGCGAGCCGCACGCCGCACCTCGGGGTTCACCCTGCTCGAGGTGCTCGTCGTCGTCGTCATCATCGGCATCCTCACCTCGATGGCAGTGATCTCGGTCAACGTGCTCGGCGGCGATCACGAGATGCAGCAGGAAGCCGAGCGCCTGCAGGCCATCCTGCTGCAGACGCGCGAGGACGCGATCCTGCAGAGCCGCGACATCGGCTTGCGGCTCGACGCAACGGGTTACGAGTTTCTCGCGTATGACGGCCGCATCGAACGCTGGGACGCGGTCGCCGACGATCCCCTGCTGCGCGCGCGCTCGATGCCGGAAGGCCTGCGGCTCTCGCTGCGGCTCGAGGACCGCAACGTGCAATTGAAGCAGCGCGAGCCGGCGACCGAGCGCAACCCCATCCAGCCGCAGGTGATCCTGCAGGCATCGGGCGAGCAGGTGCCGTTCGACGTCGGGTTCGCGCGCGACGGCACCGACGAGCGACGACGCGTGAGCGGCACGGTCGAAGGCAGGATCGAAGTGCACGACGATACCCGCGAAAAACGCTGACAATGCGCCCCGCCGCCACTCGCTCGACTGCCCAGCACGGCTTCACGCTGATCGAAGTGCTGGCAGCGCTCGTCATCGTCGCGCTCGGCATGATCGCGGCAATCCAGGCCGTCACGCAGTCGGCGCGCAATGGCACTTACCTGCGCGACAAGACGCTGGCGCACTGGATCGGCATGAACGTGCTGACCGAGCGCCGCCTGCAGGCAGCGGCACCCGACATCGCCGAGTCGACGGGACGCGTCGAATTCGCGGACCAGCAATGGCAGTGGACGATGAAGGTGACGCAGACCCAGGTCGCCAGCCTGCGGCGCATCGACATCGCGGTGCGCCGGGCCGAGAAGCCCGACGACACACCGCTCGCCAACGTTTCCGGCTTCTACGCCGAAGCCGTGGGCGGGGCCGGCGGCGGTGCAGGCAGCACTCAGTGGGCCGGCACAGGCGCGCCCGGCACCGATGGCACCGACGACGAAGGCACGGATGGGTCCGTGCCGGCGCCGACTCGGCCGCCACGCGAACCGGCGGACCAGCCGGTGGACACGCCGGCGGACCCACCGGCGGAACCGCCGACGGACCCGGAAGAATGAGCCACCTCGCGTTCCAGCACCGATCCGCCGGTCGCGCGGCCCGCGCGCGCGGCTTCACGCTGCTCGAGGTGCTGGTGGCGATCGCCATCTTCGCGTTCGTCGGCGTGATGGCGCTGTCGGGTTACACGCAGTTGCAGAAGCAGACCGAGTACCAGCAGTTGCGGCTCGAACGCGTGCGCGAAGTGCAGCGCGCCGTGCAGACGCTGGCGCAGGACCTCACGCAGATCGAGCCGCGCCCGATCCGCGAGCCGATCGGCGAGCAACGGGTCCCCGCCGTGCTGGCCGGCGACTCGGTCGAATACAAGCTCGAGTTCACGCGGTCAGGCTGGCTGAACACCGCGGGCCTGCCGCGACCCACACTGCAACGCGTGGGTTACCGGCTGGACCAGGACGGCCTCTGGCGCGACCACTGGCGCGTGCTCGATCGCACGCAAGCCGCCGAACCCGTGCGCGTGCGGCTCCTGGGCGGCGTGCGCTCGGTCACGTTCCGCTTCATGTCGCCATCGCTGGAATGGGTCGAACGCTGGCCGCAGCTGGGAGGCAATCCCGTCGAACAGGAACGGCTGCGGCCCGCCGCGATCGAAGTCACGCTCGACCTCGAGGACTGGGGCGAGATCAAGCGCATCGTCGAGGTCGCGGGCTGATGCGACGGCGGCAAGTCGTATCGTTCCCGGCACGTCAGCGTGGCGTAGCGCTGATCATGGCCGTGCTGATCGTCGCGCTGGCGACGATTCTCGCGGTCAACGTGACCTTCCGCGGCATGGTCGACCAGCGTCGCAGCGCCAACCTCTTTGCGATCGACCAGGGTTTCGAAGTCGCGCTCGGCGCGGAAGGCTGGGCCGCCGACATCCTGCGCAAGGACGCACAGGACTCGCAGACGGACCATCTCGGCGAGATCTGGGCCACGTCGCTGTCGGCGTTGCCGATCGATGAAGGCGTGGGCACGGTCGAAGGTCGCATCGAAGACATGCAAGGCCGCTTCAACCTGAACAACCTGGTGTTCAGTGACGGCACGACCAACGAAAAGGCGGTTAAGCAACTCGAGCGCATCCTGGGCATGCTCGAGATCGAGCCGGCATGGGCCTCCGCCATGGCCGACTGGATCGACGCCGATACCCAACCCGGATTTCCCGATGGCGCCGAAGACTCAGTCTATACGGGACTCGAGCCGCCGCACCTCGCGGCCAACATGCCGATTACGCGCGCCAGCGAAATCATGGTGCTGCCTGAGTTCGGCGCCGACCGGTTTCGCCGCCTGCAGCCGTACGTCGCTGCCTTGCCGGTCGGCACCAAGCTGAACGTCTGCACGGCGCCCGGCATCGTGCTCGACTCGCTCTCGGAGTCGCAGCGGCAGTTCAGCCTGGATCCCGAGGATCTCGCCAAGCGGCGCAAGGACGCGTGCTTCCCGACGCTCGACGAACTGCGCGGCACGCTTGGCCAGGCGGACTACGACCAGATCAAGGACACACTTTCGGAATCAAGCACTTACTTCCGCGCCACGGTATGGGTCACTATTGGCACTACCCAGTTCACCCTGTACAGTCTCCTCGCGCGCGGTGGGGCCGGATCGGTGCGGCCTGTCCTGCGCAGTTTCGGAGCCGAATGACCGTATGACTGAAACCCTGGTGATCCGTCTCCGGGCGTCCGAGGACGCGCCAGCGTCCTGGCTCATCGTCGACGCCAACGGCGCCCGTTCGGGCAACCTACAAAGCGGTCCGATCGCCGACGCGCTCGCCTTGTCCCAGGGCCGCCGCACTGTGGTGGTCCTGCCCGCCTCCGATGTCACGCTCGCCCGTCCGGACCTGCCTCCGGTCCGCGGTGCGGCCCGCATCGCGCAGGCGGTGCCGTTCGCGCTCGAAGAACACCTCGCCTCCGATCTCGAAAACCTGCACTTCGCCGTCGGCCATCGCGATGCGTCGTCGAGCGCCATGCCCGTCGCGATCGTCGCTCGTTCGACCCTCGAACGCTGGCAGGCGATGTGGGAGGCCGCGGGCATCCGCCCGGACGCGGCGTACGCCGAATCCTCGCTGATCCCGTCGGCACCGAATGCATTGGTGCTCGTGCTGGACGAAGGCACGCTGCACGTCAGCCGGCCCGATCAATCCACCTATGCTCTCGACGCAGGATCGATGCAGGTCGCGTTCGATCTCGCGCTTGGCGAGCAGACTGAAGCCGGTGAGCACGTCACGTTCTACGTGTCGACGGCCGACTACTCGGCACACAAGGATGCCATCGAAGGCCTGCGGGCGCGCACCGCCACGCTGCAGGTCAAGCTGCTGCCCGATGGCACGCTGCCGCTGCTGGCCTCGCAGGTACCGGTCGCCAGGCCGATCAACCTGCTGCAGGGCGCCTACGCGGCGCCAACGTCGTTCGGCTCGCAACTGAAGCAGTGGCGGCTGCCCGCCGCACTGGCAGCTGCCACGCTGGTAGCGTTCCTCGGCACGCAGGGCTTCAAGCTCTGGCAGCTGCACAAGGCCGAGCAGCAACTCGACGCGCAGATCACCCAGACCTTCAACCAGATCCTGCCCGGGCAACCGATCGTCGATCCGCGCGCGCAGATCCAGGGCGTACTGGCTCGCGCCGGCGGCGGCAGCAGTGCCCTGCTGCCGGCAATGTCGTTGCTGGCGCAGGCCATCGCACAGTCGCCGGCGACGCGTGTCGAAGCAATTAGCTTCCGGGCAGGCGTGCTCGAGCTGCATCTCGTCGCACCGAACGTGGAGGCGCTCGACGGCATCAAGCAGGCCATGAGCCGCGACGGCGCAACGGTCGAACTGCAGTCCGCGAACCCGCGCGACCAACTGGTCGAGGGCCGTCTGCAGGTCCGCCTGGGGGCCGCATGAACGTCCGCGACTGGTTCGACAACCTGAGCGAGCGCGAACGCAACCTGGTCTATGCCGCCGGCGCGCTCGTCGGCGTCGCGCTCGTGTACCTCGTGCTGGTGCTGCCATTCCAGGCATCCGGCAAGCGGATGACCGCGCGCGTTGCACAGAAGACGGCGGATCTCGCCTGGATGCAGGCTTCGGCGCCGCAAGCCATGGCCGCGGCGGGCGTAGCGCAAGCGGGCGGCGGCGGCGATTCACTGGTCGTGCTGGTCGACCGCACGGCGCGAGAAGCCGGGCTCGGCGCTGCGCTGCGCGACCAGAGTCCGGACGGCAGCAACGGCCTGCGACTGCGCATCGAAGGCGCGTCGTTCGATACGCTGGTCACCTGGCTCGCCAGCCTGCAGCAGCAGTACGGCGTGAGCATTGAATCCGCCACCGTTGGCGCTGCCGCCGCACCCGGCTTCGTCAACGCGACGCTGAGCCTGAAGCACGCCGGCGCCGCGGGCTGATTGCGCTCCTTACCCACGGCACGTTTCCCGTGACACGACGCACTGGCTGGCTGCTCGCGCTCGGCATGCTTGCCCTGCTCGCCTTTGCGCTCGCCACGCTGCCGGCAGGCGTGGCGGCCGGCCCGTTGCGCAAGGCCGGCATCGAAGCAGCCGCATTTGGTGGTTCGCTCTGGTCGGGACGAGCTACCGGAATGTCCTGGCGTGGCGCTGCAGCCGGCGACGCTGAATGGAAGATCGCGCCGACACGGCTGCTGATGGGCCGCATCGCGGGCCACGCTCGACTCAGACGCACGGATGGTTCAGCCGAGACAGACTTCGATCTGTCGTTCACAGGTCGGGACGCAAGATTCCGGGCGGTCCGAATCGAGCTTCCGCTCGCTGCCTTGAATGCGCTGCCGCTCGGCATGCCGAAGGGCTGGCAGGGTCGTGTCACGGGGCAGTTCGCTGAGATCGACCTGCAACAGGGCTGGCCCGCAAACATCAAGGGCTCGCTCGTTCTCGAAGGTCTGGTGGCGCCGCCACCACGCAATGCGCCCGTGGGCAGTTTTCATGCGGAGTTTCCGGCGGCACAGCCGAAGCCCTCGCTCTCGGTAGCGCAGGATCCGTCGAACCTGACGGCGCAAGTCAAGGACAAGGACGGCCCGTTCGCGGTCGACGCGCAACTCACGCTGAGCCGCACGCGCAATTTCGCGTTCGAGGGCACGCTGGCGCCGCGCGGACCGGTGCCGCCGGCGATGGAGCATTCGCTGCAACTGCTGGGTCCGGCCGATGCGGCGGGCCGTCGACAATTCAGCGTCGGCGGGACGCTCTGATCAGACAGCTGCGTCGGGCGTCCACTCGCGCCACCCCGACAGCAGCGGGAAATACAGCCCGAGCCTGATCGGCTCGTCGCCAAGAGCCTGCATGATGCGCGCGTAGCGCTCGAGCTGCCCGCGATAGCGTTCGCGTTCATTGTCCAGGAATTCCTCGAGCCCCGCGCCCTCGTGGCTGCTCGTCTTGTAGTCGACGATCCAGCGCACGCCTGTCGCGTCGACGAAGGTACGATCGATGACGATGCTGACGAGCCCGCTGTCGACGACGCCAGTCAATGCCAGTTCCGATTGCGCAGACCCGTGCGACGCGTCGAGCAGCCAGCGCCCGCGCTCGTCCTCGAGAGTGCGGCGCACCGCCTCCAGCGCTCTTGCGGCGGCGGCCGTGCGGCGCTCGTACGGCACGCCGAGTTCGGCCAGTTCCGCCGCGTAGCGTCGCCGCACGGCATGGCGCCCCGCCTCGTCGCCGGGCAAGGCGCCGCCTTCGCGCGCGAAGCGCTGCAACTCGCGGTGCACCACGGTACCGACGTGGCGGGCCGTCTCCGTCACCCAGTCGAACTCGACCGCGGCGGCTGCGGTCGCGCGCACGAGACTGCTGACCGGGATGTGCGGCGCCGCCGGCGCTGCGGGACGTTGCCAACCGTCGGGCAGGCGCCGCAGGACGGGATCGCGCGGAATGACGCGCCCCTCCTCGCCCTGGAAGTCGCCCGTCTCGGCGAGCCTGCGGGCGAACTCGCCGCTGACGCCCGGCTCGACCCACAGCAGCTGCAACGCCGTGCCCTGGTCGGGCTCCCGCACTTTCAGCTCGCCGGTCTTCTTGTCGGCAACGACCTCGCACGAGCCCAGCAGGTGCAGCGAGCGTTCGGCGCGCGTCGCGGCGACATAGAGCAGCCGCCGCTTCTCCTGCAGCAACTTCTCCTGCTCGAGATTGCCGAGCCAACGGTACAGAGGATTGGTGTCGCTGGCACCGGCCTCTGCCACCGGTGCGATCAGCAACTGGTGACCACCCTGTTTCGGCACCTTCAGCCAGCGCAACAGCGGCGGCAGATCCTTGCCTCCCTTCCGCTCGAGACCCGGCACGATCACCGTGTCGAACTGCAGGCCCTTCGACTTGTGGATCGTCAGCAGTTCGACCAACGTGTCCGGTCGCGGCTGCGCGGGTGCGTACAGTTCCAGCAGCGCTTCGCCCAGCCGGGCGAGGTCCACCGGCGCGCCCGGTGAATCGTCCTCCACGTCGCCGAGCGCATCGAAGTAGGCCCGCGCTTCGTCAAGTTCACGCTCATCACCGAGTGTCGCGGGTCCACCGAGTGCGTGCCACGCTCGCTCGACGCAGTCACGGAGTCCGAATCGGCGCATTTCGTCGAGGGCCTGCTCGAGCACCGGCAGGCAGCGCTCGAGCCGCTTGCGTGCCGCGGAGTCCAGCCTCTGCCGCATTGGCTCCTCGCGCAGCAGGCGCGGAACCGCTGCGTGACGGTCACCACCGAGCAGCACCAGGCAATCGGTCAGTGTCAGGCCGCACCATGGCGCTCGCAACACGCCAAGCCACGCGGCGCGGTCGCCGAGATGGGCCAGCGCGCGGGTCAGCGCCAGCAGGTCGAGCACAGCAGGACGCGCGCCCAGCGGGTCGATGTCGGTTGCCTGGAAACGGATGCCACGCCGCGCGAGTTCGACCACGATGTCGAGCAGGTGGCTTCGCCCCTGCACGAGGATCGCGACGCGCGCGTCGGGCTTTTCCGCGTGGCGTCGCTGGATGATGTCGGCCACGGTCTGGGCCTCGAACCGCCGGCTGCTGCGCAGGAAGGCATGGACGTGCACACCTCCCTGCGCGGCCGCCTGCGGCGCCGCCACGCTTGCCGAATACGTCACGGCGCCACGCAGCACGTCGTCGTGCGGCGGCAGCACGCGGGCGAAACACTGGTTGATCCACTGCACGATCGGCTGCGTCGAGCGGAAGTTCACGCGCAGGGTCAGCGGTTCGAGTTCGACGTCGCCGAGGCCGCGGTCACGCACGTCCAGGAACAGCCCGACCTCCGCATTGCGGAAACGGTAGATCGACTGCATCGGGTCGCCGACGAGGAACAGCGTGCGGCCATCGCCGCGCTCCCAGCCCGCCGTCAGGCTCTGCAGCAACTGCACCTGCGCTTCGGACGTGTCCTGGAACTCGTCGACCAGCACATGGCGCAGTCGCGCATCCAACGCGAGCGCGGTATCCGTCGGCTCGTCCGCCTGACCGAGTGCCTGCCTCGCGGCCGCCGCAAACTCCGGGTAGTCGGCGGCCTTGCGTTCGGCAAAGACGAACTTCAGCTCGGCGGCTGCCAGCCGCACGACGAGCAGCAATGACTTGAGCACCGTCCACTCGGCATCCTGGTACTCTCGCGGCGGCAACGCGCGGGTGGCATCGAGCGGCCCCCAGAGTTTCTCGTACCGCGCAAACTCCTCGGCCATCGCCTGGATGCGCGTCTTCAGCACCGCGAGTTCGGGACGCTTGCTGTCCTGCTTCAGCACGCCGACTGCAACCGTGAAACTCCTGCGCGGTTCCCCCTTGCCGGTCAGCAGGAACTCAGCGAGACCCCGCCAGTGCTGCACGTCATCGACATCCGAGCCGGGCACACCCGGGCCGCACGCCAGGATCGGTGATTCCTTGCCCTCCTGGCGCAGCACCTGCGCCGCATCCCGCGCGTAATCGCAGGCTTCGGCCAGCAGCGGCGGCGGGAACGCGTCGACCAGCGCTGCCAGGTGCTCCCGCACGATCTCCGCGCGTGCGGCCTCGAGTGCGAATCGCGCCGCACCCTCCTGCCCGTAGTCGTCGACGCTCGCGGGCAGCACCGGCAACCATGCCTCGCGTCGCGCGAGCATGCTGCCGACCAGCCCGATGAGCCTGCCGACGTTGTTGTCGAGGTGCCCGAGCAGGATGGCGACCGCTTCCGCAACGGGTGGATCGTCCGCAGGCAGGTGCGCAAGCAGGCGTTCGGCGGCTTCCTCGTACAGCTCGAAGCCGTCTTCCTCGATGCCGAGCCCGGCGCCGAGTCCGGAGAGCACCGGCAGGCGCCGCGCGAGCGACTGGTTCAGCGCGTCGATCGTCAGCACGCGCAGGCGACTCGGATTGCGCAGCAGGCCCCAGTCGTTGCGGGTATCCACTGCGAGCACGTGGCGAGCCAGCGCGCGCGTGTCGTCGCGCAGCTTCGACTGCGGGTCCTCGCACTGCCGCAGCGACTCGAGGATGCGGTTGCGCATCTCTGCGGCGGCCTTGCGCGTGAAGGTAATTGCGAGCAACGCCTCGGGTCGATCCACCACGGCGAGCAGCGCGAGAAAACGCTGCGTCAGCAGTTCGGTCTTGCCCGAGCCGGCCGGCGCCTGGACGATGAAACTGCGGTCGACCCGCAGCGCCGTCGCACGCGCCTCCTGGTCAGCGTGCAGCAGGTCAGTCGGCTGCATCGTCGCCCTCCTCGGGCTCCAGCAACGCCTGTGCCGAGCGACAGACTCCGGGCAGGTGGCAGTAGCGGCAGGCCCTGGCCGGATTCGGTGCGAGTCGTGCGTCGCCCTGCGCGTGTTCACGCGCCAGCAACTCCAGGCGCCTGCTCCAGGAAGCCAGCAGGTCCTCCCAACTCGCATAGTCCTTGAATGGCACCTTGGCGGCGTCGAACGGCTTCAGTTGCGGGAACAATTCGCCGTCGCGCACGAAGCCACGGAATTCCGTGCTGCCCGTGCAGACGACGCCGAACGCGATCGCGCTCACCTGATCCTGACCGATCGCGCGCACGTACAGTGGCAGCTGGGGCAGCTCCGGGCGGTCACCCATCCACGCGGCGGGCTTCGCTTGCGCGCCGGTCTTGTAATCGATGACGGCGAACGTGCCGTCCGCCAGGCGGTCCACCCGGTCGAGGACGATGCGCGTCTGCACACCGCCGACGTCGATGACGCGCGACTCCTCGACCAGCTCGACCGTGAACGGGGCGCGCCCCGCTTCCTGCTGCAGCAGCTCGAGAACCCGTGCTTCGAGCCAGCGCTCCTCGAGATCCAGCAGGCGCGCGCCGACGTCGTCGGCCATCGCACGCAGCGGCTGCAGCACCGCCTGCACGTGCGTGCGCACTGTCGCGCTGCGCTGATCGGCGGTCATGGCCAGCAGTACCGACTGCTCGCGCACCTCGCCCCAGAAGGCCTGCAGCACGGCGTGCGCAAGCTTGCCGCGCTCCGTCGCGGCTATGCCAGCCTCCGGGTGCTCGAGCTCGATGCCGCCCAGGCGCAACTCGACGGCCGCGCGGAACGGGCACGCCGCCTGCAGTTCGAGCAGGCGGCTGCCGCCCTTTACGACTTCGTGCGGGGCAAATGCGGGGAGCGACCCGTCGATCAGCGTGTCGAGCGCAGGGCGCGCCTCGAACTGTGCCGACGACGCCTGCGTGCCACGCCACAACGAGACATCCGCGAGTCGCGGCAGTTCGGCGACCAGTGCACTCGGCAGCAACGGTGCTTCGTCCTCGAAGCGCGGCACGCTGCAGAGTGCAGTGGTCGCCGAGGCCAGCAGCCGTTGCAGGGTCCGTCGCGCCTGTCGTTCCGACAACTCGGCGGTTGCGCCGGGAACGCCCTGCCGCGCCTGCCACTCGCGCGGCAGGAACGGTCCAGGGTTCGCCGGCGGCGGCCAGCGCGCGGCATCGAGCCCGCACACCCAGATCGCGTCGAAATGCATGCCGAGCGCCGTGTCGGGATCGATCACGAGCAAGGGTGCCGCGATTTCCTGGGGTTCGAACGCAGTCCCGGCGGCGAGATCGCGCAGGTGAGCCAGAGCGGCCGATGCGCGCAACGGACCCGCGACATCGTCGCTCGCGCCAAATTCCCCGAGCAGCGATTGCAGGCGCTGCACGGCCTGATGCTCTGCGCTGCCGGGGTCGGGACCTGGCCAGCCAACGTCTCGCAGCAGCGCGAAAAACTCGGTCGCCCACAGGCTCGGCAGTCGCGATCCCGTCCACTTTTCGCCACGATTGGCCGCTGTCCGCAAGTGCGCCGCGGTAGCTGGGCAACCGTGCTCGCGGGCTGCGCGTGCGAGATAGTCGAGACCGGCCCGCGGCACGCCGGCCTTGCGGAGCATCACGTCCAGTTCGGCACGCGCGTACGACTCACTGACTGCCGCCCCGTCGTGCGCACCGCGCAGCAGCGTGCTGGCAGCCGGCAATTCTGGCGGTGTGATGCAGGCAGCGAGCCAGCCGAGCGCTGCAGACACCACCGGTTGGTCCAGCAACGGTCGCGCGGCTGCCAGTTCGTACGCCATCGATTCGGGCGCCGGCCCGCCAGTGAACGCCGCGGTCGGCACCAGCATCCGGTCAAGTACGCGACGGACACGGCTGCGCACGCAAGCAAGCTCTGGCACGATCAGGGCAATCCGCTCGTCCGGACGGTCCTGCAGTCGTTGCGCAGCCCAGCGTGCAGCGGTTTCGATCTCGGCGTCGAAGTCGTTGCATTCGACGACGTGGGCGTCGAGCGTCCCGTTCTCGGGCACTGCCGGACGCACAGTCACGTGCGCGCCGTGACCCGAGATCCGCTCGATGAAGGCCTCCTGCGCCGGCGTGCAGCGGTCGAAGCCGACGAATTCGAGCGGTTTGTCGTTGGCTGGCGGGCCGACGGTCAGCGACGCCTGGGCAGGGTCGAGCCAGCCGCCCTGGTCCAGCCACCGGCCGAATTCAACTGCCCAGCGCCCGAACGACTGGACCTCCGGGCTGGCGTCCCCGACCAGGACCCCGACGGGGATGCGGTAGGCATGGAGCAGGTCCCACGAACGCTGCGCCAAGGCACCGAGGCCGGACGGCAGCAGGACAGGCCGCAGGACCACGTCGCCGTGGACGATCCGTTCCCAGACGATCAAGCCGTGACCGGAGTCGAGCCAACGGGCTGACGTCCGGCCCGCCGCGCGGTCGGCGTCGAACTGGCGACGCAGGAGCTCGGGCCACGTGATCACGTCCGGTGTCTGCCAGACACGCAGGCCACGGGCCTGGCAGGCCGCGTCGTGCCGCGCACGCAGAAAATGGGCGAGCCGACGCGTAGCCGCAACGTAGGTCGTGCCGGAGCGTAACTCGTCGGGTTCGACGACTATTTTCCCTTTTTTATTCAGGGATTTACGAGACAAATATTACACACTGCTTGAGGTCATGCTTCGACCGCCCGCAGCGGCGTCGGCCGCGACACCGGCTCGTCGCCTGCCGCGTAGTTGTCCAGCAGTTCTTCCATCCGGTCGAACACGTCGGACAGCACCTCGGGCTCCGGCAGGTTCGTGACGCGGAAATGGGTGTTGTAAGCCACGTTGAAACTGGTGCCCGGGGCGACCAGCACGTGCTTGTGCTCGAGCAGGTCCATGGCGAACCGGCGGTCGTCGAATCCCGGCAGACGTTGCGTGTCGACGCCTACGAACGCGTACAAGGCGCCACGCGGCACGGTGAGCGTGAGGTACTTGCTGCGCGCCACTGCGTCCACGATGGACTTGCGGGACTCGTACAGGCGCCCGCCGGGACGAATCAGTTCCTTGATGCTCTGGTACCCGCCGAGTGCCGTCTGCACGGCCCACTGGCCCGCGACGTTGCTGCAGAGCCGCAGTGACGACAGCAGTTCGAGCGCCGACAGGTACTCACGGGCGTTCTCGAGGTCGCCCGAGAATACGGCCCAGCCGACACGATAACCGCAGGCTCGATAGACTTTCGACAAGCCGCTCATCGTGCAGCAGAGCGTGTGATGCACCAGCGTGGCCATCGGCACGAACTCGGCGCCGTCATAGGTCATCTGGTCGTAGATTTCATCCGCAAAGATCACCAGGTGGTGCTTTTCGGCGATGCGCGCGATGGCCTCGAGCACTTCCCGGGGGTACACGGCGCCGGTGGGGTTGTTCGGGTTGATCACGACGATGGCGCGCGTGCGCTTCGTGATCAATGATTCGATCTCCTCCGGGTCCGGCACGAAGCCGCGCTCGGGGCGGCACGGATAGTGGACGGCTCGCCCGCGGTTCAGGTTCACCGCCGCGGTCCACAGCGGATAGTCGGGACTCGGCACCAGCACTTCCTCGTCCGCCGCGAGCAGCGCCCGCAGCGTGAGGTCGATCAGTTCGCTGACACCGTTGCCGATGAAGACGTCGTCGGCCGTGACGCCGCGGACGCCGCGCTCCTGCTGCTGCATCACCACGGCCTCGCGTGCCGGAAAGATGCCCTTCTGGTGGCAATAGCCTTCGGCCGCGCGCAGGTTCTCGATCATGGCGAGACGCATGGTTTCGGGCGTGCGGAAGCCGAAGGCGCCCGGGTTGCCGATGTTGAGCGAGACGATGTCGTACCCCATGCGCTCCATTTCCTGGGCGCGACGGGCAAGCTTGCCGCGGATCTCGTAGCGGACGTTGGCGAGGCCGGGACTCGGCCGGACGGAACGGGTGGACATGGTCGCGATGCCTGGTGCCTGGCTGGACGAACGGTTCGTCTGCCAATTATCGCACCAGTCAGAGGCCGAGGACGATGCCCACTCCGCGAAGGCAGACACGCACGGACCGCAGGCGGTCGATCCGATACCCATCCCGAGCTTGGAATGACCCACACGCGCGGGTTGCAGGCGGTCGATCCGGTACCCTTCCCCGAGCTTGGAAAGGCAGACACGCGCTCGGGGAAGGGTACCGGATCGACCGCTTGCGAGGCGGCGCCTGGGCTCGTTTTCGGCGGACCGAAAACGTCGCACGGCGCAAGTGTCCTCAACCGCGCGCAACTTCGAGTGCCGTGCCGAACCCGGACGGACGGCGAGTTGCGAGCGACGCCGACGGGACATCGCGGCGTCCTGGGCCGTCGTCGACGTGGCTTGCGCCGTGCGTGGTTCCCGCCGACAGCGGGAACGAGCTCAGGCGCTGCGTGTCGAGCGGTGGGTTCGGTGTCTTTTCGGGCCCGCGTGTCTGCCTTTCCGCGGGCCCGAAAAGACACCGAACACGCCGTCATTCACCGCAATGTCCTGCTCGCATTCACCGCCGACGCGATACGCGCGCGCTGCCGCACCGGATCCGGATCAGGCACTGCCGCCAACAAGGCTTGCGTATACGCCTCGCGAGGATGATTGAAGATGGCATCGCGACTTCCCTGCTCCACCAGCCGTCCCTGGCACAACACGGCGACGTCGTCGCAGAGATGTCGGACCACGGCGAGATTGTGACTGATGAAGAGCAGCGACATCTGATATCGCTCGCTGAGTTCGTGCAGCAGGTTGACTATCTGCGCCTGCACCGACACGTCGAGTGCGCTCACGGCCTCGTCGCAGACGAGCAGGCGCGGCCGCGCAACGATCGCACGCGCGATCGCGACGCGCTGGCACTGGCCACCGCTCATTTCGTGGGGGTAGCGGTTGGCAAACGCCGACGCGAGCCCGACCTCCGACAATGCCGTACGGATGCGGTCCTGCGCGGCGACGGACGCCACTGGACCGGCCAGCGCCTGCAATGCCTCGCCCACTGCCTGCCCAGCCGTCATGCGTGGATCGAGGCTGCCGACAGGGTCCTGGAAGACCACCTGCATCTCGCGCCGCAGCGAGCGCATTGCCGTCGCGTCATCGTAATCGACGGTGCGGCCTTCCCACTCCACTCGCCCTGCTCGCGCGCGTACGAGCCCGAGCACGACGCGCGCGAGCGTCGACTTGCCCGACCCGGACTCACCGACGACACCGAGCCGGCCACCTTCACGAATCGTAATGGACACGTCGGACAATGCGTCGAGCGTGCGCGCCGGCGCGAGGGGCCCGGCGCCCCGCAGCGTGTAGCGCACGCTCACCCGCTCCACGCACAGCAAAGGCAAGGCCGCGCTCATGCGATCTCCGCCGATGCGTGCAACGGCCGATGGCAGGCGACCGTGGTGATCGGCACTCCACGCGCAGCAATCGAAGCGCCCGCTTCGCCTTGCACGCTGCTGACCTGATTGCGGCCGGCGCATTGCGTCAGCTCCGGGCGCGACTCGCTGCAGGTATCCACCGCACGCCCGCATCGCGGGGCAAATGCGCACCCCGGCGGACGCGCGGAGGGCTGTGGCGGGTCGCCCGGGATCCCGACGAGTCGCGCCTCGGCACCACCGTGCAGCCGCGGCACGGCGGCCAGCAATGCCGCCGTGTAAGGATGCTGCGGCGCGGAAAACAGCTCGTCCGTCGTCGCCGTTTCGACGACCCGGCCCGCATACATGACGGCGACCCGATCGGCGAGGCCCGCCACCACGCCGAGATCGTGCGTGATGAGCAGCACACCCACGCCCCGGTCACGCACTCCCGCCAGCAGTTCGAGAATGCGCGCCTGCACGCTGACGTCGAGCGCGGTGGTTGGCTCGTCGGCGAACAGCAGCTTTGGCGCGCACATGAGTGCAGCCGCGAGCGCGACGCGCTGGCGCATCCCCCCCGAAAGCTCGTGCGGGTATTGGCGCAACCGCGCCTCAGGCTCCGGAATGTCGACCTCAGCCAGCGCCTGCAGCGCACGCTCCCGGGCTTTGACGCGGGTAGCGAGGCCGCGATCGACCAGGCCCTCGGTCAACAACGTCTCGATGCGCAAGTGCGGCGTGAGCGAACTCAGCGGATCCTGCGACAGCAATCCGATGCCGGTACCGCGCACCCGGTTGAGCGCGCGTTCGTTCGCACCGATCAATTCCTGACCGGCAAACTGCGCCGAGCCACGCGCTGCGCCATTCGAGACGAGCAGGCCCAGGCACGCCATCAGCACCTGCGTCTTGCCGGATCCCGACTCACCGACGACAGCGAGGCACTCGCCAGCGCGGACGTCGAATGAAACGCCGGACACAGCCTGCACCTCGCCCTGCGACGTGGAGAAATCCACGCTGAGATTGCGCACCTGCAGCACGGCCCCGGCGGTCATCGGCGCTGCCTCGGGTCGAGCGCGTCGCGCAGTCCGTCACCCAGGAAATTCAGGCACAGCAGCACGATGGCGAGCACGGCCGAGGGCACCAGCAGCAACCACGGCGACGACTCCATTTCGAGCGCGCCCTCCGCCACCAGCCGGCCCAGGCTGGTGAGCGGCTCCTGCACGCCGAGGCCGAGGAAGCTCAGGAAACTCTCGAAGAGGATCACCTGCGGTACCGTGAGCGTCGCGTATACGATCACCGTGCCCAGCAGGTTCGGCACGATGTGCCGGGCGATGATCGTGGCCGGCGACAAGCCGAGTGCAATGGCGGCTTCGACGAACTCGCGCTGCCGCAAAGCGAGCGCCTGGCCGCGCACGATCCGCGCCATCGTGAGCCAGCCGACGGCTCCGATCGCGAGGAAGATCAGGACGAGACTGCGGCCGAACACGACGGTCAGGATGATCACGAAGAACATGTACGGCAGCGCGTAGAGCACGTCGACGAACCGCATCATCCAGCCGTCGACGCGACCACCCAGGTAACCCGCCGTGGCGCCCCACGCGACGCCGATGACGACGCTGACGAGCGTCGCGAGCACTGCAACCAGCAGCGACATGCGCGTGCCGATCCAGACTCGCACGAACAGGTCGCGGCCGTTGGCGTCGGTGCCGAACCAGTGGCCGTTCGCAAGCGAAGGCGGGGTTGCGAGCGTCGCCTGCGACCAGTCGACCTGCTCGACCGTGTAGGCACTGAGCCACGGGCCGACCAGGGCCAGCGCGCACACGAGCAACAGCAGCGACGCCGCCACGATCGCCATGCGGCTGCGCTGCAGGCGCTGCCAGGCATCGCCCCACAGGCTCTGTCGGCGCGCGTCCGCCAGGACAGCCTCAACCATGCCGGATTCTCGGATCGAGCCAGCCATACACCAGGTCGACGGCGAGGTTGAGCAGCAGGATCAATGCCGCGTAGAAAATCACCATTCCCATCACGAGCGTGTAGTCGCGGTTGATGGCGCCCTGCACGAAATAGCGGCCCACGCCCGGCAGACCGAACACCTGTTCGACCACGAGAGAGCCGGTCAGGAGCGCGGCGGCGGCAGGCCCCAGGAAACTCACGACCGGCAGCAGCATCGGCTTCAACGCGTGGCGACGCAGCAGCGCGCTGCGAGCAAGCCCCTTGGCGCGCGCGGCGCGCAGGTAGGGTGCCTGCAGCACCTCGAGCAGGCTGCCACGCGTGAGCCTTGCGATGTAGGCGACGAATGGCAGCGCGAGCGTGACGACGGGCAGGATCATGTGGCGGACGCTGCCCGGCTCCCATCCCGCGACCGGCAGCCAACCGAGCTTGACGCCGAAAAGAAGCGCCAGCACGGGTGCGAGCACGAATCCCGGAATGGCAATGCCTGCGAGCGCGACGGTCATGACGACGTGATCCAGCGCCTTGTCGTGACGCAATGCCGCAGCCATCCCCAGCGGCACGCCCAGTGCGAGCGCGAGCACCAGCGCGAGCGACCCGATCGCCAGCGTGACCGGCAGGCCGCGCGCGATCAGTTCCGAGACGCGGTAATCCTTGTACTTGAACGACGGACCAAGATCGCCGTGCGCCAGCCCTTGCAGGTAGCGGCCATATTGCACCAGGACCGGCTGATCGAGACCATAGGCCGCCTGCAGGTTCGCCTCGATTTCGGGCGGGATCGCCTGCTCCTCGTCGAAGGGCCCACCCGGCGCCAGCCGCATCACGAAGAATGCCGCCGTCACGATGACCAGCAGGGTCGGAACGATGCCGAGCAGGCGCCCGAAGGCGTAACGCAACATGACGTCAGCCCGCGCCCGGCGTCATCGCGCCGGCCCGCTGCAAGCGAGCAGCTGCCGGAACTCGGTTTCGTCGACGATGCGGACACCGAGGTCCCGTGCCTTCTTGAGCTTCGAGCCGGCCTCCGCGCCCACGACCAGCAGCGTGGTCTTCTTCGACACGGAATCGGTGACGGCCGCACCTGCCGCGCGCGCGGCTTCCCTGGCCTCTTCACGTGACATCGTCGCCAGCGTGCCGGTGATCACGACGACCTGGCCGGTCAGTGGACCTTCGGTGGCAGCCGCCGCGCGCTCGATGACTGGCCAGCGCACGCCCGCCGCGCGCAGGTTCTGGATCACGAGTCGATTGCGCTCCTCGTCGAAGAATTCACGCACGTGCCCCGCGACCACGGGACCGACGTCATGCACCTGCTGGATCTCCTCGAGGGTCGCGACCTGCAACGGATCGAGGTCGCCGAAATGTTCGGCGAGCGCAAGCGCCGTCGACTCACCCACGTCGCGGATGCCAAGCGCGTACAGGAATCGCGGCAGCGTCGTCCGCTTGCTCTGCTCGAGCGCGGCCACCAGGTTGGCCGCCGACTTTGGACCCATGCGGTCCAGCTCGGCGACCTCTGTCGCCGTCAGGGTGTAGAGGTCGGCCGGCGTCGTGACGCGCCCGCTCTCTATCAACTGCTCGACCAGGCGTTCGCCAAGACCGTCCACGTCCATCGCTCGACGGGACGCGAAATGACGGATCGCGCCGAGACGCTGCGCGGCACAGACGAGTCCGCCGGAGCAACGTGCGACAGCCTCGCCCTCGGTGCGGTCGACGTGGGAGTTGCAGACAGGACACCGCGCCGGCAATTCAACGACGCGCGCATTGGCTGGCCGCTGCGCCGGAACCACACGCACGATCTCGGGAATGACGTCCCCGGCCCGGCGCACGATCACGGTATCGCCGATGCGTACGTCCTTGCGTGCGACGTCGTCCATGTTGTGCAAGGTGATGTTGCTGACCGTCACGCCGCCCACGAACACGGGCGCGACGTGAGCGACCGGCGTGAGCGCACCGGTGCGTCCGACGTAGAACTGCACGTCGTTCACCACGGTCGTTGCTTCCTGCGCTGGAAACTTGTGCGCGACGGCCCAACGCGGCGCGCGGGCGACGAAACCGAGTTCGCGCTGCCAGTCGAGGCGATCGACCTTGTAGACGACGCCGTCGATGTCGTAGGCGAGCGCGTCGCGTCGCTTGCCGATCCGGTCGTAGTACTCGAGGCACCCGTCGACACCGTCCACCACGGCAATTTCCGGGCAGGTACGCAGGCCGAACTCGCGCAGGGCGGCCAGTATCTCGCTGTGACGCTGCGGCGCAGTCCAGCCTTCGATCGCACCCACGCCGTAGAAGAACAGGTCGAGCGAGCGCTCGGCCGTGATCGACGGATCGAGCTGCCGCAGACTGCCGGCTGCGGCATTGCGCGGATTGGCGAACGTCTTGTCGCCGCGCCCGGCCTGGCGCAGGTTCAGCGCCTCGAACGACTTGCGGGTCATGAAGACTTCGCCGCGCGCTTCGAGCACCGGCGGTGGCTTGTCGCCGCGCAGCTGCAGCGGAACCGAACGGATGGCACGCACGTTGACGGTGACGTCCTCGCCGCGGGACCCGTCACCGCGCGTCGCCGCCTGGACGAGCCGGCCCTGCTCGTAACGCAGCGTGATCGCGAGGCCGTCGATCTTTGGCTCCGCCGAGTAAGCGACGCGTTCGACGTCGAGGCGCTCGCGCGCGCGGCGGTCGAAGTCGACGATGTCCTGTTCGCTGAAGGCGTTGTCGAGCGAAAGCATGGGCACCGCGTGCACGACTTCGCGGAATTCGCGCGAGGCCTGCCCGCCCACACGTTGCGTGGGCGAATCGGCATCGGCCAGTTCGGGATGGGCGGACTCGATCTGCTGCAGTTCTCGCATCAATGCGTCGAACTGCGCATCCGGGATTGCCGGGTCGTCGAGGACGTAGTAACGGTAATTGTGATCTTCGATCAGCTCGCGCAGTTCGCGGGCCCGTCTCGCCACGTCGCGGGACGTCGCCATGACCAGGCCTCAGGCCGAACCGGCGCCGCGCTCGAATTCGAGCGCTTCCTCGCGCAGCTTGCCCACGCGCAGCGTCGTGAGCGGTGCTCCGCGCTCGTCGGTCAGCGAACCACTCAGGTGCGTGGCCAGGGCGCGAGCCGAAAAAATCATTTCGTCGAATGCTTCGGCAGCGGGCACCGGGCCGGGCAGCACCGCAAACATGGCAATGCCAGGGTAATACGTGGTCGGCATCGCATTGATGTCGAACGTGCCCGGCTCGCGCAGGCTGGCCACGCTGTAGATCGGCCGGCCGTCCTCGTGCAGGCAGTGGAAGATTTCGTAGCGACCAAACCCCATTCCTTCGGCGCGCAGCGCCGCGAGCAACTGCGCGCCATCGAAGCGCGCGGGCGCCGTTGCCGTCACGCGGATCGCGAGTATCTTCTGCGGGCGTTTTGGTGCCGGCGCGGGCTGCGGCGGCTCGGCCGCTGCGGTGGGGTGCGCGCTCAGCGTCGGCTCGACGCGCGTCGGCAGTTCCGCCCGCAGTGTCGGGACAGAATCGGTTCGAGTCGAGGACAGGGTGGGCTCGCGCCGTCCGATCGCAGGAGTTTCGAAATCGTCTTCGTCGTCGAAATCGACGCGCCGCGGTTCCGGCGCATCAAGCGCGTCGACTTCATCCTGGTCGAAGCCAGGCTCGATGCGGCGCTCAGCACCGGATTCGATGCGGAACTCCGGTTCCTCGAAATCGCCATCGTCCGGCGGGACCGCAACTTCGGTCTCGAAGCCTTTGGCGCCGCCCGTGAATACGGCGGGACGCCGCGAGGCCTCCGGCTCGTTCCGCCCCTGCCAGCGGGTACGGGTACCCCACAGGTACAGGCCGGCGATGAGCAACGCCCCGGCGACGAGCAGGATCCAGCGCAGTTCGTTCATCGATTCGCAGGCTTCCTTGCGTGACTCACATTGCCGCCATGCGCACGGCTTCGTCGACGTCGACGGCGACGAGGCGCGAGCAGCCGGGTTCGTTCATGGTAACGCCGAGCAGCTGGTTGGCGAGTTCCATCGTCGTCTTGTTGTGCGTGACGAAAATGAACTGCACCTGGTCGGACATCTCGCGGACGATGTCGCAGAACCGGCCGACGTTGTTTTCGTCGAGCGGTGCATCGACTTCGTCGAGCAGGCAGAACGGCGCGGGATTGAGTTCGAAAATCGAGAACACGAGCGCGACGGCCGTGAGCGCCTTCTCGCCGCCGGACAGCATGCTGATCGAGCTGTTTCGCTTGCCTGGCGGACGCGCCATGATCGCGACTCCGGCCTCGAGCACGTCGTCGCCGACGAGTTCGAGATAAGCCTGGCCGCCGCCGAACAGTCGCGGAAACTTCTGGCTCAGGCCGGCGTTCACGCGGTCGAAGGTGTCCTGGAAGCGCGACTTCGTCTCGCGGTCGATCTTGCGGATCGCATCCTCGAGCGTGTTGAGCGCGTCGTTCAGATCGGTGAACTGGCGATCGAGGTATTCCTTGCGCTCGGTCTGCTCGGCGAACTCGTCGATCGCCGCGAGGTTCACCGCACCGAGCCGCTCGATCTTGTCGCTGGTCTCGGCCAGGCGCTGTTCCCACACCGGAACGCTGGCGTCCTCGACCAGGGCAGCGACCACGGCCTGCAATTCGAGGCGAGTCTGCGTGAACTGCTCCATGTAGGTCTCGCGGCGCAGCTTGAGTTCCTGCACGGAGAAGCGAACGTTCTCGAGGGAGGACCGCGCTGCCTCGACCGTGCCTTCGGCCGCCGAGCCGACGTTCATCCAACCCGCGCAGGTTGGCATCGACCTCCTCCATCGCGTGGCGTGCGGCGGAGAATTCGGTCTCGACCGCGACGCGGCGCTGCAGCGCCTCCTCGAGCGTGGCCTTGAGCCGGGCCTCGCTTTCTTCGCCGCTGGCGAGCTGCGCATCGAGATCCTGCCGGCGCGCCTCGAACTGGCTCACCTGTGCGTCGAGGCGCGCAAGACCCGCCAGCAGGGACTGATGACTGGTGCGGCGCGATTCGACGCGAATCGCGGCCTCGCTGGCGGCAGTTCGCGCAGCCTGCGCCGCTTCGCGGGCCGCGATCAGGCGGCCACGCAGGACTTCGCGCTCAGCTTCGAGCGCGACGCGGCGCTCCTCGAGCTCGCCCATCGCATTGACGGCTTCCTCGAGGCGACCACGCGCGGCACGGCTGCCGGCGTTGGCGGCTTCCAGCGCGCCCTCGACTTCCGTCATCTCGAACGCGAGCTGCTGCATGCGCTGGCTGCGTTGTTCGGCACGAGCGCGCAGGCTGTCGATCTGCGAGCGCAGGCTCATGTGACTCGAGCCACTGCGCGACACCACGGCCTGATGGCTCGCCAGGCGATCTTCGAGGTCGCGCACGCGGCTGCGCAGCGCTTCGAGGTCGGACTCGGCGGTGCGGTGCTTCGCCTGTCGTGCCTCGAGCGCGGAGCGTTCGGCTCGCAGGCGTTCTTCGCGCTCGATGACGCCCTCGTGGGCATCCTTGTCGCGGCTGACGCGCAGCCAGTCCGGGCCGATCCAGATGCCGTCGCGCGTGATGACCGACTGGCCCGCGCGCAGTTCGGGCCGCAGGCGCAGCGCATCGTGCAGGGTCTCGGTGGCGACGATGCCTTCGAACAGTGCGTCGAGACCCGCGGGACCGCGTACACGCGAGCGCAGCGTGCGCTCGGAGTGACCGGCGGAGGCCGGACCCTGGGCCCCGGCGAAGAACGTGACGGTGCCGGCCGTGAGGCTCTCGAGCGTGGCGGCCACGTCGTCCAGTGAATCGACGCAGACCGCCTCGAGGTAGCCGCCGAGCACGGTTTCCACCGCGCGATCCCAACCCTTGTCGACCGAGAGCTGCTGCGCCAGACGCGGACTGCGCTCGAGGCCGCGCGACTTGAGCCAGTCGACGACCTTGCCCTGACCCTGTCCCAGCGCGGCACGCTGCAACGCCTCGAGCGAGACGATGCGGCCCTCGACTTCCTGCGTTTCGCGACGCGCGGCTTGTGCCGCCTGGGCGAGTTCGCGCTCGCGGCCGCGTTCGGCCTGCAGCGTGGCGACGAGTTCGTCCATCTGCCGACGTGCAGCCTCGTGCTGCGCGCGCGCTTCGGCTTCCTGGCCTTCCAGGGCCGCAAGCGTGGCGGCGACGTCGGCTGCCGACAACGTGCCATGTTCCTGGGTGGCCCGGTCCCGCTGGTTGAGCAGGCCGCGCAGCTGGTTCTCCATCACTTCGAGGCGGGCACGCTCGGCACCCGCGGCCGACGAGGCCTGCCGCAGCGACTGGTTGAAGCCTTCCCAGTTTTCCTGCCAGCCCGACATCGCGGCTTCGGCCGCTGCGAGTTCGGCTGCGGCGGCCTGCTCGGTGGCGCGTGCCTGCTCGAGGCCCGGACCCATTTCGGCCAGTGCCGCATGGAGTTCGTCAGCCAGCTGGCGATCGCGCACGCGGTGCAGGTCCGCGTCCTGGATGCCCTGCGCGATCTGGTCGAGTTCCTGTCGCTGGCGCGCGCGGATTTCACGCGCGTGGTCGATCGCCTGTTCGGTGCGCGAGATGTCGGCGCCGACCTGGTAGTACCGCCCCTGCACTTCGGAGAGCACCGTCGCCTGCGCGTCGTGCTCCTGACGCGCGCGCTCGATGGCGGCTTCGATCGACCGCTGCTCCGCCAGGGCGGCCTGCAGCGCGAGGTCACGCTCGCCCAGGATCGCCTGGCGCGCGCTCGCTTCGCTCTCGACTTCGCGCAGCTTCAGCGCGAGCAGTTCGGCGTGTGTCTGGCGTTCTTCCTGCTTCAGCGCCTGGTAACGGCGCGCGGTGGCGGCCTGGCGCTGCAGGTGACGCAGCTGCTTTTCCACTTCGTCGCGCAGGTCGGACAGGCGCGCCAGGTTCTCGCGCGTCTGCGCGATGCGGCTTTCCGTCTCCTTGCGGCGCTCCTTGTAGCGCGAGATGCCCGCGGCTTCCTCGAGGAAAGCGCGCATGTCGTCGGCTTTCGCTTCGATCACGCGCGAGATCATGTTCTGCTCGATGATCGCATAGCTGCGCGAACCGAGGCCGGTGCCGAGAAACAGCTGCGTGATGTCCTTGCGACGGCAGCGCACGCCGTTCAGGAAATACGACGATTGGCCGTCGCGCGCAACGACGCGCTTCAGGGAGACTTCGGAATAGCCGGCGTACTCCCCGCCCAGCTTGCCGTCGCTGTTGTCGAAGACGAGTTCGACCGACGCAGTGCCCACGGGCTTGCGCGTGCCGGAGCCGTTGAAGATGACGTCGGCCATCGAATCGCCACGCAGGTGCTTCGCCGAGATCTCGCCCATGACCCAGCGCACGGCGTCGATGATGTTCGACTTGCCGCAGCCGTTCGGGCCGACCACGCCGACCAGGTTCGTCGGGAAACCGACCGAAGTCGGGTCCACGAACGACTTGAAACCGGCCAGCTTGATCTTGGTCAGACGCATCATTCACCCGGGAAAATTGCAAGGCGCAGCGGAAGAAGAATTCTAGAAGAATCGGACTCGCCTCACAGCATTTCCGGTCGCCGGGTCCTGCCGGGTCTGGGGTCCGGGCAGGCTGTTTTTTTCGGGGTGGACGACCGCGATTCGGCCTGTATAATCGCGCGCCTCCAACCGGAGTGGGGAGTTCGTCGATGCCCGTCAAGAAACCGTCTGCCAAGCCATCGAAGGCCCAGAAGACTGTTTCTGCGAAGACTGCCAGGCCGGTGGCCAAACCCGCCGCGAAAGCGGCTGCCAAGCCCGTGACTGCCAAGGAAAAGGCCGTGCCACGCAAGACCGTTATCGCCGCTGTCAAGCCAGCGCCCAAGCCCACCCCTGCGAAGACCAAGCCGGTGCGTGCGCCGGAACCGGTCACCGGCGCCACGCGCGCCGAGGATGCTGATTTCGAAATGAACCCCAGCCTGCTTTCCGGCCCGCGCAACGTCCAGCCCTACCAGGTCAGCAAGGGCGAGGAGTACATGAGCAAGGAGCAGCTCGAGCACTTCCGCACCATCCTCTCCAGCTGGAAGCAGGACCTTATGCAGGAAGTCGATCGCACCGTGCTCCACATGAAGGACGAAGCTGCCAACTTCCCGGATCCCAACGACCGCGCCACGCAGGAGTCCGAATTCAGCCTCGAACTGCGCACGCGCGACCGTGAGCGCAAGCTGATCCGCAAGATCGACGAAGCACTCAAACGCATCGAGGATGGCAGCTATGGCTACTGCCTCGAGACCGGCGAGCCGATCGGCGTGAAGCGCCTCGAAGCCCGCCCGGTGGCGACGCTCAGCGTCGAGGCGCAGGAGCGCCGCGAGCGCCGCGAAAAGCAGTTTGGCGACCGGGACGATTTCTACCGCTGACCCTTCCGGTCCTTCCGGTCCTTCCGGTCCTTCCGGTCCTTCCGGTCCTTCCGGTCCTTCCTTGCCTTCCGTCCCTTCCTCGCCTTCCGTCCCTTCCGCCGCCCGGCAGCACTACCGCGGGCGCTTCGCCCCGTCGCCCAGCGGTCCGCTGCATTTTGGCTCCCTGGTGGCCGCCGTCGGCAGCTATCTCGACGCGCGCGCCCACGCCGGCCAGTGGCTCGTGCGCATCGAAGACCTCGATCCGCCGCGTACCCGCCCCGGCGCCGCCGGGCACATCCTGGCTCAACTCGAGGCCTATGGCATGGAGTGGGACGGGCCGGTCCTGCAGCAGAGTTCCCGGTCCGACGTCTACGCCGAAGCTATCGAGCACCTCAACCGGTTGCACTGCCTGCGCGAATGCACCTGCACCCGCTCTGCCCTCGCCCGCCTGCCCGAGAATGAGTCTCGCCCGGCCGGCACCGGCGAGGAGCTGTTTCATCCCGCGGAATGCCTGGCAGTCGACGCGGCTCATAGCCCCGGCCAGGCCCTGCGGCTGCGTGTTCCGGTCGGCGCGATCACCTTCAGCGACCGCAGCCTGGGCACGCAATCCATCGACGTCGCCGCTACCACCGGCGACTTCGTGCTGCAGCGTCGGGACGGCCTCTATGCCTACCAGCTGGCGGTCGTCGTGGACGACGCAGCACAGGGCATCACCGACGTGGTGCGCGGCTGCGACCTGCTGTCGAGCACGGCGCGGCAGGTACTGCTGCAGCGAGCGCTCGGCCTGCCGCCGGTGCGATACCTGCATTTGCCCCTTGCCGTGGACGACCGAGGCCTTAAGCTCTCCAAGTCGGAAGCGGCACCCGCCATCGGGGGACGGGGCGGGATCGCCGGGCAACTGGTCGCGGTGCTCGAATTTCTCGGGCAATCGCCGCCGGCAGTGTTGACACGCGCACCTCTGCGCGAGATCTGGGACTGGGCACGCGCGAATTGGCGCGTGGAGGGTTTTGCGGGTTGCGCGGCGCGCGCGGTTCCGCATGTGGCTTGCTAGCACCGGCACTGCCGGCCGAGGACACAGCACGATGGCGACGACTGCGGCTACGAAAACCAGAACAAAGAAGTCGAAAAGCGGCGATGCCGCCGGTGGCGGCGGCAGCGGCAAGGGTCCGCGCGTCATCCGCAAGTATCCGAACCGCCGGCTGTACGACACGGTCGAGAGCCGTTACGTCACGCTGGCAGACATCCGCCGGCTGGTCGTCGAGCGCATCGACTTCGTCGTGCTCGACCGCAAGTCGCAACAGGACATCACGCGCAGCATCCTGCTGCAGGTGATTGCGGAACAGGAAGGCGGCGGCGAGTCTCTCATGAGCCGCGACTTCCTGTCGCACGTGATCCGCAGTTACGGCAGCGGGCTGCAGGATTTCGTGGGGCGCTACCTCGACGAAAGCATCCAGCTCTTCGCGAAGGAACAGCGCGAACTGCGCGACCGCTTCAAGCACGTGGTTGGCATCGATCCGCTCGAGACCGTGACCCAGGTGGCGCAGAAGAACTACCAGCGCTGGAAGGCGTTGCAGGAAGAAGTCTTCTCGCGCCTGCCGCGACCATTCGGCCGGGACGACCGGGAGTAGTGACTGGCGACTGGTTGGCCGTCGCAGCAGCAAGCGGCTGCGACTGTCATATCCCTGCTCACGCGAGTGAGCCCAGATGACAAGGCTCTGTCGCCAGGACGGGTCGGCCGGCGTGCGTTCTTGCCGGCAGAAAGCGGCCATTGGGCAGCGGCAGAAACCGGCCCGAACCAGACGGTCGCCAATGGCATCTTGTTGAGTGCCGTGCAAGTCGACGCGCAACAGTGCGCCAACCAGATGACGCGCAAATTGAAGTGGCTTCGAAGAGGTATTTGTGACTGATCAGACGTACCTGGATCCGACGCAGGAACAGGGCCGTGACTTCGTCATGCGCGGCGTCTCGGGCGGTGTCGTGATGCTCAACTTGTTGCGCTTCCGTGCCATCGCCGACTACTCGATGCACCCAGAGCTTGCGCCTGCATCGCCGGTCACAGGCGAAGCGGCCTACCGTCGCTACATGGAGCACACGCTTCCATTCCTGAAGGCGTCGGGAGGGGAAGTGTTGTTTTATGGTCAGAGCGGGGCATTTCTCGTCGGTCCGAGCAACGAGCGCTGGGATGCTGTCATGCTCGTGCGTCAGTCCAGCGTTGCATCATTTCTCGCGTTTGCATCAAACCAAGCCTACCTGGCGGGAATCGGGCATCGCATTGCAGCACTGGAAGATTCACGCCTGCTCCCGATGGTGCAGGCACAGGCCTGAAGCTCGATGCGGCCGGCGCCGGCTGCGACGTGCCGAGAAGTGTCCGCTTCGGGTCGTTGGCCTACGTTGACCGTTTGCTGTCGACGTACGGCGCAAATCCGAGCGGGCTCTGCCAACACAATTTGGTGATTGAGCCATGGGAAGCCCGGACTGCGCGTCATTGGCAGGCGGTCCCGCGATATGGCCGCGTAGACGTTAGCATGCGCCGTCCGAATTCCCGGGCTTTGACGAGAATTCGTTCAGGCGCGGTCGATCAGGCATTCGTTCCGGCTCTTGTCCGGGCGAGCGTGTCTGCCTTTCCGCTCGCCCGGACAAGAGCCGGAACGAACGCCCCAGCACCCCAGGTTGACGACAAGACCAATGAAAAAGGCCGGCAAATGCCGGCCTTTTTCCTCTGACTAGCCTCCGCGCACTAGTCTCCGATCACGTCAAGATCA
>CAWHCA010000036.1:0-47761 GCA_963827615.1 uncultured Gammaproteobacteria bacterium | reverse complement strand
CGGTCCGCAGGCTGACTGGCGGACGCGACCGGACGATCTCGTGGTCGAAAGGCGCGACGTCACCGCGGCCGACATGCTGGAACTCGCGTTGGCGACCAGCGGCGGGACTGCCATTCGGTTCAAGCAGGCAAGATGAGCGAAGCCGCCGATGAAACCAACGCTGTTCCTGGCCCTCGACCCGTGAAAGCCCGCATCCTGCTGGTGCTCGTATCGCTGGTGGCGAGCGTGCTGATCGGCCTGGCGCTGGCCGCTCGCGGGGGCAGCGCCACCGGCAAGCCGCAGGACGACGGCATCGTCATCGGCTTGTCGATGGATACGCTCAAGGAAGCCCGCTGGCAGGCCGACCGCGACATGTTCGTGCGGCGTGCGGGCGAGCTTGGGGCGAAAGTGCTGGTGCTCGCTGCCAACAGCGACGACACCGTGCAGGTCAGCGACGTCGAGAAGCTGATCACCAACAAGGTCGACGTGCTGGTCATCGTTCCCCACGACGGCACGGCGATGGCGAAGGCCGTCACGATGGCGCACGAGTCCGGCATCCCCGTGATCGCGTACGACCGCATCATCCGCGACAGCGACCTCGACCTGTACGTGAGCTTCGACAACGAGCGCGTGGGCGAACTGCAGGCGAAGTTCCTCGTCGACCACCTGCCCACCCCCGGCAAGGGCCGGATCGTGCGCATCTACGGCGCCAAGACGGACAACAACGCGTCCCAGTTCAAGCGCGGGCAGGACCGGGTGCTCGAGCCCTACATCGCCCGCGGCGACATCGTGGTCGTGCACGAGGACTGGGCCGAAGACTGGAAACCCGAGAATGCCAAGCGCATCGTCAACGCGGCGATCACTGCGTCGGGACCAGGCATCGACGCGGTGCTCGCCAGCAACGACGGCACCGCCGGCGGCGCGATCCAGGCGTTGAGCGAGGAGGGCCTCGCGGGCAAAGTGCTGGTGACGGGGCAGGACGCCGACACGGTGGCACTGCAGCGCATCGCCGCAGGCACGCAGGCGATGACGATCTACAAGCCACTCAAGACGCTCACGCGCGGTGCCGCCGAACTTGCCGTGCAGGTGGCATCGAAGCGCCTCGTCGTGGCGCGCAGCACCGTCGACAACGGTCACGGCCCCGTGCCCGCCGCCCTCTACGACGTCGTCACCGTGACGCGAGACAACCTGCTCGACACCGTCGTGCGCGACGGAATGGCAAGCTACGACGACGTGTATCGAGGCATTCCCGAAGCACAGCGTCCCCCGCGTCCATGAGTGAACGCGTCGTCCTCGAAGCACACGCGGTCGTGAAGCGCTTCGGCACGGTGACGGCGCTCGGTGGCGTGAGCTTCGACCTGCGAGCGGGCGAGGTGCACGCGCTCTGCGGCGAGAACGGGGCGGGCAAGTCGACGTTGATCAAGCTGCTGGCCGGTGTGCATCCGCACGGCAGCTACGAAGGCGAGATCCACGTCGACGGCAGGACGGCCGGGTTCCATTCGACACGCGACGCGGAGCGTGCCGGCATCGCCGTCATTCACCAGGAACTCGCGCTGTTTCCCGACATGTCGGTGGGCGAGAACCTGTTCCTCGGCGCCTTTCCGCGACGGCGTGGACGGATCGACTGGGATAGCGTCTACGCGCAGTCCGCTGCAACGCTCGCCGACTGTGGCATCCAGCTCGACCCGACGATCCGGGTCGGCGACCTCGGTGTCGGCCAGCAGCAGCTCGTGGAGATCGCGCGCGCGGTCGGACGCAAGCCGAAGGTGCTGGTGCTGGACGAGCCCACCGCCGCGCTGGCGCGCCACGAGACCGACACCCTGCTCGACCTGGTGCGCCGCCTGCGTAGCCGCGACGTCGCCTGCGTGTTCATCTCGCACAAGCTCGACGAGGTGTTCGCAATCGCCGACCGCATCACGGTGCTGCGCGATGGCTGTGCACAAGGGACGTTGACTCGCCGCTGAGACCGACACCGGCGAGATCATTCGCAGGATGGTCGGCCGTCGCATCGAGGACCACTACCCGCGCCGGCAGTCCACGCCTGGCCGCACGCTGCTGGCGCTTCACGGTGTCGACGTGCAAGCGCCCGCGGCCGGCGTACTCTCGCTCCGCGGCATCGACTTCGAAGTCCGTGCCGGCGAGGTGCTCGGCATAGGCGGGCTCATGGGCGCAGGGCGCACTGAACTGTTGCTGCACCTGATGGGACTCTGGGGCAAGCGGACTGCGGGAACGGCCGAACTCGGTGGCCGGCCGCTCGTCGCGCGGAATCCGCGCGAAGCCCTGGCGCAGGGGCTCGCGCTCGTCACCGAGGACCGCAAGCGCTTCGGGCTGGTGTTGCCGCAGGGCGTCACCTTCAACATCTCGCTGGCGTCGCTCGGCAGGCTGCGCCGCGGTCTCCTCGTGGATCGTGATCGGGAGGTGGGGCACGCGAAGTCCATCGTCGAGGAACTGCGCATCAAGACGCAGAGCCTCGAGCAGCCGGTCGGCACGCTTTCTGGCGGCAACCAGCAGAAAGTCGTGCTCGGCAAGATGCTGCTGACGCAGCCGCAGGTCCTGCTGCTTGACGAGCCGACGCGTGGCATCGACGTCGGCGCGAAACTCGAGGTGTATGAACTCGTCAACCGGCTGACGGAGGCCGGACACGCGATCGTGCTCGTTTCGAGCGAGCTCGGCGAACTGATGGGCATGAGCGACCGCATCGTGATGCTGTGCGAAGGTCGCATCGGGGGCACGTTCGACCGGTCGGCAGCGACCCAGGAGCGATTGCTGGCCGCCGCGATGGGCCGCCTGGAGCACGCCGCTTGAAGCGCTTTGCCAGCCGCGAACTGTCGATGCTCGTCGCACTGCTGGCGATATGGGCGTTCTTCGCGTGGCAGGAGCCGGTGTTCCTCTCCGCGCGCAACCTGTCGCTGCTCTCGGTCGAACTCGCCGTCACCGCGGTGCTGGCCCTCGGCATGCTGGTGGTGCTGCTGCCCGGCCAGATCGACCTCTCGGCGGGCAGCGGCGTGGGACTCGCCGGCGCCGTCGCCGCCGTCCTCGTGTTCTGGCACGACGTGCCGGCCCCCGTCGCGCTGTTGCTCGCGACGCTCGGCGCGGTACTGGTCTGGTCGGCGATGGGTGCGCTGATCGCGATCGAGCGGATTCCGGCCTTCATCATGACGCTGGGCGGCCTGCTGGTCTTCCGTGGCCTGCACTGGCTCGTGATCGAAAACCAGACGGTGCCTGTCGTCGTGGGCGGCAGCCAGAACGTGTACTCGCTGCTCACCACGTACTACCTGCCGGAGATCGCCGGTTACGTGCTTGCCGGACTGGCGGTGACCGCCATCGTCGCATCGACGCTCGCGGCACGGAAGCGCCGGCAGTCCTACGGGTTCGCGGTCGACGACGGCGAACTCACGTTCCTGCAGCTGTTCATCCTCGCGCAGCTCGTCTTCCTGGTGGTCATCGTCACCAACGGCTACCGCGGCGTACCCATCGCGCTGGTCATCCTGGGTCTCGTCGCGGTGCTGGTCCACCAGCTGGTGACGAACACGCCGTTCGGCCGCTATCTCTACGCGATCGGCGGCAACGAAGAAGCCGCGGTGGTGTCCGGCGTGCCCGTGCGCAACACCATCATCGGTGCCTACGCGCTCATGGGCAGCATCGTCGCGCTGACCGGATTCATGCAGACCGCGTACTCGGGCGCGTCGACGTCGACCGTCGGCTCCCTGATGGAGCTCGATGCGGTCGCGGCCTGCGTGATCGGCGGCACGAGCCTGCGGGGCGGGCGCGGCACGGTGGTCGGCGTGCTGTTCGGCGCGTTGATCATGGCCAGCCTGCTCAACGGCATGACCCTGATGGCGGTCTCGCCGGAGGCCAAGTACATTGCGCGCGGCATCGTGCTCGCGCTCGCCGTGTGGCTCGATCTTCGACTTGGAAAGGACAGATAGTGCGCAAGCAAAAGCCGACGCTGGGTTTCTGGCAGATCTGGAACATGTGCTTCGGGTTCCTCGGCATCCAGTTCGGCTTTGCCCTGCAGAACGCGAACGTGAGCCGCATCTTCCAGTCCCTCGGCGCATCGATCGACGACTTGCCGATTCTCTGGCTGGCAGCGCCCGTCACCGGACTGGTCGTGCAGCCGATCATCGGCTACCTGAGCGACCGTACCTGGGGCCGTCTCGGCCGCCGCCGCCCGTATTTCCTGCTCGGCGCGCTGCTCGCCACCGCGGCGCTGGTGGTCATGCCGAACAGCCCCTACCTGTGGGTCGCGGCAGGCATGCTGTGGATTCTCGACGCGTCGATCAACGTGTCGATGGAACCGTTCCGCGCGCTGGTGGGCGACATGCTTCCCGACCGGCAGCGTTGCCGCGGCTACTCGATGCAGAGCTGGTTCATCGGCATCGGTGCGGTAGTCGCCTCCGCGCTGCCGTGGATCCTCACTAACGTCTTCGACGTCGCCAACGTGGCCGAGCCGGGCCAGCTGCCGCAGTCCGTGAAGCTCGCGTTCTACCTCGGCGCTGCTGCGTTCCTCGGTGCCGTGCTCTGGACCATCGTCAGCACACGCGAGTACTCGCCGGCGGAACTCGCGGAGTTCGACGAGCGAAGTCGATGATCACGCCGGCGACGCCGGACGGCACGCGCGAACGCACGGGTGGTATCGAAAATCCGCCGCCGTGTGGATCGTCGCGGGCGCAGCGTTCGCGGCAGCCGTTGCGCTGTTCGGGTGGGACAAGCAGCTCTACGTGCTCGGCTGCGGCCTCATCGCGTTCGGCCTGCTGCAACTCGTCGTCGCGTCACGGCAGCAGCGCGGAGCCACTGCCGGGATGCTGCACAACGTGATCAACGACCTGTACCTGATGCCGAAGGTGATGCGGCAGCTGGCAGTCGTGCAGTTCCTGTCCTGGTTTGCGCTGTTCGCGATGTGGATCTACACGACCGCGGCGGTCACCGAGCACCATTACGGCACGACCGATGCGGCCTCTGCGGCCTACAACGAGGGAGCGAACTGGGTCGGCATCCTTTTTGCCGCGTACAACGGCTTTGCGGCACTCGCCGCGCTGTTCATCCCGAAGCTCGCCGACGTGCTCGGCCGTCGCAAGGCGCACCTGGTCTGCCTGTGGTTCGGTGCGCTCGGCCTCGTTTCAGTCCGCTTCGTCGACGACCCGCGGCTGTTGCTGGTGTCGATGATCGGCGTCGGCATTGCCTGGGCTTCGATCCTGTCGCTGCCGTACGCGATGCTGTCGCAGGCCGTGCCGGTGAGGAAGATGGGAATCTACATGGGAATCTTCAATTTCTTCATCGTGATCCCGCAGATTCTCGCGGCCAGCGTCCTCGGCATCCTGGTGCGCGCGCTGTTCGGCGGCCACAGCATCAATGCGCTGGCGCTCGGCGGGTTGCTGCTGGTCCTCGCAGGGCTCGCGACGCTGCGTGTCGACGACCAGGAAGACCGGGATTGATGACGTCCTTATCTTACGTCTTACGGAGCATGATAGATCTCCACGGGCACTCGACGCTGCGCGAGCAATGCGCGCACAGGCATCTCGAGCTCGCTGCCCGTGCAGGCGGCGCGTTGCAGTGTCGCGAGCTTGGAGTCTCCGGTGACGTGCAGCACCAGCAGGTCCGTGTCGAGCAAGGTCTGTAGTGTCAGGCTGAGCCGTGCCCTCGGTTCGACGGGAGCCACCCCTCCGACCACGGTCGTCGCGTTCGAAAGATCCAATGCCGCTGCGAGACCGGGCATGCCCGGAAACAGCGACGCGAAATGCCCATCGTCACCCATGCCAAGGACGACTGCGGCGAATGGTCGCGGCATCGTCCCGAGCGCGTCGCTCCAGTGCGAGGCGGCATCGGCACCGGTTGCGTCGACGGCGACCAGCGTCGCGACTGATGCCGGGGTACCCGCAAAGGCCTCGCGCAAGAGACGCACATTACTGGCGGGATCGTCCGTCGTTACGCAACGTTCGTCGGCGAGCGTCACGAACACGCTGGACCAGTCGAGCTCGCGCGAGCCGAGTTCTCGCAGGAATGCTGCGGGCGTTCGACCGCCCGAGACGACGAGACCCGCGGCACCGTGCGCGGCCAGCCGACGCTCGAGCGCTGCCGTCACGGCGTTCGCGAGATTCCGCGCGAGTGCCTCACCACTCGGGAATGCGTGCTGCACCATCGGATTTCCTCGTGGCATCCGCAGCCAACGCGTGCAAGGTTGCGACGCCGGCGTCGTAACTACAGGTTGGCTGAGCCGCCGCAAGACCCGCGAATCACGAGCTTCGGCTCGATCAGCGCGGATTCGACCGGCTCGCCCGACGTCATCTTCAGCAGGTTGTCCACGAGCATGTCGGCAGCGCGGTGCGTGTCCTGCTGCACGGTCGTCAGTGGTGGAATGAAGTGTGCCGCCGCCGCGATGTCGTCGAAACCGACGACCGCCACGTCGCCCGGCACCGACCGGCCACGGTCGCGCAATGCGCCGATCGCGCCCATCGCAATGAGGTCACTGGCGGCGAAGATCGCATCGAACGGCACGCCCGAGTCGAGCAGGCCCGTGGCCGCTTCGTGGCCCGCCTGTTCACCCGATTGCGCTTCTACCGACAGGCGCGGATCGGGCTCGATGCCCGCCTCGCGCAGGGCTCGCTCGTAGCCACTGAAGCGCGCCTGGAATTCCGGCCAGTGGTCGGACGAGCTGCCGACGTAAGCGATGCGCCTGCGTCCGAGGCGCAGCAGGTGGCGGGTTGCCTGCAATCCGCCCGCAGTGTTGTCGGTGCGAACGTAGCGACCCGGCGTGCCGTCCACGTCCGGCCCCCAGATGACGAAATTGGCGCCAGCGTCAGCGAGCTTCCGCAGTCGCGGCATCGACGAGATGTAGTCGCCGTAGCCGAGCAGGATCAGCCCGTCGGCGCGATTGCTGAGCTGGTATTCCGTGTGCCAGTCGTCGCTCAGCTGCTGGAAGGACACCAGCAGGTCGAGACCGCGCCGGGCCGTCGCGCGCGTGATGTGACCCAGCATCGACAGGAAGAACGGGTTGATCTGGCCGTCCTCGGACGACTCCTCGAACAGCAGCAGGGCCAGCGTGTTCGAGCGGCGCGTGCGCAGGCCGGCCGCGCGACGATCCGTGCGGTAGCTGAGCTGACGCGCAATCGATTCGATGCGCTCGCGGGTCTCGGGACGGACCAGGGGACTGTTGCGCAAGGCGCGCGACACCGTGGCCTGCGAAACTTCCGCGAGGCGGGCAATGTCGCGTGATGTCGGCCGGGCGCTCTTCATTGATCCCCCAGGAAGCGGGCGCACGCTAGCATGCGCCCGGGGGAGCATCAACGACCCGGCATCGGCGCCTCAGCGTCGAGTCAGGCGATCGTCCTCGGGTTGCCAGACGCCACTGCCATCCGTGCAGGCGACCGCGCGGCCCTCGCTCAGGCCAAAGGAACCGTGCGCGATGAGCCGAAACCGGCGGCACCCGTCGATGCCGAGCTCAGGGTCGAGCGGCGTCAGCTGGTACGTAACGCGGGTGTTCGGATTGGTCCACCGGACACTCTGGCCGTAATCGGCGAGCTCGAGCGAGTGGCCGACGCAGGAACGATCCGTCTTGTCCAGGCGTCGCCCGACCTCGGAGCCGATGGCCGCGCCGACGACGGTACCGATCACGATGGCCACGTTGCGCTCGGGGCTGCCCTTGGCGACCTCCCCGCCGACTGCACCGCCCGCGACGCCACCGACGACACCACCAAGCACCTGGCCGATGCGGTTGCGATCGCACGAGCCCGACCGCACGCCGAAGTCGTAGTCCCAGGCGCGGCCACTGTAGCCGGCATAGGTCGGGTCATTCTGCTTGCGCCAGCCGTGTGCAGGCGCCCAACTCGGCGGTGTCGCGAGCGCAGCGCAAGGCAGGGCCACGAGCAGCGCCAACCCAGCGCGTTGCGCCAATGCTGTGAACGATTGCATCAAAACCTCCCCGGCTCGTCAGCGATCGAGTCCCGATTGGACACGTGGGGCACGCTAGACCTCCCTGCGGGTCTCGACACGACGGTCGGGCCAATGAGTGACACCCGTCACGTGCGCGAGTAGCGTTAAGTCAAAGCCAAGGGTCCTGTGACGTGTCGACCATTAACGCCGCCAATGCCGGATTCATCACCCTGGGCGGCGACCTGCGCGTGCCGCGCCTGGGTTTCGGTGCCATGCGCATCACGGGTGACGGCATCTGGGGCGCGCCTCCCGACCGTGCAGCGGCCTGCCAGCTGCTGCGGACCGCTGTCCGGCTCGGCATCCGTTTCATCGATACCGCGGACTCGTACGGGCCGGAGGTCAGTGAGCGGCTCGTCGCGGAGGCGCTCTTTCCCTACCCGGCTGATCTCGTGATTGCGACGAAAGGCGGCATCGTGCGCCCCGACCGGCCGACCTGGGCGCGAGATGGCAGTCCCGGGCACCTGCGCGCCGCGTGCAATGCGAGCCTGCAGCGCCTGCGGCTCGACCGTATCGACGTGTATCAGTTGCATGCGATCGATCCTGCCGTGCCGCTGGAGGATTCTGTCGGTGAGCTCGCGCGGCTGCAGCAGGAAGGCAAGATCCGCCACGTCGGCGTGTCCAATTTCAACGTGCACGAACTCGAGCGCGCGCGACGCATCGTATCGATCGTGTCGGTGCAGAACCGGTACAACGTGGCGGATCGAGTGTCGGATCCCGTGCTGCAAACATGCGAACGCGACGGCCTCGCGTTCATCCCATGGTCGCCGCTTGCGCAGGCACCCGCCGATTCGCGCAACGACGCGCGCGCCCGATTGCTCGGTGAAGCAGCGGCCCGCGGTTGGTCGCTCCCGCAGGCCGCGGTCGCATGGCTGCTCGGGCGATCATCGGCGATTCTGCCGATTCCCGGCACGTCGCGCGCAGACCACCTCGAGCAGCTGGTAGCGGCTGCGGCGTTCATGTTGCGCGACTGACCGCCGCGGGCGGCTGAGGCTGGTCGACCCCGCAGCGTCCGGATCAGCGTCACCAATCTCCGCGCAGTTCGTCCACGCTGCCACGCCGCGGTTGATTCAGTCCCGCAGCGGCGTCTAACCCCTGATTCAGCTGTCACTTTGCGGCAGCCCATATTTTCTTCAGGGATTTCAGCTAGATGCCTTCCATCCGCAAAGCCTTTACGCGCTTTTCTCCCTGGCTGACCATCGTAGCCGTCTACCTGGTGCTCGGGCTGGCAGGCCGGACTTTCCTGTGGGCCAAGTTCGGACTCGAAGCGGATGTCGGCGCCACACGGTTGCCGTACATCCTGACGGCGGGCTTCATCAACGACCTCGTCGAGAGCCTGTACCTCTTCGCGCCGTTCGCGCTGTACATCCTGCTGCTGCCGGATCGCTGGTTCCGGTCGATTGCCAACCGCGTGATCCTGTACGGCGCCACCGCCGCGACGATCACCGGATTGATCTACCTGACCGCGGCGGAATACTTCTTCTTCGAAGAGTTCGACGCGCGTTTCAACATCGTCGCGTACGACTACCTTGCGTACCCGACGGAAGTGTTCACCGACATCTGGGATGCGTACCCGGTGCTGAAGGTGCTCGGCGTTGCCGTGACGCTGGCCGCGCTGGCGGCCTTCTTCCTGCGCAACTCGATCAAGCCCGGATTCGATCACGTCGTGCTGTTCCGCGAGCGGCTCGTGGCGTTCGCGCCGTATGCCCTGGCGCTGGCCCTCGTCGTCGTGTTCTACCCGACCAACGCATTGTCGCTGTCGTCGAACCGCGTGGAGAACGAGCTCGTGCAGAACGGGCACAGCAGCTTCTTTCGCGCGGCGCGCACCAGCGACATCGACTACGAGTCGTACTACGCCAGCGCGAAGCCGGCCGACAACCTGCGCCTGCTGCAGACGGAACTTGCGCCCGATGGCGCGCAGTTCACGCAACTGGTGCAAGGCAAGATGGACCGGTTCCACCCCGCGCGGCCCGACGGCCTCGGCAGGCTCAACGTCGTCGTCGTGTCGAGCGAGTCGTTCGGCGCCGAATTCAGCAAGCTGCATGGCTCGAGCAGGGACTGGACGCCGAACTTCGACACCTACGCGAAGCAGGGTCTCTGGTTCGCCAATACCTACGCCTCGGGCACGCGCACCGTGCGGGGCCTCGAAGCGATCACGTCCTCGTTCCCGCCGATCCCGACAGTCTCGATCCTGCGCCGGCCTGGCAACCAGGGCATCGGCAGCTGGGGCAAGGTCATGAACGACCTTGGCTACCAGAGCAGCTTTCTCTACGGCGGCTACGGCTACTTCGACGACATGAACACGTTCTTCGCTGGCAACGGGTTCCAGGTGCTCGACCGTACGGACATCGACCAGGTCCGTTTCGAGAACGTCTGGGGCGTTGCCGACGAAGACCTGTTCGACCGCGCGATCCAGCATTTCGGCGAGCAGTACCAGGCCGGCAAGCCGTTCTTCTCGATCATCATGACGACGTCAAACCACAAGCCGTTCACGTTCCGTCCCGGCCTCGAAAAGGCAGGCATCAAGCCCGAGGGCGGCGGGCGCCAGGCGGGTGTGCGTTACGCCGACTATGCGCTCGGCTATTTCCTGCGCGAGGCCGCCAGGCAGCCCTGGTTCGACGACACGGTCTTCGTCGTGGTCGCCGATCACGGCGCGCGTGTCTACGGCAAGGCCGAGATTCCGCTCGAGACGTACGAAATTCCGCTGATGATCTACTCGCCGAAGCACATCGCGCCACGCCAGGTCGATACGCTGATGACGCAGATCGACATCGCGCCGACGGTGCTCGGCTTGCTAGGTCTGCCCTACGAAGCGCCGTTCTTCGGCATCGACTCGCTGCACGAGCGGCCCGACCGCGCGCGCGTTGCGCTTTTCAGCCACAACCATGACGTGGCGATCCTGCGCGACAATCAACTCGTGGTGCTGGGTCTCGGCAAGACCCACCAGTCCCTGACCTATGACCCGGTGGCGAAGTCATTCAAGCCGCGCGCGGACGATGCGGCGCTGCAGGGTCTGGGCGTCGCGTATTTCCAGACTGCGTCCGACCTGTTCAAGACGAATCGCTACAACTGATTTAAGCTCTGGCCTTCGACCAATCACCGCGGGAGTGAGCGACATGGGCAAGGGCATGGATCGAAAGAAGGAAACGAAGAAGAAGCCGGCGAAGTCGAAGGAAGAAAAGCGCGCCGAGAAGCGGGCCAAGAAGGGCTGATTGACGACTCCGGGGTGACGGTCGTGCGGGCCGGTCACCCTCACGGCGCGCCTTACGGGATTACCGGACCGGCTTGCGCTTCTGGTCCGGCAGGACGCCGCGGCGCTTCGGTCGGCACCTTGGGCAATCCCGTGTGCTGGGTGCGAAACCGCTGCGCAGGCTTGGCGTTGGCCGCCGGCTTCGGCTGCATACTCGTCGGCGATGGCCCGGGCTTCCCGGGTTTGCGCTGTCCTTCGTGTGCACGGCCGGTGCCGATCGGCTGGTACGTCGGCACCAGCTGGTTCCGGCCATTGCCGATCAGGTCGGAGCGCCCCATCTGCCGCAGCGCTTCGCGCAGCAGCGGCCAGTTGTTCGGATCGTGATAGCGCAGGAAGGCCTTGTGCAGCCGGCGCTGGCGCGTGCCCTTCGGGATCACCACGTCCTCCGAGGTACGCGTCACCTTGTGCAGTGGATTCTTGCCGGAGTGGTACATCGCCGTGGCGGTCGCCATCGGTGACGGCAGGAAGGCCTGCACCTGGTCGGCGCGGAAGCCGTTGCGCTTCAGCCAGAGCGCGAGCTGCAGCATGTCCTCGTCGGTGGTGCCGGGATGTGCCGCGATGAAGTACGGGATCAGGTACTGCTCCTTGCCCGCTTCCCTCGAGAACTTGTCGAAGAGCTGCTTGAAGCGGTCGTAGGTGCCTACGCCCGGTTTCATCATCTTCGAAAGCGGGCCCTCGGCCAGCGCTTCAGGAGCGATCTTGAGGTAACCACCGACGTGGTGCTGGGCCAGCTCCTTCACGTACTCGGGCGACTCGATCGCGAGGTCGTACCTTACACCGGACGCGATCAGCACCTTCTTTACGCCCTTCAGCTCGCGTGCGCGCCGGTACAGCTTGATCAGCGGTGAATGGTCGGTGTTCAGGTTCGGGCAGATGCCGGGGTACACGCATGACGGCTTGCGGCAGGCCGCCTCGATCTCGCGCGACTTGCACGCGACGCGGTACATGTTGGCCGTCGGGCCGCCCAGGTCCGAGATCACGCCTGTGAAGCCGGGCACCGTGTCGCGGATCGTCTCGATCTCGCGGATCACCGAGTCTTCCGAACGGTTCTGGATGATGCGGCCTTCGTGCTCTGTAATCGAACAGAAGGTGCAGCCGCCGAAACAGCCACGCTGGATCGAGATCGAGAAACGGATCATCTCGTAGGCGGGAATCTTCGCGTCGCCGTAGACAGGATGCGGGACGCGCTGGTACGGCAGTTCGTACACTGCGTCCATTTCCTTCGTCGTGAGCGGGATCGGCGGCGGATTCAGCCACACGTCGGCGTCGCCATGACGCTGCACCAGCGCTCGCGCGTTACCGGGATTCGCTTCGAGGTGAAGGATGCGCGAGGCGTGCGCGTACAGGATGGGGTCGTCCGCCACCGCTTCGTACGACGGCATGCGGATGACGCTGTGCTCGCGGTCGGTGCTCTTCGGTATCCGGCGGTGGAACGTCAGTACGGATTCGTTCCTGCCGACTGCGACGTCACCGCGGCCTTCCGGGTTTGCCCGGGAGGACGCCGTAAACCCGTCCATGGGGGCTCCGGGCGCGCCGTCCATGGCGCGCACGGCCTCCCGGACAAACCCGGAAGGCCCCGTCGTCGTCGCGTCGGCCGACGCTCGCGGCTGCTTGCCGCTCGCTGCCACCGGCTCCATCGCATACGGATCGACCGGCGGCGCCAGCGGCCCGGGCGTGTCGATCGTCGTCGAATCGATTTCAGCCCAGCCTGCCGGCAGCGCCTTGCGCACGAATGCCGTGCCACGCAGGTCGTCGATCTCTTCGATCTTCCTGCCGGCCGCGAGTCGATGCGCGATCTCGCAGATCTGCCGCTCGGCGTTGCCGAAGACGAGCAGGTCGGCCTTCGCGTCGAGCAGCACCGAGCGGCGCACCTTCTCCGACCAGTAATCGAAGTGCGCGATGCGGCGCAGCGAGGCCTCGATGCCGCCGATGACGATCGGCACGTCCTTCGCGACTTCGCGACACCGCTGCGAGTACACGATCACGCAGCGATCCGGTCGCGCGCCACCCGCGCCGTGCGGGGTGTACGCGTCGTCGGTGCGGATGCGGCGATCCGCGGTGTAGCGGTTCACCATCGAATCCATGTTGCCGCCGGTGATGCCGAAGAACAGGTTCGGCTTGCCGAGCTTCAGGAAGTCACGCGTCGAGTGCCAGTCCGGCTGCGCGACGATGCCGACGCGGAACCCTTGCGCTTCGAGCAGGCGGCCCACGATCGCCATGCCGAAACTCGGGTGGTCGACGTACGCATCGCCCGTGACCAGGATGACGTCGCACGAATCCCAGCCGAGCGCGTCCATCTCCTCCCGCGACATGGGCAGGAACGGGGCGACGCCGAAGCGCTGCGCCCAGTGCTTGCGGTAGGAGAAGAGTTCGCGGACGGGCGTCTGCATGGCGGAAGTCTATACGGGTTGAGTGGAAACCCATTCGTTCGGCGCCCCATTTGGTCGCAGCGAACACGAACGTCGTAAGCGGTTGATCCGAGGCCTTTCTCAGAGCGCGTGTATGCCTTTCCAAGCTCTGGGAAAGGCCTCGGATCAGCCGCTTGCTCCGATGCGTGTGTCGGCCTTTCCAAGCGCGACAGGACATGCCGGATCGGACGCCACGACCCGCATCCGCCTGCGGCCGGCCGCTCCCGGCAAGCCGGGAGAGATGCTCAAGCGAGCGTGTGGTAGACCTTCTGCACGTCCTCGTCCTGCTCGAGCTTGTCGATGAGTTCGAGCACCTCGGTCGCTTCGGCTTCGCCGAGTTCGGTCGGTGTCGTGCAGATGTATTCGTGCTCGGCCGAGATCGGGGTGATGCCGCGCTCCTCGAGTGCCTTCTGCAACGTGCCGAAGTCCTCGAACAGGCAACGCGCAACGAGCTGCGGCTCGCCTTTTTCGCCGGTGCTCTCGCCGAACTCCTCGAGACCGTGGTCGATCAGGTAGAGCTCGAGGTCGTCCTGGTCGACGCCCTCGGGATTCAGCCGGAACACACCCATGCGACGGAACTGGAAGGCGACGCTGCCAGAGGTGGCGAAGTTGCCGCCGTTCTTGTTGAACGCGTTGCGGATCGCGGCCACGGTGCGCGTCGGGTTGTCGGTCGCGCATTCGACCAGCACGGCCACTCCGTGCGGCGCATAACCCTCGTAGATGACCTCTTCGAAGTTTGCCGCGTCGCGACCGGAGGCGCGCTTGATCGCCGAGTCGACCTTGTCCTTCGGCATGTTCACGGCACGGGAGTTCTGGATCGCGCGGCGCAGCGCAGGGTTCGAATTCGGGTCGGGGCCGCCCTTCTTCACCGCGATGGTGATGTCCTTGCCGATGCGGCTGAACTGCTTCGCCATGCGGTTCCAGCGCGCGAACATCGTGTGCTTTCTGACTTCGAAAATGCGTCCCATGCTTGCTCTGTAGACTCTGGCCCGGCGGGGGCATGTAGGGGCGCGCAATCTACCCCAGCAGCGGCTCGTTGGCACGCAGGATTGGTTCATGGCCGACCTTGTCAATTATAAATAATTATTGACTAAATTGCAGTATTGCTATGGAAAGTATTGAGTTAATACAATCACAATTACAAATTGAGTGGCAATGCGTGAGTGGGTGACGTGATGTATGCGATGCCAGCGGTGTGTCCGGCGCTGATCATTTTCGGCCTGCTCGCTTTCCCGGCGCATGGCGCCGAGCCCGACCTCAAATGGGACGAGCGCAGCCGCGTGCTCGCCGACCAGCTCATGAGCGAGCTGAAGGCTGAACTCGGTCAGGCGTTGCAGCAAGGCGGTGCGGTTGCCGCCATCACTGTCTGCAAGTCTCGTGCGCCGGAGATCGCTGCCCGGTTGTCAGCGTCCTCGGGTGCAGAAGTGAAACGCACGGCCATTCGACTGCGGAACCCGGCAAATGCGCCGGACGACCTGGAGCGTGCGGTCATGCAGGGTTTCGCGGCCGAGCTGTCGGGTGCATCGCCGGTCGCGTCGGTGCCTCCCGAGGCAATCTTCGAGTCCCGGTCGGCCCAGGGGACCGAGCGCCGATACCTGCGCGCGATCGTCATGCAGCCCGTGTGCCTCGCTTGTCACGGGACCACGCTCGCACCCGAAATCGCAACGGCCATCGCCCGCGAATACCCGCAAGACGCGGCAACAGGTTTCGAAACCGGCCAGCTGCGAGGCGCCGTCACGGTACGGTGGCCGGCGACTCGCTAGCATGGGCGTCTACCATCACTGCGTCTTCCCGTACCTGCTCGACCTCGCGATGGGTAGCAGGGTCTTCGACAAGCCGCGGCGTCGCACCCTGGCCCGGGCGTCGGGTCGCATCCTCGAGATCGGCTTTGGCACGGGCAGGAACCTCCCACACTATCCGCCGGGCGTGAGTCGCATCGAAGCCATCGATCCGGACACTGACCTCGATCGTTTCTCCCTGCCGCGAATCGCAGCGTCCAGCATTGCCGTGGACTTCCATCACCTGAACGCAGAACACCTGCCGTTCACGCGGGACAGCTTCGATACCGTCGTCTGCACGTTGACGCTCTGTTCGATTCCCGACGTCGTGCATGCTCTCGGCGAAATTCATCGCGTGCTCAAACCGGGCGGACAGTTCCTGTTCCTCGAGCACGGCCTGTCGCCCGATGCGCGGGTGGCCCGTTGGCAGCATCGGCTCAACCCGATCCAGAACCGCATCGGCGGCGGTTGTCATCTCGTCCGGGAGACGCTGCCGTTGGTCGCAGGATCAGGCTTGCAGCTGCGGGATGCCGAGCACTATTACCTGCGGCGCATACCCAGGTTTGCCGGCTACATGACGGAAGGGTCCGCGTTGAAGGTCTGATCATCTGCTGTTGCAGAAAAGTGACACGTTAATTCCCCCATTGATTCGTATGCAGTCGTTTTTGCGCCGCAAGGTGACGCCACCACGCAAACCACGTAAAACGCCAGACAGTCGCAAGCTGGGGGAGACCGGGCGACAGACGACATGGCAGGCCCGACCGGGGGACGTTCGCGGGCTGTCACGGAAGACCATGCGTCGGAAAGGCCGCGATTCGCTCAGCGAGTCGCGGCTTTTTCTTTGCTGGCCTCCGCACGTGCGTCGAAGCGTGGGTGCGGTGGGACGAGCGGAGTCCCTGGACATATCGGTGTCCGCGACCTTGCCCTAGACTGTTCGGCGATGGCCTGCAAAATCCCGCGCGTCCCGGTCCGGCCAGGCGTCGGGAGTCGAGGAGAACCGATATGACCCCGGTCGCACGGACCCTGGGCGTGTTCGCCCTGGGCCTGTTCATTGCAGGCTGCAGCATCGAGCGCCAGGGCGACGACTCCGTTTCGAAGCAGTTCGGCTCGGACTACTTCGGCGCAGGCGGCTCGCTCAATCTCACCGATCCGGTCGCGGGCGACGCGATGCTGGCGGGTGGGCACGTCACCACGGCGGGCGAGGTCAAAGGCGACCTGATCGCCGCGGGCGGCGACGTGTCGATCGGCGGCAGCGTTGGCGACGATCTGTACGTCGCGGGTGGCGAGGTGCAGGTGGATGCCATCGTCGCCGGGAATGCGCGGGTGGCTGGCGGCGATGTCGCGCTCGGCCCTGCCACGACGATCGCCGGCGGGTTGTCACTGACCGGCGGCCGCATCCGGTTCGAGGGCAACGCGCAGGAGTACCTGCAGGCATCGGGCGCCAGCGTGCGCATCGATGGCGTCGTGCAGGGAGATGCCGAGGTCCGCGCCGAAGAGGTCGACATCGGTCCCAACACTCGCATCGACGGCAGGCTCGTCGTCCACAGTGCGCGTGAACCCTCGCTGCCTGAAGGCGCACAGATCGCGGGTGGCATCGAGTTCCACGAGACGGACGTCGGCCACCTGGTCGACGGGCACGAAACTGCGCGGGACGTTCGCACCGTCGCGCACGGGGTTGGATCGTTCCTGTGGATGCTGGGCGTGTTTGTCGCCGGTACGCTGTTCATGCTCGCCTTCCCGGCGTACTCCGCTCGCGCGGCGCAGTGGATCGGACAGGAACCGCTGCGCAGTCTCGGGCTCGGCTTCGTGATCCTCGTATGCCTGCCGGTGCTGGTCGTCCTGCTGCTGGTCACGATCATCGGCATCCCGCTCGCGTTGATCGTTCTCATGCTGTACCTGTTGCTGCTGTTCCTCGGCTGGGTCACCGCTGCGATGTTCGTCGGCCAGAAACTGCTTGGCTTCATGCGCAGCGGCGCCGTCGTGACGACGGGCTGGAAGCTGTTTGCGCTGCTGCTTGCCGTGCTCGGGTTGTGGCTCGTCGGCCTGGTTCCCGTCATCGGCGGCTGGGTGAAATTCGCGGCGTTGCTGCTCGGCATCGGCGCGCTCGTATGGCAGGGCTGGCCGCGGCGCGATGCTCCGCTGCCAGGCGCAACCTGATGCCGCGTTCGAGGAGTCGAGAACCATGATGGCGAACTACTGGCCGCACCTGCTGGCGATATTCGTCGGCGGGGCCCTGACGGTGCAGGTCGGCATGAACGCGACGCTGGCCCGCGTGATCGGCTCGCCACTCTGGGCATCGGCCGTCAATTTCGCGATTGGCCTGCTCGCGCTTGTCGGGTTCGCCGCCGTCGCGGGTTCACGCGCTTCGACCGGCAGCTTTGGACAAGTCCCGGCGTGGGCGTGGCTTGGGGGCCTGCTCGGTGCGGCCTACGTCGCCTCGGTCACGATCCTCGGTCCACGCCTCGGCGGCATGGCCATGGTGGCCCTGGTGATTGCAGGGCAGCTGACCGTCGCGCTGGTGGTCGACCAGTTCGGCATCCTGGGTTACCCGCAGATAGCGGTGACGCCGACGCGTTTGCTCGGCGCCGCGTTGCTGCTGGCCGGTGCGGTGCTCGTGATACGGCGCTGAGCCGGCCTATTTCTGCGCGCCCGCGCGGGCCGGTACTTCCCTGGCGATCTCGTGCGCCATCTGCGTGAGCTGGCGCACGCCCTGTTCGGTCGAGCCGCTGCGTGTCTCCGCGGTGACTGCGCCTCGCCAGATCAGGCGGCCCGAGGCGCGGTCGTCGATGAACACCAGGACCGAGCCCTCGCGAACTCGCCGTTCGCGCGGCACCGTCGACGCTGGCGGCGGCTGTACCGCGCTGGGACTCAGCACCGTGGTCGCCGAAGGCGCGCCGATGCGCCTCTCGTCCGACAGCACGAAATGCTGCGATCCGGCCACCTGGAAACTGACGATCATGTCGGCAGCTGCTGCGGTTTCGACTTCCTTGAAGCCCTTGCGGTTCAGTTCCGCTGTCACGGTGCCCCGGAGCTGCGTAGAGGCCGACGCGACCACCGCTGGGTCGACGGTCCCAGGCGTGCCGAAGTCACCGCCCCGCCAGAAGTACGTGTGTTGGGCGGCCACGTTGCCATCGGGAGCCTCGAAGCTGTCGACGTCCCAATGCATGGCACAACCTGCGAGCAGCAACAGGGCGGCTGCTCCTGGGAACGTCATGCGCCGGATCATCGAGTTCTCCTGGAATCCCATCCTGTATGTGCGAGTGTACCGCCAGAGCCCCCCTGGGCGGCGTTTTGTGACGCATGTCAACGGCTTGAAGCCGCGCAATAGTGCCCCGCGCGGGCCGGGGAGCATACTGCCGGCAGCGAAGGTGCGACCGGCGCCGGGCCGTTGCCCGGGTGCGCCGCCACCGCGTGATGGAGTTGAAGCCCGTCAATGAAGACCGTGCTGCTTGCCTACGAACGCGACCAGGATCTCGCTGCCGTCGAGAGCGTGATGCAATCGCACGGCCACCGCGTGCTCAAGGCGAAGACCGGCATCGAGGCGCTCGACGTCGTCCGTAACCAGAATCCCGACGCGCTCGTGAGCGACGTCATGCTGCCGCGGCTCGACGGCTTTGCGCTGTGCCGCCGGCTCCGTGAGGACCCGGCGTTCGTGCACCTGCCCGTGCTGCTGCATTCATTCCGGGTTGAAGGCCCGAAATACGAGGCCTTCGCCGCCGAGGTCGGGGCGCAGAGATTCTTTCCGCGGGGTTCGACACTGGAGGAACTCGTCGCGACCTTCGACGCAGCGCCGTCGGGCTCCGGCACGATGCGCATGCCCATGCTGGTGCCCGAACTGCTCGACCGTCGCGAGCAGGACCGCAGGCGGCTCGGCGACCTGGAGAGGCAGCTGCGCGACGTCGAAGCAGCGAACAAGCAACTGACCGTGGCCGAACGCGTCGCCCGCGAGCGCGCCGAATACGAGGCACGCGCCCGTGCCGAATTCGCCGCGGCGGAATCGGTACGCATCCGCGAGCTGCAACTGCGGATCCGCGAGCTGGAGACCGCGCAACGCCAGGCTGTCGAGGCCGAGTCGCAGGCGCGCGGCGCCGCGGAAGAATCCCGCGTCGAGGTCGGCAAGGTGGCTTTGCTCGAAGCGCGGGTCAACGAATTGCAGACCGCGCGTTCGCGCCTGCAGTCGGCCGTCAACGACGCCGATCGCGCATTCGCGGCGCAACCCACGCCGACGTGGATCGTCGACATCGACTCGAAGCTCGTGCACGTGGCCACCGATTCGGCAGCGGCGCTGGTCGGACAGGAAGCCGCGGCCCTGCGTGGCAAGCCGCTGAGTGAACTGCTGCCGGGCGCCGTGTTCAGTGACGATTCGACGCACGAGTCGATACTGCACTGGCAACATCCGGACGGCAGCGAGGCAAGACTCGAACTGCGCCGCGTCGCCACGAGTTATGCCGGCCGGGCGAGCTGGTTGCTTACCGCGCGGGACGTCAGTTCCGAACTGACGACGCTCGCACGCGAACAGGAACTCGCCGCACTCGCCGATGCACTTGAAGCGGCGCCCGAGCCATGCGGCGTCGTCGACGGCGAGGGCCGCCTGCGCTACGGCAACCGTGCGCTGCTCGCGTTGCTGAACACGGACCGCGAACGTCTCGGCACGCTCACGCTGCAGGCGCTCGAGGCCGAACCTGCGACCGATTCGAGCCCGCGCAGTATCGGGCGCACCGTCACTGGAGCGTTGCGCCAGGACGTGCGTTGGCGACGACCGGACGGACAGCCGATCGACGTCGAAATCGCGCTTGCGGCGATCGACGAGCAGACGGGTTTCCGCGTCATGACCGCGCGGGACGTCGCGGACTCGAGGCGTGCCGCCGAGCGCAATGAGCGGGACCACGTGCGCGTGAGCCGCCTGCTCGAACTCGCGCAGCGCTCGCACGAGCTGACGGAAGCCGAGATTCTCGACCGCACGCTGCTGCTGGCACGAGACCTGACGCGCAGCGCACAGGGCTATTTTTTCCTGCCGGTGGGCGACGCGACGTCGCTCGAGCTGGCCGCACGCCGCGGCTCCGAAGCAACCGAGCCCCTGGCGGCGCTGACGCACTGGCGCGGGCCACCGCCGCCCGCAACGGCACTGGGCGAATGCGCGGCCTCGCAGCGCCCGGTGATTCGTGACGCGGCGGAAGGCACGGCGGCGTTGAAGGCAGCGGGTTTGCCGGCACAGCTCCAGCGCCAGCTGGTGATGCCGATGCTCGACAGTGGCCGCCTTGCGGGCGTGCTGCTCGTCGCGGACGCGGCCCAGCCCTATGACGACGACGACCGTCGGCACGTCGAACACATTGCGGACGCAGCGACCAAGCTGCTGCGCCGGCGCCGCTCGGACGCGGAGATCGTCACCGCCATGGATCACATGGAGCGGGTGATGTTCGGCGCGATCGAGGCGCTGGCCCAACTCGCCGAGACGCAGGATGCGTGCAAGACCGGGCGCGCGCGCCGTGTCGGCGACTATGCGGCCGGCATCGGCACTGCCCTCGGGTTGCCGGGCCACACCGTGCGCGGTCTGCGCGTGATGGGCCAGCTGATCGACGTCGGCATGCTGCAGATTCCGCGCGACCTGTTGTGGCGACCCGGCGTGCTGTCCGCCTCGGAGTTCGAACTCGTGAAGACGCACGCCGAACGCGGTTTCGAAGTCCTGCGTGCCGTCGAATTCCCCTGGCCTGTCGCGGAAGTCGTGCGCCAGCACCACGAGCGTCTCGACGGGTCAGGCTACCCGCGCGGGCTGAAAGGCGACGACATCCTGCTCGAGGCCCGGATCGTCGCAGTCGCCGACGCCGTCGAAGCGATGCTTTCGCCTCGACCGCACCGACTGGCCCTGACCTTGACGGCGTGCCTGGATGAGCTTCAGTCGCAGGCTGGTCGCCGGTACGATGCAAGGGTGGTCAAGGCCTGCGTCAAGCTGCTGCGGGACGGGCAGGCGACAACCGTTCCGATCCATCAGGAAGGCGAAGCGGCCGTCGGGCAGCGAATCGCCTGAGGCGATTCGCGCGATGCACCTGCAGTTCTACGGCGCCGCCGGTGAGGTCACCGGTTCCTGCCACATCCTCACCGTTCGCGACCGCACGCTGCTGCTCGACTGCGGGCTGATCCAGGGCGGCTACGATCCCGACACCCGCAACCGCCAGCCCTTTCCGTTCGACGCCGCGGCGATCGATGCGGTGGTGCTGAGTCACGCCCACATCGACCACTGCGGGAGACTGCCGCTGCTGCGCAAGCGCGGGTTTCGTGGCCCGATCTACGCGACCCCGGCGTGCCGCGACCTTGCGCGCATCCTGCTCGCAGACAGCGCGTTCATGGCCGAGCGCGAGGCGGAGCGCTACCGTCGTCGACAGGCCGAGCATGGCAATCGACACGCGCGTGGCTTTCCCGACCCGCTGTTCACGCGAGTGGACGCGGACGAGACGATCCAGCAGTGCCAGACCGTGCCGTACGGTCGCGCGACCGGAGTGCTTCCAGGGGTGACCCTGACATACCGCGACGCGGGCCACATTCTCGGCTCCGCCAGTGTGTGGCTGCAGCTCGAAGAGGAGGGCGCTCGCTCGCGCATCGTCTTCAGTGGCGACGTGGGGCAATACGACTCGCCAATCCTGCGCGACCCGGAAGGCGACGGCCCGGCGGACGTCGTGGTCATGGAAAGCACCTACGGCAATCGCCGGCATCGCGAGCGCAGCGACACCCTGCGTGAGTTCGGCGAGATCCTGCGTGCGGCGCGGGCCGGTGGCGGTAACGTCCTCATCCCGGCGTTCGCGGTGGGACGGAGCCAGGAAGTCCTCTACGAGCTCGCCACGCACTTCGATGAGTGGCGCGTCGGCGACTGGCACGTGTTCCTGGACAGTCCGATGGCCATCGAGGCGTCCGAGATCTACTGGCAGCATCCCGAGCTGTACGATGCGGAGGCGAGCGCCGTGCGCCGCGATGCCGGCCGCATGCCGGCGTTGCCGAACCTCAAGCTCTGCCGCTCTGCCGAAGAATCAATGGCGATCAACCTGCTGCGGGGTGGCGCGATCGTCATCGCGGGGAGCGGGATGTGCAGCGGCGGTCGCATCGTGCATCACCTCAAGCACAACATCACGCAGCGAGAGTGCGACGTGATATTCACAGGCTTCCAGGCGGTGGGAACGCTGGGACGCGCGATCGTCGATGGCCGCGAGCACGTGCGCATCCATGGCGAGAAATTCAAGGTGAACGCGCGTATCCACACGCTCGGCGGGTTCTCGGCCCACGGCGACCAGGAAGACCTGTTGCGCTGGCATGCGGGCGTCGGGGGCAAGCCACATACGTACCTGGTGCACGGCGAAGCGGAGGGTGCGAGCGGGCTGTGTGATGCGCTGCGCGCGCGAGGAGCCCGGGCGGACGTGGCAAAACCTGCGCAGCGGGTCGATCTCACGCACCTCAGCGGGCGCTGAGACTCGCCGATTCGGCCCCGGGTTCCGTGGGCTCGGGCCGCACCGTCGGGCCGGTCACTCCTGCGGTCGGCGGTGCGTTGACCGGTTCGCGCGCGTAACTGCGCGCTGCAGGGGTGATTGTCGGCGTCGGATTGACGAAGCGCGGCGCGAGCGGATCGGGACGTATGACCGGCGCCGGTGTTTTCGGCTTGGCGGCCGTCGAGCCACCGGACGTACCGGACAGTTTCGTGACAGGCCCCGGCAGTGCGGCGAGTTCAGTCTGGATTTCCTCGAGCGTGCGCGCGTGCGCGGGCGCGGGCGCTGCCGGGGAGTCGATCGCAGTCCCGGTCAGGCGCGCTTCCACCTCTGCGCGCTGCTCATGCGACAACTGGCGCGACGGCGTGTCGGGCGGACTGATGCGGTGTGCCAGGGTCCGGGCGTGCTCGTCATCGGGAACGACTGCAAGCACACGCTGCACCAGCCTTTCGGCTTCTGGCTTGTCGCCAGCGTCGAATTCCTGCTGCGCGCGTTGCAGCAGCAAGTCGACCGTCCTGGCAAGCGAGGCCTGCGCTTCGCGTTGCTCGGGTTGCGCGAGCAGTACGGCCTGGAACAGGTCGAGCGCGTTGCGGCCCTCGGGCGCCTCGAGCCGGCCGGAGTGCAACGCCGCCCTGGCTCGAGAGAGGACGGGATCGGCGCGCCTCGTTGCTGCGTACTCCGGGACGGGCGTCACCGGCGCGGCGGCAACTGCCGTGGCTTCAGGTGCATCCGGCTCGCCGCCGACGAAGAGCGGGACGACCAGCGCGAGCGCCACCAGGCCGATCAGGGCAAGGTACCCGCGGGGCATGCCCGCGGTCGGGCGGCGCAAGCCGCGCAGCAGCGGCAGCAGCGGGTCGCTGGCTTCGCGCCCCTCGCGGCACTCGACATGCCGGCGGATCGCAGCCTGCAGGAACATACCCGCCCGCCGCGCCGACGTGGGTTTGTGCATGAACCGGTAGACCAGGCCGGCACTGATCAACGGGGCGAGGAGGGGTTCGTCGGCACGCGAGCCGGCGACACAGACGACGACGTCAGGAAACTGCTCGATGATCTGCTCGATGAGGGTGTCGGCGCGGGTCGAGACTGCGGCCATGTCGATGACCAGCACGCCGCAGCGTCCGTTGATCAGCAAGTCGGCCGCCTCTTCGGCCGAGCGCGCACGCCAGACCGGATTCTGCTCACCGACTGCCTCGCGCGCCGACTGAAACAGTTCCGGGTCGGATGTCAGCACGACCACGTCCACGAGCATCGCGCCCGGAACGGGAGTGGCGCGGGCGGCCAGATCGGCCGCATTCGGGACGGTCAAGGGATTGCGGGGCATTGCCGCGCCATTGCACGCCAAGCGGCGCCGACACTCCACCTCAGATTGTCAAAAACATGAAGCAATTCAAAAAAATACCCGCGACTGGCCAACCCGGGTCCAAGGCGTTTTTGTGGCGTTGCAGCAACACTTTGACGTCTCGCCACTCGACATAAGGTGGTCGCGCGAGCATGATCGACCGCACCTCCGTCCGAGGCCGTGCACGCGGCCGGGGAACCTGCATGCAGGGAATCGAGTTCACGTCGCAACTCCCTCGCCACAGGCGCCATGCGCTCGAGCGGATTCTCTTTTTCAACGGCTGCCAGGATCGCTTCGCGCGCGGCATCGTCGACGTCATCGACAAGTACGGCCCACCCGAAATCGTGGACGATGGAGAGGGGTTGCGCGTGCGCGTGGGCAGCCTGCCGGACGTTCAATGCCTGTTCGCCGTGGAGACGCTGACCGCCCGTCCGGTCGGCGTGGCGGTCTACCACCGGGCCGACCTCGAGCACGTGACCGTGCTGCACCTCGGCATGAGCGAGGACTACTGCACGGGCGGCATGAACGACGACGTAGGGCTGTTGTTGCGACTGATGGGCGAGGTGCGCCGGTCGTCACGGCGCATGAAGGGCGTGCGCCGCCTTGAAGTGCTCTACGGCGGGCAACGGTTGCGCGCCGCGTCGATCTGAATCGCTACGGCCGGGCACGCGCCCGGTCACCCGCACCCATCAAGTCGTCGACCATTGCCTTCACGGCCGCGATCTGCGGCCCGGCCTGGGTGGCGTACTCGTCACCCGTGTAACCCCACCAGTCCCAGCAGCCGTTCGGATTGAGCGGCTGGTAGCTCGGTTCGACCTGCGGAAACAGCACGACGATGCCGCCCGCGTCGGCAGCGGCAAGGTAGCCGGCCTGCTGCACGAAGGCATCGTTTACGAAAGAAGCGCCCTGCTTGCAGCCGTGAAAGGCGACGTGCAGGCGGCAGCGCCCGGCGGCGCCGTTGCCGGAGCAGGTCGCTGGGATGTAGAGCCACCCGCGTGCAGCGAACCCATCGGCATCGGCTGCCGTCGCATATGCCGCCTGCGAGAACTGCTGCAACGTGCCCCGCTTGACGCCCGCAGCCTGCGCGCCGAACGAGCCATACAGGTGCTCGAGCATCTGCCGCGCGCCGTCGACGCCGCAGCTGCCGATGAACGGCGTGTCCGTCGTGCCGCAGTCCAGCAGGTTCTTCGTGGCAGTCGGAAACGTGTGGCCGGCGGCCGCCAGATCGGTGCGCTGCACCCCGCGCGGGTCCACGAGCAGTTCGTAGTACGCCTGCAGCGCATCGACCACCGGCCTGGCCACGACCGGGTCCGCCGCGCCGTGGAAGATCCACACCCGGTCGCTGGCGAGGTTCGCGATCGGGTCGATGTGGTCGGTCAGGGCGAGTTCGCTCGTGATTCCGACCAGTTGGTCCACGGCGATCGGTTCGTCGCCCTGCATGCAGCGACCGAGTGCATGGCGCAGCGAATTCTCGGCACAGTAGTACGGGCCGGCCGCCACGACGCCCACGCCGTTCACCAGGGATGAATGCGCGACGTGAAACTGCACGGCCATGTAGCCGCCCGCGGAAATGCCGGATGTCGTGACCGACCCCGCCGCGATCGGCAACGCGTCGAGGCGATCACCGCGCGGACCAGCGCTGCCATCGCTGCCGTTGCAGCCCCCGAGCGCAAGCACGCCGGACAGGCACAATGCTGCACCACGCAGGATTCTCGCGATCGGCAAGGCAGGCATCGAATCGATTCCAGGGCTGTCTGCGGGTACGGTCACTTGCGCGCCCTCGTCGTTCGAGCCGGCCTGGTGCCACTGCGCTTCGGCGCGCACAGCGCCCGGAACCCGGCGGCGCAATACGGCACCAGGCGCTCGTGGACGCTGTCGAGATCGCTCGAGCGACAGGCGCCCCCCGACAGCTTGTCGATGCGGCCTGTCTCCGCGAACGTAAGCGTCAGCGCGCCCGACAGAAAATGATATGCCCAGTAGAGGTCGCGGTCGTCGCAACCGGGCAAGGCGCGGCGGATCGCGTCGATGAACTTCTCGACGACCGGATCGAAGAACCGCGACATCAGCACGCCGCCGAACTCCGGTGAGTTGTTCACCTCGGCAATCAGCGCAAAGTAGCTCTTCCAGCCCGGGCTGCCGCGCGAGGAGCGATCGAGCAGCGGGTGCGTGAATGCGTCGATGACGTCTTCGATCTTCGGTGGGCGGCGGCCCCTGGCTGCGGCGAGAACGGCGTCAAGGCGGGCGATGCGCTCGGTATTGAGGTCTTCCGCGCGGCGCATGAACACCGCTTCGAGCAGGCCCTGCTTGTTGCCGAAGTGGTAGCTCGCGAGTGCCACGTCCACGCTTGCCGCGCCCGTGATGTCGCGCACGGAAACACCGTAAAAACCGCGCTCGGCGAACAACCGCTCAGCCGCGTCGAGGATGCGCTCGCGCGTTGCCTGCGAGCGTGAGCCGGTGCCGGACGCGCTCGCATTCGGCAGGCGTCCCTGCGCGGCACTCGAGCGGTTCTTCGTCCCTTTCTTTTGCATCGCGGTAAGAACTGCCTGTGTGCGTGTCGTCGGGGCCTGATTCTGAAGAACCCGCAGGCCTTCCTGCAACGACTGTTGAATTTCAACGAACGTTCAACTAAATTCCAACACTCGTTGAAACACCGGCGCCGGCAACAGGCGCCACAGCAGGGGGATCCATGAAGAAGCTCGCCGTTTACTCGGTGCAGGCCGCTGCAGCCTGCGCGGCCTCGATGTTCGCCGTGCCCGCAGTCCTCGCGCAGGACGCGCCATCGGCCAAAGCCGGCGGCCTGGAAGAGATCACGGTCACTGCCCGGCGCCGCGAGGAATCGCTGCAGGACGTGCCCATCGCGCTCTCGGCGTTTTCCGCCGAGCGCATCACGAATGCCGGCGCGCCGGACATCACGTGGCTGCAGCAGTCCACGCCGAACCTCACCCTGCAGGTCGCGCGCGGCTCCAACTCCACGCTGATCGCCTTCATCCGCGGCATCGGCCAGCAGGACCCGCTGTGGGGCTTCGAGCCCGGCGTCGGCCTCTACGTCGACGACGTGTACGTGGCGCGCCCGCAGGGCGCGGTGCTCGACATCTACGACATCGAGCGGCTCGAAGTGCTGCGCGGCCCGCAGGGCACGCTGTACGGCCGCAACACGATCGGCGGCGCGATCAAGTACGTGACCAAGTCGCTCGGCAACGAGGCCTACCTCGACACCAAGCTCACGCTCGGCACCTACTGCGCAGCACGACTTCCTCGCCTCGGGCGTGCTGCCGCTGAGCGACACGCTGTCGATCGGCGGCAGCGCCGCCATCTACCGTCGCGACGGCTACGGCGAGAACCAGTTCACCGGCAACCAGAACCACTACGCGAAGTCGCGTCGACGCCTTCCGCATGAGCGCCGAGTGGAACCCGACCGACGCGCTGAGCTTCCGCCTCGCCGCCGACTACGTCGAGGACAACTCGGACGCCAAGCACGGCCATCGCGAAGCGCCGGGCCTGGGCCTCGCGGCCGGCGAGGTCGTGCTGCCGGACGTCTTCGACACGCGCGGCTGGCATCGGCGACGACAACCTCGTGCGCAACCAGGGCGTGTCGCTCACGGCGGCCTGGGAACTGACGGATGCGATCACGCTCAAGTCGATCACCGCCTACCGCGACGGCATGACCACACGCTGATCGACTTCGACACCAGCCCGGCGCCGGCGCTCGACGTGCCCGGCTATTACGAGGACGACCAGCTCACGCAGGAACTGCAGTTCCTGTACGAAGGCGAGCGCCTGCGCGGCGTGGCGGGCCTGTACTACCTCGATGCGCACGCCGCCGGCAAGTTCGACACCATCGTCGGTCTGCTCAACCTGACGATCGCGACGTCCGGCTTCGTCGACACGACGAGCTACGCGGCGTACGCGGACTTCAGCTATGACTTCACCGACAAGCTGTCGGCTTCGCTCGGCGGCCGCTATACCGTCGGACGAGAAGGAAGGCGGTGTCTATCGGCAGAACTTCACGGGCCTCTATTCGCCGCTGTTCGGCAACAATGCGGCGGTCCCCGGCCTGGTGCGCTCGGATTACACCAACGACCGCACGTTCGACCAGTTCACGCCGCGCGCCAGCGTCAGCTACGAATTCACCGACACGTTCACGACGTACGCGTCCTACTCGGAAGGCTTCAAGTCGGGTGGCTTCGACATGCGCGGCGACGTGGTGCTGACGCCGGACACGGTCAACGGCTACGATCCCGAAACCGTCCAGTCGTACGAAATCGGCGCGAAGGGCACCTTGTTCGATGACCGGCTCTCGTACAACTTCGCGGCCTTCTATGCCGACTACAGTGACCAGCAGATCACCCGCCAGCAACCGACGGTCACCGGCTCGATCGCGAGCTTCGTCGACAACGCCGGCGCCTCGACCATCCAGGGCGTTGAACTCGAAGGCTCCGCGCAGCTCAGCGACCGATTCTCGCTGAACTACGGCATCGGCTGGACGGATGCGGAGTTCGACAAGTACGAGACGTTCCAGGTCATCACCAATCCCGCGCCGCCGCCTGCCACGCTCACCGTGCCGGTCGATCTGTCCGATACGGCCGTGTTCCAGAACACGCCGGAGTGGAACGGCAACCTGGCGCTCAACTATGCGCAGCCGCTGCAGAACGGCTGGGGCTCGCTGCTCGCGACGCTGTCCGGCTCGTACCGCGACTCGTACCACATGTTCGAGTTCCCGAATCCACTGATCGACCAGAACGACGCGTACACGCTGGTTGATGCGAGCGTCGCCTGGACCTCCAACGACGAGAAGCTGCGTTTCCAGCTGCTCGGACGCAACCTGACGGACGAGGAATACAAGATCGGCGGCTACTATTTCCCGGGTGCGCTGTACGGCAACATCGTCAACAGCTTCTACGGCCCGCCGCGCACGGTCAGCCTGAGCGTCAGCTACCGCTTCAACTGATCGCCGGATCGATGAGGTTAGGGCCATGGGCTGGTACGACGTACCGCGGCCGATCGTCCCCGACCTGATCGTCCAGCACGGCCGCAACCAGGCCAGCAAGCCGGCGCTCCTCTGCGGGGAGCGCCGGTGGACCTGGGCCGGGTTCGACGCTGCGACGAACCAGGTGGCGAACGGTCTGCTGCAACTGAACCTCGCGCCGGGTGCGCGGCTCGCCGTGCTGATGCAGAACAGCGCCGAGATGGCGCTGCTGCTGTTCGGCGCCGGCAAGGCGGGCGTGTGCGTCGTGCCGCTCAATACGTCCGTGAGCGATGCGGCGGTCGCTGCGATGGTGCGCGACAGTGGCGCCGCCGGCATCGCCGCCTCGGGCGAGCACTGTCGCCGAGTCGACGCGCTGCTCGCAGGCGGGCACCTGCCGGGCACGATCCGCAGGCTCGGCGTCGATGCGCCCGGTGATGGCCACTGGACGGAGATCGCGCCCTGGATGGCGCGACAGGCAACCACTGCACCGGACGGTCGAGGTCGGCCCGCACAGCGAGTGCAACGTCATCTACAGCTCGGGCACGACCGGTCTCCCGAAGGGCATCGTGCATACGCACGGTTGCCGCTACGACTGGGGCACCGATCTCGCCATCGCACTGCGCTACCGCAGCGACTGCGTGACCGTCTGCTCGCTCGGGCTCTATTCGAACATCAGCTGGGTCGCGATGCTGAGCACGATCGTCGTCGGCGGCACCATCGTCGTGCTGGAGTCGTTCAGCGCGGCTGCGCTGGTCGACGCGATCGAGCGTCACGGCGTCACCCACGGCGGTTTCGTGCCCGTGCAGTTCCAGCGCGTCCTCGAACTGCCCGGCATCGCAACACGCAACCTGTCTTCGCTGCAGGCGATCATGTGCTGCGGCTCGCCGCTGCCGCCGCCGTTGAAGCGGGCGACGCGCGACACCCTCGCTTGCGAACTGATCGAACTCTACGGCCTGACCGAAGGGCATCATCACTACGCTGGCTCCCGAGGATTTCGACGCGCACATCGAGTCCGTCGGCAAGCCGATCCCCGGCCAGCAGCTCAAGCTCGTGCGTGACGACGACGTCGAGGCCGCACCCGGCGAGCTCGGCGAAATCTGCGGCTACGGACGCCTGGTCATGGAGGGCTATCACCAGCGGCCCGACGCGACGGAGGAGGCGACGTGGGTCGACACGCATGGCCGCCGCTGGCTGCGCACCGGCGACATCGGGCGCCTCGACGACGAAGGCTTCCTGCACATCGTCGATCGCAAGAAGGACATGATCCTGTCGGGCAGCCAGAACATCTACCCGGCCGACATCGAAGCGGTCATGCGCGATCACCCGGCGGTCGCCGACGTCGCGGTCGTGGGCGTGCCGAGCGAACGCTGGGGCGAAACGCCGCTCGCGCTGGTTGTCGCGGCTGGGGTTGGCGACACGCCGGACACCGGGTCGCTGGTGGAATGGACCAACCAGCGCGTCGGCAAGCAGCAACGCCTGGCGGGCGCAGTCTACGTCACCGACCTGCCGCGCAATCCGAATGGCAAGATCCTCAAGCGCGAGTTGCGCAAGCAGTACGCCGACTGGGAGAAAGCCAGGTGACCACGATCGACGCTGCGGCCGAACGATTCTTCAGGTCAGGGGATGGCCTGCAACTGTTCTATCGCGATTTCGCGCCGCTTACGCGGACGACGAAACTGCCCGTCCTCTGCCTGCCCGGCCTCACGCGCAATTCGCGCGACTTCACGCACGTCGCCGAACGTATCCGGCGGGACCGCCGCGTGCTCTGTGCCGACCTGCGCGGCCGCGGCCGTTCGCAGCACGACCCGGTCTGGGAGAACTATCATCCCGGGACCTACCTCGCTGACCTCGGCCTGCTGCTGCAGGACGCCGGCGTCGCGCGCTGCGTGCTGCTCGGCACGTCACTCGGCGGGATTCTCTCGATGCTGCTGGCCGCGATGAACCCGAACCTCGTGGCCGCCGTCATTCTCAACGACGTCGGTCCCGAGGTGGCGCCGGAAGGCCTCGCCCGCATTGCCGCTTACGTCGGCCGTCATGCGCCACCCGCCAGCTGGGATGAGGCGGTCGCGACGGTGCGGGCGACCTACGAGATCGGCATGCCCGGCCTCACGCACGAGGAATGGGTGACCCACACCAGGCGCAGCTACAGCGACGTCGGCGGCGTGCCGCGGCTCGACATGGATCCGATGATCGGCGAGGCGGTGCGCAGCGCGCCGTCCGCAGCCGCGCCGGACCTCTGGTCATTGTTCGCGGCGTTGCGGCCGGTGCCGACGCTGGCACTTCGCGGCGCCACGTCCGACATCCTCGCCGTGACCACGTTCGACCGCATGTTGCGCGAGAAACCCGACCTCGTCCGCGTCGAAGTCCCGCAGCGGGGACATACGCCGATGCTGGACGAGCCCGTCAGCGTCGCGGCGATCGACGAGTTCCTCGCGCGCACGCCCTGACGCGGGCGCGTCCCCCTGCCGGAGTCACTTTCCGCATGACGCTCGAATGGATCGGACTGCTCGGCAGTCTTGCACTGCTCGTCGTTCTGACGATGCGCGGCGTCGACCTGTTGCTGGCAGCGCCTGTCTGCGCCTTGCTGCTCGCGTTGTCGTTCGGACTGCCATTGTTTCCGCAACTCGCCGGGGCAGGCGTGGACAACTTCACCGCGGCCTACATGTCGGGGTTCAGCAGTTTCATTGCCTCGTGGTTCTTCGTCTTCCTGCTCGGCTCCGTCTTCGGCAAGGTGATGGAAGACAGCGGCGCCGCCGACAGCGTCGCGCAGTGGGTCGTGCAGCGATTCGGCGCGCGGCACGCGCTGGTCGCCGTCATCGGCGCCTGCGCCATCCTCACCTACGGCGGCGTGAGCCTGTTCGTGGTGGCGTTCTCGGTGTTCCCGCTCGCGCTTGCTTTGTTCCGCGAGGCCGGCCTGCCGCGGCGCTTCATTCCCGGCGCCATCGGCTTCGGCTCGGTCACGTTCACCATGACGTCCGCGGGCTCCCCGGAAATCCAGAACTGGATCCCGATGCAGTACCTCGGCACGACCCCCTACGCCGCGTGGCAGGTCAGCCTGGTCGTCGCCGCGGTCATGGCTGTCACGGGTTTCGCCTGGCTCAAGTGGATGATCGGCCGCTCGATCACCGCGGGCGAACGTTACGACGTGCGTGACGGCGACCCGCAGCCGAAGACGGGCGGGTTGCCGCACCCGGCCACCGGGTTGATTCCGCTCGCGGCAGTGCTGGGCGTCGCGTTCGCGCTGCACGACTCCCTGAAGCAGTCGGCGTTGATCGTCGCGCTGCTCGCCGGCGTGCTGACGGTGCTGGTCGTCAACCGCAAGTACTTCATCAACCTGCCGCACGCCGTGTCGAACGGCACGCTCGGCGCGCTGATCGCGATCGCGAACACGGCCGCCGTGGTCGGGTTCGGCGCGATCGCGAAATTGTCACCGGCTTTCGCTGCGGCAGTCGATTCGCTCACCTCGCTGCCGGGCGATCCGCTGGTCAGTGCGTCGATCGCGGTCACTCTCATCGCGGGACTGACGGGGTCTGCGTCCGGCGGCCAGGCAATCGCGCTGCCCATCCTGGCGCCGCACTACCTCGGCCTGGGTGTGGATGCGAATGCTTTGCATCGCGTAGTGGCGATCGCCTCCGGCGGGCTCGACTCGCTGCCGCACAACGGGTACGTTGTGACGACGATCCGCGGTGTTTGCCGTGAGACGCACAAGTCGGCCTACTGGCCCATGTTCTGCATGACCGTCCTGGTCCCGTTGTTCGGTCTCATCGTGGCGTTGCTGCTGTTGTAGACATGCACCTGTCCCGCGCAGCCTGGTCGCGTGCGGTGAGCATCGCACTCATCGGGACGGCCGCTGCCTCGCTTGCGGCGCTGCTGGCGCCGGTCGGCTGGCCCTTCGAGTTGTTTGCGCATTTCCGCTGGCAGGTGGGCGCTGCCGCGCTGGCGTTGCTGCTCGCGTCCCTGGTCCTGCGCCGGCCCTGGATGATGGTCGTGGCCTGCGTCACCGTCCTGCTGCAGTGGCTGCCGGGAATCCTGGTGAGCGGCCGCGCCGTGGCGCACGAACCGGCCGCGCGGACTTGCAGCGATGACCCACTGCGCGTCGTGACTGCGAACGCATGGCTTGCGAACATCGATCATGCGGCGCTGGTCGCCTGGCTGCGTGACAGCGATGCCGACATCATTGCCCTGCAGGAGATCACGCCGAGGTGGGCGTCGGCGCTCGAGCCGCTCGCGCGGACCTACCCGTACCGCAAGGTAATTCCGCGCGAGGACCCGTACGGCATCGCGCTGCTGAGTCGATGGCCCATCGCTGGCGTGCAGACCATGGACTTCTCCGGGGACGGCATGCCGTCGCTGGTCGCGGATGTCGACGTGCAAGGTCGCAAGCTGCGGGTGATTGCGCTGCACACACGCTGGCCGGTGACGCCGGAACTGCAGGCCGCGCGCGACCGGACGCTGGAGCAGGCGGCTGCACTCGCGCTCACTCGGCCCGACGCGACGATCCTGCTGGGTGACCTCAACCTCACGCCGTACGCACCGGCGTTCGCACGGCTCGTGTCCGAGTCAGGATTGCAGGACGCCTTGGCCGGCGAGGCTTGGCGGCCGACGTGGCAGGCGGGATTCTGGCCGCTCGCGCTGCCAATCGATCACGTGCTGGTGCCGCGGCGCAGTTGCGTCACCGGGCATGAGATCGGTGGCTACGTGGGCTCGGACCATCGGCCGCTGCAGGTCACGCTGCGCCTGCGGTAGCCACAGATCACTTGGCGGCGACGTCGACGTTGCGCCGGCCGGGCGAGCGGCGCCGGTTGCCGTCCGTCGACCAGGCGTCCGGTACCGGCGCACGCATTCCCGAGCGCCTGGGACCTGAGCGGCGATCTTCGTGGTGCTGGAACTTGCAGCGACAGCCGCCAGGATTGGTGCAGCCGACGATCGGCAATCGCGGTGCCTCGAGTGACAGGAGGCGGGTGCCCTCCAACGCCTTGACCTGGGCACACGGGCTGGGGCCCGCAACGATGCTGATGGCGTGGAATCGGCGGCGGGGCGGTTGCGGCTTGAGCAGGCCTGCCATGACGTGGAATCCCCCTCCCGACGTTGGCCGGGTTTTACCTAACGCTACGCCAACCTGCGCTGGTCGCCAAGGGGGGCGAAAGCGGGTGGGGTGCCTATTCGATGCCGAGGGTCTCGCCCACGGGAGGGGGGAATTCGCGGCAGCAGTCGAGCAGCCAGGCCCGAAATCGCACGACTTTTGGCAACGAAAAGTTCGCTGGAGGCGCCACGAGGAACCAGGCGTTTCGCTGCAGCACGCTAGGAAGCATCGGGCGTACCAGTCGGCCGGCGGCAATGTCGGCCGCCACCAGCGACCAGCGGGCCAGCGCAACGCCCTTGCCTTGTTCGACGGCGACGAGGGACGCCGCGGAATCCTCCATCGGCGGGCTCGAGTCGGCACGCGTCGTATCGCCGCCTACCCGGCGCAGCCAGTCCTGCCACGGCTCCGTGCGGCTGTGGATCAGGGGGTAGCGCGCAAAATCTGCGACCGTCTCGATCGGGCCGAACCTGGCGAGCAGCACGGGACTGCAGACCGGGAACACGTATTCGTCGAGCAGGCGCTCGGCCTTGAGGCCGGTCCACTGGCCGGAACCGTAGACGATGGCGGAGTGAAAATCGTCGCGATCGAAGTCGAGGCCGGCAGCACGCGGCGGCCCGAATCGAACTTCGATCTCGGGGTGCCGGCGCGTAAACTCGCCGAGGCGCGGCAACAGCCAGCGCTGCAGGAATTCGTTCGGCACGCTGAGATTGAGCATGCCGCCCACGCGCTCGCGGCGGATGCGTTCGACCGAGCGGCGCAGCTCTTCGAGCCCGCGGCGGACGCCGGGCAGCAGCTCGGCTCCTTCCTGGGTGAGGGCCACGGCACGCGTGTGACGACGGAACAGGGGCACGCCGATGTCGGCTTCGAGCGCCTTGATCTGCGCGCTGACTGCCGCAGTCGTCACGCCGAGTTCCCTGGCCGCTGCGGTGAAGCTAAGGTGCGCGGCCACGGCCTCGAAGACGCGCAGGGCGTTCAGCGGTACGCGGTCCGGAGGGGTCGTCATCGGCTGCCTTCGAGTAAAATGATGTTTGACAATACGGTGCGAATTCCAAGTAATCAAGGCTATTCGCGGGCCGCTATCGAGGGAATCTATAGAAATGAGTGGTGCGCCATGACCCCGCCGGATTCGCTCCGTATCGAGCCGGCCCAGCCCGCCGACGCCGCGCTGATCGTCGCCTTGGTGCGCGAACTCGCCGAGTACGAGCGGCTGCTGAAGGACGTTCGCATCACGCCGGACGACGTGCACCGCGATCTCTTCGGCCCCCGGGCGTTCGCGGAGGCGGTCGTTGCGCGCGTCGGCGACGAACCGGTCGGCTTTGCGCTCTGGTTTTACAATTATTCGACCTTCGAAGGTCGACCGGGCCTCTACCTCGAAGACCTGTTCGTGCGCCCGGCTTCCCGCGGCCATGGGTACGGTGAGTCGTTGTTGCGTCATCTGGCGCGCTTGGCCATCGAGCGCGGTTGCGCCCGCTTTGAATGGTCGGTGCTCGACTGGAACGAGCCCGCGATCGCGTTCTATCGCAAGCTCGGAGCGGTGCCGATGGACGACTGGACCGTACAGCGTGTGAGCGGCGACGCGCTGCGGGCGTTGGCCGCGGACAATGAACAAGGAAGGATACGGGCATGACCGGTGCAATCCGAACCAATTATGCGACGGGAACACCGTGGGAACCCGTCGTCGGGTACTCGCGCGCGGTCCGGGTCGGACCGATGGTGTTCGTGTCGGGGACGACGGCCACGGGCCCCGACGGCCGGCTCGTGGGCAGTGACGACGCCGGCGCCCAGACCCGTCAGGTGCTCGCCAACATCAAGGCGGCGCTCGAGCGCGCGGGTGCGCGTCTCGAGGACGTCGTGCGGACGCGAATCTATGTTCGCGACATCGCGCAGTGGGAAGCCATCGGGCGTGCGCACGGCGATGTGTTTGGCGCGATCCGCCCCGCGTCCGCCATGGTGGAAGTCAGCGGATTGGTCGATCCGGCCATGCTCGTCGAGATTGAAGCGGATGCGTACGTCACCTCGGCTGACGCGTGAATCTACAGAGTGTCCGCGGTCGAAACTTCTGGCCTTCCATGGAGTCAGATTGATTCGTTGCCAGAAACGTCGCGACTCACCTCGAAGTAAGGACTCCCCAATGACCAGGAACCACGCGTTTCGCCCACTCCAATCCGGGCATGCCCTGGCAGCGCTCCTGGTGGCCGGCGCAATGTCGGTTGCCTTCACTCCGATCGCGACAGCTGGCGAACCTGCCGCGGCGACGGCCGGCGCACCGGCTCCCGCTGCGGTGGCCGTAGCGCTGATGAGCCAGGAAGCGCTGCTCGAACACCTGTCCAGGCATCCAGATCACCTGTTCGTGCTCGACGTGCGGACGCCACAGGAATACGCGGAAGGCCATGTGCCCGGCGCGGTCAACGTTCCGTACGACCAACTCGCATCCCGGCTTGCGGAGGTACCAAAAGACAAGGACGTGGTGCTGTACTGCAAGTCCGGGCGGCGTGCGGGGATCGCTGCGGACGTGCTGGCAGCGAACGGCTACACGCGGCTGTCGCATCTCGAGGGCGACATGCCCGCCTGGGCTGCAAAGGGCCACGCTGTCGAGAAGCCTTGAGCGGTTGCTCGATCGCGTGAGCTGGTTGCGCTGATATTCGTATCGGCGCCTTCGTCCTCCGGTTCTCGGATCCGCGGACACGCCGTGAATACATCCCTGTAGGCTCGCACGCGCCGTCCATGGCGCGGGACGGTCCGCGGACCCGGAATCCGGAACGAATCACGCCTCGCTTTGTTGCGCGGTCGACTGACGCGATTGGCTTTCGCCAAGCAGCGTGCGTGCGGCTCGGCGCGCGACCCGTGGTCGCGCGCCCACCAGCGCCCGCCTGGGCGCGATCGCGACGAGCGCGCAGCGCATGTCTGCGTGTGCTGACAGGGATTCCGGAGAGTCTCCGAGGGCCGTCGCGCGACATGGACGTCGCGCGCGAGCCTACAGGGATGTATTTACGGCGTGCCCTCGGACTCTCGGGAATCTCTGCGGCTCGCGCGACTACTCCGCATCCGAGTCCGACGCGATCACGCGTCCAGCGCCTGATCGAGATCCGCGATCAGGTCGTCGACGTGCTCGAGCCCGATCGACATTCGCAACAGCCCCGGCGGCGTCCGGCTGTGTGGACCCTCGATCGACTGCCGATGTTCGATGAGGCTCTCCACCCCGCCGAGACTCGTTGCCCGGGTGAACAGCTGCGTCTTCGCTGCTACCGCCAGCGCACGATCGCGCCCGCCAGGAATCTCGGCCGAGAGCACGCCGCCGAAGCCACCCGTCATCTGCCGCAACGCGATCTCGTGTCCTGGATGATCCGGCAGACCGGCGTAATGCACTTTCTCGACGCGCTTGTCCGCGTGGAGGAAGCGAGCGACCGCCAGCGCGTTCGCCGCCTGGGCCCGGACGCGTAACGGCAGCGTCGGCAGGCTGCGCAACAACAGCCAGCAGTCGAACGGCGAAGGCACGCCGCCCGCCGTCGCCTGGTACGCGCGTAACGCCGCGCATTCGGCCCCAGCATCCCGCGTCACGATGACGCCGCCGAGCACGTCACTGTGACCGCCCAGGTACTTCGTGGTGCTGTGCATGACGACGTCGGCGCCGAGCGCGAGGGGTTGCTGCAGTACGGGACTTGCGAAGGTGTTGTCGACGCCGACCAGCGTGCCCCGGTCGTGCGCGAGATCGACGAGCGCCGCTATGTCCGCCACGCGCAGCAGGGGATTCGACGGCGTTTCGAACCAGAGCAGGCTGGTCGGCACTGCCAGGGCCTGTGACACCTCGGTGAGGTTCGTCACGTCGACGAATTCCACGTCGACACCCCAGCGCGGAACAATGTCGCGCAACTGCTTGCCTGTCCCGTAATAGCAGTCCAACGCGCAGACGATGCGACCGCCGGGAGCGGTCAGCGCAAAGACAGCCAGCGTCGCCGCCGAGCCAGAGGCGAACGCGATGGCGTCCTTGCCGCGTTCCAGCGCCGTGATCGCGCGCTCGAGCGACGTGCGGTTGGGGTTGCCGCTGCGCGTGTAGTCATACCCGTGCGGGTAAGTGCCATCCGCACCGCGTTCGAACGTGGTGGAGAGATGCAGTGGCTCGCGCACGGCGCCGGTGGCAGCGTCGGGTCCGCGTCCGGCGTGAATGGCCAGCGTTTCGAATTTCATGGCGGTGACCCCGGTGCCTCGTATTCCTGCAGACCGACGACGAGCATACCCGGTCCGCCGTGGGCGCCGAGCGCGCTGCCGATCGCAACCAGCTGCGCGTACGCCACGTTCGGCAGGCTGAGTTCCTGCAGCAGCCACTGGCCGTCCGCCTCGCAGTTGGCGTGGCCGACGATGAGCCGGTAGGTGACATCGTCCCGCATGCGCCGCCGCACCCAGCGTGCGAACTTCGACTTCAGGTCGTGCCGGCCGAACAGGACCCCGCCCGCACTGACCTTGCCGTGACGGTCGTTGTGCAGGACCGGCATCAGTCGCAATGCGTCGGCGACGCGCTTGACCCAGCGCGGCACGCGACCACCGCGCACGGCGTACTCGAGCGAACCGGCCACGCCGAACGATCGTGTCAGCGGCAGGACGGCTTTGGTCGCGGCGATGACGCGGTCGGCGTCGTAACCCGCCGCCGCGCATTCCGCCGCATACATGGCGATGAGACCCTGGCCCGCCGAGACGTTGCCCGTGTCGATCACGCTGACCTTGCCATGGGTGGCGGTGCGAGCCGCGGCCGTCTGCGCCGCGGCGCACGTGCCGCTCACGCGGCTCGTCAGGTTGATCGAGATCACCGCGCTGTGGTGCGAGCCCAGGAACTCGAACTGCCGGCGGAAGTCGCCCGGCGGCGGCTGGGATGTCTTGGGCGGTTCGGTGCCGCGCTCGATTTCGGCATAGAACTCCTCCGAGGTGATGCCCACCTTGTCCAGGTAGCTGCGGGCACCGAAGTGCACACGCACCGGGATCATGTGGATGTCGAGCCGGTCGAGCTCTGCTTCGGGAATGTCCGCCGCGCTGTCGGTGACGATCGCGACGCGACGATCGGTCGAGTGCGCCGAGTGCTGCTGCCGCTGCATGTCGTCGGCTTTTTCGCCCGCGACGGTCCCGAACCGCGCGGCCACGCGGAACACCTCGGACGGGTCGTTCGCGTGGATGTGCACGCGAATCTTGCTGTGCAGGCCCGCGACCACCAGGCTGCCGCCGATCGCCGACAACTGTTCCCGCAGGTGTCGCCGGTCGATGCGTTCGCCGGTGACGACGCACTCGGTGCAGTACCGGTACGTGAGTTCGTCCTCGCCGCTGCCGGCCGTCAATTCCTCTGACGCGCTGGCGACCAGCGGCGACGCGCTTCCGGCGGGCTCCGCGTCGGAGCCGCTTTCAAGGTAGTCGGTTACGCCCTCGATCAGCTCGACGAAACCTTGCGCGCCCGCGTCGACGACGTTCGCTTTGCGCAAGGCCTCCAGCTGGTAGGTCGTCTGCGCCAATGCCGCCTGGGAAGCAGCAACACCCTGGCGGAGGATCGAGCGGAAATCGTGCACGCCGTCCTTGCGCGCCCGTTGCACGGCGTGTGCGAACGCAGTCAGCACCGACAGGATCGTGCCCTCGCGCGGTTCGCTCAGGCTTTCGCGGGCGTACTCGGCGCCGCCGTCGACGCCAGCGGCAAAATCCGCCGGGTCGATCTGGTTCAGGTGCCCGACGCGATCACAGAGGCCGAGGAAGAATTGCGCGAGGATCGCCCCCGAGTTGCCGCGTGCGCCATCGAGCGCCGCATCGGCTACGCGCGTCAGCGTCTTGCCCGCATGCCGGTCGGGCCACTTGCGCAGCGAACCGAGCACTGCGTTCACGGTCAGCGCCAGGTTCGTGCCCGTGTCGCCGTCAGGCACCGGGAAGACGTTGATCTTGTTCAGGTGTTCCTGGCGCGACAGCAGCCGCAGGATGCCCGCCTGCAGCGCAAAATTCAGCCGCAGCCCGTCCAGGCTGTCGGCGGCGACCGCTGCGGCATTCACTGGCGACCGACTCCCCTCAGTTCAGTCGTTGGACAGCTTGAACCGGCTGCCCCGGAAATTCAGCACGGCTCCATCCGGCGTGATCTGTTCGACGAGCGGACCTTCGGCCAGCGTGTCGCCTTCCTTGTACTTGCGCGAATTGACGAAGATGAAACGCTGCTGCGGCTGCGCGACGTAGACGTGCAGGTCGAGGTGCAGTGCGGCCACGCCGCCCCGTGCCGAAACCTCGTCGGCATCCGGCATGGCGGCGGCTTGCGACGCCGCTTGCTGCACGGCAGGTTGTTCGGGCGGCAGTGAGTACGGCTGGTCGGACGCCTCGGGTACCGGTGCGTAAACGACCGAGCCACCACGCTGCACGCTGCCGTTCTTCACGACGGCCCGCGGACCCGCCGGCACGGCCGCGGCTGCGGACTGCGTCGGGCCTTCGATGGCGTCGGACTCGTCGCCCACTTCGTCCGCCAGCGGATTGCGTCCACCGGGTCCCGCGGGCTCATCGATTGGCGCCCGCACCGGCGCAGCGCCCTGCGTGACGGGTGTCCCGACCGTCGGCGGCGGGGCGACCAGCGTGGGATTCGCAGGACCGGGCGCAGTATTCGCAACAGGCGCGGGCGTCGTCGGCACGGCCGACACCGCGGCGTCCTCTTTCTGCGCGCGTCGCAGCAACAGGATGCCGACGGCCAGCAGGTTCACGACCAGGAGTGCAATCGCGGCGGTGGCCCAGACGTTGGTTCTCGGCTTGGTGGGTGCGACCGACGCCTCGGCGAGGCCCGGTCCTGTCTGGCGCTGGCGTGCGTGTTCGGACTTGCGCAGTGCGTCAAGGATGAACGACATCGCTCAGCCTCCCGTCCGTTGTGCGGTCGTGCCGCCGAGAGTGGGGGAACCTGACGGATTCAGCACCGTGTCGAGCACGATCTGTGTCTGCACGCCGGCGACGCCATCGGCATTGAGCCGGTGCGTGCGCTGGAAATCCTGCACGAGGCGCGTGAGGTCCTCGTCATAGAAATTGCTGCCGGGCCGTGCCTCGGGCAGGCCCTGGGCCGCACGCAGGTTGTCGCGCAGCCAGCGAACCTCCGGGCCGCGCATGCCGGGCCCGAGTGACTTCGCGACCGCGAGCGGCGGTCGCCACAGCAGCAGGAAATCGCCGAACCAGTACCGCGAGATCGTCGCGATCGGCACGTCCTGCGGCTTGCCGCCGAGTTCGATCGTGGCCGCTTCGTCAGTCAGTGCGGTCAGCAGCACCTGGTGCGTGCCACCGACGTCGTCCGTCAGCGTGAGGATCGCCGGGCGATTCAGCGTGCGCAGCTGCGCCCACGAGCCTTTCTGGAACAGGCACTCGAGACCTTGTGCGGTGGCTTGTTCGCAGCCGCGACCGCGGTCCGGCGCGTACGTGATGTTCCAGCGCGTGAAGAGCCGCCCGAGCGCTGCTTCCGTGGTCGTATCGTTCGCGTTCTGCGCCAGCAGCTGATCGAGGGCAGGCGCAATCGCGACTGGCGGGGGAACTACCGCGGGCGCGGGCGCCGGCGCCGCATTGCTGGCGGGTGCAACCACCGGAGTCTTCGCTGCGGCAAGCCTGGTCTCGTCCCGTCCGAGCAGTGACCACGCGCCGAACGCAACCACTGCCAGCGCCGCAGCAACGGCGCCCGCCGTGGCCCAGCGCAGCCACGGTGCGGGAATCGGTCGGCCATACACCTCCGAGGCAGCCTGACGGATGAAGGCGGCGCCGACCCGATGCTCCTCGCGCGTGAACGCGCCGAGCAGGGCGCGGTCGCTCACGACGTTGATCACGCGCGGGATGCCATGGCTCAGCCGATGGATTTCGCGCAGCGCGCCTGGCGTGAAGGCCTCGGCCGTCGCGCCCGCCACGCGCATGCGGTGCTTCACGTAACCCGCTGATTCGTCGCGGGAAAGCGGGCTCAGGTGGTAACGGCCCGTGATCCGTTGCGCAAGCTGGCGCAGGTCCGGTTGCTCGAGCAGCGTCCGCAGTTCTTCCTGGCCGATCAGGATGATCTGCAGCAGTTTCGTGGTCGCCGTCTCGAGGTTCGTGAGCAGGCGCACCTGCTCGAGTGTTTCGAAGCTCAGGTTCTGCGCCTCGTCGACGATCAGGACGACGCGGCGTCCGCGCGCGTGGGCTTCGAGCAGGTAGTGCCCGAGCAGATCCATCAGCGCTTTCGTGCTGGTGCGGCTTTCGGCAGGCACCTGCAGGTGCAGCTCCTCGCAGATCGTCAGCAGGAACTCCGCCGGCGTAATGCGCGGGTTCAGGATCAGCGCAACCTCGGCATGACCCGGCAGCTGCTCGAGCAGGCTGCGGATGACCGTCGTCTTGCCGGTGCCGACCTCGCCCGTCAGCTGGATGAATCCGCCCGCCTCGTTGATGCCGTACAACAGGTGCGCCAGCGCCTCCGCGTGCCGCTCGCTGAGGTACAGGTAGCGCGGGTCCGGCGTGATCGCGAACGGTTTTTCCTGGAGACCGAAAAAGCTCGTGTACATGCGGGGTTAGGCCTGCCGTGACCGGCGGGGGATGCCCATGATGCCTGATCCTCGAGCGTCGCTCACCTTCATTCCCGCGGCTTGACGATGGCGCTGGCGGGCCGCAGTGCGACGGAACCGAACTTCTCACGCACGGCGTCCACGGTTGCGTCGAGCTGCCGGTTGCGCGTGGACTCCGGCGCGCCGAAGAGGTCGGCCTGCACCTCCTCGGCGAGGTCGCTGACGCCGACACCGAGCAACCGGAGCGCAGCATGCGGTTGCGTCTTGCGCCACCCGTCCAGCAGTTCGCTAGCGATCCGTGCCACGACCCGCGTTTCCTGCGTGCGCGGTTCCACCTGCCGCTGGCGCGTGTAGGTCGTGAAGTCGCCGCGGCGGATTTTCACCGTCACGCACCCGCCCGTGAGCATCTTCGCGCGCAGCCGGGAGACAGCCTTGTCGGCCAACCGGACGATCTCGGCATGCAGACGCGCGGGATCGGCGATGTCGGTCTCGAAGGTTTCCTCGGCACTGATCTGCTTCTCGTCGACGTCCGGGATCACCGGACGATCGTCGATACCGGCCGCGCGCTGCTGCAGGCGTTCGGTGTAGCGGCCGAACAAGGGCCGCAGCCGCGAAGGCGCGGCCTGGCGCAGGTCACCGAGCGTGTGGATGCCGAGTGCCTCGACTTTCGGTGCCGTCTTCGCGCCGAGGCCGAACAGTTTTCGAATGGGCAGCGGGTCGAGCAGGTCGCGCACGTCCGCTTCGCGCACGATGACGAGGCCGTCCGGCTTGCGCAGGTCGGATGCGATCTTGGCGACCAGCTTGTTGGGCGCAACGCCCACGGACGCAGTGAGTTCCGTCCGCTCACGGATGCGGCGCTTGATTTCGCACGCAATGTGCTCCGCGCTGCCGAGGGCGCTCTCGCTCGCGGTCACGTCGAGAAACGCCTCGTCGAGCGAGAGTCCCTGCACCAGCGGCGTGAACTCGTGGAACACGGCGAAGATCTGTTGCGACACCGCGCTGTAATGACCGATGCGCGGATGCACCACGATCGCCTCGGGGCAACGGCGCAGCGCTTCGCGTGTCGGCATTGCCGAGTGCACGCCGAACTTGCGGACTTCGTAGCTCGCCGCTGCGACGACGCCACGATTGCCGCCGCCACCCACGATGACGGGTTTGCCGCGCAGCTCCGGGTTGTCGCGCTGCTCGACCGATGCGTAGAAGGCATCCATGTCGACGTGCAGGATGGACCGGGGCGCTTTCACGGCAAGGCTCGCTGCCCCGGCGCTAGAGCGTGAGGGCGGTGTAGGCGAGCAGGCCCAGCACGGTCAGCGTCATGAAGAAGAGGTAACCGATGCCGAGCAAAGAATACTTCACCAGCGTCACGATCCGGCCCTGCCCGTAGACGCGCCGCATGGCTCGGTAAAGGTAGTAAGGAACATAGAACACGAGGACAGCGGTCAGGATGCTCTCGACCGCTCTCAGGCCCGATCCTGCCGTGGTGTCAGCAAACAGCGTCGATAAGCGCTCGAGCAGCAGTATCGCGATACCGCTCAGGAAGAAGAACGCGTGGAAGTGCACGAAGAACAACAGGTGCTCGACATAGTAGCGACCGGATCCGAGGTACAGCACGACCATCACCACCGCGATCAGCGGCAGGAAAATGAACATCATCTTCGGGATGTTCTCGTAGACGGCGCGACCGAAGCCCTTGCCGTCGGCGGCGATCTTGCGGCAGGCGTCGCGCGCCCGCTCTTCGGTTTTCTTGCCCGCGGGCCCGAAGCCGATCTTGAGGTTCTCCGGGCTGCAGGGATCGTCCACGAGCCGCTGCACCGGCGCCATCTGGGCGGGGGTCAATGCGCCGAATTCCTTTTCGAGTTCAGCGCGCGCCCGTGCCCGGTCCGCGCGGTCCGGGATGCGCTTGACGATTTCGTCGACGATTCGCTGCCGCTGTGGATCGAGCTGCGGCGCTCCCGCCGCCGTGCTCGGCGCCGCAGTTGCCGGTGCTTCCTTCGGGCCGGCGTTGCCCGGCTCGGGCACCCCGCCTCCCGGTGCGGGAGGCGCTTGCTCGCCGGACCCCAGGGTCAGGTTCGCGCCGCCGTTGCCGTCATTGCCGACGTCGAAATTGAGCGCGTCTCCCGGACTGCTGCCACCCACCGTCGTCAGCAGGAAGAACACGACGCTCAGGATCAGGTACATGCGGAACGGCGGCGAATAGTGCGTGCGTCGCCCGCGCAGGTATTCGACCGTGAGCGTGCCGGGGCTGAACGCCAGGGGCTTCAGCGTGCGCCAGACGCGCGAGTCGAAGTTCGTGATGTCGCCGAGGAGGTCGCGCAGCAGCGTGCCGAGCGAAAGCACCCGCACCTTCGCGCGCTGCCCGCAGTGCGAACAGTGCTGGCCGCGCAGCACCTCGCCGCAGTTGAGGCAGTTCTCGGTCGAAAACGCGCCACGGATGAACTCTTCCCGGTGCGCCAGGACTCGCCGCTCGGCGGTGTAGCGTTCGCCGAACTTCGCTACGCCCTGGGCCCGCATCCGGGGCGCGTGGTCGCGCAGGTAGGCGTCCAGCGCTGCCTGGTTGCGCAGGCGGTACTGGACGACGCGCCGGATGCGACCGTCCGTCGCCGTGTCGTCGCCGAGGATTTCAGCCGACAGGAACCCGTCGAACTGCAGCACGTCCGCGATGTGGTCGCGCAGCCAGGTGTCGAACGGGCCCTCGATGGTGGCGTCCGCGTCGAGACTGACCTCGTACAGTACGGTCTCGTTGTCGTCGTCGGGAGTCACGGGCGCAAGGGTAGCGCAAGCAGTGGTGCCGCAGCATGGCTTCGTGACGGCATTCCCGGCCGGGCGGTATCATCCCTGCATCACCGGCGCGCTGCTGCGCGAAGCCCGGGAAGCAAAGGCGAGTTGCACGATGGACCGGATGCTCCGAGTCAATGGCATCGACCTGCGCGCCAGGATCGATGGGCCGGAAGGTGCGCCCTGGCTGGTGCTGTCGAACTCGCTCGGTGCCGCGCTCGAGATGTGGGAGCCGCAGGTCGTGGCGTTCAGCCGTGAGTTCCGCGTCCTGCGCTATGACACGCGTGGGCATGGCGGATCGGCGGTGCCACCCGGTCCATACACGATCGCGCAGCTGGGTTCCGATGTGATCGGCCTGCTCGATGCGCATGGCACCCAGCGCGCACATTTCTGCGGACTGTCGATGGGCGGCGCGACGGGCATGTGGCTCGCAGTGCACGCAGCCGCGCGCATCGATCGGCTGGTGCTCTGCAATACCATGCCGTGGCTTGGACCCCCCGAGGCCATGGATGCGCGCATCGCGACGATCCGGCGCGAAGGCATGGCCGCACTGGTCGAGGGCATCCTCCAGCGCTGGTTCACCGAGGACGCGATCACTCACCACCCCGAAGCCGTCGAGCGGACAAGGCAGACGCTGCTGAAGACCCCGGTCGGTGGCTACATTGGTTGCTGCGAGGCCCTGCGGGACATGGATCAGCGTGCGGACCTGGCGCGCATCACGACGCCGACGCTCGTCATTGCGGGCACTCATGATCCGGCGCCGACTCCCGAGGTCGCGCGAGCCTGGGCGTCGACGATCCCGGGTGCGCGGTTCCTCGAGTTGCCGGCGGCGCACCTGTCGAACATCGGCGCGGCAGGGGAGTTCAATCAGCAAGTGCTAACCTTCCTGCTCGGTGAGTGTCCGGCCTGACCGACCAATACGTAGCAGAACAGGAACGGAAAAACGCCATGCAAGCCCGCAAGCTGATCATTCCAGTATTCGTCCTGCTGCTGGCCGTCTCCGGCCTGGCCCGGGCACTCGAGATTCAACCCTACACGGCGAACGCATTGCAGCAGGCGCAGGCCGCCGGCAAGCCGGTCGCCGTGCATTTCCATGCCGACTGGTGTCCGACCTGCAAGGCGCAGGAAAAGGCCTTCAACGGCCTGCGAGGCGATCCGCAACTCAAGGGCATCACCCTGCTGGTCGCCAATTACGACAGCGAGCGGGAACTGAAGAAGGCCATGAACGTGAGGTCGCAGTCGGTGGTCGTGGTTTTCCGGGGCAGCAAGGAAACCGCCCGCATCGGCGGCGAAACCAAGCCCGACAAGATCAAGGCCGCCCTGGTGACGGCGCTCTGACCGGTCATGGAAGCCGCCGCACTCGGTCACCTGTTGCTTGCGCTTGCCGCCGGCGGCCTGTCGACGCTCAATCCCTGCGTCTTTCCGCTCCTGCCGCTGGTGGTGGGCGGCAGCCTGCAGGCGAACCGTGCCGGTCCGCTGTTCATGGGGCTGGGCATGGTGGCCTCGTTTGCCCTGATCGGTCTGCTGCTCGGCGTGGCCGGTCCGGCGCTCGGGATCGATGGGCAAAGCGTCAGGCTTGTCGGCGGCTGGCTGCTGCTGCTGCTGGGGGCGGTGATGCTGGTGCCGGCGCTGAACGAGCACTTCACCCGCCTGATGACACCGCTGGCGAGCGGCGCCGGTGGCCTGTCGAGCCGACTCAATGCGACGTCGCTGGCCGGCTCCTTCCTGCTGGGCGGATTGCTCGGGCTGGTCTGGAGCCCATGTTCAGGTCCCCTGCTGATTTCCGCGATCACCCTCGTGGCCAGCGAAGGGGGAGCCCTGCGCGGGACCATGATCCTGGGAGCGTTCGGCCTGGGCGCGGCGCTGCCGTTGATCGCCGCCGCTTATGCGTCGCGGGCCGGATTCGTCCGCATGCGCGGCTGGGTGCTCGGCCACATCAAGTCCCTCAAGAACGGCTTCGGCGTGCTGCTCGTCTTGCTGGGCATTGCCATCCTGATGAACTGGGACAAGCGCCTTGAAGCCCTGGTGATCCCTTACCTGCCTGACTGGTGGGTGAATCTCACCGTCGCGATCTGAGGTGCAGGCAAGAGAGCATGGCGGCACGAACGCAGGCGGGCGTCCTCAGGCCACCTGCAATCGCGTCGTGCCCTCCCCGGATTCCTTCGGCTCCGCCTGCACGGCGGCCATCAGTTCCTCGCCGCTGAAATCATCGACGTTGATGATGTCCATCACCTTGCGATCGAACTCGCGCAGCTGCGCGGCCTCCGCGGCATTGACGAGTCCGGCT